>JAABQK010000020.1 GCA_011391495.1 Hydrogenophaga sp.
AGCTGGGAAGACTCGCTGCCCCCGCAGCGCCTGTCCGACAGCGCTGCCGGCGCCGCCGGTGACGACAGCCGCGTGGCGGTGGAGCTCTCGGCACTGAAGGAAATGATCGAGGAGCGATTCAACACGCTGGCCTGGCTCGGTTCGTCCAAACAGAACCCGATCCAGTCCAGCCTGATGCTCAAGCTGATCCGTGCCGGCTTCTCGCCCGCCATGTCGCGCGCCGTACTCGAACGCCTGCCGGCCGATAGCAGCGCACCCGAGGCCGTGCGCTGGCTCATGGACGTGATCACGCGCAACCTGCGGGTGGCCGCGCCGGGCGCCAGCCTGTGCGACGAAGGGGGCGTGGTCTCCCTGATCGGCGCCACCGGGGTCGGCAAGACCACCACCGCCGCCAAGCTCGCGGCCCAGTGCGTCAAGCAGTTCGGCTCGGGCAGCGTCGGCCTGATCACGCTCGACACCTACCGCGTCTCGGGCTACGAGCAGCTGCGCGCCTACGGCCGCATGCTCGGCGTGGTGGCGCATCTGGCGCACGACCGCGCCGCGCTGAAGGACCTGCTCAACCTGCTGGCCAACAAGCGCATGGTGATCATCGACACCGCCGGTCTGGGCCAGCGCGACCAGCGTATCCAGGACATGCTCGACGTGCTCGACATGCCCAAGGTCAAGAAGACCCTGGTGCTCAACGCCAGCTCGCACGGCGACACGCTCGACGATGTGCTCACCTCGTTCAAGGCCAGCACGCTGCACGGCGTCGTGCTCAGCAAGGTGGATGAAGCGGTCAAGCTCGGTCCGGCGATCGACGCCCTGATCCGCCACCAGGTGGTGCTGCGCGGCGTGGCCAACGGCCAGCGCGTGCCCGAAGACTGGCAGCACGGTGACGCGGCTTCGCTGGTGCGCCTGTCCATGGGCACCGAAGGCAAGTCGGCCTACGACCCGCTGTCCACCGACATGGGTTTCTATTTCTCCCAGGCCTCGGCCCGCGGCATCGACCTGGGAGCCTCGCATGTTTGAGATCGGTGTCGATCAGGCATCGGGCCTGCGGGGTGAGCGACCCCGCGGCGGTGCCGCGCTGATGCCGGTGGCCTGCCCCGCCCAGCCCGCACGCGCCTACGAATGGCTCTGCACCCTGGCGTCGCACCTCACATCGCTCGGCCGCGAGGCTGTCATCGTGGACGGCACGGCGAACGAAGCGGGTGCGCGTCGCGGCCAGGGTGGCGGCCACCTCGGCCTGCTGCACGCGCTGCAGGACCCGTCCATCTCCGGTCTGGGCCGTGCGCCCGAAGGCGCCGAGTGGCTGGTCATGCCCGGTGCCGGTGGCCTGCAGATGCTGCAACAGACGGCACAGGCCGCGGGTGCCGCCGTCGCGTTCTCGCGCCTGCTCGCGCCGTTCAGCCACGAGGCGCTGGTCCTGCTCTTCGCCCCGGCACAGACGCTGTGCGCGTTGCTGCCGGGCGTGGCGACCCGCGCCCTGGTGCCGGTGTTGCCGCAGGCGCAGGCCAGCATCGATGCCTATGGCGCGCTCAAGCTGCTGCACAGCGCCGGCCTTGCACCCGTGCTCGCGCCGCTGGCGTCGGGCTTCGAGCCTGAACCGGTGCCGCTGCAGCAGGTGGTGGACACGGTGGCCGACTGCGCCGCCCGCCACCTCGGCGTCTCGGTGGACACCTGGCCGGTGCAGACCTGGGGCCTGCGCGTGCTGGAGAGCGCGCTCCAGCAGCCTGGCCAGCAACACACCCATGCCCTGCAGCGCGGCCTGCGCCCCGCTGCCGCGGGCGAGCGCCACGCGGTGGCAGCCCAACCACTCTGGAGTTGAAGACGATGTACACCGCCAAAGGCACCCTGAACAGGGACGACCAATTGCGCAAATACAGCCCGCTGGTGCGGCGTCTGGCCCACCACATGATCGCCAAGCTGCCGCCCAGCGTGGAGATCGACGACCTGATCCAGGTCGGCATGATCGGCCTGACCGAAGCCATCTCGCGCTTCGAACCGACACAGGGTGTGCAGTTCGAGACCTTTGCCAGCCAGCGCATCCGCGGCGCCATGATTGACGAACTGCGCGAAGGCGACTGGATGTCGCGCGGCTCGCGCAAGAGCCAGAAAGACATCGAGCAGGCGGTGCACCGGCTGCAGCAGAAGCTGCACCGCCCGCCGCTGGAGTCCGAGATCGCGAAGGAGCTCGGCATGGAGCTGGCCGATTACCAGCACCTGCTGGCCAAGGTGCGTGGCACCCAGCTCGTGTACCTGGAAGACATCAGCGGCCACGGTGACGACGAAGACGGCTTTCTCGACCGCCACATGGGCGACAGCGACGCCGAGCCCTCCGCCGTGCTGCAGGACCAGCGCATGCGCACCGCGCTGGTGGCCGCGATCAAGGTGCTGCCCGATCGCGAGCAGCAGATCATGAGCATGTACTACGAGCACGACATGAACCTGAAGGAAATCGCTGCCGTGCTCGGCGTCACCGAGTCGCGCATCTGCCAGCTGCACAGCCAGTCGATTGCCCGCCTGCGCGCCAAGCTGCGCGAGCACTGAGACAGGCGCGCGCAGGTTCCGGCGCTGCGCGGCGGTTGCCTGCGTGGTGATCCCTGGTGGCCGAATGTCGCCAGGCGCTTTCTGAAACTCCGACCGGACGGTCCCTCTCCATGAACATCGACGACACCATGATCACATCCCCGACTTCCATCGACGGTGTCCTGGAGAAAGCGGTTGAAGCCGCCTACCAGGCGGTGCTGGCCATCAGCGAGGGTGACCAGGCCAGCGCGAGAAGCCGGGTGGACCAGTTGCGGTTTCTCAAGGCCCTGGCCAACCCCAGGGAAGCTGGCCAGGCTGGTGCGGCTGAGCGCGTGATCCCGACCAGCGCCACGGTGCAAAGAATGCGGTGTGCGATGGAGGCCCTGGCGATCTCGGAGGGCGTGATCCAGGACTGGGTCCAGCAAGGCATCCGGTCGGTCGCGTCGGGCGAGGTGTCTGACGCAGACGACATCTGGCAGCGCCTGATCGACCACGCGCTCCCGGCGAGCTGGAATTTCGAAGCGGATCTGTTTGTCGTGCACGGTGACTTTGATCCACAGGTCCAGCAGGCGCTGGCATCCCGCGGGCAGCGGCGGATGCTGTTCGTGGTGGATGAGGCGTCGCCAGCAACGCCGACGCCCGATGGAGAGGTCTATCGGGTCAGCAACGAGGCCCAGATCCTCGCGACCCTTGGTGGACTCAGGCGCCCCTATCCCGACCGTATCGCCAGGCTGGACCTGCGGGGTGACGCCCTGCCGGACCAGCCCGATCACGATGCACTGATCCACAAGGCCGTGATGGGGCTCTGGGTCAACTTCAACACAACTAAATGGTTTGCCAAGACATGGCTGGAGCAGGGGATCGGCAACATTCCGCTGGTGGCCAGCCAGCACAACCTGTCCGAGCTCGACGGCGTTTTCCAGGGTCGCCCCGCGGTCCTGATCGCACCGGGTCCGTCGCTCGAAAAGAACATCGACCAGCTGAGGGCGTTGAAAGGCAAGGCGCTGTTGATTGCGCCTCTGCAGACACTGCGGCGGCTGTACCTGGCCCGGGTGCAACCCGACTTTGTCGTGGTGCTGGATCCCCAGGACCAGACGACCGAGACCTGCAACTTCTTCAGGGATGTGCCCGACGATTTCCTGCCGCCACTGATCGTGGCAGCGAACGGCCATCCCAACGTGATCAGGAAGTTCAGGCAGGTGTATTTCTATTCCTCGGGTGGCCCGGTGGACCACTGGATCGAAGCGTCGATGGGGCAGCCCCTGATACCGCTGCACGCCCCGTCGGTGGCCCTCATCGGTCTTCTGCTGGCACGCCATTGGCAGTGCTCCCCGATCGTTCTGACCGGTCAGGACCTGGCGCTCCAGGATGGCAAGCAGTACGCAGCCGATGCCAACCTCGGGCCAGGGGGCAAGCGCAAGCTGTTTTCCCTGCCCGGGTACCACGGCGGCACCGTGCAGAGCCCATCCGACTACTACATGTTCCACCACCAGTTCGAGCTGATCGCCAGGGACATGGCCGAGCGCCATCCGCAACTGGCGCTGTACAACTGCACCGAGGGCGGCGCCTACATCCAGGGCTTTGAGCACGCGCCCTTGCAGCAGGTGGCTGACCTTCACTTCACCCGCGACCTGGCCCGGGCAGCCACCGGGCCGACCCGCCACAGCGATGTGGTGGTTGAGGCGCGCCAGCAGCGCACGAATTCAGCCAGAGACCATTTGCAGAAGACCGTGACCGCCATCGATGCGTCTCGCAGGCAAGCCGCCCTGTGCAAACGGATGACGCTGAACCCGTCTCAGGGACCTAAATTCCTGAAGAAACTGGCGACCGAGGAGCACCTGCTGCGCGCACTCATCAAGCAGATCGAGGGTTTTTCGACCCTGTACCAGGGCGACATCGACCGCGCGCTGAAGGCCTCCGCCCAGGCCACGTCACTCAAAGGCAACCTTGAAGCCTCGCGCGCGCTCTACGCGGTGATCGATGGCGGGTGTGCGTTCATCCGGCCGCTGGTGGTGCAGGCGCTGGACAGGCTGTGCGCACCTGAAAGCGGCGTATCCCCGCTGAAGCCGGCGAACAGCGCCGTGCCCGAACTGGTCTGAAGACCGGGAATTTCAGGAGCCGATGCCCGGGACCGGCTGCTGGGCCGCTGTGGCTGCGGTCGGCGCCTGCAGCTTCTTCCAGGCCTGGAATCCGCCCGCGACCGACAGCGACTTCGGGTAGCCCAGCGAGCGCAGCAGGGAGGCTGCCGTCAGGCTGCGGCGTCCGCTGTTGCAGATGCACAGCAGCAGGTGATCGCTGCGGTGGTGCAGGCGGTTGATCATGGAAAAGAAGGTCTGGACATCGATGTCCTTGGGCTGACCCGCATCCAGGATGTCCTGTTCGTCTTCGGTCAGCGTGTGACCGAGCAGGAGCTTGACTTCAAAGATCGGGATGTGCACCGCGCCGGGAATGGCACCCTTCATCTCGATCTCGAAGTTCTGCCGGATATCGATCAGCGTGGCCAGGCCGAGCTGGCACAGTTCCAGTGCCGTCGGCAGCGTGACTTCAAGGGCGTCTTGCGGACCCTGCGGCGGGGTGTGCTCGGTGTTCATGGAATGTCCGGAATGAGGGTGGCGGTCGAGGGTCCGCACCACGGCATTCTCCCACCACCGATCTTCTCCGGGTGGTGTCGCTGCGACGAAGGGACTTTCCGCCGGCCCGTCGGGCGGGCAGAAAAAAGCCGGCTCAAGCCGGCAACATGCCTGACGGACAGAGTATCGTGGGCAAGGCGGAGGTGTCGGCGCGGCGGCCTCAGGCCGACAGGTACGCGCGCCCGGCGCCGCCGGTCGATGCGGCCCGTGCCAGGCCGCCGTAGGTGGCCTGTTTCTGCTGCGGCAGCAGGCTGTGGACCGCGCGCTGGCTCTGGGCGCTGGCGCGTTGCACTGCCTGGCGCAACTGGCCGAAGCGCTGGGCTGCCCGCTCCATGTCGAAGCGCAGCAGGCTGCCGGGCAGACCGAATTCGGCGGTTCTGGGGGCGCCTTGCAGGACCACCTGCACCGCCGCACTGGCGCGCTCCACGCCCGGGGCGTCGCCCGCCAGCAAGGCTTTTTCCAGCCCGTCCAGCCCATCCTGCAGCGACACGATCCAGGGGTGGGCAGACGTGGGTGCGGGGGCGCTCATGGGTGGGGCCTTTTGAAGAACGGGGTTCAGGCGCGTCCGGCGCTCAGCATTTCTGCGGCGTTGGACAGCATCTTGTCGGCGATGGCTTCGGCGTTGACCTGGAACGTGCCGTTGGCGATGGCCAGTTTCATGGCCTCGACCTTTTCTGCGTTGAACACATCGCTGCTGCCGCTGCCCGCTGCCATCGACTGGCTGGTGGATGACAGGGTGACGGTCACGCCAGCCTGTGGCTTGGCGGCCGCCGCCGGGCCTGCAGCCGCGGCGATGTCGGCGCCGGCCGCCGGGGTGGCCGCCGTTTTCTGGGG
Organism: Hydrogenophaga sp.; assembly: GCA_011391495.1. GTDB lineage: Bacteria > Pseudomonadota > Gammaproteobacteria > Burkholderiales > Burkholderiaceae_C > Hydrogenophaga. The sequence goes on from JAABQK010000020.1 coordinate 5,976, forward strand.
GCCGCCAGCCACGGAACCAATGTAGGAATCCGGTGATGAATCGACTTTCATTTCACTCTCCAAACCCCGGAGTTGGGGCCTTGTGAAAAGACTATCGGCGCAAAAGCAGGGGGACTTGAGGTCTTTTTTGTTGAATGCGTCACGAAACCGGCCAGCGGTTGACGGCGCAGACCCTCAAAGAGCCAGTTCCACCGTCTGCCCGTCGCGCACCAGGCCGGTCACGATCCGCCCGCCCGGCAGGCGCACCCGGGCGCTCTGCCCGATCTGGCCCGCGCCGAGTGCCTGACCGCTGACCTCGACCTGGAAGCCGCTGCCGGACTGGGTGACGCGCACCTGGGCGCCAGCGGGGAAAACCGTCGGGGCATTCACCATGTGCTGGCGCAGCGCCTGGCCGGGCAGCAGGTTGTAGGCGGCCTGCTGGCCGACCCAGAGCGCCGGGCTGGCCAGCACCTGGGACGCTTGCTCGGCCCAGTCGATTTCGGCCTGTTCCGCGTCTTCTTGAGTCAGCGCCGTGCCGGCGCTCACCGGGCGCCGGAGCACCCAGGCCGGGCCCCAGGCCTTGACGGTGACGGGCAGGTACACATTCCAGCGGGTCGGGCCGTCCACGCAGCGCAGGCCGATGCGGCTGCGGCCCCACAGACGGCTGCCCGCGGGCAGGTGGGGTTCGACCCGGGCGCAGGGCGCCAGACGCAGGCGCCGGTCCAGCGTGCCCACGATCACCTCGGGCCGCAGGGGAGCGCCGCCTTCGGCACTGCTGGCGCCGATGCTCGAAGCCAGCGAGGGCTGCAGGAAGTCGCGTGCCATCTGTTCCAGGCCCGGGCTCTCGCCGGCCGACGAGGATGTGGATGTGGATGGACTCGCCGGTGACGGCGTCTGCGCGGGTGCGCCGCCCGCGAGCACCAGCCCGGCCAGCAGCAGGGGCAGGCCCGCGAGCGCCCAGGCCTGCGGCGGGGCGGTTCGTTCGGTCTGGCGGGGGTATGGGTGCATGGGGCCTCCCTGAAAGGCGCCCCCGGTGGGGGTGCAGATGGGTGGCAGGACGGTGGGCGGGTGCGCCCGGCGTCTCTGCCGGCAGGTGGCCACTGTAGGCCGGCGCTTGCCGGCGCAAAGCACCGAAATGCCCGGCAATGGGGCATCTGTTCGGGCCATTGAGGCCCCTCAAGTTTTCCCATACTTGCCTTCACCCGGTGAAAGCCTGCCGCTTTTGCCGCCCCGTCAACCCGCGCTTGGAGGTGCACATGCTTGAACAGATGACCGCAGGGCTGGGCTTCCAGGCCAACGCGCTGGTGCTGCGCTCGCAGCGCCAGCAGGTGATTGCCAGCAACATCGCCAACGCGGACACGCCGGGCTATGTGGCGCGCGACTTCGACTTTGCCCAGGCGCTGCAGAACGCCTCGGGCGGGGCTTCGGGTGCCGGTGTCAGCGTGACGAACGCCCAGCACCTGCGCCTGGGCTCGGCCGGACCGGGCCGGCCCGACATGGCCTACGCGGTGCAGACCCAGCCCAGCCAGGACGGCAACTCGGTGGACCTGGACCGCGAGCGCGCGAATTTCGTGGACAACAGCATCCGCTACGAATCCACGCTGCGTTTCATCAACGGGCATGTGAAAACCATGCTCAGCGCGATCACCGGCCAATGATGAACACTCCCCGCATCGCCTTCGGCGCTACCCCCCAAGCGGGGCAACACCAGCGGCCTGGCAAAGCCCCTTCCGCGGTGTTTCTGGAAACGGTCATCCCGCGCCGGCATGCAAGCTTGTTTTGAAAGGACCATCTCATGTCCATGTTCACGATTTTTGGTGTTTCGGGCAGCGCGATCAGCGCGCAGTCGCAGCGGCTCAACGTGGTCGCCAGCAACCTGGCCAACGCCGACGCCGTGGCCGGTCCGGACGGGCAGAGCTACAAGGCGCGCCAGGTGATGTTCCAGACCGTGCCCATGGGCGATCCGGGCAGTGCCGGCGTGAAGGTGCAGGACATCCAGGAGAGCCAGACACCCGGGCGGCGCGTCTTCACGCCCGACCACCCCAGCGCCGACGCCGACGGCTACGTGACGCACTCCAACGTGAACCCGGTGGAGGAGATGGTCAACATGATCTCGGCCTCCCGTTCGTACCAGAACAACGTCGAAGTCATGAACACGGCGAAATCGCTGCTGCTCAAAACGCTCCAGATGGGGCAATGAAAGGTCTCTGAACCATGTACGCCTCCGCCATTGACACCAGCAGCCTCGGCACCGCCGTGGGCAGCTCGACCGGCAGCACGTCGGCCAGCAACGCCACGGACCCGGCCGCCTCGCAGGACCGGTTCCTCAAGCTGCTGGTCGCGCAGCTCAACAACCAGGACCCGCTCAACCCGATGGACAACGCGCAGATGACGACCCAGATGGCGCAGATCAACACGGTCAGCGGCATCCAGGAACTCAACGCCACGCTCAAGGGCATGGCGGCCCAGTACAGCGCCATGCAGGCGCTGCAGGGCACCTCGCTGATCGGTCGCGAGGCGCTGGTCGAGGGCAGCCAGCTGGGCTTTGACGGCAGCGTGGGGAAGGGAGCGATCGCCCTGGACGTGCCGGCCGGCGAGGTGTTCGTGGACATCCTCGGTACCAACGGCGAGCGGCTGGATACCCTCGACCTGGGCTCGCTCGGCAGCGGCCAGCATGCTTTCGAATGGGATGCGGGCACGCTCGATCCCGCACGCGTGGCCGGCTTCAGCATCCGCGCCACCAACGCCGGCCAGCCCGTGACCGCGACACCGCTGACGCGGCTCGCCGTCGCGTCCGTCGGTTTCTCTTCCGGCGCCATGAACCTGCAGCTGCAGGACGGTCGCACCCTGGCCTACGACCAGGTGCGCGCCTTCATGTAAGCCCGCTTTCGCCACACCGTCTCCAACGCCTCCAACGTTCTCCCCAACCGTTTCCCATCGAAGGACTCCACCATGGCTTTCCAGCAAGGACTCTCCGGCCTCAACAGCGCCAGCCGCAACCTGGACGTGATCGGCAACAACATCGCCAACGCCAACAGCGTGGGCATGAAGTCGTCGCGCGCCGAATTCGCCGAGCTCTACGCCAACTCGATCAACGCCTCGGGCGGCGGCAACGTGGGCATCGGCGTGGGCGTGAGCACGGTCTCGCAGCTCTTCACGCAGGGCAACATCACCATCACCGGCAACGAGCTCGACGTGGCGATCAACGGCAACGGTTTCTACGAACTCACCATGCCCGATGGCTCGCTGTCCTACACCCGGGCCGGCCAGTTCAAGCTCGACCGCGATGGCAACATCGTCACCAACCAGGGCGGGCAGCTCATGGGCTACCCCACCGATCCCGACGGCAACCGCCTGAGCTTCGAGTCCTTCCCGCTTTCGTTGCCCACCGGCGGCCCGATTCCGGCGCAGCAGACGGCCGAGATCAGCGCCGAATTCAACCTGGACGCACGCGCCGTGGTGGCCGCGAGCGCCACGCCGCCCACGCCCCTGAGCACCTACGGCACCTCGCTGGTGGCCTTCGATCCGCAAGGCCTGGAGATTCCGGTCGGCCTGGCGTTCGAGAAAGTCAGCAACAACCAGTGGAACGTCTACACCAGCGTCAACGGCGCCGACCCGGCGCTGTCCACGCCGTTCACGCTCAACTTCATGCCCGATGGCACGCTCGACCCGGCCACCGTGGTGCCACCGCTCACGCTGACCTCGCCGAACGACCCGGCGGTGACCTTCCCGGCCACGCTCAACTTCGGCAACGTGACGCAGTTCGGCACCAGCTTCGCGGTGACCAACCTCAGCCAGGACGGCTACCGCCCGGGCGAACTCACCAGCCTCAAGATCGAGGACAGCGGAGTCGTGATGGCACGCTACTCCAACGGCCAGTCGCGCGCGGCTGGCCAGATCTCGCTGGTCAATTTCCGCAACGCGCAGGGCCTGTCGCCCACGGGTGGCGGCAACTGGAGCATGACCTACGCCTCCGGCGACCCGGTGCGCGGCGCGCCCGGTGAAGGCAAGCTGGGCTTCCTGCGCGCCGGTGCGGTGGAGGACTCCAACGTGGATCTCACCTCCGAGCTGGTCAACATGATGACCGCCCAGCGCGCCTACCAGGCCAACGCCCAGACCATCAAGACGCAGGACCAGGTGATGAGCACCCTGCTGAACATGAGGTAAGCAGGGCCATGAAGCACCCCCGCCGCGCTGCGCGCGACCCCCTGAAGGGGGCTGAGGACCGCGGCTCCAAGCCTGCCTGTGCAGGCTTGGACGGAACGATGAGGCTGCGCCTCTGGCGCAGCCGCGGCCTGCAAGGCGCACTGGCGGACCGGCGAAGCCGGTTCCGCGATGCCCATGGACGAAGGCACTTCGTTCGGTGCGCGGCAGGCTTCAGACGCACCGTTCCTCCCATCACGTCCAACCGGAGCCTCGCATGGACCGCATGATCTACACCGCCATGACCGGCGCCAGCGCGGCACAGCACCGCCAGCAGCTGCTGTCGAACAACCTGGCCAACGCGTCGACGCCGGGCTTTCGTGCCGAGCTTTCCACTTTCCGCGCCGTGCCGATCCGCGGCGACGGCGCGAGCACGCGGGTGTTCGCGCTGGAAGCCACCGCCGGCCACTCCGATGCGGCGGGTCCGGTCACCAGCACCGGCCGCAACCTCGACGTGGCCGCACGCGGCAATGCCTACTTCGCGCTGCAGGCGCTCGACGGCACCGAGGCCTACACCCGCGGTGGTGCGCTGGAAGTCAGCACCGACGGCACGGTGGTCAATCCCCAGGGCCTGCCCATGCTGGGTGACGGTGGACCGCTGGTGGCACCGGCCAACGCGCAACTCGACATCGGGGAAGACGGTACCGTCACCGCCCGAGTGAGCAACCAGCCGCCGCAGGCGCTCGGCAAGCTCAAGCTGGTCACGCCCGACGCCGACAACCGCCTGCAGCGCGGTGGCGACGGCCTGTTCCGCGGCCCGCAGGGCGACCCGCTGCCGGCCGATGCCACGGCACGCCTGCAAAGCGGCGCGCTGGAGGGCAGCAACGTGAACCCCATCGAGGCCATGGTGGGCATGATCGCCGTCGCGCGCCAGTTCGAGGTGCAGATGCGCATGCTGCAGAACGGCGAAGCCAACGACAAGACCGCCAGCCAGCTGCTCAGCATGAACGGCTGATTCCCTTTCTTTCGGAGAAGACCATGATCAATTCGCTGTGGATTTCCAAGACCGGCATGCAGGCCCAGCAGACCCAGCTGGACGTGATATCCAACAACCTGGCCAATACGTCCACCAACGGTTTCAAGCGCGCCAATGCGGTGTTCGAAGACCTGATGTACCAGAACCTGCGCCAGGTGGGCGCCGCGGCCGACGAGCAGAACACCCTGCCCACCGGCCTGCAGCTGGGCCTGGGGGTGCGCACGGTGGCCACCTCGCGTTCGTTTGCACAGGGCAGCCTGCAGCAGTCCGGCAACAACCTCGACCTGGCCATCAGTGGCAACGGCTTCCTGCAGGTGACCATGCCCGACGGCACCACCGGCTACACGCGCGACGGCAGCCTGCAGCTGGATGCCCAGGGCCGCATGGTCACTTCCAGCGGCTTCCCGCTCACGGCCGGCATCACCATACCGGCCGATGCGCAGGGGATCACGGTCTCCAGCGACGGCGTGGTCTCCGTCAAGCTGCCGGGCAATGCCACGCCTTCGGTGGTGGGCAACATCGAGCTGGCCAACTTCATCAACCCGGCCGGCCTGGAGCCGCGCGGCCAGAACCTGTTTGCCGAGAGCCAGGCCTCGGGCAACCCGGTCAACGGCGCGCCCGGTTCGCAGGGCATGGGCACGGTGATGCAGGGTTTCGTGGAAACCTCCAACGTCAACGTGGTGCAGGAGCTGGTGACCATGATCCAGACGCAGCGCGCCTACGAGATGAATTCCAAGGCGATACAGACCTCCGACCAGATGCTGCAGCGGCTGGCGCAGTTGTAGGCCCACCCCCGTCGCTGGCCCACTGTGTGTGGCCGATCCGCCCCTCAAGGGGCGGCGCTGGCGGCCCGGCGAAGCCGGTTCTGCGGCGTTCTGGATTTTTGGCACTTTCGCCGGCTGCTTGCTTTGCTTTGGTTGCGCTTCTTGTCGTCTGTATCGGTTGGTTGATTGAAAGCTGGATATGAAAACCTTCTTGCTCCGTCTGTCTGCGTTGCTGGCCCTGGCCCTGTCGACCACCGGCTGCGAGACGCTGCGGCAGACGCCGCAGGTGGATGTGGTGCCGGTGACGCCGGTGCGCTTTGCCTCGCCCGCCGAGCCGTCCCGGCCCGCCACCGGCAGCCTGTTTCACACGGCGAGCTACCGCCCGGCGTTCGAGGACCCGCGGGCGCGCCTGGTGGGTGACAGCCTCACGATCCAGATCACCGAGCGGGTCACCGCGAGCCAGAAGTCGTCGTCCAGCATCGACCGCTCCGCCGATGCCTCGGCCGCCGTGTCGGCCCTGCCGTTCCTCAAGTCCAGCTCGCTCGGCCGGCTCGACCTGGGCGCCGAGTCGTCCAACAGCTTCGCCGGCAAGGGCAACACCGAGAGCGCCAACACCTTCTCGGGTTCGATCACCGCCACCGTGCTGGAGGTGCTGCCCAACGGTCATCTGGTGGTGGCGGGCGAGAAGCAGATCGGCGTGAACGAGAACGTGGACGTGCTGCGCTTCTCCGGCACGGTGGACCCGCTGCAGATCCGTCCCGGCAACGTGGTGGCCTCGACCCAGGTCGCCAATGCCCGCATCCAGTCGCGAGGACGCGGCGCGCAGGGCGAAGCGCTCTCAATTGGCTGGCTTGCACGGTTCTTTTTGAGCGTTATCCCGTTCTGAGTCTGCCTAGCATTGGGCTCATGAATTCCGAATTGCTGCCGATCATGGGAACCCCCGCCGCTCGCCGCCGGCTTGTCGGCAGCCTGTTGCTGCTGGCCGCTGCGCTCGGGCTGGGCTGGCCATTCCAGGCCCAGGCGATCCGCATCAAGGAACTCGCGGCGGTGCAGGGCGTTCGCAGCAACCAGCTGACCGGCTATGGCCTGGTGGTGGGCCTCGACGGCACGGGCGACCAGACGACGCAGATGCCCTACACCGCGCAGAGCATGCAGAACACCCTGCAGCAGTTCGGCCTGAGCCTGCCGCCTGGCGCCAGCATGCAGCTGAAGAACGTGGCGGCGGTGCTGGTCACGGCGCAGCTGCCCGCGTTTGCCCAGCCCGGCCAGGCGATCGACGTCACCGTGTCGTCCATCGGCAACGCCAAGTCGCTGCGCGGCGGCACGCTCATCACCACGCCGCTCAAGGGCGCCGACGGCCAGATTTACGCGCTGGCCCAGGGCAACCTGCTGGTGGGCGGTGCGGGCGCCTCGGCCGGCGGCAGCAAGGTGCAGATCAACCACCTGAGCGCGGGTCGCATCCCGGGCGGCGCCCAGGTCGAGCGCAGCGTGCCCACGCCGTTCGCGCTCGGCGACAGCATCGACCTCGGCCTGAACGCAGCCGATTTCCAGACCGCTCACCGCGTGGCCGACGCCATCAACCGCCAGATCGGTGCGGGAACGGCCAGCGCGGTGGACGGCCGGGTGGTGCGCCTGCGCGCGCCGGCCGATGCCAACGCCCGCGTGAGCTTTCTGGCCCGGGTGGAGGAGATCCAGCTCGAGACCAGCGCACCGGCGGCCAAGGTCATCATCAATTCGCGCACCGGCTCCATCGTGATGAACCAGGCGGTCACGCTCGGCCCCTGCGCCGTGGCGCACGGCAACCTGTCGGTCAGCATCAGCTCGACGCCGGTGATCAGCCAGCCCAACCCGCTGTCCACCGGCGGCCAGACCGTGGTGTCCGAGAAGGCCAACATCGCGATCAGCCAGGACAAGGGATCGCTGATCGAAATGCCCGCGGCCGCGCAGCTGTCGGACGTGGTGCGCGTGCTCAATTCCCTGGGCGCCACGCCACAGGACCTGCTGGCCATCCTGCAGGCCATCAAGGCATCGGGCGCGATGAACGCCGAACTGGAGGTGATATGAACCACCCCCGCCGTGCCTCGCACGACCCCCTCAAGGGGGCAACACCTGCGGCCTGGCAAAGCCAGTTCCGCGGTGTTCCCGGGTTGATGCACTTCGCCCCGGTCGGACGTCTTGCCCCTTCCGCCATCCGATCCTCTGCAACCGGCATGTTGCGCGTGGAAGCCGTCGCCCATCGCCGCCGCGCCAACGCTGGCTTCGGGAGAGCGGCGTGAGCAGCCTGTCCATGTCCACCCAGGGCCTGGCCGCCGACCCGAGTGCGCTCAATGCGCTGCGTTATGGCAGCGGTGCAGCGGGCGCCAAGGGTGACAAGGCGGCGCTGAAGGAAGCGGCGAAACAGTTCGAATCGCTCTTCATGCGCGAGCTCATCAAGAGCATGCGCGAGGCGACGCAGAAGTCCGGCCTGATGGACGGCGAGGGCAGCGACCTCGGCACCGACCTGCTGGACCAGCAGTTCGCGGTGCAGCTCTCGGGCCTGCCCGGCGGCCTGTCCGAAGCCATCGAACGCCAGCTCGGGCAGCAGATCGCGCCGGGTACCGCGGGTCCAGCCGCGGACGGCGCCAGCCGTGCCCTGCCACGCGCGGCCGAGGCCAGCACGGTCGGCCGCGTCAGCGCCGGTCCGCGCCAGGAAGGTTTTGTGGCGCAGCACAGCCAGGCGGCGGCGGCGGTGGCGCGCGAGTCGGGCATTCCGGCGAGCTACATGATCGGTCAGGCCGGCCACGAGACCGGCTGGGGCCGGAGCGAAATCCGCCACAGCGACGGCACGCCGTCGTTCAACCTGTTCGGCATCAAGGCCACGGGCGGCTGGAAGGGCAAGGTCGCCGAGATCACCACCACCGAATACGTGAACGGCGAGCCGCGCAAGGTCACCGCCAAATTCCGCGCCTACGACTCGTATGCCGACTCGTTTCGCGACTACGCGCGCCTGATCAGCCAGAGCCCGCGCTACGACCAGGCGATGGACCAGATCGGTTCGGTGCACGGCTTCGCCAGCGGCCTGCAGAAGGCCGGCTACGCCACCGACCCGCAGTACGCGGCTAAGCTCAGCCGCGCCATCAACACCACGCTGAACCTGCAGCGGGCCCAGGGCTGAAACCCGGAAGAACGCCATGTCCGCCGCGCTGAACATCGGAACCCGTGCCCTCACCACCAACCTGGCGGCCTTGCAGGTCATCGGGCACAACATTGCCAACGTCAACACCGAAGGCTATTCGCGGCAGAACGTCCAGCTGCAGATTTCCGACTACCAGCAGTTCGGCAACGGCTTCTTCGGCAAGGGCGTGGAGATCAACACCGTCACGCGCGCGCACGACGCCTACCTGACGCGTGAAGCCTCGCTGGCCAAGTCGGTCGCCTCGGCCGACAGCCTGGTGCTGTCCAAGCTCAAGCAGCTGGAAGATGTGTTTCCGATTGGCGAGGCCGGTCTGGGCGCCGCCATGAACGACATGCTCAACGCCTGGTCGGACGTGGCGTCCTCGCCGGGCAACCTCACCGCGCGCGTGGTGGTGATCGCCCGCGCCGAGGAACTGGCGGCGCGCATGCGCAACACCGCCGGGCAGATGGATGGGCTGAAACAGAGCAGCGAGCTGCAGGTGGAAGGCACGGTCAACACCGTCAACCAGCTGGCGAAAGACCTGGCGGCGGTGAACCAGCGCATCATCGAGACGCAGGGCCAGACCCACACGCCCAACGACCTGCTGGACCAGCGCGACCAGCTGCTCAGCCAGATCAACCAGTACATCCAGACCACCACCGTGCCCGCCGATGACGGCACGGTCAGCGTCTTCGTGGGTGGCAGCCAGCCGCTGGTGCTGGGCCAGCGCGCCAACAGCCTGGCCATGACACGCGACGCCACCGACTCCTCGCGCGTCGGGCTGTCCTTCGTGCAGGGCGGGGTGGCCACCGCGCTGGACGACGCGGTGCTCGGCGGCGGCGAACTCGCCGGCCTCATGACCTTCCTGCACCAGGACCTGCCGGACCTGCAGAACCAGCTGGGTCGCATGGCGCTGGCGCTGGCCACCGAAATGAACGAGCAGCAGAGCCTGGGCATCGACCTGAAAGGCGTGGCCGGTGCCGACTTCTTCGTGCCGCCAGCACAGGCGCCCGGCCTGCCCGCGCCCACCAACACCGGCAACGCCACGATCAGCGCCGCGGTGGCCGACCCGACCGCCCTGGTCGCGTCCGACTACGAGCTGCGCTTCGATGCCGCCGGCGTGAATGTGGTTCGACTGAGCGACGGGCAGACCACGTCGTTTGCGAGCCTGCCCGCCGAAGTGGACGGCCTGAGCTTCGAACTGGACGCCGGAGCCGCCGCCGTGGGCGACCGCTTCCTGGTGCGTCCCTACGCGGCGGCCGCGCGCGACCTGAACATGGCCATCAGCGCGCCCGACCGCCTGGCCGCCGCCAGCCCGGTGCTGGTCGAACCGGGGTCGGCCAACAGCGGCGGCCTGAGCGTGGAGAACCTCTACGCCGTCAGACCCTCGGCCAACCTGACCGACACGGTGACCCTGACCTTCCTGGCCGATGGCAGTTTCACCACCAACGCCCTGGACCCAGCCAACCCGCCGCCCGACAACCCCGGTCCGCCCCCCAGCTACAACTACGTGCCCGGTCAACGCATCGAGCTCAACGGCTGGAGCCTGTCGCTCCGGGGCAGCCCCACCGCGGGCGACAGCTTCACCGTCTCCGCCGCGCCACTCGGCTCCACCCAGCAGAACGCCGGCAATGCCAGCGCCGTGCTGGCCCTGCGCGAGCAGCCCACGTTTGACGGTGTGCCCCTGGCCGACGGCTACGCCAGCCTCTTTTCCGCGCTCGGCACCCGGGTGCAGGGGGCGCAGTTCGCGTCGGCCTTCACCGCGCAGGTGGCCACCAGCACCGAGACCGCGCGTGCGGGCATCTCGGGTGTCAACCTGGACGAAGAGGCCGCGCGGCTGCTGCAGTTCCAGCAGTCCTACCAGGCGGCGGCGAAGTTCCTGCAGATTGCGCAAAGCACCTTCGACACCCTGCTGCAGACCGTGGGTCGCTGACCGATCCGAAAGGGCATGCCATGAGAATTTCCACCGCCAACAGCTACGACAACACCGTCAGCACCCTGGCCCGGCGCCAGGCCGAGCTGGCCGCGCAGCAGGAGCGGCTGTCCACCGGCAAGCGTGTGCTGCGCGCCAGCGACGACCCGGTGGCCGCCACGCTCTCCGAGACGGCGCAGAACCGGCTCTCCCGCGTGCAGGCCGACCTGCGCGCGCTGGAGGCCTCGCGCTCGAGCCTGCAGCAGGCTGAGAGCGGTCTGGCCGAATCGGGTGACCTGCTGCAGGACGTGCGCGAACTGCTCGTCACCGCCGGCAACGGCACCTTCGGCCCGAGCGAACGGGAAGACATCGCCAAGCAGCTCGAAGGCCTGCGCGAGCAGCTCATCGGCGTGGCCAACCGGCAGGACAATGCAGGCCGCACGCTGTACGGCGGCCTGGGCGGCTCCAGCACCCCCTTCATCGACCTCTACGGCCCCTCGGGCGGTGGCGTGCGCTTCGAGGGCCAGCGCGGCCAGCAGGCGCCGGGCAACACCTCCTTGCCGCAGGCGCTCGACGGCGAAGCGATCTGGATGCGCATCCCGCAGGGCAACGGCAGCTTCACGCTGAGCCTGCCCGCCACCAACACCGGCGCCGTGCACACCAGCCTGGGCGAAGTGACCGACGCGACCCTGCTCACCGGCCACGCCTACAGCGTGAGCTTCGCCAGCGTCGCCGGCGTGATGCAGTATTCCGTGACCGACCAGACCACCGGCACACCCGTGGCCGGCCAGACCGGCGTCCCCTACGAGCCCGGCAAGGGCCTCGAGTTCGACGGCCTGTCGTTCCAGATGATCGGTGCCGCGGCCGATGGCGATGCCATCGACCTGAAACCGGTCACCGCGCCGACCGACATCTTCCAGGTAGTGCAGAACGCCATCGATACCTTGCGCTACAGCGGGGCCAACCGGGGCGCCAACCAGACCCAGGAGCTGGCCCGTTCGCTCGGCGAGGTCGATGCCGGTATCGACCGCGTGCTGCTGGCGCGCGGCCGCGCGGGTGAGTGGCTCAACCGCGCCGACTCGCTCGACGGCTTGCTGGAGACCCGCTCGGTGGCCTACGAAACCGAGAAGTCCCAGCTGGAGGACCTTGACCTAGTCAAGGGCATCTCGGACTTCCAGACCCAGCAGCTGGGCCTGGAGGCGGCCCTGAAGTCGTACGCGCAGGTGCAGCGGCTGTCGCTGTTCGAGTTTGTCGGCTGACGCCGGGTACACACCGATGGGCATGCCAGCGCACCGGGCCACGAGCCACACCGTTCTGGACAGTGTCGCCCTGGGCTACCAGCCGGTCTGGAACCGTGCCCGCCAGCTCGCGGCGGTGCGCCTGCAGGTGCAGACGCCCCACCCCGAAGCGGTGGATGCGGCCCACCTGCTGGAGGTGCTCGGCAGCGACTGGCCTGCCGCGGCCCCGGTGCTGATCGTGGCACTGGCCACGCCCACGCTGCTGCAGCAGGCGCTGCACTGCGAGCCGGTGCAGAACACCTGGCTCGAAGTGCCGGCGGCGCTGTTTGAAACACCCGAAGACATGGCCCGCCTCGCTGTCGCCGCGCGGCGCGGTCACCGCCTGCTGCGCATGGGCGACCTGGCCGAGGTGCGCGGCGAGGTCATCGCGCCGCTGGACGTGCGCAGCCTGCTGCGCCTGAGCGCAGAAGAGGCCCTGGAGGTCTTGCAGTCCTGCGGGCCGGCGGCCGGTGCGGCGGGCCGCGTGCTGCTGCCCGGCCAGATCTATGCCGGCGTGGCCGACCGTGGCCTGGCCGCCTGCTGCCTCGACGAGGCCGGCGCCTGGGGGCTGCTGGGCTGGCCCGACGAGGACGTGCTGCACGCCCACCGGCACCAGCCGATGGCCTGTGCCGCCGACGTGATCGAGCAGAGCCTGCAGGCGATCGACGACGACAGTTCGCTGGAACACCTGGAACGCGTGGTGCGGCAGGACCCGGTGCTGGTCTACCGCATCCTCTCGCTCGTGAACTCCGCGGCCTACGGCCTGCGCCATGAAATCGAATCGCTGCGCCATGCGCTCATGATGCTCGGCCTGACCTCGCTGGGGCGCTGGCTGCGCGAGCAGCAGCCCGGCAGCGACAGCAGCCCCGAGCTGCACCCGGTGCGCTACGCCATGGTGATGCGCTCCCGCCTGGCGCAACACCTGCTCGAGCCCGGCGCCGAAGACAACCTGCGGGCCGAGATGTACCTCACGGCGCTGTTTTCGCAGCTCGACCGCCTGCTGCACCAGCCCCTGCCGTCTCTGCTGGGTCGGCTGCCCTTGCCGGGCCGGCTGTTTGACGCCGTGCTGCGCCAGGACGGTCCGTACCATGCGCTGCTCGACGTGGCGCAGGCGCAGGGCGAGCCGGATCTGCTGCACCGGCTGCCCGCGGTCTGCGCGCGCCACGGCATGAGCCTGGAGCATGCGAACCGCGGCCTCATCCGCATGCTCGCCACCAGCCGCGACCACGCGGCCAAGCGCTCCGAACGCCTGCTCTGACCCGGGTTGTTCCGGGGAGGGCGCTACCATCGCGCCCATGAATTCCCTCCCGCATCCGCACCACACCAGCGCGCTCGTCCTGTTCTCGGGCGGGCAGGATTCCACCACCTGCCTCGCCCACGCGCTGGCGCGCTGCCCGCGCGTCGAAACACTCGGCTTCGACTACGGCCAGCGCCACAGCGTGGAGCTGCAGGCGCGCCTGGTGGTGCTGCGCGAACTGCGCGAGCGCTTCCCCGCCTGGGCCGGCCGGCTCGGCGAAGACCACCTGCTCGACCTTGCCGTGCTCGGCAAAGTCAGCGAGACCTCGCTCACCCGCGACATGGCCTTCCGCATGGAAGAAAACGGCCTGCCCAACACCTTCGTGCCCGGCCGCAACCTGCTGTTCCTGACGCTCGCCGCCGCGCTCGCCTACCGCCGCGGCATCCAGGTCATCGTCACCGGCGTCTGCGAGACCGACTTCAGCGGCTACCCCGACTGCCGCGACGACACCATGAAAGCGCTGCAGGTCGCGCTCTCGCTCGGCATGGACCACCGCTTCCTCATCGACACCCCGCTCATGTGGATCGACAAGGCCGCCACCTGGCAGATGGCGCACGAGCTGGGCGACGCGTCGGGCGTGGCCGGTGGCGGGCAGGCGCTGGTGGACCTGATCGTGGAACACACCCACACCTGCTACCTCGGCGACCGCGAACACCAGCACGCTTGGGGCTACGGGTGCGGCAGCTGCCCGGCTTGTGAGCTGCGGGCGCGGGGGTGGGCGGGGTACAGCGCGGCGGGGTGAGGGGTAGGCTGGTGAACCGCAACGAACCTGTGCCGGGCTTTGCGCCTGTTTAATAAGGATGCATGGCGTCATGCCACATGGTTTTCAAAACCATGATTTAGAAGGTTTTTCAGGAGGAGCGCATGCCCAGAATATCCCGTATTACCTGCGGGATACATTACGGTAGGCCGCTATAGTTCCACACGCGTTTTTTTCAAGGAGAGGCAATGAGTCGCGCAGTTCAAGTATTCCCATGGGTATTGGTTGTAGCCCTGTCGGTCGGCCTTGGTGGAGTCTGGTTTAAGTTAAACGATCAGCTAAAACAAAAGGACGCAGAACTCTCAGCACTCTCACAAAAGCTCGATCAGGTAAGGAGCGACGCCTTCCGGATAATCACAGAGGCGGACCAGAAACATAAAGCTCTCGCCACCGAAGCAAATCAAAGGCTGGCTGAAGCAAACGGAAAATTCCAAGAGCTTGCCGCGGCAGCCAATGAGCAAATTGAGCTTGCCAATCTTCCCGAAGCGCAGGTCAGCGTCGCCTTCCGCAAGGCGTTGCTAAGTAGCGGCAATGTAGTCAAGATTATCAACACCTCAACCACCAGCATTGCCATCACCGCTGAGATCGAACGAACGTCTACGGGCCGCAAGAGGGCATATGATTTGACGCTTGATGCCAATCATGCAAAAGAAATCGGCGAGTTCGAAGGCTGGGCGTTTGTGTCCGGCGACGTGATCACGATCCGCCAAGCAGGGCATAAGGTGCTAACGTTTACAGCATCTTGAACAACCTGAGCAATGGTCTGCTGGCAAGCTTGTCGCATTTGTACTCCCCCTCAACGGCAAAGGGCTTACCTGTTGTGGACCTTGGGGTAGAGCACCTGCAGTCGGATATCCGGAATCTGTTGTAAGACCGTTGATGTCCGGTGCCAAGCTGGAATCTGCGTCACCGTGAAAGGCCACTCCCATGACCCCAGCGAACCACCCGGATGCCGCCCTCCGCACCGGGCGCCTGCTGTCTGCCAGCCCGCGTCAGGTGTTCGCTGCGTTCGAGCAGGCGGATCAGCTCGCCCGCTGGTGGGGGCCGAGCGGGTTCAACAACAGCTTCGAGCGGTTCGAGTTCAGGCCCGGCGGGCGCTGGGTCTTTGTGATGCACGGACCGGGAGGGGCCGACTACCCCAACGAGTGCGTCTTCCGGGTGGTGGAGCCCGACACGCGGATCGTGATCGAGCACGTGGTCGCGCCCTGGTTCACGCTGACGGTGACTCTGACCGCACGGGGTGAGCAGACCCACCTCGGCTGGGTGCAGGCGTTCGACAGCCCGGAGGCGGCGGCGACGTTGCGGCCCGTCTGCGAGCCTGCCAACGAGCAGAACCTGGACCGGCTGCAAGCGCTGCTCGCGGGCCAGTGCAGCTGAGGGCGCGGGCGCTGTCTTCCCCCGAAGGTCAGCCCCTGGGGCAGGCGCTCAGGTCGCCACGAGCTGGTAGCGCGGTGGTTCGTCCGGCCCGTGGCTCGCCGCCAGCGGCTCCAGCGTCCACAGCCGCTGGTGGAAGGCAGCCACCGTGGGCCGGTGGGCGATGGAGACCATGGCGCCGTTTTCCTGCGCCACCATCGCTTTCAGGCGTTCGTACAGCGTGCGCTCGGCCGTTTCGTCCAGCGCGCTGCTGGCTTCATCCACGAACAGCCAGCGCGGTTTTTTCAGCAGTGCGCGCGCGATGGCCAGGCGCTGCTGTTCGCCGCCCGAGAGCTTCTGGCCCCAGGTGTCTTCGCGGTCGAGCTCGTCGGCCAGGTGCGGCAGCAGCGCGTCGCGCAGGGCCTGCTGCAGCGCGGCGTCGGTGTAGTGGCCGTCCAGTGCCGGGTAGGCGAGCGCGTGGCGCAGTGCGCCGTTGGGGAAGTAGGGCCGCTGCGGCAGGAACATGACGCGCGCATCGAAATCGGCCGGCCGGCGCACCCGGCTCTTCGCCCAGGGCCAGATACCCGCCAGCGCACGGAACAGCGTGGACTTGCCGCTGCCCGAGGGGCCTTTGATGAGCAGCGTGTCGCCCGCGGCCACCCGCAGGCCGGCCACCGCCAGCAGCTCGCGGCCGTCGGGCAGTCCCAGCTGCATCGTGTCGATGGCCAGCGCGTCGGGTTCGCCGGTGGCGGTGTCGGCCGCGGCGGCGACCACCGCGGTCTGCAGTTGCTGGAAGCTGGCTTCGAAGCTGGTCAGGCGGTCGGTGGTGGCGCGCCAGGCGGCCAAGCTGTCGTAGTTGTCGACGAACCAGGAGAGCGAGTCCTGCACGCGGCCAAAGGCCGACGAAATCTGCATCAGTTCACCGAGCTGGATGGCGCCGCTGAAGAAGCGCGGCGCGGCCACGATGAAGGGGAACACCACGGCGGCCTGGCCGTAGCCGTTGGTGAACCAGATCAGGCGCTTCTGCATGCGGATCAGGTTCAGGTAGTTGGCCAGCACGGCGCTGAAGCGGCTGCCGATCTGCCCGCGCTCCACTGGCTCGCCCCGGTCGAGCGCGATGGACTCGCTGTATTCACGCACGCGCACCATGTGGTGCCGGAAGTCGGCTTCCACGCGCTGCTGGCGGAAGTTCAGCCCGATCAGAGGGCGGCCCAGGTAGTGCGCCACCACGCTGCCGGCCGCGGCGTAGACCACGGCCATCCAGACCATGAAGCCGGGCACGGTGTACGCGCCGCCGTTGAAGTTGAAGGCGAAGCTGCCCGAGAGCGCCCACAGGATGCCGACGAAGCTCGCCAGCGTGACCACCGCGTTGAGCAGGCCCATGGAGAGGCTCACGGTGTAGGTGGTGAACTGGTTGATGTCCTCCGCGATGCGCTGGTCCGGGTTGTCCGGAATCGCGTCCGCGCTTTTCGAGAAGCGCGCGAGTTCCAGGTGGTAGAAGGCCTTGTGGGCGAGCCAGCGGTCGAGGTAGTGGCCGGTCATCCAGGCGCGCCAGCGCATCTCCAGCAGCTGCGTGAGGTAGAAGCGGTAGACCGCGATGATGATGAAGCCGAACGCGAGGTAGGTGAAGCGGCCCAGCTCGCGCCAGAACACCGCCGCGTCCTTGTTCTGCAGCGCGTCGTAGAACACGCGGTTCCACTCGTTGATCAGCACCAGCATGTAGACCGCACCGAGGTTGAGCGCGACGATGGCCGCGAGCAGCCCGCGCGCTTTCCACTTCTCTTCGGACTGGAAGTAAGGCATGGCCAGTGCGGCCACCTTGGCTGCGAACTGGCGGAAGCTCCTGAACTTGGACAGCGGTTCGGTCATGGGTTCACCCGTTGGAAATGCCGCTTGCCACGTGCCCGGACGGCACGTGCAGCGACGCCATTTCGATGTGGCCGGTCTGGTCGTCGAAGAAGAAGTCGGGCTCGAACTCGCGCAGGAACTCGCCCTTGGGCAGGCCGCCGAGGAACATCGCTTCGTCCACCTCGATGTTCCAGTCCATCAGGGTGCGGATCGCGCGCTCGTGCGCCGGGGCGCTGCGCGCGGTCACCAGCGCGGTGCGGATGTGCATGTCGTTCGTGCCCTCGGCTTGCAGGCGGTGCAGGGCTTCGAGCAGGGGTTTGAAAGGGCCACCGGCCAGCGGCTGCGCGGCATGGCTGGCTTCGTGGGCCTGGAAGGCGCTCAGGCCCTGCGCCTGGTACACGCGCTCGGCCTCGTCGGAGAACAGCACCGCGTCGCCGTCGAAGGCGATGCGCACCTCGTGCGGGTGCGCGTCGCTCGCGTGCACCGACTGCGGGTACACCTGCGCGGCGGGCACGCCCGCGTCGAGCGCGGCGCGCACGTCGGCCAGGTGGGTACTGAGGAACAGGTTGGCGCGCAGTGGCCGCAGGTAACGCCAGGGCGGCTGGCCGCGCGTGAAACTGCCGCGCTGGATCGGCAGGCCGTAGTGCTGCGCCGAGCGGAACACGCGCATGCCCGAGACCGGGTCGTTGCGCGACAGGATCACCACCTCCACCCGCTGCGCGCTGGCGTCGTTGAACGCCAGCAGCTTCCTCACCAGCGAAAACGCCACGCCCGGCTGTGCCGGCTGCTCCAGCCGGTCCAGCTGCAGCTTCATGTAGGCCCGGTCGTCACCGGTTTCAAACAGGCGGTTCTCTTCTTCGAAGTCGAACAGCGCCCGCGAAGAAATCGCGACCACAAGCTGGCCTTCAAGGGTGACGGGCATGGATCAGGTCCTCCGCAGACAAGAGATCAGAAGCCGGAAGGGTAGCCCAATTGCAGACGTGCATGAGGGCAGCAGGGAAGTCCAACCGGGAACACCGCGGAACCGGCTTGGCCGGGCCGCAGGTGTTGCTCCCTGGGGGGTGACGCCGCAGGCGGCGCGGGGGGAGCTACTGCACCAGCTGGTTCAGCTGGATGATCGGCATCAGCACCGCCAGCACGATCAGCATCACCACCAGGCCCATGCCCACGATCAGCAGCGGTTCCAGGATGGTGGCCATGTGCATGGCGCGGCGCTGCACCTCGGCACTCAGCTGGTCGGCGGCTCGGCCCAGCATGGCGGGCAGCTGGCCGGTCTGTTCGCCAAGCCGGGCGAACATGGACACCAGTGGCGGAAAGCGTTTCTTGCTCGACAGCGCCGAGGCCAGCGGCGCGCCTTCGCGCACCAGCACCAGCGCGTCGAGCGCGTCGGCGCGCATGGCCTGGTTGGAGAGCGTCTCGGCCGCTGTCTGCAGCGCGCGCAGGATCGGCACACCGGCGGCTGCGAGCATGGCCAGCGTGCCGGCAAAACGCGCGGCGTTGTAGCCGCGCGCGAGCCGGCCCACCAGCGGCAGGGTCAGCCAGGCCGCATCCATGCGCAGCCGCAGCGCCTCGACGCGGCGCGCCATCACCAGCCCCACGCCGCCCAGGATCCCCGCGAGCAGCAGCAGCCAGCCGTAGCTGCGCACGAAAGCGCTCAGGCCCAGCATCACCACCGTCAGGAAGGGCAGGGCGCGTTTGCTGCCGGCGAAAACGCCCGCCACCTGGGGCACCACATAAGACACCAGGAACACCACGATCACGATCGCCACCACCGAGACGATGGCGGGGTACAGCGAGGCGCCGATCAGCTTGTTCTTGAGCGCTTCGCGGGTCTCCAGGTCATCGGCCAGGCGTTCCAGCACCGTGCCGAGCTGGCCACTTTGCTCGCCGGCGGCGATCACGCCGGTGTAGATCGCCGAGAACTCGCGCGGGTGAGCGCTGAGCGCGCGCGCAAAGGGCGAGCCGCCGTTCACTTCGGAGCGCAGCGAAGCCATCAGGTTGCGCTGCTTGTCCACTTCGGCTTCGTCGGTCAGCGCCGCGAGGGCCCGCTCCAGCGGCAGGCCCGCGGCCACCAGCCCGGCGAGCTGGCGCGTCCAGACCGCCAGTGAGGTGGCGTTGAAGACCCGGCCGCCCCAGAGCGTGACGTTGAGCCCGCGCGCGCGCGCCTCGCCCTGGGCCGCCATGGCCGGCTCGACGAGGATCGGCACCAGCGCCCGAGCGCGCAGCATGCCGCGCGCGGCGCGCGCCGTGTCGGCATCGATCAGGCCTTTTTGCGTGGCGCCCTGGGCGTCCAGGGCTTCGAAGGTGTAGGCGGGCATGGCGCGATGTTAGCGCGCAAAGCCCGCGCACTCCGGTACCGGGGTCCGGCGGTCTCAGGTCAGCTCGAGGATGGTGCGCAGGATCTGGCGGTGCGAGCCCAGGGCGGGTGTCATCGTCCAGCGGTCGAGCCGGTCGTTGCCCACACGCAGCATGCCGGTGTGCTGGCCGATGTCGGCATCGGTGGCGGCGTCGTCGCCGACGAAGCCGAGCTTGCGCCGGATCAGCTCGACGTCTTCGGGCTTGCCGGTCAGGAAGGTCCAGCCGGGCTGCAGGCCGTGGTAGCGGATGTAGTCGCGCAGCGCTGCCGGGTTGTCGAACGCGGGGCGCAGGGTGATGGAGTACAGGAAGATGTCCTTGCCGACGCGCGGTCCCAGCGCCTGTTGGACCTGCTTGAGGTTGGCGGTGCTGGCCGGGCAGATGCCCTCGCAGATGGCGTACATCATGTTGAAGGCGACCAGCTTGCCGCGCACCAGGTCGTCGTAGAAGCGGACCTTGCGGCCGTCGTGCGTCTCCAGCACGACGTTGGGGAAGTAGTCGGCCATCGCGCTGCGCCGGGCCGGCCGTGCCGACCGAGCCTGGGCCACCAGGGGGATGAGCGCTGCGCCGCCGGCCAGGCGCAACAGGTTGCGTTTGCTGTTCATGTCATGGACTCCTGCTGGGGTGCGTTGGGTCGGGTGGTTGTGCCGCGCAGATTCAGGGCACCACGTCAAAACGGGCCATCATGGCGTGGTCTTCGTGCGTGAGGTTGTGGCAGTGCATGAGGTATTTGCCGGTGAAGTCGCGGAACTTCATGAGCACTTCCACCCTTTCTTCTGGGGCCAGCACGAACACGTCCTTGCGTCCGCGCTCGTGCGGCGGCGGGGGTACGCCGTTGCGGCTGAGGATGCGGCCCTCTTCCATGTGGATGTGCACCGGGTGGTGCCAGCTGCCGTTGCCGCGCAGCTCCCAGATTTCGGTGCTGTCGCGTGGGATCTGGGCCGCGGCCCTCTCCACATCGAAGATCTTCTTGTTGACGGTCCAGATGGCGTTGTCTTTGTCGAACTCCCAGCGCCGCCGGCGCACCACCTCGTTCAGGTTGATGGGGGGCTGTTCACGCAGCCGCGCAGGCACCTGGCTCACATCGGGTTCGGACGCTTCGGCCGCCACGTCAAAGCGCAGCAACTGCTCGCCGCGGCTGCTCAAGCCCTCGGGGCCGCGGCCGTCTTTCATCAGCAGGCGGTTGACCAGGAACAATTTGGTGCCGATCGGGTATTTGCTGAAGTCGACGACGATGTCGGCGCGCTCGGCCGGGGCCAGGCGCACGCTGCTCATGGGGAGCGGCGCCTCCAGCAGGTTGCCGTCGTTGGCGATGTAGGTGAAACTTTCGCTGGTGGTGCCCCTCATGAGGTAGAACTCGTAGAAGCGGGCCACGCTCGCGTCGAGCAGGCGGAAGCGGTACTTGCGGCGTTCCACCCGGAAGTAGGGCTGGATCTTTCCGTTCACGGTGACCTTGTTGCCCAGGTGCCCCTTGTTGTCGAGCATCGGGTTGTAGCTGACGTAGCCGCTGGCATCGAACAGGAAGTCGGCAATCACCAGCGGAACGTCGTAGCGGCCCACGCCGCTGGGCAGGCGCAGGGCCTGCGGGTTGGTGTCGCGTTCGTTGCCGGAGTCGATGGCGTCGAACATCAGGTACAGGCCGGCCATGCCACGGTAGACGTTCTGTTCGGTGTAGTCCATGCGGTGGTCGTGAAACCACAGGGTGCCCAGCGCTTCTCTCGGGTCGCCGATGCCGGCCGGGTCTTGCGAGAACCCGGCGTAGCGGTTCATGAACAGGTGGTCCTTGAAGTAGCCCGCGTGCGTGAGCCCCGGACCGTGCCGCAGCGAGCCCCAGTAGTCGCCGGCGAAACCGTCGCTTTCCGAAGCGCAGTGCAGGTTGTGCAGGTGGACCGAAATCTCGGGCGATCCGAATCCCGTGGCATAGGGATTGAGCTGGTTGTAGAAGCGGACCAGCACGGGCTCGTTGTAGCGGGCCACGATGCACGAGCCGGGGAAGGTGCCGTCGTAGCCCCAGATGGGCTGGCTGGGCAGCTGGGGGTGGAACGAATGCAGGGCTTCCTTGACATGGATCGTGTAGAGCCTGGTGGGTGCGGCGCCGCTCCAGACCTGGTGCGGCGGGCGGCCGCACTCGCCATCGATCGGGTACAGCGCGGGCGCAGGATTGAGCGCCGCCACGGCTTGCTTGGGCTGGGGCATCGGCAAGGGCACCATCCAGGCCGCCGTGGTCGGGCCTGCGGGTGGGTCCCCCGCTTGGACTTCCTGGCCCAGGTGCGCTGCGGCCGCCACACCCGCGGCCCCGAGCTGGATGGACTGCCGGCGGTTGAGTTTCGGACCGCGGCTGCTGGTGTTGGCATTCATGACGCTGCTCCCGTGAAGAATGGACTGGCGCCCGGGGCGTGCCGGGTGCCGGCCGCGCGGGCGTGCGGGTCCTGCAAGCGCAAGGGACATCTGTGACCCAGTGCATCCACTTGAAACAGATTTCCTGCGTTTCATTACATCTGTGACCCGCTGGTACCAGTGTTTTGTGGCGAGTCGGCAGCGTCAATCAACAGAAGTGGGTAACCAGCATCCCGCTGGATCCCTGGAAAATCGGACCGGGGCAGCAGGAAATGTGGGTACCGGGGGGGTGCAATGTCGCCGTACATTGGCCAGGACGGCAAAGGGCGACCGGCCAGCCGCAAGCCGTGCTGATGTGTCTGTTTGTAACTTTTGAGAACTTAAGTTACCAGTGCGCGCGAGCGGCTTCAAACAGCCGTGGGCGCTGGGTGTCGGGCTGGGTCGATGGCCCGGCTGCCATCCGGGGCGGTCTTGTCCGTGTGTGCTTCGAGGATGGGCTCAGTCGCGCGTCACGCTCATCACCTCGGCCGCCGACGTGATGCCGGCGTCGATCAGCCGCTGCCCGTCCTCGCGCATGGAGCGCAGGCCGGCCGCCTCGGCGGCCACGTAGAGCTGGCTTTCGGCCGCGCGGTTGTGGATCAGCGCGCGCACCTTGTCATCGGCCACCATCAGCTCGTAGACGCCGGTTCGGCCCTTGTAGCCGGTCTGGCTGCAGTGCGCGCAGCCCACCGGCTGCCAGCGCCCCCGCTCGTCCTGGCGGCGGCAGTGCACGCAGAGCTTGCGCACCAGGCGCTGCGCCAGCACTCCGAGCAGCGAGCTGCTCAGCAGGAAGGGCTCGATGCCCATGTCGGTCAGGCGCGTCACGGCACTGGGGGCGTCGTTGGTGTGCAGCGTGGCCAGCACCAGGTGGCCGGTGAGCGAGGCCTGGATGGCGATCTGCGCGGTCTCGAAGTCGCGGATTTCGCCGATCATGATCACGTCCGGGTCCTGCCGCAGGATGGCGCGCAGGGCCTTGGCGAAGTCAAGGTCGATCTTGGCGTTGACCTGCGTCTGTCCCACGCCGGGCAGCTCGTATTCGATCGGGTCTTCCACCGTCATGATGTTGAGCGTGGCGGCGTCCAGCCGCTGCAGGCCGGCGTAGAGTGTGGTGGTCTTGCCCGAGCCGGTGGGGCCGGTCACGAGGATGATGCCGTGCGGCTGTGTCAGCAGGTGCTTGAAGCGGGTGAGCACGTCACCCTGCATGCCCACGGCTTCCAGGCTGAGCTTGCTCTCGCTCTTGTCGAGCAGACGCAGCACCGCGCGTTCGCCGTGCGCGCTGGGCAGGGTGGAGACCCGCACGTCCACCGCGCGGGTGCCGATGCGCAGCGAAATGCGACCGTCCTGTGGCAGGCGCTTTTCCGAGATGTCGAGCTCGGCCATGATCTTCAGGCGCGAGATCAGCGCAGCGTGCAAGGCCCGGTTCGGCTGCACCACCTCGCGCAGCGTGCCGTCCACCCGGAAGCGCACGCTGGAGTGGCGCTCGTAGGGTTCGATGTGGATGTCGCTGGCGCCGTCGCGCGCGGCCTGCGTCAGCAAGGCGTTGAGCATGCGGATGATGGGTGCGTCGTCGGCGGCTTCCAGCAGGTCTTCGATGGCGGGCAGGTCCTGCATCATGCGGCTGAGGTCCACGTCGCTCTGCACCTCGCTCACCACCGCCGCGGCGCTCGACTCGCCCTGCGCGTAGGCCGCGCTGATGCGTTGTGTCAGGCTCTCGCCGTGCTCCCACTGCATGTGGCGCACATCGTGGCAACGCAGGATTTCCGACAGCGCCGAGAGACGGCGGGTCTGGGTGGCCGGGTCGGGGGCGGCGGTGCTGCTGCCCACCAGGGTGAGGGCGTGATCATCGTCCTCCAGCAGCCACTGGTGCTCGCGAGCGAAAGCGTAGGGCAGCGGGTATTTCATCGCCAGCAGGGGTTCATTGGACCAGCGGGGCGGTCGATGCCGGGGCCGGCTCGGCGGGCACCGCAGGCAGCAACGCGGCTGGCGCACGCTGCGGCGGCATCACCGGTGCTTCGTTGACATCGAGCACGCTGCTGGGCCGGGGCTGCGCGTCCTTCTGCACCGCGCGCATGAGTTCGTAGCGGTCGAGCGCCAGGTTGCCGGTTTCGCGCGCATCGCGCAGCACCACCGGGCGCAGGAACACCATCAGGTTGGTCTTCTTGCGGCTGCGGGTCTCGCTCCTGAACAGGTTGCCGAAGATCGGCACGTCGCCCAGTCCGGGGACCTTGTCCTGGTTGCCGGAGTATTCGTCCTGCAG
Organism: Hydrogenophaga sp.; assembly: GCA_011391495.1. Lineage (GTDB taxonomy): Bacteria > Pseudomonadota > Gammaproteobacteria > Burkholderiales > Burkholderiaceae_C > Hydrogenophaga. Next base: position 30,487 of record JAABQK010000020.1, read on the forward strand.
CAGGCCGCCCAGCACGACGATGCCACCGTCGTCCACCAGCACGGTCGATTCGATGGTGCGCTTGTTGGTGATCAGGCCGGTACTGGAGTTGACGGAGGAGGCCTGCACGCTGCTGACCTCCTGGAAGATGGTCATCTTGATCGTGCCGTTCTCGCTGATCTGCGGCTTCACGCGCAGCGTCAGGCCCACGTCCTTGCGCTCGATGGTCTGGAACGGGTTGACCGAGCCGTCGCTGCTGCCTGTGTTGGTGAATTGCCCGGTCACGAAGGGCACGTTCTGGCCGATCACGATCTTGGCTTCCTCGTTGTCCAGCGTCAGCAGGTTGGGGGTGGAGAGGATGTTGCCCTCGCCGTTCTGCTGCAGGAAGCGGGCCAGGAAGCCCAGGAAGTACACGCCGTTGGATCGTGCGGCCAGACCCAGGTTCAGGCCTGGCGACGGCGTGGTCGTGCCGGTGGACAGGTTGAGGATGTTGTTCGCGCCTGCACCGAAGTTGGTGCCCAGCAGGCCGATCAGGCTGTCGCCCGACTTGCCGATCGGACCCTGCCACTGGATGCCGAACTCGGCCGCCTTGTCGGCGTTCACTTCGGCGATCAGGCTTTCCACGTAAACCTGCGCCCGGCGCGAGTCGAGCTGGTCGATCACGGCGCGCATCTGCCGGTATTGCGGCTCGGGCGCGGTGATGATGAGTGCGTTGGTGGCCGGGTCGGCCTGGATCTGCCCGCCGGTGGACGGTGCGGCCGTGGCGGCCACCGGGGTGGTGGCCGCATTGCCGGCCGCAGCTGGCCTCGGGGCGCTGCTGGCCGCGCTGCCGCCGCCAGCCGAGCCCCCGGATTCGGCCGCCATCGCCGCACGCAGGGTGGTGGCCAGCGCCACCGCGTTGGCATTCTTCAGGTACACCACGTGGATGTTGCCGCTCATGCTGTCCGAGGTCGGCTGGTCGAGCTTGGCCACCAGGGAGCGCACCAGCGCCAGCCGTGCCGGGTTGGCCGCGCGCAGCACCAGGCTGTTGCTGCGCGGCTCTGCAATCAGGGTGGTCTTGTACGACTGGTCGGCCTGCGGACCCGCGCCACCAGGGGCGGAGTCGATCAGACGCCCCACCAGGGCCGCCAGATCGGCCGCCACCGCATGCTGCAAGGGAATGATCTCGACGTCGGTCGCACCCGCCACGTCGAGCGCCGTGATGATGCGGCCGATGCGCTGCAGGTTGTCGGCGTAGTCGGTGATGACGAGCGAGTTGTTGCCGGGGTTGACGTTGATCGTGTTGTTGGGGCCGATCAGCGGGCGCAGCACCGGCACCAGGTTGTTGGCAGCCTCGTGGTTGAGGCGAAAGATCTGCGTCACGACCTGGTTGGACGCCGGCAGGGCCGACACCGATCCGGCACTCACCACATTGCCCTGCAGCTTGGCATCGGCCTCGGGCACGATCTTGTACAGGCCGCCCGTGTCCACCAGCGAGAAACCCTGCAGCCGCAGCACCGCGGCGAACTGGTTGAGGGCTGCCGCCGGCGTGACCGGACGCTCGGTGGCGAGGTTGATCGTGCCCTTGACGCGCGGGTCCACCACCACGTTGCGGCCGGTGATGGTGGCCATGGTTCGCGCCACCGCCTCGATTTCGGCGCCAACGAAGTTCAGTACCACGGGCTCGCTGGCACGGTTCTGGGCATGGGCAGCTGGCCAGGGCGCGGCGCCCAGCGCCAGGCAGGCGCACAGCGCCGTCAGGGCAAAGCCACGCGATGCCACGCCTGGCCGGACCGTTCGGGCGTGTGCGTCGCAGGGGAGAGTCGGTTTCATATCGGGTTCCTAGCGTGCCGATCCTATCGCGAACACTGCAGCGATGCGGGTTTCAGAGATGAGGACATGGTGACACGGTTTTTTCGGATGTACAGGGCGCATCGGGCTCTAGCCGATGCTGAAGACAGAGCGTGGCCCCTGGCGCTTGCCCATGATGTTGAGCAGGTTGGCCAGAGCCTCGTCCCGCCCGGGGGCTGCCTGGCCTTCTCCCTTGAATCGCAGGCGTCCGCCCACCCATTCTCCGGAGCCCTTCAGCAGCAGGTCGCCGCGCAGGGTTTGCAGGTCCAGCGTGGCCGTGTGGCCGTCGGCCGCCGCTTTCAGGTCCATGCGGTAGCTGCCCAGCGGACGCAGGGTGGACAGGCGCGAGGCGATGTCCAGTGCGTCCAGCACCAGCGCGCCCTGCAGATTGAGGCGGCCCCGGTCCCAGCGCAGGGTGAGACCCGTGGTCTGCAGCGCCAGCTGGCCCTCCATGTGCAGGGTGTTCCATGGGGTTCCCAGTCCGGTCAGCAGTTGGGCCGGCCACTGGCTGCTGAAGGCGGCGATCCGCAGTTCCATTCCGCCCCAGCGGGGCAGGAGCACGAAACCGATCGGTGCGGCCGTGCAGCACGGCGCGCCGAGTTGCACGCCCAGCGCGGGTCCGCCCGCCACCAGCCGGGGTCCAAGCTGCCAGCGCACGCCCAGCGGCAGGGCGGTCTGGCTGCGGCTGCCCTCGCCACCGGTCAGCAGCAGGTCGGCCCGGCCCTGCCAGACGGTGCCGCTGGGGTTGACCAGCTGGAGCTGGCCATTCGTGGCAGTCGTCAGCGCCTGGGCCAGCCAGCGCGCCGGCGCGAAGAGCAGCAGCGCCAGCGCCAGGCCCAGGACTGCGCCCAGCCAGGCCATGCGTGGAGCCCAGCGCTCGCTCATGTTCAGTTGCCGGACACCAGGCCCGGGCCGGCCAGCACCAGCGTGCCGTTCCAGCCCGCGGGGTTGGTCGAGCGGCTCAGCTTGGCTTCCAGCGGGACCAGCCGGGCGTTGATGCGCACCTGCGCGAGCCATTGGGCGAGGGCGTCCGGCGGCGTGTTCCTCAGGGTGACGGTGGCCCGGTCGCCCAGCACCGCGAGTTGCGCGGTGCCACCCAGGCCGGTGGTGGCCAGCTCCAGCGCGCGCACCACGTCGTCGCGCTTGGGCGGCTGGGCCGTGTTTTGCGCCCGCAGGGCTTCGGCGGTCGCGGCCATGCTGCGCATCTGGCTCAGCTGTGCATCCAGCCGAGCATGCCGCTCGGGCGCCTGGCGCAGGGTGGACAGTGCCGGCGCCACCGCCAGCCACCAGAGCAGACCCAGGCCCACGACCCAGGATGCGACGGTCACGGCACGGCGCTCGCGCGGGTTCAACCGGGCCAGTGCGGCATTCAGGGGCGCCAGCAGGCGGGTCAGGGGGAATTGTCGGGATGTCTTGGCCACGCGGTTCACCGATCTGTGGGCTGTAGGGTCAGCTCGTTGCCGTCGAAGCGGGCGCGCCAGCCATTGCCCTCGAGCACCTGCTGCAAGTCGCGCAGCGCCGCTTCATCGGCCTGCCAGCCGGCGAAGCGCCCTTCACCCGTGGTGTAGCCAATGGACGACGGGACGGGCACATCGCCGCTGGCGTTTTGCGCCAGGGCGCCCAGCATGGTTTCCAGGTCGCCCGCCGACAAGGTGCCGCTGGCCTGCTGCAGCCGGGACAGCTCGCGCCGCATCTGCACCGGTGCGTCCAGCACTACCGTGACCTGCGAAAAGCTCTGCTGCAAGGTCTGGCGCATGGCCTGCTGCTTGGCCTGGAGGCTGCTGCGCTCGGACCAGGCGGTCGCATTCAGTCCCACCAGCTGCACCGCCGCCAGGGCCGCAAGGCCCCAGCGTGCCGGGCGCCAGGCGGGGGCGCTGCGCCAGCGCCGCAGCACTTGCCGCAGGCGCTGGCCGCGCCGCGCACCGGCAGACAGACTCAGGTCGAACTGGGCCAGGTTCCAGTCGCTCTGGGCACATTGCAGCAGCCACGCCGGACGGGACACGAGCTCAAAACGCTGGTTGAGCACCTGCTCGGCCAGCGAGGCCACCGAGGGATCGGCCAGCCAGCGGGTGGCGCCGGGATCGGACGCCAGGGGGGGCGTCGCAGCGTTGCCTGTGCCAGACGTCAGATCGCCCAGCGCCGAGTCGCCCGAACTGCCGGCGCCGCTGTCTTCCAGCGGGGTGCAGCGCACGCCGAGCGGATGGGCCGTAGCGAGCCAGACGTGGCCGCCCTCGTCGTGTGCCCAGTGCAGGGTCGGCGCGGGCTGGGTGTCCTGGCCTGTGGCAGCGGTCGCAGCCTCCAGGGGAGGCAGCGGCCACAGCGAGGGAACGATGCGCGAAACCGGGCGCCCGGCGGCATCCAGGGCCTGCAGCCAGCTGCGCAGCCAGGGCTTGTGACAGGCTGCCACCCACACCGTCTGGCCGGAGCGCCCGCCCGGCTCAAGGGCGAAATGCAGCTCGGCGGTGTCGCTAAGCACGCGGTCTTCCAGCAGTCCGTCCAGCACCGCCCGCAGCTTGTTGTTGGGCGCCTTGGGCAGGTTCACCCGGTGCCAGGAGACCGCGCGTGGCGGCAGCACGAGCACCACGTCCTCGTCGCGCGGCAGCAGGGAGGCTGCGCACTGGCCCTGCTCGGCCACCAGCTGCCCGTTCGTGGAGCTGGCCCAGTCAAGCGTGGCCGCCGGGCCCGTGGCCGGCGCGACAGAGAAGTCGGAGGGGGTGAGGATCAGCACGAAAAGGGTTCGGAACGAGGAAGGTTCATCGGGTTGTACGCCTGCATTCTAGAGAGGCACCGTGACAGGGCGCCAGAACTCATCGCCCGGCGATGCGTTCGCGCCAGCGCACGCTCACGTTCAGGTTGTTGCGCTCCACCAGCGAGCGCTCTTCGATCACCGCATCGTCGAGCCGCAAACGGCCGCGTACCTCGAAAAAATTGCTGCGCGTGCCGTGGTGCAGGTCCGACAGCTGGGCCGCTGCCTCTGGCACGGTGCGGCCAGCGTCGGCGAGGGTCTTGAACGGGCTGCGCTCGCGCTCGCTCACCAGGCGCTGGGCCTGCGCCATGTCCAGCCCGGGCACGCTGGCAGCCATGGCCTGCGGGCTGGCGGTGTTGAGATTGAGCGTGGTGCGCACGGGCAGCACCGTCACATGGGGTTCCAGCACCGCCAGACTGGACCGGCCAATGCCGAGCCAGCCCAGCTGTGCCAGTTTGGACGGCGTGAGCGCCGTGCGGGAAGGCAGGGGGTCGCTGGCGGCCAGGTTGGACGTGATCAGCAGTTCGTCCACCGCCGCGTTGAGTTCAGGCACGGGAAGATCCAGCTGTTCGTAGAGCCGGGTGAAAGCTTCCAGATCGGCTTTGGAGATTTCGGCCTTCGCCTGGGCGCCGCTGCCGGTGATGCGCACCAGGTTCAGAAAATTCATACGCGACTGCAGGTCGATCACCTCGCCCGACAAGAAGGCCTGCAGCACGTCGTCGGCGTTGTTGTCCTTGTCCGCGGCCAGAAAGCTGGAGAGGCGCGCTTCTTCCAGCGGGGTGGCCCAGGGCTCGCCCAGGTGGTCCGCATTGCCGCTGTTCTGGTTGCCTCGCGCGTCCTCGCGCAGGATCAGGCGCGCCCAGTCGAGTGCGCCGGTGAGGATCCAGCCGGCTTGCGCGCGCTGGCGTTCGGCCGTCTCCACTTCGGTGGCGCGCCACTGCTGCCACAGGGCCGCCGAGGCGAGGGTCGCCACCAGGGTGACCACCAGCATGGCCAGCAGCAGCGCCGCTCCCTGCTGGCGCCGTGCGGTGCCGGCGGGCGGGCGGCTGGCCTGGTGGGTGGCTGGTCTCATGGGCGGCCCGCCTGCAGTGTCGGGCGCACCCAGTCGCGCACCAGGTCCCCGCTGAGACCCTGCCCGGACGAAAGCGTCAGGATCAGCCGCACGCCGTTGGGCGGGCTGTCAGCCGTGGCTGCCACGCCGCCTGTGCTTTCCGTGCCCACCGACGAGAGTGGGTTGCCCCAGGTTTCTCCCCGATGGTAGAAAAGTTGCCACTGGTCAATGCCGACCAGGGCAATGGCGCTGTCCACGCCGGCGTTGTCTTGCGTGATGGGTGCGGCTTCGCGGCTCCAGTCGGCCGCCCGCTGCCAGGCCCGGGCCAGCTCGTCGCGTTGCACCACCGGCGGAGACTGCCAGCGCACCCAGTAACCGGTCGCCGCAGGGATGCTGGCGCCTTCGGCTTCGATCGGCAGGCTGCCCTGTCGCCGTGTCCATGCCACCACCCGGATGCCGGCGCTGTCCAGTCCCGCCTCGCTGCTGTCCCGGCGTGTCAGACGCAGCACACGGCCATCGAACTCCAGCGCATTCACCTCGCCGGTGTTCACCAGGGCGTCGAGATCGGCGCCCCATTGCCCCAGTGCCGCCTGCATGCGCATCAGCTCGTCGGCGCGTTGCTGGGTCAGGGTCTGGGTGCGCGTCATGCCGTCGATCGAACGCCAGCTCAGCAGGGCCAGCAGGGACATGATCGTGATCGCGACCAGCAGCTCGATCAGCGTGAAGCCGCGCACCTGCCGCGACCCGCGCAGCGGTGGAGCGTGGGGGCGATCACCCCACATCAATACCGCCCCAGCACAGTGGACAGGGTGAGCAGGCGCACGTTGGTGCCATCCACGGGGGCCTCCACCACCGCGTCGATGCGGCGGAAATTCGGATTCGGCGTGGGTGCCACGGCCAGCCGCACCTGAAATGTGTGACCGGCCTGGTCGCAGGTCACCGTGGAGTCGCCCACGCCGGGCAGCTGGCGCGCCAGGCGCAGCTGCGTGAGTTCGTTTTCCGCGCACAGCTGGGCGAGCCACTGGTCGGTCTGCCGCGTGGTGGCCCGAGTGAGCGCACCGGTGGCCTGCAGGCCCGCGGCCAGTGTGATGGCGACCACCGCCAGCGCCACCAGAACCTCGATCAGCGTGAAGCCCCGCGGGCGCTGCCGTGTCATGGCGATGCCACCACGGCAAACGGGGACAGGCCGTCGGTGGCCAGCGTCAGCTGGCGCTCACCCTGGAGCAGCACCAGGCGCTGAGCGGCAATCAGGGGTTCTGGCCCGAGCACCAGCGTCTGGGCACCCGCGGGCCGGGTGATCTGGGCCCGGGTGGCCGGGTCCAGCCAGCTGCGAGGGCCGTCCAGCGAATCCCGGGCGTCCTGGCGCGGCTTGACCCCCAGAAACTCGAATCCCTGGGGCGACAGGCGCCACACCACGGGCATGCCGCTGGTGCGCGACTGCGCACGGGCCGATTCCAGCAAGGCCGCCAGACGCAGGGCCTCGCGTTCGAGCTGGGTGGCGCTGCTGTCGCGCAGAGCCAGTGTGGCGCCCGCGGTGGCCAGTGCCACGATAGCGATGACCACCATCAGCTCCAGCAGGGTGAAACCCTGGGAGCGAACCCAGCGTGAGGGCTCGCCAGGTTGCGTGGTGTTCACTGCCAGCTGCCGATGTCCGCGTCTTTGCCCTCGCCACCGGGCTGGCCGTCCGCGCCCAGCGACAGCACATCCACCTCGCCGTGCACCCCGGGGTTGAGGTACTGGTAGGGCTGGTTCCACGGGTCGGCGGGCAGTTTCTCCAGGTAGGGGCGCCAGTTCGGCGGCAGCGGGCTGGCCGTGGGTCTGGTGACCAGCGCGCCCAGTCCCTGTTCGCCCGTGGGGTAGCGCTGGTTGTCCAGCCGGTACAGCTTGAGTGCCTGCATCAGGTTGTTCACATCCGTCTTGGCTGCGGTGCCGCGGGCATCATCGGCGCGGTCCAGCACATTGGGCACGATCAGCGCTGCCAGCACCCCGATGATCACCAGCACCACCATGAGCTCGATCAGGGTGAAGCCGCGTTGCAGGGCGCGGCCGGCGCGAGGGGCCAGGCCGGCGGGAAGGGGGTGTGTGGGGGTGTGGTGGTTCAAAACGGTCTCCCGGGCGCGGTGCGCAAAAGTCTGACGATTCCGGAGCGCGCTAAGCGGCTTCAAACGCCTGTTGCAGGCTTGGGCGTCGATCATAATGCGCCCATGAACAAGGCGGCTTCTTTCGCTCACTCGCTGTACCCCGGCGACAGCCCGTCCAGTCTGGCGGCTGGACGCAAACCCTGGCCGGTCCTGGCCGCCGGGCTGCTGTGGCTCGCTGCCGGCCTGAGTGCGGGCTACTGGGTGCTGCTGGCCCTGGGCAGGACGCCGGTGACCCCGGTGTCGGCGGTGGCCAGCGCCGTGCCTGTGGCAGACCCCGCAGCGGTCGGGCGTGCGCTGGGGTCCCTGCCGGTGGCCTCCACCACCGATGGCGCGCCGGTGCCGGTGGCCGTGGTCAGCCGTTATGCCCTGCTGGGTGTGGTGGACGGCGGCCAGCAACGCGGCGCGGCCCTGCTGGCTGTGGGTGGCCAGCCGCCCCGGCCTTACCGGGTCGGTGCCGTGGTCGAAGACGGGGTGGTCCTGCAATCGGTGAGCCGCCGGACGGTTCGCCTGGGCGCCACGCTGGACGGTCCCTCCACCGTGGAACTGTCGGTGCCCGAATTGTCCGAAGGACCGGGTGCGGCTATCGCTGCCGTGCCTTCTGTGGCACCCGCTCCACCGCCTCCTGCGACGTCCTCTGTGCCGCCCTCCAGGGCGCCCTGAGCGCCTGGCGGTCGCAGGCCATCCTGGCCCGCTTGCGCGTGGAGGCGGCTGCAATGGCGCGAAGCTTCCCGACCTTCCTAGTGTTCGAGCAGGCTTTGCGCCGCCAGCAGCAAGGGCCAGGCCAGCAGTGCGCCCGCGCCCTGGCCCAGGCGCAACTCCAGGTTCAGCAGCGGCTCCGCCTGCAGGTGGATGAGCAGCAGGCGGTGCCCCGGTTCGGCCGAACGGTGGCCAAACACCAGGTAGTCCGCCACCGCCGGGCACAGGCCGCGCGCCACCAGGGCCGCCGCGCTGGCCACGAATCCATCCACCAGGACCACCCGGCGCTCGCTGGCCGCCTGCAGCATGGCACCGGTCATCATGGCAATTTCAAAGCCTCCCAATGCCGCCAGCGCGTCCAGCGGTGTGACCGCCTTGCGGTGCCGGCTGGCCGCTGCGAACAGCTTTTCCAGCTTGTTTTGCAGCTGGACGTTGTCCAGACCACCTTCCATGGGTGAATCGCGCCCACAGGCGTCGGCCAGGGGCACGCCGCACAGGCGCGACAGCAGCAGCGCTGCGCTGGACGTGTTGCCCACGCCCACATCGCCCAGCGCCAGCACATTGCCCGGCAGGTGGCGCACCACATCCATGCCGGCGTGCAGCGCGGCAATCGCCTGGGCCATCGACATGGCGGGACTGAGCACCAGGTTGCGCGTGCCGTAGCCGATCTTGCGCAGCAGCAGCGGGGCGTGGGGTTTGTCGCTGCCGGGCAGGGTGATGGGGCTGGCCACGCCGGCATCGACCACGGTCAGGTCAAAGCCATGCAGCGCCGCCAGCGTGTTGACCGGCGCCGTGCCCTGCAGCATCTGCAGCACGCGCTGGCGCGTCGCCTCCTGCGGGAAGGCCGACACGCCTTCGTCGGTGATGCCATGGTCGCCCGCGAACACCACCACCTGCGGTGAATCAAAGGCCAGCAGGTCAAAGGCCAGCGGACTGGCGTTCTGGATCAGGCCCAGTTGCACCACCAGCGTTTCCAGGCGACCGAGCGCGTGGCTCGGGCATCCGGGTAGCGTCAGGCGCCGTTGCAGTGTGGAGGCCAGCACGCTGTCGGCCGTGGGCGCCACAGCCGGCAGCTTCAGCGCTGCCGGCAGCGGGGGGGTGGGGCGCCCGTTGAGGGGCAGGAAGACGGGATCGACGGCCATGAGATCGCTGGGCGGGTGGGGCGGTCAGCTCTTGAGGAACAGTCGAAAGACCGGATTCTGCGTTTCCTCGACATAGGGGTAACCCAGCGTGTCGAGGAACTTGCCGAAGGCCTTGTGGTCCTGGGGCGGTACCTGCAGGCCGACCAGGATGCGCCCATAGTCGGCGCCCTGGTTGCGGTAATGGAACAGGCTGATGTTCCAGCCCGGACGCATCAGGCTCAGGAATTTCAGCAACGCGCCCGGGCGCTCCGGAAACACGAAGCGCAGCAGCCGCTCGTCATGGGCCAGCGGCGAATGTCCGCCCACCATGTGCCGGATGTGTTCCTTGGCCAGGTCGTCGTGCGTCAGGTCCAGCGCCTCGAAGCCGTGGCGCTTGAAGTTCGCCGCAATCTTGGTCGATTCACCCTTGCCCTGGGTGGTCAGTCCCATGAAGACGTGGGCCACCTTGGCGTTGCCGATGCGGTAGTTGAACTCGGTCACGTTGCGCGGCCCGCCGGGCAGTCCGCCAATGGTCTCCAGGAAACGCTTGAAACTGCCGCGCTCTTCGGGAATGGTCACGGCAAACAGCGCCTCGCGCTCCTCGCCGACCTCCGCGCGTTCAGCCACGAAGCGCAGCCGGTCGAAGTTCATGTTGGCGCCGCACAGGATGGCCGCGTAGGTTTCGCCCTTGGTCTTGTGTTCCGCCACGTATTGCTTGATCGCGGCCACCGCCAGCGCGCCCGAGGGTTCGACGATGCTGCGGGTGTCGACAAAGATGTCCTTGATGGCGGCGCACACCGCGTCGGTATCCACGACCACGAACTCGTCCACCAGGCCGCTGGCAATGCGAAAGGTTTCCTCGCCCACCAGTTTCACCGCCGTGCCGTCGGCGAACAGGCCCACGTCGGACAAGGTCACGCGTTCGCCGGCCGTCACCGACTGCAGCATCGCGTCCGAGTCGACGGTCTGCACGCCGATCACCTTGATCTCCGGGCGCACCGCCTTGATGTAGTTCGCCACCCCCGCAATCAGGCCACCGCCTCCAATCGCCACGAACACCGCGTCCAGGTGGTCCGAGCCCAGGCTCTGCAGCTGGCGCAGGATCTCCATGGCAATCGTGCCCTGGCCCGCGATCACGTCCGGGTCGTCAAAGGGGTGCACGAAAGTCAGCCCCTGCTTCTTCTGCAGGGTCACGGCATGGGTGTAGGCGTCCGAATAGCTCTCGCCATGCAGCACCACGTCACCGCCCAGCGCCCGCACGGCGTCCACCTTCACCTGCGGCGTGGTGGTGGGCATCACGATCACCGCCCGGGTACCCAGCTTGTGGGCGCCCAGGGCCACGCCTTGCGCGTGGTTGCCGGCCGAGGCGCAGATCACGCCCTTTTTCAGCTGCTGCGGCGTGAGGTGCGCCATCTTGTTGTAAGCGCCGCGCAGCTTGAAGCTGAACACCGGCTGCTGGTCCTCCCGCTTGAGCAGCACCTTGTTGTGCAGCCGCCGGCTGAGGTTTCTGGCCGGTTCCAGCGCCGATTCCACCGCCACGTCGTACACGCGGGCGGTCAGGATCTTTTTCAGGTAGTCGGCGGGGGAGAGCGCGGTCACCGGAGACGGGCTCGGCGCAACGGGGGGGGCAGCGGGCTTTTTCGGCTTGACGGGCATGGTGTTTCCTCGGCGCCATCATATAGAGCGCAAAACGCAGGCAAAAAAAACCCGGACTGGCAGAACCGGTCCGGGTTTGAAATCCACCCGTGGAGGGCAGAGGAGACAACCTTCAATACAATGCCGCCAGTATACGGGCGGTATGCTGCAATGCAGCATCCCTCGACGTATTTTTGCTAGCTTTTAGAGAGCTGGCTCCAAGTTTGTCCACTAATTCACACTGAGAGCACGGCATGGAATGCACCGTCACCTGGACTGGCGCCTCGGGCACCCGTTCCCACATGGGTTTTGTCGCCGAAACCGGCAGCGGCCACGTGCTGGCCATGGACGGTGCGCCCGACGCCGCCAAGCCTGAGAACGGCGGCGCCAACATGGCACCCCGTCCCATGGAAACCGTGCTGGCGGGGACCGGCGGCTGCACCGCTTACGACGTGGTGCTGATCCTCAAGCGCGGTCGCCACGACGTGCGCGGTTGCAGCGTCAAGCTCACCACCGAGCGCGCCGAAACCGACCCCAAGGTGTTCACCAGGATCCACATGCACTTCACCGTCACTGGCAAAGGCATCCCGCCGCTGGCGGTGGAGCGCGCCATCGCCATGAGCCACGACAAATACTGTTCGGCCAGCATCATGCTGGGCAAGACGGCCGACATCACCACCGGCTTCGACCTGCTGGAGGCCTGACCGCGGCGCGGTCGGCGGCCAGGTGGCGAGCCGAGCTGGTGACCGGATCAGATCCGGTGCGCCACCGTCGTCATCAGCTTCGCCGCCACCCGCATCAGCCCTTTGACCGGCAGCGGCAGTTCGGTGGCGCCGGCGTGCTGGGCCTCGCGGGCATGGCGGGCTTCGTCGTCTTTCATCTGCGCCACGATGGCGCGTGAAGCCTGGTCGGCGGGCGGCAGCCGGTCCATGTGGCTGGCCAGATGGGCCTCCACCTGGCGCTCCGTCTCCACCACAAAACCCAGGCTGACGCCCGGCCCCATGCGCCCGGCCAGCAGGCCCAGGCCAAAAGCGCCGGCGTACCACAGCGGGTTCAGCAAAGACGGCCGGGCGCCCAGCTCGTCCAGCCGGCCCTGCGTCCATGCCAGGTGGTCGGTCTCCTCGCGTCCGGCGGCCTCCAGTTGCCGGGCCAGCGCCTCGTTCGCCGGGCCACCGGGGCGGCGCGCCGCCAGCGCCTGGGCGGTGTACAGCGCCTGGGCACAGACTTCACCCACGTGGTTCACCCGCATCAGGGCGCCCGAGAGCTTGCGGTCATCTTCATTCAGGCCGACGTCGGCGCTCTCGGGCAGGGTGGGGCAGTCCCGCGACGCGCGGGGGCTGACAAACAGCGTGCGCAAAGCCGAATCGGCAGCGGTCAGAAGAGGGTCAAGGTTCATGGAACGGTGCTCCGGTCGCATCAGGGATCAATGAGAAGGCGGGTCAGGACGTGGCTCTGAATCCGGATCGTCTGAACCTTGCCAGTCGATCCATCGGGTGCTCCAGTCACGGGCGTATCCCCGCCGTTCGGTGTGCGGCCTATTGTGCGGCGGTCTGGATGGACTGGCTCGCTGCCAGGATGGATGGGCTTGTCGTCGGGGCGCAACAACTTGCCCCTGTTTGTCTCAGGGTTTACCCATGGTTGGCCTTCGTCAGCATGGCGGCGCTCCCCGCATTCTGGTGCAATCAATCCAGCTTCCAACAAGGAGCTTGGCTCGGGGGCACGAGACCCGCGGCCTCTTTCATCAACCTTGGAGATTTCCTCAATGAAAAAAACCCTGATCGCTCTGGCCGCCGTGGCTGCCACCGGTGCCGCCTTCGCCCAGTCCACCGTGACCCTGTCCGGCTTGCTCGACGTCGGCTTTGAAAAGCAGTACTCCGGCGCTGCTGTGAACATGATTTCCAACCGCAACGCCACCAGCAACTGGACCCTGAGCGGTGCGGAAGACCTGGGCGGCGGCATGAAGGCCGTGTTCTCCATCTCCACCTCGTTCAACGTCGATACCGGCACTGTGACGGGCGCTGCCGGCAATTTCGGCAACAACGGCATGTTCGTGGGCCTGACCGGTGGTTTCGGTACCCTGCGCGCTGGCCGTCCGGTGAACACCCTGTACGCCAACTCGATGTTCGCCAACGGCACCAAGGGCGTGAGCGGCTACGACACCAACACCCTGCTGGCTAACCAGCGCGGTGGCCTGGCAGCAGCCACGGCCGGTGTGTTCGTTGACAACGCACTGCAGTACCACTCGCCCCGTTTCGGCGGTGTGCAGGTGCAGGTTGAATACGCTCCCAGCGAACAAAGCGTTGCTCCGAAGAACGACGGCCTGGGCATTGCAGTCCGTTACGACGGCGGCCCGATCAGCGCCAGCGTGACCAGCTACAAGGCCGCTTCCGCAGCCGGTGCCACCGCCGAGAACAAGGCCGTGACCCAGTTCGCTGGCGCCTACGACTTCGGCATGGCCAAGGTCCTGTTCACCTACCGCGACCAGAGCGGCGCCGTGTCCGATCTTGACACCGGCTACGCCCTGGGCGTGACGGCACCGGTGGGCCCGGGCAGCGTGTACGCTTCGTACAACGTGTCCGAGCGCGCAGGTGACGATGCCACCTCGTTCATCGCAGGCTACAAGTACAACTTCAGCAAGCGCACCCAGGCCTACGCCCAGCTGGCCAACGGCAATGACGTGCTGAACGTTTCCAAGGCCGTGCCCGCCAAGTCGAGCACCGGCTTCGGCTTCGGTCTGACCCACAGCTTCTGATCCTGCTGGGCTGACCTGATCAG
>JAABQK010000021.1 GCA_011391495.1 Hydrogenophaga sp.
TGGTGCCCACCACCTCGCCGCCCGCCACGATGGCTCCCATGGCCTCAAACACCGCCGCGACCAGGATGGCCCAGCCCATGGTCATGGCGCCGGAACCCACGGCCGGCCCCATGTTGTTGGCCACGTCGTTGGCGCCGATGTTCATGGCCATGTAGCCGCCCACCACCGCCGAGATGATCAGCAGCCAGACCGCGGAACTCGACAGCCCGGCAACATCGGCACCGGTCAGAGACGCGTAGACGCCGACCAACAGCAAGAAAAGCAGGGCACCGCCCAGCTGGAGCACATCCTGGTATTGGCCAACGAAGCTGGAACGCGATTTTTTTGTCATGTTTTTGTCATCTTGAAAGCACGCAGATGACATGATTTTGACACGCCGCCTCCACGCAAAAACCCGGCAGCCTGCGCCGCGTGGCCGATTCGGTGGCCTGGCCGCCCGCCGGTATCAACGCAGAAAATGCGTGCGGTAGTGCTCGAGCTCGTCGATCGATTCGTGCACGTCGGCCAGCGCCGTGTGCTTCTGGTGCTTCTTGAAACCGTTGTACACCTCGGGGCGCCAACGTTTTGCCAGCTCCTTCAGGGTGCTCACATCCAGGCAGCGGTAGTGGAAATAGGCCTCCAGCTTGGGCATGTATTTCACGAGAAAGCGGCGGTCCTGGCTGATCGTGTTGCCGCACATCGGCGAACCGTTTTTGGGCACGTAGCGGCCAATGAAGGCCAGCAACTCGGCCTGCGCCTGCGCCTCGTCCACGGTGCTGGCGCGCACCTTGTCGATCAGGCCGCTCCTGCCGTGCGTGCCCTTGTTCCAGGCGTCCATGGCGTTGAGCACCGCGTCGCTCTGGTGGATCACCAGCACGGGGCCCTCCACGCGCGGCGTGAGCTCGGGCCCCGTGATCACCACGGCGATTTCCAGCAAATGCTCCTTTTCGGGATCGAGCCCGCTCATTTCGCAGTCGATCCAGACCAGGTTCTGGTCGCTCTTGCTGAGCGCATGCGCTTCCGGGGCGGGGATGTCGGTCGTTTGGGTTTCGGTCATCCCGTGATTTTCACCGATCGGCCTGCGCACCCGCGCACCGCGTCATGCCCCGCGCGCGACGCGGCTGCCCGCTCTTCGATAGACTCGCCCCCATGGATACCGCTTCCCTGCTCTTCACCGCCATTTTTTGCGCTCTGCTCGTGGTCGGCCTGATCGCCCGCATGGTGCTCGCCAGCCGGCAGATCCGGCATGTGGCCCGACACCGCGACGCGGTGCCCACTGCGTTCAGCGACACCATTTCGCTGCCTGCACACCAGAAGGCGGCCGACTACACCATCGCCAAGTCGCGCTTCGGCCTGCTGGAGATGTCGATCGAAGCCGGTCTGCTGCTGGGCTGGACCCTGCTGGGCGGCATGGACTGGCTGAACCAGACCCTGCTGGCGCTCATGGGTGGCGGCATGCTGCAGCAACTCGCGCTGCTGGCTGCATTCGCATTGATCGGTGGGCTTCTCACCCTGCCGCTGGGCTGGTGGTCCACGTTCCGCATCGAGGAGCAGTTCGGCTTCAACAAGATGAGCTTGTCGCTCTGGCTGGGCGATCTTCTCAAGGGCACGCTGGTGGGCGCACTGATCGGGCTGCCCATTGCCGCCCTCGTGCTGTGGCTGATGGGTGCAGCCGGGCCGGCCTGGTGGCTCTGGGCCTGGGGAGCCTGGATGGTCTTCAATCTGCTGGCACTGGTGCTCTACCCCACGGTGATCGCACCGCTGTTCAACAAGTTCGAGCCTCTGCAGGACGAAACCCTCAAGGCCCGGGTGAGCGCCCTCATGCAGCGCTGCGGCTTTGCCGCCAGGGGTCTGTTCGTGATGGACGGCAGCAAGCGCAGCGCCCATGCCAACGCCTATTTCACGGGCTTTGGCGCCGCCAAACGGGTGGTGTTTTTCGATACCCTGCTCCAGCAGTTGAACCCGGCCGAGATCGACGCCGTGCTGGCCCACGAACTCGGCCACTACAAGCGCCGCCACATCCTCAAGCGCATCGTGCTGATGTTCTCCTTGAGCCTGCTGGGCTTTGGCCTGCTGGGCTGGCTGTCCGGCCAGGCCTGGTTCTACACCGGCCTGGGTGTCACCCCTTCGCTGGATGCGCCCAACAACGCGCTGGCGCTGCTGCTGTTCATGCTGGTGGTGCCGCTGCTGACCTTTTTCCTCTCGCCGTTGATGGCCCAGATGTCCCGCGGCCACGAATTCGAGGCAGACGCCTACGCCGTGGCCCAGACCAGTGGTCCGGATCTGGCCAGCGCCCTGCTCAAGCTCTTCAAGGACAACGCCAGCACGCTCACGCCGGACCCGGTGTACGCCCGCTTCTACTATTCCCATCCGCCCGCCAGCGAGCGGCTTTCCCGCCTGCTGGCCAGCAACCCCGCCTGAACGCAAGCCCCGTCCCGCATGAACCCGATCCACCAGAACCGACGCGCGCTTTCGGCCACCGAAATCGTCACCCAGCTCACCCAGCTCAACGGCGATGCCGCCCAGGGATGGAAGCTGATTGATGGCTCGCTCGAAAAAACCTGCACCTTCGGCAACTTCCACGAGACCATGGCCTTCGTCAACGCGGTGGCCTGGATCGCCCATCGCGAAGACCACCATCCAGACATGGCGCTGGGCTACAGCCGCTGCACCGTGCGGTTCAACACCCATGACGTGGGTGGCATCTCGGTCAGCGACTTTTTCTGCGCCCAGGCGGTGGACGCCCTGCTGAAGGACTGAATGAACACCGCCTCCACCACCGGGCCCCGGATTTGAAACGCAGCCAGGGCAAGTCCGCCGGGGCTGGTGCATCCGCGGCGACACCAACCACCGGACTGGTCGTCGCAGCCTATGGGCGCCACTGCATGGTGGAAAGTCCGGATGGAGAACGCCGCATCTGCCACCCGCGCGGCAAGAAGAGCCAGGTGGTCGTGGGCGATCGGGTCCAGTGGCAGGTCACCGGCGACGAGGGCAGCATCGAGCGCGTGGAGACCCGGCGCAACCTGTTCTACCGGCAGGATGAGATGCGCACCAAGTCGTTTGCCGCCAACCTGGACCAGGTGCTGGTGCTGGTGGCGGCCGACCCCGAGTTCTCCGAACGCCAACTCGCCCGCTCCCTGATCGCTGCCGAGGCAGAGGGCATCCCGGTGCTGATCGTGCTGAACAAGAGCGATCTTCAGCCCGCGTTCGACAACGCCTGGGCGCGGCTCGAGAGCTACCGCCGCATGGGCGTCGACGTCTTGCCCCTGCGCCTCCAGGGCGAAACCGCGGCCGCCACGGAACAGGGTCTGGATGCCCTGCAACAGCGGCTGACCGGGAAGACCACCCTGGTGCTCGGACCTTCGGGTGTGGGCAAGAGCACGCTGGTGAACCGGTTGGTGCCGCATGCGCGGGCACTGACGGGTGAAATCTCGCGCGCCCTCAACTCGGGCAAGCACACCACCACCAGCACCACCTGGTACTGGGTCGATGGGCAGCGCAGCACGGCACTGATCGACTCCCCGGGGTTTCAGGAATTCGGTCTGAACCACATCGAACCGATGCAGCTCGCGCACCTCATGCCCGACCTGCGCGCCACACTGGGTCACTGCCGGTTTTACAACTGCACCCACCTACACGAACCCGGCTGCGCGGTGCGCGCCCATGTGCAGGGTGAAGACGCGGCCGCAGTCGCGTCAGATGCCGGCCACCTAGCCATCAGCGCCAACCGGTACCGGATCTATGGCGAACTGTTCGCCGAGCTGTCGGCACGGCGCGCCTACTGAATCAGCCCAGCAGGCGGGCCAGCGTGAGCAACGCCAGCAACAGCATCCACAGCACGACCGAGCGCCATACCAGGCCGACCACGCTGCCCAGGTGCGCCAGTTGGGGCTCGGGGCGCGAACTGCCGTCGCTGTCCTCTGATGGCAGCTCGCTGGCAGTGGGTGGCTGAGGGGCCAGACGCACATTGATGGCACCTGCGGTCGCCGCCAGCACCACACCATCACTGCCTGGTGCGTAGCGCTCCGCATCGCTGCGCCAGTTCGCCACGGCTTCCTCGAAGTTGCCCACCACCGCAAAGCCCAGCGCGGTCACCCGCGCAGGCAGGAGGTCGACCCATTGCCAGGCCTGTGCGGACGCCTGTTGCAGGGCAACGCTGGGAGTGCCGTCGGGCCGCTGGCGCCAGTTGCGCGACAGGTACTCGGCCATGCGGTAGAACACCGCGCCCGACGGCCCCAGACCCAGCACCCAGAAGATCACGAAACACACCAGCACGCCAAACACATGGCGGTGCGCCGCCAGCACCGAGTGCTCGATGACCTGGCGCAGCAGTTCGCTGCGCGGCAAGCTGGATGCATCCACCCGCAGCCACTCGGCCAGCTTTCCGCGGGCCGTTGCGTCGTCCCCGGCTTCCAGCGCCTGCCGGATCTCGCTGAAGTGGTGGCTGAACTGGCGGAAACCGAGCGTCACGTACAGCACCCCCACCATCCAGACAAAGGCGAGCACGGAACTGAAGGTCCACAAGCCCCAGTACACCAGCCCCGCGATCAGTGCCGGCACACCCACCGCCAGCGGCCAGGCCACCCAGCCGTGCGAAACCTGCCCCGCATCCAGGTTGCGACGCACCGTGCGGGCCCAGCTGCGCAGCGCCGCATGCACCGGGTTGTCGTAGGCCAAGGGGCGCGCCTGCTCGAGCAACAAGGCGATCAGGACAGCGAAAAAACTCATGGCGCCATCATAGCGGCGGGCCCGGTGCCGGACAGCACGCGTCAGGCCACCAGCAGCCGGTAGAAATTGCGCAGCATGCCCGCCGTCGCACCCCAGATGAAACGCTCGCGCGCACCGTCCTGGTAAGGCATGGAGTACCACTCCCGCGCCACACCGTCCCATTCCCATGCATGGCGGCGGTGATTGGCCGGGTCCATGAGGAAATCGAGGGGCACCTCAAACACGTCGTCGACCTCGTGCGGATTCGGCTGCAGGACGAAACCGGGCTGCACCAGCCCGACCACGGGCGTCACGATGTATGAGCTGCCCGTGACGTAGACCGGCATGGCGCCCAGCACCTCGACCTGCTCGGGCCGCAACCCGATTTCCTCAAACGTTTCGCGCAAGGCGGCGGCGGTGGCGTCCGCATCGGTGTCGTCCAGCTTGCCCCCCGGAAAGGCAATCTGGCCAGAATGGGTGGACAGGTGGATCGTGCGCTGGGTCAGCAGCAGCGTCGGCCGCTCGTGCATCACCAAAGGCATCAGGACCGCTGCGTGGGCGGGAGCACGGTCAGCGAACGGCTGCTCTCGCAGCAACTCGGGCGCCCACGCGGGAGGGCTCGCAAAGCGCTCGCGAAGACCCGCGGGCGTGAGTCGTTGCGCATGGACCGGCCGCAGTCCGTCGCGCGCTGGTGGCGGCAGCGCGGGCACCTGGCGAGGATCAATGACGGGCAAGGGTCTGGACATGTGCTGCAAGCATAGTGCACCGGTTCGTGCGCGCACCCGCCAGCGCAGGGGACCACACGCATCAGCGGGCACAAAAAAACCGCTCCTGGGAGCGGTTTCTTGCTGGCCGGAGCCAAAGGCCCATCAGGCGCCCAGCTTTTCCCGGATACGCGCCGACTTGCCACTGCGCTCGCGCAGGTAGTACAGCTTCGCGCGGCGCACGGCACCACGGCGCTTCACTTCGATTTTCGCGATCAGCGGGCTGTACAGCGGGAACGTGCGTTCCACACCTTCGCCGTTGGAGATCTTGCGCACGATGAAGCTGGAGTTCAGGCCACGGTTGCGGCGGGCAACCACCACACCTTCGTAGGCCTGCAGACGCTTGCGGGTGCCTTCAACCACGTTCACGCTCACGATCACGGTGTCACCGGGCGCAAACGCGGGGATGTCTTTGTTCAAACGAGCAATTTCTTCTTGCTCAAGGGTCTGGATGAGGTTCATGGTTTCCTGTTTTCACGATCATGCCCGCGCTGCACTAAAGGCCACGAATCCGGCAGGGGCCCTGTCCACCCAGCACCGGATCCGGTGCTGGCTGCGGGCTGGCCCGGTCACGGCGGCCGGTCAGAGGATCGAAAAGCCTTAGATTATAGCCTGCGCTGTGTCCGCAGGAAAGCCTCGTCTTCGGCAGACAGGCCGCCGTCCTGCCGCGCCTGTGCCAGCACGTCCGGGCGCAGCCGTGCCGTGAGCGCCAGGCTCTGCTCCCGCCGGTAACGCGCGATGCGTTCATGGTGACCACCCAGCAGCACCTCGGGCACCGCCATCGGACCCTGCGGCCCCTGCCAGACTTCGGGGCGTGTGTGGTGGGGGCTGTCGAGCAGGCCGTTGAGCGCCGGATTGAAGCTGTCCTGCTGGTGGCTGCCCTCGTCGCCCAGCACGCCGGGCATCAGGCGCGCCACCGCGTCCAGCAGCGCCAGCGCGGCAATTTCACCGCCCGACAGCACGAAATCGCCCAAGCTGATCTGCACATCCACGCAGGCATCGATGAAGCGCTGGTCGATACCCTCGTAGCGACCGCAGACCAGCACCGCACCCGGGCCCTGCGCCCAGCGCGCCACACCGGCGTGATCCAGCCGATCCCCGATCGGCGAGAACAGCACCACGGGCGCCTGCGCATCCGCCGG
The DNA here is from genome assembly GCA_011391495.1 of Hydrogenophaga sp. Lineage (GTDB taxonomy): Bacteria > Pseudomonadota > Gammaproteobacteria > Burkholderiales > Burkholderiaceae_C > Hydrogenophaga. The sequence continues at coordinate 6,593 of JAABQK010000021.1, forward strand.
CTCGGCGCGTCCGGCGCGAATCGCCTGCAGGCACTGCCACAGGGGATCGGCCAGCATCACCATGCCCGGGCCGCCACCGAAAGGCCGGTCGTCCACCCTGCGGTAGTTGCCTTCGGCAAAGTCGCGCGGATTCCACAACCGCACCTCCACCAGGCCCGACTCAAATGCGCGGCGCGTGATGCCACTCTTGAAGAAAGGCTCGAACAGCTCGGGGAACAGGGTGATGACGTCAAAGCGCATGGTGGGTATTGTCACTCCCCCCTGCGCCGCTTCCCCGGGGGGTCAGTAGTCGGGCTGCCAGTCCACCGTGATGCGGCGGGCCTGCTGGTCCACACCGTCCACATAAGCCGCCACGAAGGGGATCATGCGTTCGGCCACCCGCTCTTGGCCGTCCACGGTCTCGGTGTATTCGAGCACCAGCACCGAGTTGGGGCCCGTGGGCAACAGGTCGCGCACCACCCCCATGGGAAGACCTTCGCGGTTCACCACCTCAAGGCCGATCAGGTCCACCCAGTAGTACTCGCCCTCGGGCGTCGCGGGAAAAGCACTGCGGGGCACATAGATGCGCACCCCTTTCAATGCTTCGGCGGCGCTGCGGTTGTCCAGTCCTTCGAGGCGGGCCACGACGCCGTCGGAGTGGGCCTTGATCTCGGCCACCTGCACGCTGACACAGCCGGCGAACGCGGCGAAGCCGCGCGCGAAGCGGGCTTCGGGCGGCTGGAGGAACCAGGCGGAGGTGGCAAACAGCGCCGAGGTGTCGGCACTGTGGGGCTGGATGCGGACCCAGCCCTTGATGCCCCAGGCGTCCTGAAAACGGCCCAGTTCGATGGCATCGTCCGGCAGGGACGCGGCGGTGAATGGGCTGCTGGACATGCCGTTCAGGAGCAAAATCGGCCAGCCCGGAGCGGGCCGGTCTTGCCGATCAGGCTGCGGCCTTGGCGGCGTTCTGCTTGACCAGACGGGCCACCGTGTCGGACGGCTCGGCGCCCACGCTGGTCCAGTAGGTCAGACGGTCCATGGCGATGCGCAAGGGCTCTTCACCACCGCGGGCCAGCGGGTTGTAGAAACCGATGCGCTCGATGAAACGGCCATCGCGGCGATTGCGCTTGTCGGCAACCACGATGTTGTAGAACGGACGGGCTTTTGCGCCGCCGCGGGAGAGTCGAATGACGACCATGATTTATCCTTCGGGTGGAGAGGGCCCAAAATCGGGACCTCGCCGGGTTTTCATCGGCTGGACTTCATCCGATTTGTCAACCCGTTTCATTGCAGCGCTTGAGACACACGACTGACCACCCGGTCAGCGAAACGCCACAAAACCCGCGATTATAGCCTTGCGCCGCTGACACAGCGCCGCCCTAACGTCCTGGCCTTGCGGCCGTCCACTCCCCTCCCCTCCCTCCATGCCCCTGATCCGCCCCAGCCGCGACGAAGACCTCGACGCCATCACCCACATTTACGGCCACCATGTGCTGCACGGCACCGGTACCTTTGAAACCACCCCACCCTCGCTGGCCGACATGGGCGCGCGCCGCGCCGACGTGCTGGCCAAGGGTCTGCCCTGGCTGGTGGTGGAAGACGATGGTCAGGTGCTCGGCTTTGCCTATGGCAACTGGTTCAAGCCCCGCCCCGCCTACCGGTATTCGGTCGAGGACTCGATCTACCTGGCACCGGAAGCCGCGGGCAAAGGGCTCGGACGCGCCCTGCTGGCCGAACTGCTGGCCGCGTTCGAGCGTGCCGGCGTGCGCCGGGTCATGGCGGTGATCGGTGACTCGGCCAATGCGGGCTCGGTCGGCGTGCACACCGCGCTCGGGTTTGAGCGGGTGGGCGTGGTGCCGTCCTGCGGCTGGAAGTTTGGCCGCTGGCTCGACATCGTGCTGATGCAGCGCAGCCTGGGTGCGGGCGACAGCACCCCGCCCGAATCCACCGAAGGCGCCGCATGAGCCGCCGCAACAAAAGCAAGACAGTGGCTGCCTGGCTGGCCACCGTGGGCGGCAGCATGGGCCTGCACCGCTTTTACCTGCGCGGCTGGGGCGACTGGATTGGCTGGCTGCACCCGATCGCGGCGGCGCTGGGCTGGTGGGGCGTGGAGCGCGTGCAGCTCTACGGGCAGGACGACCAGCTGTCCTGGCTGCTGATCCCTTTTCTGGGCGGAAGCATCGCCGCCGGCTGCCTGGCCGCCATCGTCTACGCCCTGAGCGATCGGCAGAAATGGAACGCCTGGTTCAACCCCGGCGCAGACCTGGAAGCCCCCGCCGGTGGCACCAGCTGGCTGACCATCGGCGCGCTGATACTGGCCCTGCTGCTGGGCACCATCGCTTTTATGGGCAGCCTGGCCTTTGGCGTGCAGCACTATTTCGAATACCAGATCGAGGAAGCCAGGAAAATCAGCCAGTAAGCGGCTTGCCCGCACGCCACGCCACGCCGCTCTGCGGGTGCGTGCCTGGCAGGGTGCGTGCGCACCGGAGTCGCTGAAGGCGTCAGTTCAGATACGTCATGACCAGCATCACCAGGCTCAGCGTGAACAGCGCCAGCACAGTGGACAGCCCCATGCTGGCGGTGGTCAGCTCCTGGGCCACTTCGTAGCGCTGCGCGAACAGAAACACGTTGGCGCCCATCGGCAGCGCCGCGGCCACCACCATCACCGTCAGCGGCAGGCCGGTCACACCCATGGCCCAGGCCGAGAGGCCCACCAGCAGCGGCAACACCAGATTCTTCGAGACCGAGATCCACAGCGCCTGGCGCAGGTGGCCACCCAGCGGCGTACGCGCCAGCGTCACACCCACCAGCACCAGCGCAATCGGACCGAACGCAGTGCCCAGCAGCTGCAGTGGCTTGTCCACCACCGTGGGCAGCGTCCAGCCGGTCTGCGCGAACAGCAGGCCGCTCAGGATGGGCAAGGGAATCGGGTGGATCAGCGCGCCCTTGAAGGCCGACCACGCGGTTTCCAGCACGTGGGGTGCGCGCTCACCACCGGCGCGGGCCTCACGTGCCACCGCGAGTTCCAGCACCACCGAGCCCACGGTCAGGAGGATCAGCGCGTGCACCGACACCAGGGTGAGCAGGGTCACCAGGCCGGCCTGCCCATAGGCCAGTTCCACGAGGGTGATGCCAATCATCACCATGTTGGAGAAAACACCACCCAGCGCCATCACCACGCTGCTGCGGTTGAAGCCGCGCCAGACGATCGACGCCATCAGCAGGGCCAACGCTGCAGGAAAGTAGGCCGCCACGGGACGCAGGTCCAGCGTCTCGACGTGCACCGCGCTCATGGTGCGAAACAGCAGTGCCGGAATCAGCAGCAGGAACACCAGATTGGACAGGTCCCGGACCGCCGTTTCCCTTATCCATTGCAGGCGCCCGGCGAGGTAGCCAAGGGCAACGAGCAGGAAGACCGGGGTGAGGGAGGCGACGACGGGGTGGGATGCAACATTCACCGCGCGATGGTATCGCCTGGGCAGCCCGCCCCGTGTCGCAGGGGCATGGGTCACCCACCGCCTCGGCCGCCTTCACTTGACGCCCACGGTTTCGGTGAGGGGGTAGTAGAGCCCGTGAGGATCGTTCTGCAGCACACGCCTGCCCACGCCCACCAGGCTGAACCGGCGCGTGATTCACATCGCCGGCGCTGCTGCCTGCGTCGGGGCGCTGTCGTTGACGGGACGCGGGTAACCGCTCGCCGCCACCGGGCTGCGGAAGGTGAGGAAGGCCAGCGTGATCTCGCGGTCGGCCGCGATGGCGGCATGGCCTTCGTCGTCCCTGTCAGCGGTGGCGTGCAGGTCGTCGTGCACCGCCCACACCGATCCGGTGGCGGTGTGCACCACCCGGTCCAGCAGGCAGCCGCGGGATGCGAGCACGCCGCTCACGCGGTCAGCCGCTTCGGCGTGCGCACTCCCCCTCACGACAAGGAAAACTAGGCCCACCCGGGCGAGGGGCACCACCAGCAGGATCCCGACGAGGCCGCCCCGCACGCCTGGCAGAGGGTGAACAACACCATCGTGTCTGTGCAGAACATCGCCAAGGGCCTGTGCCCGGCCGACGCTGGCGCTTGCGAGAGCCACCAGAAAAGCGCCACCTGCGTCGGAAAACCCGGGGCGCTGGACAGCGCTATCCGCGCTTCCCGGGCCAGCATCCCGGCGTCGCAGCGCAGGTCATCGTCTCGCACGACGTCTTCGGCTGCTGCGCCAGGGCCCATGGCGTGAAGTGCCTCGCGACCCCGGACGTGAACACCGGCAGCGGAGCCTCCTCCAAGGGCGTGGCGGCGCTGGTGCGGCAAATCAGGAAGGAGTAGATCAAGGCGCTGTTCGTCGGGAGCAGCCGCCCGCGCCTGATCGCGCAGATCGGTCGCGAGACCGGTGTGAGCCCCGCGGGTGCGCTGTACTCGGACTCGCTCCACGTGGCCAGCAGACCGGCCGCCGGTTGCACCGCCAAGATGCGCTTCAATACGAGCGCGCTGTCACAGGCCATCCGGGGCGATTGAAGTCCGGGTCGCAAACGTGCCAACGCGGCGGCGGTGCGTGGCTACACTGGCGACCCCACCACCCCTGGAGCCCCGCTTGCCGACCACCCACCTGTTTCTCGCGCTCGCGGTGGTGTTCGTCTGGGGCACCAATTTCGTGGTGATCCGCTGGGGGCTGGACGGCCTGCCCCCCTTTCTGTTTGCCACGCTGCGCTTCGCCTTTTCGGCTCTGCCCTGGCTGCTGTTCATTCCGCGACCCACCGCGCCGTGGCGCAAGATGGCCGCCTTTGGCGTGCTGCTGGGCGTGGGCCAGTTCGGCCTGCTGTTCCTCGCCATGCGCGGCAGCATCTCGCCCGGGCTGGCTTCGCTGGTGGTGCAGGTGCAGGTGTTTTTCACCATCGGCCTCTCGCTGCTGCTCATGGGAGAGCGCGTGCGCGGCTTCCAGATCGTGGGCCTGCTGCTGGCACTGGCCGGGCTGGCGGTGATCGCGCTCAACCTGGGCGCCACCGTCACGCTGCTGGGGCTGGGCCTGGTGCTCTCGGCCGCCTTTTTCTGGGCCTGCGCCAACCTGGTGGTGAAGTCGCTCGGGCCGGTCAACATGCTGCACTTCATGGTCTGGAGCAGCGTGTTCGCGGTCCCGCCACTGTTCACCCTTTCGTGGTGGATCGAAGGACCTGCGCTGATGCAGAGCGCCGTCGCGAACGCCACCCCGCTGGTGTGGGCCAGCGTGCTCTGGCAGGCGCTGGGCAACACCCTCTTTGGCTACGGCGTGTGGAACTGGCTGCTGGCCCGTCACCCGGCCGCCACCGTGGCACCGCTGGCCTTGCTGGTGCCGGTGTTCGGCATGAGCGCTTCGGCACTGTCACTGGGCGAAAGCCTGCCGGGCTGGAAGCTGGGTGCGGCCCTGCTCGTGCTCAGCGGCCTGGCGGTCATCGTGCTCTGGCCCCGGCTGCAAGCCCGCCTGAACTGAAGAGAAGCTACTTGGCCAAGCGAGCGAAGGTCTTGCGGAACTTCGCCACCTTGGGTGCAGCCACGGCCATGCAGTAACCCTGGTGCGGGTTGCGCTCAAAGAAATCCTGGTGGTAGTCCTCCGCAGGCCAGTAGTGGGCCAGCGGCAGCAGCTCGGTCACCACCGGGCGGCCAAAGGCGTTGTCGCGCGCCAGTTCGTCCAGCAAGGCCTGCGCCACCTCGCGCTGTTCGTCGGTGGTGAAGTAGATGCCGCTGCGGTACTGCGTTCCCGTGTCGTTGCCCTGGCGGTTGGGTGTGGTCGGGTCGTGGATCACGAAGAAGATTTCCAGCAGCTGGCGCGTTCCGATGACGGCCGTGTCGTACACCAGCTTCACCACTTCGTTGCAGCCGGTGCGGCCGGTGCACACGTCTTCGTAGCTGGGCCGTGCGGCCTGGCCATTGCAGTAGCCGGACTCCACGTCGGTCACCCCGCGCACTTCCTTGAACACACTCTCGGTGCACCAGAAGCAGCCGCCGCCAAGCACCAGGGTTTGTGATTCGCTCATGGGTTTTCTCCGGTTCCTTGGTCAATGATGGACCACATCGTGCACCGGCGAGGCCGTGGAGCGCACGGCGGCCAGAAATGCCCCCAGCGCCGACTGGTCGCGCCCGGTGCGCCAGAGACAGTGTGTGTCGTACGGCGCGAGTGGCTGGGCCAGCGACACGAAGGCCACGCCGGGCAGGCCGGCCTGCTGGAGCGCGGCCGGCACCAGGGCCACGCCCAGCCCCTGCGCGATGACCGACACCACGCTCAGCCAGTGCCGCAGCTCAAAGGCCAGCGCCGGCTCGAAGCCCGAGTCCGCACAGGCCGCGAGGATGCGGTCGTGGTAGTCGGGTGACACCGCGCGCATCACGATGGCAAACGCCTTGCCCTTCAACCGCTCCAGCGGCAGCACCGCCTCCTGCGCGAGCGGATGCGGGGAAGGCAGACAGGCCACGAAGGGCTGGCTGGACACCAGGATCTGCGAGAAACCCGCCGGCACACGCGTGGTGTGCACGAAGCCCAGATCGAGCCGGTCGTGCACCAGCTCCACCAGCTGCTCGCTGCTGCTCAGCTCGCGCAGTGCCAGTCGCAGCCGGGGGTGCGCGGCGGCAAAATCGCGCAGCACCTGCGGCAGGCCGCGGTAGAGCACCGTGCCGGCAAAGCCGATCTGCAACTGCCCCGCCAGGCCCTGCCCCACGTCGCGCGCCTCGCGCGCCGCCAGGGCAGCCTGCTCCAGCAGCGCCTGCGCCCGTGGCAGAAAAGCCAGCCCCGCGGCGGTGAGTGCCACACCGCGGCTGTTGCGCTCGAACAGACGCGCGCCCACCGAGGCTTCGAGTTGCTGGATGTTCATCGAAAGCGGCGGCTGCGTCATGGCGAGGCGCTGGGCCGCGCGGCCAAAGTGCAGCTCCTCGGCGAGCACGGTGAAACAGCGGAGGTGGCGGAATTCCATGAATCTTCTTTATGTATTGATCAATCGTCAATCAATATTAGACAGCTATTCATGCGGCGTCGACAATCGCGCTCAACCCCTTCTTCCAACCCGCCCCGGAGACACACCATGGCCACCCCCAAAAACACCTTCAGCTGGGAAGATCCGTTCCACCTGAGCGCGCAGCTCACCGACGACGAACGCCAGGTGCAGGACGCCGCGCGCGCCTACTGCCAGGAGAAGCTGCTGCCGCGCGTGACCGAAGCCTTCCGCCACGAGAAGACCGACGTGGCCATCTTCCGCGAGATGGGCGAACTCGGCCTGCTCGGCCCCACCATCCCCGAGGCCTACGGCGGCAGCGGCCTCAACTACGTCTGCTACGGCCTGGTGGCGCGCGAAGTCGAGCGCGTGGACTCCGGCTACCGCAGCATGATGAGCGTGCAGAGCTCGCTGGTCATGGTGCCGATCAACGAGTTCGGCTCGGAAGCGCAGAAACAGAAATACCTGCCCAAGCTGGCCACCGGTGAGTGGATCGGCTGCTTTGGTCTCACCGAACCCAACCACGGCAGCGACCCCGGCAGCATGGTCACCCGCGCCAAGGCCGTGCCCGGCGGCTACTCGTTGAGCGGCGCCAAGATGTGGATCACCAACAGCCCGATCGCCGACGTGTTCGTGGTCTGGGCCAAGGACGACGGCGGCCAGATCCGCGGCTTCATCCTGGAAAAAGGCTGGAAGGGCCTCAGCGCCCCCGCGATCCACAGCAAGGTCGGCCTGCGCGCTTCCATCACCGGCGAGATCGTGATGGACGAAGTCTTCGTGCCGGAAGAAAACGCCTTCCCGGATGTGCGCGGCCTGAAAGGCCCGTTCACCTGCCTGAACAGCGCGCGCTACGGCATCGCCTGGGGCGCGCTCGGCGCAGCCGAGGACTGCTACTTCCGCGCCCGCCAGTACGTCATGGACCGCCAGCAGTTCGGTCGCCCGCTGGCCGCCAACCAGCTGATCCAGAAAAAGCTGGCCGACATGCTGACCGAAATCAGCCTCGGCCTGCAGGGCTGCCTGCGCCTGGGCCGCATGAAGGACGAAGGCACGGCCGCGGTGGAGATCACCAGCATCCTGAAACGCAACAGCTGCGGCAAGTCGCTCGACATCGCCCGCATGGCACGCGACATGATGGGCGGCAACGGCATCAGCGACGAGTTCGGCGTGGCCCGCCACCTAGTGAACCTGGAAGTGGTGAACACCTACGAAGGCACGCACGACGTGCACGCGCTGATCCTCGGCCGGGCGATCACGGGAATTGCGGCGTTTGCGAACTGATCGGAAGCAGCTGGCCCTCGGGACCAGCTCCGCAGATCGCTGATTTTCCAAAGAAAAAGGCCGCTAACGGTATGTCGTTAGCGGCCTTTGTCTGAGGGTATGGTGGAGCTGGGGGGATTTGAACCCCCGTCCGCAAGCCTTCTTCGCGCAGTTCTACATGTGTAGCCATCTGATTTGAGTCTCACTCTTCGCATCGCGCAGTGGCACGCTGTGCAAATCGCCAGCAACCTTGAATCTCACTGTGCGCCAAGTTACCCGACGCCCAGCCAGCCTATTGAATTATCTTTGCAGCCTGGACTCTCGCGGCTTGCGCCGTTCGAACCCTTGCCCAGCCCATAGGCCTGCTGTTGCAAAGCTCACCGGCAATTAAGCGGCGAGTGCGAAACGTTCGTCGTTTGCAGTTAGTTTTTTTCTGCGGTTTTACGAGGTGACAGAACCTCGACATGCCCTGCTGCGTGTCCGAACCCACGTCGAAACCAGTGCAGCCCCTGTGCATTCATAGTTTAAGGCAGTTCCAGCAATTTCAAGAGCTGCAGCGGTGAAGTAACTTCGGCATCGGCACCCCAGGCAGAAACGTCAGCCCCCGGACCGAGGTAACCATAGCGTGCAGCAACGGTGTACATGCCAGCCGCCCGCCCCGCAGCGATGTCCCGCATGTCATCTCCCACATAGACGCATTGGACAGGGTCAACAGAGAGACGACTTGCAGCCTCCAGCAAGGGCTGGGGATGGGGTTTGGCAAACGGGGTCGTATCGCCGCTGATCACGGTGGATGCCGTGTCGAAAAGACCCATGGAGCGCGTGAGAGGGAGACTGAAACGCTGCGATTTGTTGGTCACAACACCCCAGAGCAGGCCATTGCGCTGCAGCGAGTGCACCAGAATTTCCACCTCGTGAAAAGCGCGGGTGCGCTGGGTGAGGCACGCTTCATAGTGATGGAAGAATTCTTCTTTGTAGGCTTCGTATTCCACGTGCTCGGGAGTCATGTCGAATGCAGCCTTCAACATGCCACGTGCCCCAGAACCCGCGTGCGGGCGGTATTCCTCCAGCGGGAGCGACGGCAAACCCCGGCGCGTTCGCATGCCATCGGCTGCACCGCCCAGATCGGGGGCGCTGTCGATCAAGGTGCCATCCAGATCAAACAAGACGGCCCGGATGCCCCGAAAGACCGGCCCACTCATGGCTTGCGGGCGGCAAACAGGTAGTTGACGCTGGTGTCCTGACTCAGCCAATAGCGGCGCGTGAACGGGTTGTACTCCATGCCGCGGGTTTGCGTGACCTCCAACTCCGCCATGCGGCAATAGCCAGCCAGTTCACTGGGTCGAATCATCTTGGCATATTCGTGGGTCCCCTTGGGCAGCATCTGCAGCACATACTCCGCGCCCACGATGGCAAAGAGAAATGATTTCGGGTTGCGGTTGATGGTGGAGAAGAACACCCAACCACCTGGTTTGACGAGTGTCGCGCAGGCTCGGACCACCGAGGCCGGGTCGGGCACATGCTCCAACATCTCCATGCAGGTCACGACATCAAAACTGCCCGGCTGTTCGGCGGCCAGTGCCTCGGCGCTGACTTCCCGATAAGCCACCTGGGGTGTTCCAGCCTCCAGTGCATGCAGCTGGGCAACCCGCAGCGCCTTGACCGACAAATCGATGCCGGTGACGTCTGCCCCCTTGCGAGCCATCGAGTCCGACAAGATCCCGCCGCCACACCCCACGTCGAGCACCCGCTTGCCCGCCAGTCCCACAAGACCATCGATCCACTCCAGGCGCAAGGGATTGATCTGGTGCAAAGGACGGAATTCACTTTCGGGATCCCACCAGCGGTGGGCCAGGTCGGAAAACTTGGCCAGTTCGGCCGGATCGGCATTGACAGTTGGATTCATGTTTCGATTATCGCGATTGCATAAAAAAACCGCGCCGAAGCGCGGTTTTTTGTTCAATTCCGGAGAATTATTTGTTGGTGCGGGTACCAACCACTTCCACTTCCACGCGACGGTTCTTCGCGCGGCCTTCTTTGGTCTTGTTGTCGGCCACAGGCTGCGTCAGACCCTTGCCTTCAGTGTAGATGCGGTTGCTTTCGATGCCTTTGCTCACCAGGTAAGCCTTGACAGCTTCTGCACGGCGGTTCGACAGCGCCTGGTTGTAGCCAGCAGCACCGGTGGAGTCGGTGTGACCCACGGCAATCACCACTTCCAGGTTGATGTCGGCAACCTTGCTCGCCAGATCGTCCAACTTGGCTTTGCCTTCGGGCTTGACCACGGCCTTGTCGAAGTCGAAGAAGGCGTCAGCAGCGTAGGTCACCTTGGTCGCGACAGGTGCGGGAGCCGGTGCGGGAGCCGGTGCGGGAGCCGGTGCGGCAACAGGAGCCGGTGCAGGAGCGGGCGCAGGAGCAGCAGCAGGAGCGGCCACCGGCACGATCGCGCCGTCGCAACCTTGGGCAGCGGTGGCGGGCGTCCAGTTGGCATCACGCCAGCAGAGTTCGTTGGTGCCGTTCTTCCAGACCAACTCGTTGGAACCGTTTTTCCAGTTGTCGATGGTTTGGGCACCAGCGGCCGTTGCGATGGCGGCGGTTGCAAACAACATTGCCACTTTGTTCAGTTTTTTCATGGTTTTCCTCTAGGTAAGCCGCAATCGGGCGGGGTAACAACACAATCACGCTTGAAGTGACCACCACTCAAAACGTTCAAATCATTGTGCCACAACCCGATGGGGGCTATCACCGAGCTGCCAAGGATGGATGTAACCACTTTCCGGTTACATCCAGCATTCGTTGCCCAAGCGCAACATCTCGCAATTCAACGACAGCCGTTTCAGCACCACTAAAATGTTGAGTTGCCTTCTGGCCCACCTCCGCACTCCGGCTCCCGCTCATGACACAGTTCGCCAAAGAAACCCTGCCCATCAGTCTTGAAGAGGAAATGCGGCGCAGTTACCTCGACTACGCCATGAGTGTGATCGTCGGTCGGGCTTTGCCCGATGCGCGCGATGGGTTGAAGCCGGTGCACCGACGCGTGCTGTTCGCCATGCACGAGCTCAACAACGACTGGAACCGTCCCTACAAGAAGTCGGCCCGTATCGTGGGTGACGTGATTGGTAAATACCACCCACACGGTGACAGCGCGGTGTACGACACCATCGTGCGCATGGCACAGGACTTTTCGCTGCGTCACATGCTGGTGGACGGCCAGGGCAACTTCGGTTCGGTGGACGGCGACAACGCCGCTGCCATGCGTTACACGGAAATCCGTCTGTCGAAGATCGCCCACGAGATGCTGGCCGACATCGACAAGGAAACGGTCAACTTTGGTCCCAACTACGACGGCTCGGAAAAAGAGCCCCTGGTGCTGCCTTCGCGACTGCCCAACCTGCTGGTCAACGGCTCGGCGGGTATCGCGGTGGGCATGGCCACCAACATACCACCCCACAACCTGAACGAGGTGGTGGATGCCTGCCTGCATCTGCTGAAGAACCCGGAAGCGACCATCGACGAGCTGATGGAGATCATCCCGGCGCCCGACTTCCCCACCGCCGGCATCATCTACGGCATGACCGGCGTCAAGGATGGCTACCGCACCGGCCGTGGCCGCGTGGTGATGCGCGCCAAATGCCATTTTGAGGACATCGACAAGGGCCAACGCCAGTCCATCATCGTCGACGAGCTGCCGTACCAGGTGAACAAGAAGACGCTGCAGGAGCGGATCGCCGAACTGGTGCACGAGAAGAAGATTGAAGGCATCAGCCACATCCAGGACGAGTCGGACAAATCGGGCATGCGCCTGGTGATCGAACTCAAGCGCGGCGAAGTGCCCGAGGTGGTGCTGAACAACCTGTACAAGCAGACCCAGCTGCAGGACACCTTCGGCATCAACATGGTGGCGCTGATCGACGGCCAGCCCAAGCTGTGCAACCTGAAGGACCTGATCCAGGTTTTCCTCGAGCACCGCCGCGAAGTGGTGACACGCCGCACGGTGTTCAACCTGCGCAAGGCGCGCGAGCGCGGCCATGTGCTCGAAGGCCTGGCCGTGGCGTTGGCCAACATCGACGACTTCATCCGCATCATCCGCGAATCGCCCACACCGCCGGTGGCCAAGGCCGAGCTGATGGCACGCCCATGGGACAGTTCGCTGGTGCGAGAGATGCTGACCCGCACGCGCGCCGACGGTGGTGTGATCAATGCCGACGACTACCGCCCCGATGGTCTGGAAAAAGCCTTTGGCATGGGCAGCGACGGCCTGTACCGGCTGTCTGAAACGCAGGCGCAGGAAATCCTGCAGATGCGTCTGCAGCGCCTGACCGGTCTGGAGCAGGACAAGATCGTGGCCGAGTACAAGGAAGTCATGGGCGAGATCGACGATCTGCTCGACATCCTGGCCAAGCCCGAGCGCGTGTCCACCATCATTGGTGAAGAGCTGACCGAAGTGAAGATGGAGTTCGGCCAGACCAAGCTGGGCGCCCGGCGCAGCGAGATCGAACACAGCGCGCAAGACCTGAGCACCGAAGACCTGATCACGCCCACCGACATGGTGGTCACACTCAGCCACAGCGGCTACATCAAGAGCCAGCCGCTGTCCGAGTACCGGGCCCAGAAAAGGGGCGGGCGCGGCAAGCAGGCCACCGCCACGAAAGAAGACGACTGGATCGACCAGCTCTTCATCGCCAACACGCACGACTACATCCTCTGCTTTTCGAACCGCGGCCGCCTCTACTGGCTCAAGGTATGGGAAGTGCCCGCCGGTTCGCGCGGCTCCCGTGGCCGCCCGATCGTCAACATGTTCCCGCTGCAGGAAGGCGAAAAAATCAACGTGGTGCTGCCGCTCACCGGCGAAAAACGCAGCTTCCCGCAAGACAGCTATGTGTTCATGGCGACCAGCATGGGCACCGTGAAGAAGACCGCGCTGGACGAGTTCAACAACCCGCGCAAGGCCGGCATCATCGCGGTGGATCTGGACGAAGGCGACTTCCTGATCGGCGCTGCGCTGACCGATGGCCAGCACGACGTGATGCTGTTCAGCGACGGCGGCAAGGCCGTGCGCTTTGACGAAAACGACGTGCGCCCCATGGGCCGCAACGCGCGAGGTGTGCGCGGCATGATGATCGAAGATGGTCAGAGCGTGATCGCCATGCTGGTGGCCGAAGACGAACAGCAAAGCGTGCTCACCGCCACCATCAACGGCTACGGCAAACGGACCCCGATCGGCGAATACACGCGCCACGGCCGTGGCACCAAAGGCATGATCGCGATCCAGCAGAGCGAACGCAACGGCAAGGTGGTGGCCGCCACGCTGGTGCACACCGACGACGAGATCATGCTGATCACCGACAAGGGCGTGCTGGTGCGCACCCGCGTGAGCGAGATCCGTGAGATGGGCCGTGCCACGCAGGGCGTCACGCTGATTGCGCTGGACGAAGGCGCCGAGCTCTCTGGCCTGCAGCGCATCGTGGAGAACGACGCCAACGTGCCCGAACTGACGGGCGACAGCGAGGCTGATGGTTCGGGCGAGCAGCCGTGATGCAGCGCCCCTACAACTTCTCGGCCGGTCCGGCCGCCATGCCCGAAGCGGTGCTCCAGCAAGCCGCCGCCGAGATGCTGGACTGGCACGGCAGCGGCATGAGCGTGATGGAGATGAGCCACCGCGGCAAGGAATTCATGTCGATCTGCGAAGCTGCGGAAGCCGACTTGCGCGAGCTGCTGGCAGTGCCCGCGAACTTCCGCATCCTGTTCATGCAGGGCGGTGGCCTGGCCGAAAACGCCATCGTGCCGCTGAACCTGTCGCGCGGTGGCGTGGTGGATTTTGTGGTCACCGGCAGCTGGAGCCAGAAGTCGGCCAAAGAGGCGCGCAAATACGCCACAGCCAACGTGCTGGCGAGCAACGAAGCCGACGGCCACACCAGCCTGCCCGCCCCCGCCGGCTGGCAGATCAGCGCCGATGCGCAATACGTGCACATTTGCAGCAATGAAACCATCCATGGCGTGGAGTTCCACGAGCTGCCCGACCTCAAAACACTGGGTTGCGACGCGCCGCTGGTGATCGACTTTTCTTCGCATGTGGCCTCGCGCACGGTGGACTGGTCGCGCGTCGGCCTGGCTTTTGGTGGCGCGCAGAAGAACCTGGGCCCTGCCGGTCTGACGCTGGTGGTGGTGCGTGAAGACCTCTTGGGCCACGCGCTGTCCATCTGCCCGAGCGCATTCGACTACAAGACCGTGGCCGACAACGCCTCCATGTACAACACGCCGCCCACCTACAGCATCTACATGGCGGGACTCACCTTCCAGTGGCTCAAGCGCCAGTCCGAAGGCGCCCTGCGTGGTGTGCCCGCGATGGAGCAACGCAACATCGCCAAAGCCGATCTGCTGTACGGATTCATTGACCGCTCGCAGCTGTACGTGAACAAGGTCGCGACGAACTGCCGCTCGCGCATGAACGTGCCGTTTTTCCTGCGAGACGAATCCCGCAACGACGCTTTTCTGGCGGGCGCCAAAGCCGCCGGACTGCTGCAACTCAAGGGTCACAAATCGGTCGGTGGCATGCGCGCCAGCCTCTACAACGCCATGCCGCTGGCAGGCGTGCAGGCCTTGGTGGCCTACATGCGCGAATTCGAACAGACACAAGCATGACCCAACCAACACAGTCTGAAGCCCTGGGCGCCTTGCGCGTCCAGATTGACACGCTGGACCAGCAACTGCTCAAGCTGCTGAACCAGCGCGCGACCGTGGCTGAAAAAGTGGGCGAGATCAAACGGGCTGAAGGTTCACCCTTCTTCCGCCCCGATCGCGTGGCCCAGGTCATCGAAAAGATCCAGGCCTCCAACCAGGGCCCGCTGCTCAACCAGCACGTGGCTTCGATCTGGCGCGAGATCATGTCGGCCTGCCTGGCCCTGGAAGCACCGCAACGGGTGGCTGTGCTCGGTCCGCAGGGCACCTTCTGCGAACAGGCCGCCATCGAGTTCTTCGGCAGCGCAGCCAACCTGATCTACTGCGCCAACTTCGACGAGGTGTTTCACGCCACAGCGGCCGGCACTGCGCAGTTCGGCGTGGTGGGCATGGAAAACTCGACCGAAGGCGTGGTCGCGCGCTCGCTGGATCTTTTCCTGCGTTCGCCGGTGCATGTGGTGGGCGAGGTGAGCCTGCTGGTGCGCCACAACCTGCTGCGCCAGATCAACCATCTTGACGGCATCGAAGTCGTGATGGCGCACCCGCAAGCGCTCGCCCAATGCCAGGGCTGGCTCAGCCAGCACCTGCCCAACGCCGAGCGGCGGGCGGTATCCAGCAACGCCGAGGGCGCACGCCTGGCCGCATCCAACCCCGCCTGGGCCGGTCTGGCCAGCGAACGTGCCGCCGCGCAGTTTGGCCTGCACATCGTCGCCCATGCCATCCAGGACGAGGCCTACAACCGCACCCGCTTCGCCGTGATCTGCCTGCCCCAGACCCTGGCCATGCCACCGGCCTCGGGCCGTGACTGCACCAGCCTCGTGGTCTCGGTGCCCAACCGGCCGGGTGCGGTGCACGATCTGCTGGTGCCACTGAAGAACAACGGCGTGTCGATGACTCGTTTCGAGTCGCGTCCGGCCAAATCCGGGCAGTGGGAGTACTACTTCTACATCGACATTGCCGGACATCCCTCTCAGCCTCATGTGGCCGCCGCGCTCGAAGAGCTCAAGGGCTTGTGCGCGTTCTACAAGGTCCTGGGTGCCTACCCGGTAAACGAATGATGTTTGAACAACTCGGCCTGATCGGCTGCGGACTGATGGGTGGCTCCTTCGCCCTGGCTCTGAAAAAGGCTGGTCTCGTCAAACGCGTCGTCGGCTACAGCAAATCCCCGTCCACCACCGAGCGCGCCCGGCAGATGGGCGTGATTGATGTCGAGGCACCGTCGGCCCTGCTGGCGGTCAGCGGTGCGGATCTGGTGCTGCTGGCGGTCCCCGTATCGGCCACGGAAGCCACGTTCAAGGCCATACGTCATCTGGTGAACAAGAACTCGCTGATCATGGACGTTGGCTCGACCAAGCGCGAGGTGGTCGATGCGGCGCGCCGCGTGCTGCGCGACCAGGTGGGGGTATTCGTGCCGGCCCACCCGATTGCGGGCAAGGAGCTGGCGGGCGTTGAGCACGCCGATGCCGACCTGTACACCGGGCGCCAGGTCATCCTGACGCCCATCGAGCGCACGCTCACCGCACAGCTCGACAAGGCCCAGCAGGTGTGGACTGCGCTGGGATGCCACGTCAAACAGATGTCGCCCGAGTCGCACGACGCCGCCTACGCCGCTGTGAGCCACCTGCCCCACCTGCTGGCGTTTGCCTTGATGAACGCCATCGGCGGCCAGAGCGCGGGCAAAGAGTTCCTCTCGCTGGCGGGTCCCGGTTTTCGCGACTTCACCCGGATTGCGGCCAGCGAGCCGAGCGTCTGGCGCGACATCCTCATATCCAATCGCGAGGAGCTCCTGCTGCAGTCCAAACATTTCCAGCGTGCCCTGCATGCCCTCGAAATGGCCATCACATCGGGCGACCCCGACGCGCTGGAGTCCCTGATTGACAGCGCGAGCCGCACACGTGCGCACTGGCGCATGACCGCCATCAAACCGCAGACCTGAACGCCAGTCCGGCGCTGTCCGTCAGCGCCCTGACGCGACAGGGTTCCTCCAGCCGCACGCCCATCCACCGCGCATGTATCCGATTGCCCACCTTGATATCCCACCGCTGACCAGCGCGGGCGGCACCGTCCGGCTGCCGGGATCCAAAAGTATTTCCAACCGTGTTCTGCTGCTGGCGGCCTTGAGCGTGGGCCACACCGACATCGACGATCTGCTGGACTCGGATGACACGAAAGTGATGCTGGCCGCGCTGGCCCAGCTCGGATGCCGCATCGAGCCCCAGTCCGATGGAGCCCTGCGGGTTCACGGACTGGGTGGCGAGTTGCCGTTGAAGCAAGCCCAGCTGTTTCTGGGCAACGCGGGCACGGCCATGCGACCACTGACCGCGGCCCTCGCCCTGCTGGCCAGTCAGCACGGCGGCGTGTTCGAGCTCAGCGGTATCGCGCGCATGCACGAGCGTCCGATCGGCGATCTGGTCGATGCCCTGCGGCAGTTGGGCTGCCCGGTCGACTGCCTGGGCCAGGAAGGCTACCCGCCGCTCCGGCTGGGCAACGGCACACCCCGGGCGCTGGCGCTGGGCGAGCCGATACGCGTGCGGGGCGACGTGTCCAGCCAGTTCCTGACGGCACTGCTGCTCGCGCTGCCGCTGGTGGCTCGGCAGGACGTGGTGATCGACGTGGTGGGGGAACTGATCTCGCGCCCCTACATCGAGATCACGCTCAACCTGCTGCAACGCTTCGGCGTGACGGTCAGCCGCGAAGGCTGGCAACGTTTCACCATTCCGGGCGGCAGCCGTTACCTGTCGCCCGGGCGCATCGCGGTGGAAGGCGACGCGTCTTCCGCCAGCTACTTCATCGCCCTGGGAGCTCTGGCGACACCGACGGCCGGTTTTTCAGGCATCACCATCGAAGGCGTGGGCTTGTCCTCGATCCAGGGAGACATCCGGTTTGTCGATGCGGCCCGGCTCATGGGCGCAGAGGTCACCGGCGAGGCCAACCGCCTGCACATCCGGCGCGGTGCCTGGCCGCTCAAGGCCATCGACCTGGATTGCAACCACATCCCGGACGCGGCCATGACGCTCGCCGTGATGGCGCTCTATGCGGACGGTACGACCACGCTGCGCAACATCGCGAGCTGGCGCGTGAAGGAAACCGACCGCATCGCTGCCATGGCCACCGAGTGCAGAAAGCTCGGTGCCACGGTGGAGGAAGGTGCCGATTTCATCCGCATCACGCCGCCAGCCCAATGGACCACGGGCAGCATCCACACCTACGACGACCATCGCGTGGCCATGTGCTTCTCGCTCGCCGCGTTCAACCCGGCCGGATGGCCCGTGCGCATCGAAGATCCCCAATGCGTGGGCAAGACCTTTCCGGACTACTTCGAAACACTGTTTGGTGTCTGCCGGTCGAAACCGGCGGACATACCGGTGATCTGCATCGATGGTCCGACCGCCTCCGGCAAAGGCACGCTGGCCGCGGAAGTCGCGCAGCGACTCGGGTTCCATTTGCTGGACTCTGGCGCCCTCTACCGCCTGGTGGGTCTGGCCGCCGATCAGGCTGGCCTCTCCACAGCCGAGGCCGATCTGCTGGCCCCCCCACATGCGCAGCGGCTGGGAGCGCTCGCCGCTGGCCTGCAGGTGAGGTTCCAGATGCAGAAGATCCTGCTCGGCGGCGTGGACGTCAGCGACGCGCTGCGTAGCGAAAGCGCAGGCATGGCCGCCTCGCGCGTCTCGGCGGTGCCCCAGGTGCGCACCGCCTTGCTCGCTCTGCAGCACGGTTTTCGCCAGCTGCCGGGCCTGGTCGCCGACGGACGCGACATGGGTACGGTGATCTTTCCCGATGCGCCGCTCAAGGTGTATCTCACGGCCAGCGCCGGGCAGCGCGCCGAACGCCGATATAAGCAATTGATTTCAAAGGGAATTGCTGCTAACATTGACAGTCTTTTGGAGGACTTGAAAGAGCGCGACCATCGGGATTCCTCCCGAGCCCATGCGCCCTTGAAGCCCGCCGAAGATGCCTTGTTGCTGGACAACTCCGGGCTGGACGTCGAGCAATCGGTCCAGCAGGTGTTGGAATGGTGGCAAGGCAGGACGGTGTTTTCAGCGATCTGAAACACCGCATTGATGGCCCAGACGGCACAGCCGGGTGTTCACAGCCCGCATGCCCGACGGTTCTTTCACTTAACCCCGCGGTGTCACGCACCGCAACGTCAACGCTGCCCATCCGTCGATCTCCGCGCGCACCGTCCGAAGCAGTGCTGCGTCCCGACGCTGAGTGGTTTTAGGAAACTGCATGTCTGAATCTTTTGCCGCCCTGTTCGAAGAATCCCTGAAACGCGCCGAAATGCGCTCGGGCGAAGTCATCACCGCTGAAGTTGTTCGCATCGAACACAGCCACGTGGTGGTCAATGCCGGCCTGAAATCGGAAGCCTACATTCCGCTGGCCGAATTCAAGAACGACCAGGGCGAACTGGAAGTCCAGGTGGGCGACTTCGTGTCGGTCGCCATCGACTCCGTGGAAAACGGCTTTGGCGACACCCTGCTGTCGCGCGACAAGGCCAAGCGCCTGGCATCGTGGATGTCGCTGGAAAAAGCGCTCGAGTCGGGCGAATTCGTCACCGGCACGACCTCCAGCAAGGTCAAGGGCGGCCTGAAGGTCATGGTCAACGGCATCAGCGCCTTCCTGCCGGGTTCGCTGGTCGACAGCCGTCCGACCAAGGACCTGACCCCGTACGAAAACAAGACCCTTGAATTCAAGGTCATCAAGCTCGACCGCAAGCGCAACAACGTGGTGCTGAGCCGCCGCGCCGTGGTGGAAGCCTCCATGGGCGAAGAGCGCGCCAAGCTGATGGATACGCTGAAGGAAGGCGCCATTGTGCACGGCGTGGTCAAGAACATCACCGAGTACGGTGCGTTCGTGGACCTGGGCGGCATCGACGGCCTGCTGCACATCACCGACATGGCGTGGCGCCGCGTCCGTCACCCGAGCGAAGTGGTGACGGCTGGCCAGGAAATCACCGCCAAGATCCTGAAGTTCGACACCGAGAAACACCGCGTTTCCCTGGGTCTGAAGCAGATGGGCGACGATCCCTGGATGGGCGTCGGCCGCCGCTACCCGCAGGGCACGCGCATGTTCGGCAAGATCACCAACATCGCCGACTACGGCGCGTTCGTGGAACTGGAACCCGGCATCGAAGGCCTGGTGCACGTCTCGGAAATGGACTGGACCAACAAGAACGTGGCCCCGTCCAAGCTGGTGTCGCTGGGCGACGAAGTCGAAGTCATGGTGCTCGACATCGACGAAGACAAGCGCCGCATTTCGCTGGGCATGAAGCAGTGCCGCGCCAACCCCTGGCACGAGTTTGCCGAGCAGACCAAGCGCGGTGACCGCGTCAAGGGTCCGATCAAGTCGATCACCGACTTCGGCGTGTTCGTGGGTCTGGCTGCCGGCATCGACGGTCTGGTGCATCTGTCCGACCTGTCCTGGAACGAGACCGGCGAAGCCGCTGTGCGCAACTTCAAGAAGGGCCAGGAAGTCGAAGCCATCGTGCTGGCGATCGACGTCGAGCGCGAGCGCATTTCCCTGGGCATCAAGCAGCTCGACGGCGACCCGTTCACGACGTTCGTGTCGGTGAACGACAAGGGCTCCGTGGTCACCGGCAAGGTCAAGACGGTGGACGCCAAGGGCGCCGAGATCGACCTGGGTGAAGACGTGATCGGCTACCTGCGCGCCAGCGAAATCAGCCGTGACCGCGTGGAAGACGCGCGCAACGTGCTAAAAGAGGGCGACGAAGTCACCACCGTGGTGATGAACGTGGACCGCAAGACGCGCAACATCCAGTTGTCCATCAAGGCCAAGGATGCCGCCGACCAGCAGGAAGCGATGGCATCGCTGAGCCAGCAGTCGTCGCGCGAAAACGCCGGCACCACCAGTCTGGGTGCCCTGCTGCGCGCCAAGCTCGACAGCAACAACTGAGCTGACTGAATAGGGGGCAGGTGCGCAAGCATCTGCCCCTTTCCATTCCCGCTGACCGATGCACCCTTTCCCGACATGACCCGCAGCGACCTCGTTGAAGCTCTGGCCAGCCGTTTTGGCCAGCTCACCCACCGCGACGCCGAGTTCGCCGTCAAGGCCATTCTCGATGCGATGGGTGATGCCCTGGTCAAGGGACACCGGATCGAGATCCGGGGCTTTGGCAGCTTCTCAGTCAACCACCGCTCACCGCGCATCGGACGCAACCCGCGCTCGGGCGAGAGCGTGATGATTCCGGAAAAACGGGTGCCGCACTTCAAGCCCGGGAAGGCCTTGCGCGAGCAGGTCGACAAGAAGACTGCCGAGATTCTGGGGCGTGAGCCCGCGAAACCGCTGTAGCCGGGACACGGTCCGGGCGACGCGATCGCTACAATCGTTCCACCACAAAAGGGGATGATTTGAAATACCTGATGTGGCTGCTCAATGCAGCCATTTTTTTTGTGCTGTTCGCCTTTGCGTTGAACAACCAGGAACCCGTCACCCTGCGCCTGTTTTTTGACGCGCAGTGGCATGCTCCACTGGTGCTGGTGTTGCTGATGGCGCTGTTGCTGGGCGTGTTTCTCGGCGTTGCCGTCATGCTGCCCCTGTGGCTGCGGGCGAAAAAGGGGCGCCGCAAGTCTGCGCGCCCGGCTGCGGCGAGCACCGCTTTTGAGGGTGAGTCGACGCTGATACCCGACGGCAACGATCCGCGCCATGGACTTTGACTTCACCTGGCTTCTCTGGGGTCTGCCCTTGGCATTCGCGCTGGGATGGGGAGCTTCCCGACTGGACCTGCGCCAGTGGCGCATCGAAAGCCGGCAGGCACCCAAGGCCTACTTCCGCGGCCTGAATCACCTGCTCAACGAACAGCAGGACCAGGCCATTGATGCCTTCATCGAGGCCGTGCAGGGCGATCCCGACACCGCCGAGCTGCACTTCGCACTGGGCAACCTGTTCCGGCGCCGCGGCGACTACGACCGCGCGGTGCGCGTGCACGAACACCTGCTGGCGCGCGCCGACCTCAGCCGCAAGGACCGCGATCGCGCCCAGCATGCGCTGGCGCTCGACTTCCTGAAGGCTGGCCTGCTCGATCGTGCGGAGTCGGCCTTGCACAAGCTGGAGGGTTCGGCGTTTGAGGGTGAGGCACTGCTGGCACTGCTGGCCATCTACGAACGCTCGCGTGACTGGCCGCAGGCAAAGCAGATTGCCCAGCGCCTGGAGGCGGCCGAACAGGGCAGCTTCACCACCCGCCTGGCGCACTATCTGTGCGAAGAAGCCGAGCAGGCACAACGCAACGGTGACAAGGTGCAGGCCATGCGCCTGCTGGAAGAAGCGGCGCAACGGGCACCCCAGCTGGCGCGCAGCTGGATCGCCCTGTCGGCACTCAACGCGCAGCTGGGCCAGCCGCTGGCGGCCTTTGATGCGCTGCGCATGCTCAGCGAACAGGCGCCGCAGGCACTTCCACTGGCGGCCCACGCCCTGGTCGAACTGGCCGTCCAGACTGGCCGCCAAACCGAGGCCCAAGCCCTCTTGCAGGCTTGGGACGCCCGCGCCGCGTCCATTGATGTGACCGAGGCGCTCGCGAATCTGAGCAACCCACCGGAGGCACGGCAGCGTTACCTGGACCACCTGGCCCGCGAACCCTCGCTCGTCATGGCCACGCGCTGGCTGGCGGGCGAGCCCTGGCCGGACGAGACCGCTCACTCGCGCGTGCTGGCCGCTCTGGAACAGGCCAGCGCGCCACTCAAACGCTACCGCTGCGCCGCCTGCGGCTTTGAAGCCCGACAGCATTTCTGGCAATGCCCTGGCTGCCAGACCTGGGACAGCTACCCGGCTCGACGGGTAGAGGAGTTGTAGCCATCCCCACTCCCATCGCTTGCTCGCAGCACGCAGCCGCTCTGCGACCCAAGGAGCACCCCTGGCGGCCCGCCTGAGCCGGAACCGCGGCGCTCCGGGTTGAAGACACGCGTGCCGGCAACGCGTCGCCTCTCTACCCTTCTCCGAACCCGCCACCGCCTGGGGTGTGGATTTCGAAGATGTCACCCGCTTGCATCTCGACCTGGCCAAGGTGCCCGATGATGGCCTGTGCTCCGTCGGCCCGCCGCACGCGGTTGATACCTGGCGCCCCGCTCCCACCACCGGCCATTCCAAAGGCCGGAAAGACACGGCCATTGGAGAGGATGCCCGCCGTCATGGGTTCGAGGAACATCATCCGGCGCACGCCGCCGTCGCCACCGCGCCAGCGGCCCTGCCCTCCCGACCCCTTGCGGATCGCGTAACCCAGCAGGCGGACCGGGAAACGGAACTCCAGCACCTCGGGGTCGGTCAGGCGCGAGTTCGTCATGTGGGTCTGCACCACGCTCGTGCCATCGAAGCCGTCCACCAGCTGGCCCCGCGCATCGAACACACCGCCGGCACCACTGCCGCCGGAAACCGTTTCGTAGTACTGGTGCGTGGCGTTGCCGAAGGTGAAGTTGTTCATGGTCGGTTGCGAGCCCGCCATGACGCCGAGCGCACCGAACAGCGCATTGGTGACGCACGTCGAGGTCTCCACGTTGCCGGCTACCACCGAGGCGGGCGGATCCGGGTTCAGCATCGAGCTCCGCGGGATGATCACCCGAAGTGGCTTGAGGCATCCCGCGTTGAGCGGGATGTCGTCGTCCACCAGGGTGCGGAACACGTAAAGCACCGCCGCCATGCACACGGCGGTGGGTGCGTTGAAGTTGTTGCCCTGCTGCGGTGACGTGCCGCTGAAATCGATCTCGGCACTGCGCTCGGCGGCGTTGACCCGGATGGCCACGGCGATCTGCGCGCCGTTGTCCAGCGGCAGGATGAACTGGCCATCCCGGAGACGGGTGATCGCGCGCCGCACCGATTCTTCGGCGTTGTCCTGCACATGGCACATGTAGGCCTGCACCACGTCCAGGCTGAACTGCTCCACCATCTTGCGCAGTTCCTGAACACCCTTTTCGTTGGCGGCGATCTGCGCCTTGAGGTCGGCCATGTTCTGCTGCGGGTTGCGCGAAGGGAATTCACCGCTTTGCAGCAGCGCCACCATCTCCGCCTCGCGCAGCACGCCGCGGTCCACCAGCTTGAAGTTCCGGATCTGCACACCCTCTTCTTCAATGCGCCTGGAAAACGGCGGCATGGAGCCCGGCGTGGTGCCCCCGATGTCGGCGTGGTGACCCCGGCTGCCCACATAGAAAGTCGGCGGGGCCGAAGCGGCCAGGTAGACCGGGGTGATCACCGTCACGTCCGGCAGGTGCGTACCGCCGTGGTACGGGTCGTTCAGCACGTACACATCGCCGGCTTGCATGCGTCCGGCGTTCTCGCGGATCACGGTCTGGATGCTCTCGCCCATGCTCCCCAGGTGCACCGGCATGTGCGGCGCGTTGGCGATCAGGTGGCCTTCGGCGTCGAACAGCGCGCAACTGAAATCGAGACGCTCCTTGATGTTGACCGAGTAAGCGGTGTTCTGCAGCTGCAGACCCATCTGCTCGGCGATGTTCATGAACAGGTTGTTGAACACCTCCAGCAGCACGGGGTCGGCTGTGGTACCCGCTGCGTAGGTGACGTTCCGCGCCTCCCGGCGGTGCAGCACCAGGTGGTCCAGCGCGGTGATTTCACCTGCCCAGCCCGGCTCCACCACCGTGGTGGCGTTGGGCTCGGCGACGATGGCCGGACCGGGAATCACGTCACCCGCGCGCAGGTCTTCGCGCACCACCAGCGCGGCGTCCAGCCACTGCCCGCCCGAAAACATGCGCACCGTCTCACGCCGTGGCACCGTGCGCGGTGCATGGATGGCGTGACGCTGCTCGACGGGCGCATCGCCGGCCACCACCGCTTCCACCGACACGGCCTCCACCACCAGGCGCCTGCCCTGCATGAGGAAGGCGAAGCGCTGGCGGTAGGCGGCCTCGAAGCCCGACCGGATCCCATCCAGGTCGCCGAACGGCACAACCAGTGCAGCGTCGCTGCCCTCGTAGCGCACATGCACGCGGCGGTGCAGCGCCACCGCGCCGGCATTCACCTGCTGGCGCTCCAGATCGGCCCGGGCCGCTGCACACAATGCATCCAGACGTTCGGCCAGCAGCGCCAGTGTTGACAGAGCCAGCGGCAGCTCCACCGCCTGTTCACGGATCACGCTCTGGTCGGCCAGGCCCATGCCATAGGCGCTGAGAACACCTGCCAGCGGATGCACGAACACACGCGTCATGCCCAATGCGTCCGCCACCAGGCAGGCATGCTGCCCGCCCGCGCCGCCGAAGCACTGCAGGGTGTAGCGCGTGACGTCGTAGCCGCGCGCCACCGAAATTTTCTTGATGGCGTTGGCCATCTGCTGCACGGCAATCTGGATGAAGCCCTCGGCCACCGCTTCGGGGCTGCGTCCCACCTGTTCGGCCAGCGCCGCAAAGTGCTCGCGCACCACCTCCGCGTCCAGCGGCTCGTTGGCTTCAGGACCAAAGACGGGCGGGAAATGGCGTGGCTGGATTTTCCCCAGCATCAGGTTGGCATCGGTGACCGCCAGCGGGCCACCGCGCCGGTAGCTGGCCGGACCGGGGTTGGCACCTGCGCTTTGCGGTCCGACGCGAAAGCGCGAACCGTCGAAACACAGGATCGAGCCGCCTCCCGCGGCCACCGTGTGGATGCTCATCATGGGCGCGCGCATGCGCACACCAGCCACCTGGGTTTCGAACTCGCGCTCGAACGCACCCGCATAGTGCGACACGTCGGTGGAGGTGCCACCCATGTCGAAGCCGATCACGCGTTCGAACCCCGCGAGCGCGGCCGTCCGCGCCATGCCCACGATGCCACCCGCCGGGCCGCTGAAGATCGCGTCCTTGCCCTGGAAGGCGCGGGCATCGGCGAGTCCGCCGGAGGACTGCATGAAGAACAGCTTGACTCCCGGCATCTCGCCCGCCACCTGCTCCACGTAACGCCGCAGGACGGGCGAGAGATAGGCATCCACCACGGTCGTGTCGCCCCGGCTCACGAACTTCATCAGGGGACTGGCCTGGTGCGAGGTGCTGACCTGCGTGAAACCCACCTCGCGCGCGATCCGCGCCGCAGCCTGCTCGTGCGCGGTGTAGCGGTAGCCGTGCATGAAGACGACCGCCACGCTGCGCAGGCCGGCGTCAAACGCCGCCCAGAGGCGCTCACGCAGGTGCGCCTCGTCCAGCGGCTCCACCACATCACCGTGCGCACCCATTCGCTCCTGCGCCTCGATCACACGGCTGTAGAGCAACTCGGGCAGCACGATATGGCGGTCAAACAGCCGCGGACGGTTTTGGTAGGCGATGCGCAGCGCATCGCGAAACCCGGACGTGGTCACCAGCAGCGTGGGTTCGCCCTTGCGCTCCAGCAGCGCGTTGGTGGCCACCGTGGTGCCCATCTTCACGCACTCGACCTGCCCGGGCGTGATCGGTTCACCGGCATTCAGCCCCAGCAAGTGGCGTATGCCGGCCACCGCGGCATCGCGGTACTGCTCCGGGTTCTCGCTCAGCAGCTTGTGGGTGAGCAGCGAGCCATCGGGCCGCCGCGCCACGATGTCGGTGAAGGTGCCGCCGCGGTCGATCCAGAACTGCCACCGAGCGGCTGAATAAGTGTCGGTGTCCGGCGGCATGGGGGGTTCCTTTGCCCGGTATTATTGGGCGCAGCGGCCCAGGACGGGCCTTTCGCTTTTTGCAAGGAATTCCGTGTTCAAGAATGTGACGATCTACCGCATCGCGCCCGGCTGGGACGTGACGCTGGAATCGATGGAAACCGCGCTCGACGCGGCCCGTTTTGTGCCCTGCGGCGCCACGCAGGACAAGGCCGTGGGCTGGGTGGAGCCACGCGGCGAGGCGCACGGCCCGCTGGTCGAGTCGGTGGCGGGGCAACGCATCCTCAGGCTGATGATCGAAACCAAGGGGGTGCCGGGCTCGGTGGTGCGCGAGAAGGCGCAGGAAGCGGCCGACCACATCGAGGCCACCACCGGGCGCAAACCCGGCAAGAAAGAAACCAAGGCCCTGCGCGAAGACGCGCTGCTGGCACTGCTGCCGCAGGCCTTCCCGCGCCGCTCGGCTTGCTGGGTCTGGATCGACCTGCAAAACGGCTGGCTGGTCACCGACGCCAGCAGCCAGGGCAAGATCGACGAACTGGTGACCGCCCTGGTCAACGCTTTCAACGACCTGTCCCTGACCCTGCTGCAGACCGCGGTGACGCCGCAGACGGCCATGACCCAGTGGCTCTCGGCCACCACGCCCGATGAGTGGCCCGGCGGCTTCGCGGTGGAGCGCGAATGCGAACTGAAATCGGGCGACGAAGAGAAGTCGGTGGTGAAGTTCACGCGCCACAACCTCGCCACCGACGAGGTGCGCCAGCACATCACCGAAGGCAAGCTGCCCACGCGCCTGGCCATGAGCTGGGAAGGCCGCATCGGCTTTGTGCTCACCGAGTCGATGCAACTCAAGAAACTGGCTTTTCTGGAAGGGGTGTTCGATGACCGGCCCGACGAGGGCGAGAGTGGTTTCGACACCGACGTGGCGCTGAGCACCGGCGAGCTGAAGCAGCTGATTCCGGCCCTGATCGAAGCGCTCGGCGGCGAAACGGCCCTGGGTGCGTCGGCGGTGGATCCCTCTCGCCCATCGACAGGTGATGCCGGACCACCGACCGCGATGTCCCGTCACGCTGCAACGACGGCCGTGGGCGACGACAACGATCCCCCGTTCTGAAGTCCCCAGGCGTTCCAGCCTCCTGAATCACCATGCTTGCCGTCATCGCCATCTGCCTCGGTGCCTGCATCGGTGCCCTCTCGCGCTGGCAGCTCAGCCTCTGGCTCAACCAGGGCCACGCGGTGCTGCCCTGGGGCACGCTGGCGGCCAACTGGACGGGCGCTTACCTGGTGGGCGTGGCGGTGGTGTTCTTCCAGAGCCAGACGCAGCTCGATCCTGCCTGGCGGCTGGCCATCGTTACCGGGTTTCTCGGGGCACTGACCACGTTTTCCACCTTCTCGGTGGAGGTGGTGTCCATGCTGCAACATGGCCGCTGGTGGCTCGCCACCGGCACCGCCAGCCTGCACCTGCTGGGTTCGCTGCTGCTCACCGGCGTCGGCATCAAGACGGCCGGGTTCTGGTTCGGCCAGTCCTGACAACGCCGGCCTCGGAACCTTGCCCGCATCAGGCCTGGGTCAGCCCTTGACGATGGCGCCCTTGCCATCCTGCACCTGGATGTGGATGGCAATGCCCTGGCGCACGCTCATCGAGACGGTGCAGAACTCTTCGAACTGCGCCAGCACCCGGTCCAGATGCTCGATTTCGGCAGCCGCCTGACCCAGTTCCAGTTTCACGTTGATGGCCATGATGCGCAGGCGCTTGTTTTCATTGCGCCCCACCACGGGCGTGGCCGTGGCCCTCAGCTCGCCGGGATCCTGCTTGAATTTTTGCAGGGCAAACAGCAGACTCGCGCTCAGGCAGTTCGCCACGGCCGCCAGCAGCAGGTGATCGGGCGCAGGACCTGCACCCCCACCCAGCGGCGCCGGCTCGTCGACCAGCAGGGTGGCGATGTCCGGACCAAAGTCGACCAGGAACTGGTAGCCCGACTGGCGGGTGATGGTGACGCTGGCGTTCTCGCTCATGGTGGTTTCCTCAGGAACGGTTTTCGATACCGAATACCGGCATGGTAAACATTCTCCCAGGGGTATGCCACCGGGCTGCAGGGGACCGCCTATCCTCCGCCGCGCTGCATGTAGAGATCGAAGCGCTTCATGAAGGTGTGGCGCTGCTCGGCACTCAGCCCACTGAAAGCAAAACCGACGCGCAGGACGGGCATGCGCATGAGGGCAATCACCCGGGGCGGCCTGACCTCCCAGCGCAGGCGCAGCGTCCCCGGTGGAACATCCACGCTGGCCGCGGCCCCCTCCTGGCGCCAGGAACAACTGCCGATGGCGGCAGGCAGCCAGCCCAGCCACTCGGCTTCGGTGCAGCCCATCTCGCGCTCGAACGATTCGGCGTAGCTCGATTGCATGGGGTTTCGCTCAACCGCCCGCAATCGGCGGCCAGATGGCTAGCACATCACCTTCGGTGAGGGTGGCGGTCATGCGCTTTTCCGGCTCGATGTACTTGCCGTTGACCAGCACCAGATGCACCAGCCTGGCCGGCAGACCAAAGGGCTCGATGATCTGGCTGATCGAGGCAGACGGGTCCACCTCCAGCTCAACCAGGTTGCTGCGCCGCGCTTCGGCGGGCAGGTAGTCGGTGAGCGTGGCGAAGAGCTTGAACGTGATTTTCATGGAACGATTGTGGGCGATGAGCCATGACCTGCCGCCGGGCCGGGCCAACCGGCAGGGACCGCAAGGGTGGCGCTCACCGGCGTCGCTCGTCGGCAGCGCCGCTCCACTGACCTAGCCCTTGCGCACTGGCCAGGTAGGCGTCCATCAGACGCGTGGGGTCGTGCATGAGCGTGTCTTTCCACTCGCCCAGGCGAACCTGGCCTTCCACCAGACCGCGCATGACGCCGACGTGCTCGGTCCAGCCCACCGAATTGCAGCCGACCAGGACATCGCCTTGGAACTGCAGGCTCAGGTGCCGGCCAGAAGCCTTGTCGGTCAGCTCGACGTGCTCGCCACCGGGCACACCCTGCCAGTTGCCGAAACTGGTGGAAATCATCCCCAGCGTGTCGAGCACGTTGATCTGCGTCACGCCCTTGAGCGTGGCCGTCTGGCCCACCATGTTGAGCGCGGCCACGCGGGCCTGCTCGGCGGCGTTCGGCTGGATGGCACTGACGATCGTCTGGCCACTGACCTTGTCGAAGGCCTCGGCGCAGTCCCCGGCCGCGTAGATGCCCGGCACGTTGGTCTGCAGGTGTTCATCGGTCAGCACCCCCTGCAGGCAGGTCACGCCCGAGTCTTTGAGGAAACCGATGGCCGGGCGCACCCCGGTGGCGCTGATCACCAGATCCGCCTCCACCGTCTGCCCGCCCGACAGGCGCACCTTGAGCGGCGACCCCGGCTCGATGGCTTCGACCTTGGTGCCGGTGAACACCCGCACGCCCTTCTTTTCGCACCAGTCGCGGATCATGCCCCCGGCCGTGGGCCCCATCATGCGCGGCACCATGCGGTCCCCCATTTCGACCACGCTGAGCGTCACACCCCGCGCAGCCAAAGCTTCCATGATGATGCAGCCGATGAAGCCAGCGCCCATCTGGAGCACGCGGGCGCCGGGCTGGGCCAGTTTCATGATGGCGCGGGCATCCTCCAGCGTCCAGCAGGGGTGCACCCCCGCCGAGTCCATGCCCGGAATGGGGGGGCGGACGGGGTGCGATCCGGTAGCGATCAGCATTCTGTCAAAGCCCAGCGTCTGCCCGTTGTCCAGCGCGACGGTGCGCGCGGCCGCATCCACGGACAAGGCCCGCGCCTTCACCTGGGTGATACCCAGGTCGGCAAAGTGGGTTCCGGTCTTGCGCAGGTAAGTGCCCCGTTCATCGATGTTGCCGATGAGCAGGTAGGGGATGGCCATGCGCGAATAAGGCGGCTCGGCCTCGTCCCCCACCAGGGTGATGCGGTCTGCGGGTGCGTGTTTGCGAATCGTCTCGGCCGCGATGACGCCGGCCGGGCCGGCGCCGAGAATGACGTGGTGGGTCATGGGAATCTCCTGCAAAGCAAAAAAGGGGCAGCTTGTCTGGCTGCCCCCGCGGTGTGAACGGGCCGCGGAGGCGACCCGGATCCGGACATCAAAGGCTCAGGCGCGTCTTGGTCTCGGCGGTGGGACGACCCTCACTGTCCCAGCCGCGCGCGGCGTAGTACTTGGGCAACATCTCGGGCAGCTTGCTGACCATGCCTTTGGAGGCACCGGTCTTGGCGGCCTCTGTCAGCAGGCGCTTGGGCAGTGAATCGTCCTTGGACGTGAAGCCGGCCGCGTTGTTGAACTCGCGCTCCATGTTCCAGATGCGTTCACCGATCTTCTCCAGCTCTTCGGTGGTGAACTCTTCGTTGCAGGCGGCCTGCAGCTGCGGCGCCAGATCGGCCACACCCCAGGCGAAGGTGGTGAAGACACACAGACCCGACGAGTCGAAGGCTGCGGTGGCGTCCTGGAAAGCCTTCACCAGTTCGGGCTTGCCTTCGCTCTCCACCGGATCGGTCTTGACCGGGATCCCCAGCACTTCGGAGGCAATGGTGTAACCGCGCAGGTGGCAGGCGCCGCGGTTGCTGGTGGCGTAGGCCAGGCCAATGCCCTGGATCGCACGACCGTCGTAGGCCGGGAATTCCTGGCCCTTCACGCTCATCGACAGGTCGGGGTAGCCGTACTTCTCGGTCAGTCGCTTGGAGCCCTGGCCGATCTCCTTGCCAAAGCCTTCGCCCTTGGCGGTGATCTCGGCAAAGTAGGCCAGTGCCTGAGCCGAGCCGAACTTGGCGTCGATGCCCAGCTGCTCCTTGGTGAGCACGCCCATTTCGTAGAGCTCCATCACCGCACCCACCGTGGCGCCAAAGCTGATCGGGTCAAAGCCCTCTTCGTTGCACAGCAGGTTCGCGTATTGCAGGGCCTCCAGATCGTTCACACCGTTGGCCGCACCGAGCGCCCAGGCCGCTTCGTATTCCAGCCCGCCGTTGGCACCCCAGTACTGGGGCTTGTTCTTCACCGTGAAGTGACCTTCGTCCATCTTGCTGATGCGACCGCACGCGATCGTGCAGCCGAAGCAGGCCTGGTTGGTCACCAGGTGCTTCTTGCCGTCGGTCTCGCGCGGCGTGACCATGGCTTCGGCCGAGATGTCTTTCGCGCCCTCGAACTGCACGTCACGGTGGTTGCGGGTGGGCAGCGCGCCGATCTCGTTGATCACGTTCATCAGCACCTGCGTGCCGTAAGCGGGCAGGCCCTGCCCGGTGACGGCGTTTTCGGCCAGGATCTTCTTCTTCTCGAAGGTGGTCTTCATGAAAGCCTTCGGGTCGCGGATGTTGCCCACGCCCTTGGTGCCGCGCACGGCAATGGCTTTCAGGTTCTTGCTGCCCATGACGGCGCCCACGCCCGAGCGGCCGGCCGCGCGGTGCAGGTCGTTCACCACAGCGGCATACAGCACACCGTTTTCGCCGGACTTGCCGATGCTGGACACGCGCAGCAGCGGATCCTGCAGGCTGGTCTTGAGGATTTCCTCGGTCTTCCAGACGCTCTGGCCCCACAGATGCGAGGCATCACGCAGTTCGACCTCGTCGTCGTTGATGAACAGGTACACCGGCTTGGCCGACTTGCCTTCGAAGATGATCATGTCCCAGCCCGCCATC
Source organism: Hydrogenophaga sp. (assembly GCA_011391495.1). GTDB lineage: Bacteria > Pseudomonadota > Gammaproteobacteria > Burkholderiales > Burkholderiaceae_C > Hydrogenophaga. The sequence goes on from JAABQK010000021.1 coordinate 38,640, forward strand.
TTGAGCTCGGCGCCCCAGTAGCCGCCCGAGTTGGAGCAGGCAATGGCGCCGGTCAGCGGCCCCTTGGTGATGACGGTGTAGCGGCCACCGGTGGAGGCCATGGTGCCGGTCAGCGGGCCGGTGGCCCAGATGATCTTGTTGTCGGGTGACAGCGGATCGACCTTGGGGTCGATTTCACTGATCAGGTACTTGCTGCCCAAGCCACGCGAACCGATGTAGGCGCGTGCCCACTCCATGTTCAGCGGTTCGACTTTGACGGTGCCCGCAGTCAGATCGACGCGGAGGATTTTTCCAGCCCAAGACATGTTGATGCTCCTTCGGGGTTCGGGTTCAAGCGGCGGACGGCTGGTTGCCCAGCTTGTCGGCCCACTGCTTCATCTTGTCGATGCCGGTCCAGTTGGCATCGACAAACGTGATCGCCGCGGTCGGGCAGGCTTCGGCACAGGCCGGTTCGCCGCCGCACAGGTCGCACTTCTGGACCTTGCCGGTTTCCTGCACGTAGTTGATGGTGCCGAAGGGGCAGGCGATGGTGCAGACCTTGCAGCCCACGCAGGTGGTTTCGTTGACCACCTTGGCGCCGGTGAGCTTGTCCACCGTGATGGCTTCCACCGGGCAGGCATGCAGGCACCAGGCCTCGTCGCACTGCGTGCAGGTGTAAGGCACCTTCTTGCCGGTGTGATGGAAGTCAAACACCTTGATGCGCGACTTGGAGGTGGCGTAGGTACCGTAGTTCTCGAAGGAACAGGCCATTTCGCACTGCAAGCAGCCGGTGCATTTGTCCGGATTGATGTGCAGGACTTTCTGCATGAGGGGTCTCCTGTTGGGTAGCGGCGCCGCTTATGTTGCGCCATGCCTATGAAAGGAATTGCCTAGGCATTGTTGGAGCGTGAAGCCACTTTGAATTCAGGGTTATCCCTAGCCTGGTGGGGCGCCACCGCTGAAATTCTCAAAATGAAACACTGAAGTGCTTGGCATACTTGCTGCTGGCCTTCGCGCTGTCGTCAACAACGAAACAACAACGAGACAAGCCCCATGATTTCCAACGAGCAGCCTGCCTTGTCCATCGCCCCGAACGACCGGCTGGCCCTGATCGAAAGTGCGCGCCGGGCCGTTTTCCACGATGGCGCTGCGGCCCGGTCTGCCCGGGTTGAGCCCTGGATCGATCGCTCCTGGAGACGCTGTCTCGCGCAGGGGTTCCGGCCGCAGCAGCGACTCTCCTTCGACCCGGTCTCCAGTTCGGCCATGGAGCGGGTACTGGAAGCCAACCAGCCGCTGCTGCGGGCCGCCGCACCGGTGATCCGGTCCCTCGCGCGCGCCATGGCCGACACACGCTACTTCGCCATCCTGACCGATGCCCAGGGCGTGGTGATCGACGTCAACGGCCCCATTGATCACCAGAACCGCCTGGCCCACCTGATCGCCCGCGTGGGCGTGGACCTGTCGGAAAGTGCGGTCGGGACCACCGCCATCGGCGCCACGCTGGCCGAGCTGCAGCCGGTCTGGCTGCACCGGGGCGAACACTTTTTTGAGGACACCAGTGCCTACAGCTGCGCCGGTGCCCCGCTGTTCGGACCCGATGGCCAATGCGTGGGGATGCTCGACCTGACCGGCATCAACGTGCCGGAGCGCCCTGCCCTCAAGCACCTGGTCAGCCAGTCCGCCTTGAGCATCGAAAACGCTCTCACCCTGGCGCAACCCCACCGGGTCTTGCTGCGCCTGAACTGGCCAGGACGCTCGGCCGGCGAAGACAGCGACGGCCTGGTCTGTCTCGATGCCGACGGCCACATCAGCGGCGCCAACCGTGCGGCGGTCGCCATGCTGATGCTGCCCGCTGGCGCGCCATGGCCTCATTGCAGCGACGTGTTTGCGGTGCCCCCAGGCAGCCTGTTTGACGCCGCACGCACACAGCGCGGTTCATCCGAATTGCCCCTGTGGTCTGGCTTGCGCCTGGAGGTTCGGGCCAGCCTGAACGCGGGCCGGGCGACACCCGAGCACCCGCGCCCGGTGGGCAGCGCCAGTGCCCCCCTGAAAGACGTGGAAACCGCCTGGATCCGCCGAGCGGTGGAAGAGGCCCGTGGCAACGTCACGGAAGCGGCACGCGCGCTGGGCATCAGCCGCGCCACGGTGTACCGCAAGCTGACCCGGAAAAAGGCCAGCGACTGACCCTGCCGCGCCTTTGGCATCCGCTGCAGGAACGCCGTTCAGGGAGCCGTCAGGGTCATGCCATGTTGCTGAAAGATCTTCAGCAGTTCACCGCTGTCGCGCAGCGCCTGCAAGGCCAGCTCCAGCGCCTTCCCAAGCTCCTGGTGTGCGGACTTGATCGCCATGCCCACCGGCCAGCCGTTGTCGGGCAATCCGCTGAGCGCCAGTTTGGCAAACCGAAACTGGCCGGGCGGGAGTTCGGTGCGTGACAGCACGGACTCGGCCTGGGCACGTGTGACATAGGCAGCCGCAGCCTTGCCCTCGAGCACCGCCTGTGCGGCCAGCGTGCCGGTGTTGTAGAAGCTCACCTGGGAGCGGAGCAGGCCGCCGCCATAGCCCATCAGGGAACTGGCCGCACCAGCGCCACGCTCGGCCGCGAGCGGGAACCCCTTCAGGTCTTCGGGCGCGCCCACATCGGCGATGCGACGGGTGTCGTGCATCAGCACCAGGGTCTGGCGCATGTAGGGCGCCAGCACCATCACCTGCCGGTTCTGCTGCATCAGGTACTTGTCGACCGGCACCTGGAGCATCACGTCTGCCGGGCCGTAGCCCAGGTAATGCCCGCGCCAGACCATGTTGCGCAGGTCGTCACCCATGTTCTCGCCCGCATCGAAGGGCAGCAGCGAGAGTTTCAGGTTCATCTGGCGCGCCAGTGCGTTGGCCAGTGCCACATCCAGCCCCTGCAGATCGGTCACGGCACCGTCGGAAAACGGCGGATTGTCCTTGTACAGCGCCACCTTGAGCACGCCGCTGGCCCGGATGCGGGCCAGGTCGGTGAGCTCGGTCTGCGCCCGCGCGGGCGCCACACCGGCGAACAGCGGCAGGAGCGCGGCCACCATCTGCCGGCGGTTGATGCCACC
>JAABQK010000022.1 GCA_011391495.1 Hydrogenophaga sp.
AAATGGACTACCTCGGTTTCACCGCCAGCGACCTGGCAACGCTCGCTGACGTGCCCGGCCACCTCACCGCAAGCGAGCCGAAGAACCGCCAGCTGGACAAGGGTGAGTTCCGCGTGTTCCTCGACCATGTGGTCGGTGCCTCGCTGTATGGCGACATGCCCGCCTCGATCGAGCGGTATCTGGCCACCACCATCCGCCGGGCACATGGCTACACGGCCGACTGGCCCGACCTGCAGCGCCCGGTGGCGGCGGGAGACCCCGAAGGCCTGAAGCGGACGCAGGCGCTGCGCCTGAAGCTCATGCGCGAGTTCACCGCCCGCTCCGGTCACCTGGATGCGGGCGGCCGCATCCGGCCCGAGCTGTTCCTGCCGAGTCGGCAGGCAGCGCTGCAGGCCGCGTCACGCTACCGGCAGGTGGTGGTGACCCAGCGCTACGACTTCGGCAAGGACGTCTTCCCGTCCACCCCGTTCACGTTGCGCTACTTCCGCACCGCCGACACCGCCTACACCCACCAGGACGGCCGTCCCTACGCCATGGGCGAAGTGATCACCGACCGGCCGGTGAACAAGCACCCGGCCGAGTTCACCTACGGCCTGGGCATCACACCCACGCTGATCGACGAAGACCTGCCATTCGAGCAGGGCGGCACCTTCCTGGCCGACTACGTGCCCCTGCTGGCGCCCTGAGGCTGGCGCTGTGAGTGCCTGCCTGTGTTCATGGTCGTGCCATGACGTTTTCAGGGCGAGCTGAGAAGCTCGTCGGGCCATGCCGCGATTCCATCAGGACCCACGATGAAAGCCAGCCATCGCCACTCCCCGTTCTCGCTGTCCGGCATCGGCCTGACCCTGCTCACCGCGGTCCTCAGCGCCTGCGGCAGCCTGGACACCCTGACCACGGCGGCCAGCGAGCCGACGTTCTCGCCGCTCAGCATCACGGTGGCCCACATCAACGACCACCACTCCCAGCTGGAAGCCTTTCCCGACACCACGCTGACCCTCGATGGTGCCGCCACGCGGGTCGACCTAGGTGGCTTCGCGCGCGTGACCAGCGCCTTCCAGCGCTACGCCCATCGCAACGACGTGATCAAGCTGCACGCGGGCGACGCCATCACCGGCACGCTCTACCACACGCTGTTCAAGGGTGAGGCCGACGCCGCCCTGATGAACAGCGTGTGCTTCGACGCCTTCGCGCTGGGCAACCACGAGTTCGACGACGGCGATGCGGGCCTCAAGGTGTTCCTGGACCACCTGCGCAGCGGCAGCTGCCAGACACCGGTGCTGGCGGCCAACGTGAAACCCCAGATCGGCACGCCGCTGGCCGCCAGCAGCAGCACCGACTACCTGCAGCCCTACACGCTCAAGACCATCAACGGCGTACAGGTGGCCATCATCGGCATCGACACCAAAAACAAGACCACGAACTCGTCACGCCCACTTGACACAACTGTGTTCGAGGACGAAGCCGAAGCCGCCCAGCGCAGCATCGACGAACTGAAGATCCAGGGCATCCGCCACTTCGTTCTGCTGACGCACCAGGGCTACGAAGCCGACAAGGCACTGGCCGCGAAACTCACCGACGTGGATGCCATCGTCGGCGGCGATTCGCACACCCTGCTGGGTGACTTCTCGGCACTGGGACTCGGCAGCTCGGGTTCCTATCCGGCCCGCGTCAGCAACAAGGACGGCAAGACCGTCTGTGTGGTGCAGGCCTGGGAATACAGCAAAGCCATCGGCGAGCTCAACCTGTACTTCAACAACCGGGGCGAGACCGAGAGCTGCACTGGCCAGGCTTCGCTGCTCATCGGCTCCAGCTTCAAGCGCCAGGACAACGCCGGTGCCTGGGTGGCGGTGGACGATGCCAAGCGCCTGCAGATCATCCAGGCGCTGCAAGGCGTGCCGACGGTGCGGGTGACCGAGCCCGACCCCGTGGCCGCGCTGACACTGGCGGGGTATTCGGCACAGGTCAACGCCAGGAAGGCCGAGACCATCGGCACCGCCAGCGAGGCCCTGTGCCTGGTGCGCGTGCCGGGCGAAAGCACCAACCGGTCGACCGGTGTGCCGGGCTGTGAAAGCGCCAACACGCTCGCCCGTGGCAGCGACGCGGCGCAGATCGTGGCCGAGTCCTTCCTGGCCGGCAGCCGGGCCGCCGACATCGCGATCCAGAACGCGGGCGGCGTGCGCATGCCGGTCGCGGCCGGCACGCTCAGCATGAACACCGCCTTCACCCTGCTGCCGTTCACCAACGTGCTGGTGGAGCTGCCCCTGACGGGTCAGCAGGTCATCCAGGTGCTGGAAGACGCGGTCGCCCACCACCTTGACGCGGGCCAATCGTCCGGCTCGCATCCCTACGCCGCCGGCCTGCGCTGGAACCTGGACATGAGCCAGGCCAGAGGCGCCCGCTTCAGCAAGGTGCAGGTGCGCAACCGCAGCACCGGGCTCTGGGCGCCGATCGAGACCGCACGCAGCTACACCGTGGTCACCAACGACTTCATTGCCAGCGGGAAAGACGGTTACACCACCTTCGGCACCGTCTCCGCCACGGGCAAAGCCGTCAACAACTACCTGCTCTACACGCAGACCTTGGTGGACCATGTGCGGGCCAGGGGAACGATCAGCCGCCCGGCTGCGGGCGACTATGCGCACCAGTCGGTCGTCACCGCAGCGGGGCTCACCCTGCCCTGATGCCCGCTGCTCCGCCGGTCAAGACCGCCACTGGGCGGGCCATTTTCTGCGGATGTGTTCGCAATCGGCTCACGGCTGTCACAGCGCTTTCACTGCAACGGCATACGCTGGTCACACACCCTGACAGGGCATCAGGCGGCACTCCACACCATGGCCGGCAGGGCCGCAACACATGAAAACCATCGACCTGATCTATTTCAACGCGGGCGGCGGTCATCGCGCCTCGGCGCTTGCCCTCGAGTCCGTGCTGCGCGAGAAGGGCTGGCCCTGGCAGGTGCGCCTGGTGAATCTCTTTGAAGTCCTCGACCCCCAGGGCAGGTTCCGCAAACTCACTGGCCGTGCGCCGGAGGACCTGTACAACCAGCGGCTGGCCGGCGGCTGGACGCTCGGGATGACGCAGGAGCTCAAGCTGCTGCAGGGCCTGATCCGGCTGGGCCACACCACCCTGGTGCGCCGGCTCCAGCAGCACTGGCTGCAGACCGAACCCGACATGGTGGTCTCCCTGGTCCCCAACTTCAACCGCGCGATGCACGAGAGCCTCGCGTCTGCGCTGCCGGGCGTACCCTACGTCACCATCCTGACCGACCTGGCCGACCACCCGCCGCATTTCTGGATCGAGGCGGATCAGCGCCAGCATGTCATCTGCGGCACGCCCCGCGCCGTGGAACAGGCCCGTGCAATGGGCCACGACGAGCGCCACGTGCACGCCACCTCGGGCATGATCATCCGCCCGGACTTCTACCGAGCGCCCGTGATCGACCGCCTGCAAGTGCGGCAGCAACTGGGACTGGACCCGCACCGGCCCACCGGCCTGGTGCTGTTCGGCGGCCAGGGCTCCAGCGCCATGCTGGGCATCGCGAAAAAGCTGGCGGCCACGACGCAGCTGATCCTGATCTGCGGACACAACCAGAAGCTTGCGACCCAGTTGCGCGCGCTGCCCCAGCAGGTTCCCCGGCTGGTGGTGGAGTTCACCTCCGACATCCCCCACTACATGCAGCTGGCGGACTTCCTGATCGGCAAACCCGGGCCGGGCAGCGTGAGCGAAGCCGTCCGGATGGGCCTGCCCGTGCTGGTGGTGGACAACGCCTGGACCATGCCGCAGGAACGCTACAACGCCGAGTGGATACGCGAGAACCACCTCGGCATCGTGCTGGGCAGCTTCCGGTCGGTTGAGCGGGGCGTGTCGCAGCTGCTGGGTCAGCTGGACGAATTTCGCGCCAGCGTGCGCCGGATCGACAACCGCGCGCTGTTCGAGATCCCGGATATTCTGGCCAACCTCCTGCAGGAGGCCGACCGCATGGCGCCTGACGGCGCGCGTTTGCTGAGTCCGTCACTCCCCGCCCAGCCGGACACCCGCTGAGGAGAAACCGCTGTCGAGGCGCCTCTCCGCCTCAACAGCGGGCCATGGCCTGTCAGGAGGCCATGGAGACCGGGCCTTCAGCGCAGGCCGGCGCAGTTCGCGTAGAAGGTCGTGGTGGCCGGCCAGTCGGAGAACACGCCCATCACGCCCACGTCCCGCGCCAGCACATCCAGCACGCGCAGCATGTCGCCCTCGGTCTTGATGGCCGAATCGAAGGACTGGTAGTAAAAGCCGTTGTTGCCATCGGCCAGGATGCCCGAGCGCTCCAGCGTCCAGGTGATGATGCCCAGGCCGGCGTTCCTGGCGTCGCGCGCGTAGGTCGACGGCACGAGCCTGCCGGCCGCGTCGGTGCCCAGCAGCGCGAAGATCGGCGGCGCGACGATCTGGATGCCCGCGGTCTTGTAGCCCACCAGATCGTTGTAGCTGGGCAGGTCGGCCACGGTGTTGGCATCGTCCAGGAAGACGGCCTGCTGGCCGAACGCGGCCTCGTTGCGCACCCAGTACAGCACGTCGTCGATGTTGAACGACTGCGCCCACACGTGACGCGCCGGGACGCCGGCACGCTTGTATTCGTCGATCATCTTCTGTGCGTAGGCTTCCTGCGTCAGGCCGTCAAACGGCATCGCCACGCTGGGGCTCTTGAGTTCGGGCGTCATCTTCACCCCGAGCCGCTTGAACAGTTCGATGCTCTCGGCGTGCGTCATGAGCGTGCCGCTGCTCGGGCCGGCGTAGAGGTCCGTGCGCCAGTTGGCCGTGCCGCCCAGGTATTCCTGCGGTGTGCGGGCCGCCGGATTGAAGGCGTCCATTTTTCCGCGCAGGGTTCTGAACTCGGCGAGCGTGATGTCGCTGGTCCGGCACTCGGCCTTGGCGGGCGTGATCAGCTTGCCGTCCGCATCCAGCGCGGCGGGCACAAAAGGCTGGGTGCACTTGGCGGCCAGTGGCGTGGCCAGGATGTTGGTGGTGGTGTGCAGGTCGTTCTGCGCGTGGCGACAGACCAGCTCCTTGTCCTTGGTGAAGGTCACGTCGCATTCGACGATGCCCGCACCCATGCGGGCCGCGGCGGTGTAGGACTCCAGGGTGTGCTCGGGGAACTGCAGGGCCGCACCGCGGTGGCCGATGGAAAAGTCGCTGGACCTGAACTGGCCGCGCTGGCCACACTGCTGCAGCCGCTGCTTGAGCGGGCTGTCGCTCATGTCATCGACCAGGAAGAACGGGCGTGCCCCGAGCTGCACATGGGTGGGGCGCTCGGCGCGTTGCCCCCGCTGGTGGTCGTGCGGGGAGGCCAGCGCGGAGCCGGCTGCGACGCTCAGGAGAGCGAAGACAAGAATCAGTTGACGCATAGAAGTACCTCGTGAGTGGAAGGAGACATCGGCTGGGCGAAGCACCGCGGCTGGCAGTGCCCGATCGATGCTAGGTGGCGCTTGTGGCAGTGGTGTGGCACACACCGGGCCTGCAGGGCCAGCCGCTCGAAGGCTTCAGCGGTTCCAGGCGGTCTGGCTGCGCTCACGCCGGGCTTGGTGGCGCGAGCGCTGCAGCGCGAGCAGCTCCAGGAGGCCGCACACCACGCTGCAGCCGATCCAGCCGATGCGCCGGATCGTGCGCAGCGGGTCAGTCTTCTGACGTTCCCAGGCGTTCTTCATGGAAACCCCCTTCGGTTTCGGGCAGGCAGAGTCGGCACCAGGCCTCGTCGAACAGTGCATCCAGCAGGTTCTGCAGTCCGAGCAGTTTCCAGAGCATGAGGCACTCCTGACATGGGTATTAGAGATGCGTCACGTTAGCGCGCCCGTGTGACAGCGGTGCGTCAGTTCCATGACTTGCGCACAGAGCCCTTCTGATGGGCCCGGGCGGCGCGGGCCAGCGGTATGCTTGGTGTTCCTTGACGTCCCTCACGGGCCAGCTTCACCTCCCTCCCCGCCGTGCACAAAAACACCCTGCCCGAACTGCTCGCGCTGGAAAAAATCATCGAGCAGGGAGCGGGCCACCTTCAGGTCGAGGTGGTGCGGGAGGTGTCGGTGGCATCGGGTCAGCACTTTCCGGTGTATGCGATCAGCCTCGGCAACCCCAGCCTGGAGGTCCCCGCCGTGGGCTTCTTCGGCGGCGTGCACGGTCTCGAACGCATCGGTGCCGAGGTGGTGATCGCCTACCTGCAGCACATCGTCATGCGGCTGCGCTGGGACACGATGCTGAACCGGCAGCTGGAGCACGTGCGCCTCGTGTTCATGCCGATCGTCAATCCCGGCGGCATGTGGTCGGCCACGCGCGCGAACCCGCGCGGCGTGGACCTGATGCGCAACGCACCGGTCGATGCGCTGGAGAAAGTGCCCTACCTGCTCGGCGGCCAGCGACTGAGTGCCGGCCTGCCCTGGTACCGGGGGCGGCTCGGCGACCCGCTGGAGGCGGAAAGCCAGGCGCTGTGCGAGGTGGTGAGCCGCGAGCTGCTGACACGCACCATCAGCATTGCCATCGACTGCCACTCGGGCTTTGGCGTGAGCGACCGCCTGTGGTTCCCCTTTGCGCACACCCGCAGGCCCATGCCGCACCTGGCCGAACTGCACGCGCTGAAGGAGATCTTCGAGCAGACGCACAGCCATCACCCGTACATCATCGAACCCCAGAGTGCCCAGTACCTGGCGCACGGCGATCTGTGGGACCACCTGTACCTGCAGGCCTGCAGCGATCCCGCACGCATCTTCCTGCCGCTCACGCTGGAGATGGGTTCCTGGCTGTGGATCAAGAAAAACCCGCGGCAGCTGTTTTCTCGCAAAGGCATCTTCAACCCGCTGATCGGCCACCGCCAGCAGCGGGTGCTCAGGCGCCACATCTCGCTGCTGGACTTCCTGCTGCGCGCCGCCAGCAGCCACGAGCGCTGGCTGCCGGCAGCCGGCCAGCGCGAAGCCCGCCACGCGAGCGCGCTGGCCGACTGGTACTGAGAGCGCTCCATGAACAGAGCCCGATGAGCACCTGGATCTTCTTGCGCGGACTCACACGCGAAACGACCCACTGGGGCTCCTTCCCTGACGCGTTTCAACAGGCCCTCCCGGACGCACGGATCGTCCTGCTGGACCTGCCCGGCAACGGCCGGCTGCACCGACAGCGCAGCCCGGTGACGGTGCAGGAGATGGTGGCGGCCTGCCGTGAAGAAAGCGCACGCCTGGGTGTGCAGCAACCGGTCCATCTGCTCGCCATGTCGCTCGGCGCCATGGTGGCGGCCGACTGGGCCCGCACGGCCCCTGCCGAGATCGCGGGCTGCGTGCTGATCAACACCAGTTTCCGCCCCTTCAGCCCCTTCTACCGGCGCCTGCTGCCGCGCAACTACCCTAGCCTGCTGCGCCTGGCGCTGCTGTCCCGGTCGGCTGAAGCCACCGAGGGCGCCATCCTGCGCATGACGAGCAACCACGCCACCCGAAACAGCCACGTCGTGGCGGACTGGGTCGGTGCGCGCATGCAAAGACCCGTCTCCCGCGCCAGCGCCCTGCGGCAACTGCTCGCGGCGGCCCGCTACCGGGCGCCGACCACCGCGCCCGCCAGCCCGGTCCTGCTGCTGTCCAGCCGGCACGACCATCTGGTGGACCACCGGTGTTCACAGGCGATCGCGCGGGCATGGAACTGTCCGCTGCTCACGCATCCGGACGCCGGGCACGACCTGCCGCTGGACGACCCGCTGTGGGTGGCGGAACAGGTGCGGCGCTGGACATCCGAGGCACCGGGCCCCTGACCCACAGCCCGCTACAGCACCTTCTTGCGCAGCACGGCGCTGGCCCGCTCCACCAGCACCACGAGCGAAAAGATGGCCAGGATGATGGTCGCGGCTTCGTCGTAGTTGAACAGGTCCATGGCCACCTTCAGCTCGATGCCGATCCCACCCGCCCCCACGAGGCCGAGGACCACCGACGAGCGGGTCGCCTTCTCCAGGCTGAACAGCGAGGTGTTGATGAAGGACGGCATGGCGGCCGGGAAGACCGAACACATGATCAGCGACAGGCGGCCAGAGCCCATGGCCGACAGCGCCTCCTGCGGCCCACGGTCCACCTCTTCCATGGCCTCGGCAAAGAAGCGACCGCAGAAACCGATCTTGTCGATGACGATGGCCAGCGTCCCGGCAAACGGCCCCAGGCCAACCGACACCACGAACAGCAGCGCCCAGACCAGGTCGGGCACGGTGCGGAAGAAGGCGATCAGGTTGCGCGCGGCGTGGTAGACGACCGGATGGGGCGAGAGGTGGGGTGTGGCCAGCACCGCAACGGGAATGCTCAGCAGCACGCCGACCACGGTGCCGACGAAGGCCATCTGGAAGGTTTCCAGCAGCGCCCAGCCCACGGCTTCGAGCCGGGCCGTGGACGGCGGCAACATCTCGCCCACCAGACGGGTCATCTGGGGGATGCCACCCCAGAGGTCACTGAACGACACGCCGGTCTTGTTGACCGACCAGACAAAAAAGCCGAGCACCACCAGGTACACCATGAAGGTGACCGGGCTGGTGCGCTCGAAGCGCTCGGGCAAGGCACGCACGGCCGGCGACGGAGGATGGCTAGGCATACAAAGACCTCAGTTCGGCCACGTTCACCTCGTGGCTCATGGCGTCCAGCACGATCTCGCCACGCTGCAACGCGATCACCCGGTCGGCGTACCGGACCGCGTGGGTCAGGTCGTGGGAGGTGAAGACCATGGTCAGGCCCTCGTCTTTCACCAGCCCGGAAAACAGCGCCATCACCTCGTCACCGGCCACCGGGTCGAGGCTCGCCGCCGGCTCGTCGGCCACGATGAGGCGCGGCCGCTGCATCAGGGCACGCGCCACCGCCACCCGCTGCGACTGCCCGCCCGAGAGCTTGTCGGCACGGCGCAGCGCGATGTGCGACAGCCCCACCCGTTCCAGACAGTGCAGTGCCTCGTGCCGCAGCGGCGCTGGCGCGAGTCCCTGGAACCAGGCCTGTGCCAGCGGGGTGCGCGGCAGTGCGCCATGCAGCACGTTGGACAGCGCCGAGAGGCGCGGCACCAGGTTGTGTTTCTGGAAAACGAAGCCCACCTGCGAACGCAGCCGCCGCAGGGCTGCCGCGTCCAGGCCCGCCAGCGGCGTACCGAACAGCCGCACCTCGCCGCTGTCGGGCGGGATCAGGTGCATGCAGCAGCGCAGCAGCGTGGACTTGCCGGCGCCGTTGGCACCGATCAGCGCCACCCGCTGGCCCGCCTTCACCTGGAAGGCCACGCCCTTGAGCACCGGTGTGGCGGCTTCGAAGCGCTTGGTCAGGCCGCGCACCCAGAGGTCGGCGGGCGGGGTCGTGGTCTCCAGGACTTCCGACCCGGACACGGGGATGCCGCCTTCCAGCGTGACAGCGGGCGAGAACGTGTTCAACATGGTGGTGCAGTGGCCTCGGGATCAATCACCCACGAAGGCGGCGTACTGCGGCTGGCCGATGGTGGCGTACATCTTGCGGACGTAGTTGTAGTCCTTGTCGCTGATGCTGGGGATGAACTTCATGCCCTGGAACTTCTGGTTCTCATCCGGGCCCAGCAGCACGGCGGCGATGAGGGCGTCCGAGTTGTCGCTGAACACCTTTTTCATCTTGCCCACCACCTCGTCGGGCACATGCGTGCCGGCGAGCAGCACGTCGTTGGGCAGGTCGCGGCCGCGCGCGATGACCTTGAACACCACGTCGGGGTGGCGCTTGGACAGGCCAGGCAGGTCGGTGCGGTTGATGCCGATGGCGGACACGTCGCCACGCTTCATCGCTTCCACCGCCACGTTGCGGTTGATGTGCAGGATCTGCACGTCCTGACCGGGCTTCAGACCCAGGTCGGCGAGCACCTGGACCGGCGACAGGTGGCGCGAGGTGGAACCGACATCACCCAGCGCGACCTTCTTGCCCTTGAGGTCTTCCACGCCATCGATACCCGAGCCGACCAGCGTGACCACCGAGCCGTAGTACTCCGGGCGGCTGAACCCCACCACCAGCTTGGCATCGGTGCGCTTCTTGAACACCACGTATTCGGCCGGCCCGGTCAGCACCAGGTCGATCTTCTTCGCGTTGAGTGCTTCGACCGCGGCGGTGCGGTTGGGCACCGGAAACAGCTCGACCTTCATGCCCGATTTTTCCGACAGGATCTTCTGGAAGCCGGCGTATTCGCGCTGCAGGTTTTCCAGTCCCACGATGTCGGTGACGGCCAGGCGCAGGGTTTGCGCCTGGGCCGAGAGGGCGGTGGTGGCGAGACCGACCACGGTGATCGCGGTGGCGAGGTGTTTGTTCCAGTTCATGGGGAAGCTCCAAGTGGTTTAGACAACCTAGCCAGCGTGACGCCGTGTGATGACACAGTTGTGTAGACGACATGAAGTTTTGATGACCTGCATGACACGACTTTTTCGTCGTGCAGCTGTCACACAAATGCGTCACGCTGGTCACCTTTTCGTCACCCTAGGACAGCCAGCATGAACACCATGGAGCGGTTTGCGATCGCGGGAGGCAGTGCATTGCTGCCCTCGGGTTTTCAGGATGACGTGGTCATCACGGTGGACCACGGACTCATCGTCGAGATCGGCAGCGAGGTCCGGGGTGCGCCGGTCATCGACGCCAGCGGCCTGCGGGTGCTGCCGGGCATCATCGACCTGCACGGCGACGCGTTCGAGCGGCAGATCATGCCCCGGCCCGGCGTGCATTTCGACCTGCAGCTGGCCCTCGCCGAGACCGACCGGCAACTGGTGGCGAACGGGATTTCCACCGCCTTTCACGGCGTGACCTTTTCCTGGGAGACCGGTCTGCGCAGCCGCGAGACGCTGGTGCGCCTGATGGCGGCGATGGAGGCGGCCGCCGACCACCTCTCGTGCGACGCGCGCCTGCACCTGCGCCACGAAACCTACAACCTCGATGGTGAGGACGAGGTGCTGGGCTGGCTGGCCGAGGGCCGCATCGCCCTGCTCGCCTTCAACGACCACACCGCCGACATCCTGCGCAAACTCAGCCAGCCGAAAGACGCGATGACCGTGCTGCAGCGCACCGGTCTGTCGGCCGAAGCCTTGCAGGCCCTGGCCGAGCGCGTCGCGGCCCGGCACGACGACGTGCCCGGTTCCATCCGCCGCCTGGCCGCCGCCGCAAGCGCTTCGGGCGTTCCCATGGCTTCGCACGACGACCCCTCCCCCGAGGTGCGCGCCTGGTACCAGTCCATCGGATGCGGAATTTCGGAGTTTCCCAAGACCCGCGAAACCGCCACGCTGGCCCGCCAGTACGGCAACCCGGTGGTCTTTGGCGCGCCCAACGTCGTGCGGGGCGGCAGCCATCTGAACAACGCGGTGTCGGCGTCGGTCATGGCCAGGGCCGGCCTGTGCACCGTGCTCACCTCCGACTACTACTACCCGGCCATGCTGCCGGCGGCTTTCCGCCTGAGCGAAGACGGTGTCTGCGATCTGCCCACCGCCTGGGCCATGGTCTCCAGCAACGCCGCCGACGCCGCCGGCCTGAACGATCGCGGCCGCCTGGCCGAAGGCCTGCGGGCCGACATCGTGCTCGTGCGCACGCCGGCCGGGCGTCCGCCCAGCGTGGCGGCGCACTTCATCGGCGGTCACCTGGCCTTTGCGGCCAAGGGCGCGCCGCGACTCCGGTCGCCGGCCATGGCGGCCCTGGAAGTGCTCTGACCCTGGCCGCAGCGGGGCTACCGCGCCACCGCCCCACTGCGCTGCAGCCAGAGCAGCGCAGCCAGACCGATCAGCCCCACCCCGGTGGACACCCAGAGGGCGCCGCCCCCGAGGTGGTCGATGGCCAGGCCGAAGACCAGCGGGGCACAGGCCTGCGCCACGCGCGCCGGCACCATCAGCAGGCCCTGCCGCGCCCCATAACCCTGCGGACCGAAGATCACCAGCGGCAGCGTGCCTTTGGCGATGGTGAGGATGCCGTTGCCCGCGCCATGCAGCACGGTGAACAGCAAGGCCGCCGGACCACCCAGCACCATCAGCAGCACGGCGCCCAGCGGATGGGCGGCCGTGGCCAGCTGGGCCGAGCGCAGCGGATGCACCCGGCGCAGAAAGCCGAACTCGAGCAGCCGGGCGGCCACCTGGGCCGGCCCGACCAGGGCCGACAGGGCCAGCGCGGCGCCCAGCGCCAGACCGTTGGCCTGCAGCAGGCGCGGCAGGTGGGCCGCCATGGCGGTGCTGGTGAACCAGGTAACGGCAAACACCAGTGAGAGCAGGACCGTGGGCCAGAAGGTGGCAGCGGCCTCCGTCGCAGCCGAAGCCTTTGGTGTTGCCGGCCCCGGCTGCACCGGGGTCACACCCGGCGCGTGCCCGGCACGTGGCAGCGAGGCGTTGAGCGGCAGCCCGAGCAACAGGTGCAACCCCGCCCAGCACACGCAGGCGCCTCGCCAGCCCAGCTCGTGCTCCAGCCAGGCCGTCAGCGGCCAGCCCACGGTGCTGGCAAAACCCGCGATCAGGGTGATGCCGGTGATGGTGCTGCGTGCGTCGTGGCCGTAGAGGCGCACCAGGGTCGCGAACGCGGCGTCGTACAGGCCGGCCGCCATGGCCATGCCGATCAGGCCCCAGGCCATGAACAGGCTCACCGGACCCTGCGCCAGCGCCAGGGCCAGCAGCCCCGCCGCGAAAAGCCCGTTGGTGCCGATCAGCACCGGGCGTCCGCCATGCTGGTCGATCCACTGCCCCGCCCTGCGGCCGAACACCGCCGAGACGACCAGGGCAAACGAAAAGGCGGCAAAGACCGTGGCCACCGAGACCCCCAGGTCCGCCGCCATCGGCGTGGCCAGCATGGCCGGCAGGTAGTAGGACGAGGCCCAGGCCAGGGTCTGTGCGGTGCCCAGGCGGGCCACCACCGAAGTTCGGGGCGAAATCAGCATGGTGCCGACTCTAAGCCGGCCAGAGCCCTCAATGGCTCAATCACGCGACGGCAGGACGCGCAGCGAACGCAGCCACAGCAAGGAGCCGCTCCGGAGAGAGATGATCCATCCGAGGATGCGGAGGAACCGGCTTCGCCGGGCCTCTCGCATCGCCCCCTTGAGGGGGTCGCGCGCAGCGCGGCGGGGGTGGTCCATCAAACGAGCACCTTGCGGACGCGCGAGGAAATGACATCGATCACGCTCACGGTGACGATGATCATGAGCATCACGGCACAGGTCTCGGCGTACTGGAAACCGCGGATGATTTCCCACAGCACCACACCGATGCCGCCAGCACCCACCATGCCCACCACCGAGGCCGAACGCACGTTCGACTCGAAGCGGTACAGCATGAAGGAAATCCACAGCGGCATGACCTGCGGGATGACGCCGTAGACGATCTCGTGCAGCGCGCTGGCACCGGTCGAGCGGATGCCTTCCACCGGCTGCGGGTCGATGGCTTCCACCGCTTCGGAGAACAGCTTGGCCAGCACACCGGCGGTGTGGATCCACAGCGCCAGCACGCCCGCGAAAGGCCCGAGGCCAACGGCCACCACGAACAGCATGGCGAACACCATTTCGTTGATGGCGCGAAACGCGTCCATCAGGCGGCGCACCGGCTGGTGGACCCACCAGGGGGTGATGTTGCTGGAGGCCAGCAGGCCCAGCGGGATGGCGGTGAGCACGGCCAGCGCCGTGCCCCAGATCGCGATCTGCAGCGTGACGATGATCTCGCTCAGGTAGAGACGCCACTGCGAAAAATCGGGCGGAAAGAAATCGGCCGCGTAGGTGGCCATGTTGCCCGAGTCGCGGATCAGGTCGAGCGGGCGCATGTCGGCGCCGTTCCACGAGCCCGCCAGCAACAGCAAGAGCGCGGCCCAGGACAGGTACCAGGTCAGGCTGCGCCTGGGTGCGGGAACCACGGCCGGGCTCAGGCTGTGGACTTTGAGCGTGGTGGACATCGTCGTGTGCGGTGTGTGGGGACTCGGGAGCGCGTTTCAGGCGCAGACCGTCCGCGGCGCTGTGCCGCGAACGGTCCGGATGGAAAACGCCGGGGAGAGGACGCTCAGTTCAGCGCAGCCAGCAGCTTGTCGATCTCGGCCAGCTTGGCCAGCTTGTCGGACTCGCTGAGCGCGGTGTCGGACTCGATCTTGTTGCGCTTGCCGAACAGGTCCAGCTGGCGGATCGGCAGCAGCTGCGCGTTGGACGACGGCTTGAAGCCCGAGAGCTTGGAGATCTTCATCACCACCTCTTTTTCACGCGCATCGGTCTTGGCGTAGTTGAAGAGGAAGCTCTTGATCTTGGCCTTGGTGGCTTCCGGCAGGTCCTTGCGCATGACCAGCGGGTCCAGCGCGATCAGGGGCGAGGTCCAGATCACGCGGATGTCCTTGCGCTTCTCGGGAAACTTCTCGGCGATCTTGCCCAGGTTCTCGCTGTTGTTGGTGGCCACGTCGACCTGCTGGTTGGCCACGGCCAGGGCGTTGGTCTCGTGGTTGGCGGAACGCACGATCTTGAAGTGCGTGCGCGGATCGACCTTGTTCTTGGCGAACACGTAGAAGCTGGGCACGACAAAACCGGAGGTGGAGTTCGGGTCGCCGTTGCCGAAGCTGTAGCTCTTGCCGTTCTTGAGCACGTCGTCCAGCGACTTGATCGGGCTGTCCTTGTGCACGATCAGGTGCGAGTAGTAGCCCTCGGTGCCGTCGGCGTTCACCATCTGGGCAAACACCTCGCCGCTGGCGCGGTCCACCGCCTCGATGGCCGACTTGTTGCCGAACCAGGCCACGTGCACCTTGTTAAAGCGCATGGCTTCGATCACGCCGGCGTAGTCGGGCGCGAAGAACGCATTGACCTTGAAGCCGGTCTGCTTGGCCATGTCGTCGAGCAGCGGCTGCCAGTCGGCCTTGAGGTTCTGCGACGACTCGGTCGAGATGATGCCGAAGTTGATGTCCTGCGCCAGGGCGCCGGTGAGGGTGAGGCCGAGCGCGAGGCCGGCCAGGGTTTTCTTGAACATGCGAATGGCTCCAGAAGGAAGATGAAACGGGAACAGGATGAAACGGGAACAGGAGAAACAGTGAAAGTCTTCAGGCGGCCTGGGCCAGTGGCGCGGCCCAGTTCCGCTCGGGCAGGTGCGAGACGGTTCCGGGCGCCGGGCTCGCGGGCTCACCCATCAGCATCTCGTCGGCCTGCATGCCGTAGAGATTCCGCAGCAGGGCCGGTGTCAGCGCGGACGCGGCGCCGTCGTACACCACCTGGCCCTGGTGCAGCGCGATCACGCGGGGGCAGTACTTCAGGGCCATGTCCACCTGGTGCAGCGACACCACCACGGTGGAGCCGTCTTCGCGGTTGATGCGGGCCAGGATCTCCATGACCTTGCGCGAGGACTCGGGGTCGAGCGAGGCGATCGGTTCATCGGCCAGCACCACCTTGGCACCCTGCACCAGCGTGCGCGCGATGGCGGCGCGCTGCTGCTGGCCACCCGAGAGCGTGGATGCGCGCTGGGCATGGCAATCGGCGATGCCGACGCGGGCCAGCGCTTCGATCGCCAGGGAGCGTTCGTGCTGGTTGAACCAGCGCGTCAGGCCGCGCCACCAGGGCATGCGGTGCAGGCGTCCGACCAGCACGTTGGCCATCACCGGCAGGCGGTCCACCAGGTTGAACTGCTGGAACACGAATCCGATCTGCGAGCGCACCTTGCGGATGTCGCGGTGCACACGGCCGCCCTGCTGCACACACTGGCCGTCGATCTCGATCAGCGAGCCTTCACCCGCATCGGCCACGACCAGGCCCGCCACGTGGCGCAGCAGCGTGGACTTGCCGGAGCCCGAGGCGCCGATCAGCGCCACCATCTCGCCCTGCCGGATGTCCAGGTTGATGTCGCGCAAGGCGTGTTTGCCATTGGCGAAGTGCTTGTTCAGCTGGTGGATGCGAAGAGCGGTCTTCATCGGTTTCTCCAAAGTCGTCTAGACACGCTGAGTGTGGTTTCGCGCTGTGACAGTCGTTTGACGGTTGGCGGAAGATTGCATGTCAGAGCACGCGCTGACCCTCGCGCCAAACCGAGCGCACCACGCCCTGGCGGTGGCCGTTGGGCATGTCCACCAGGCGCACCTGGATCAGGTCGGCGCGCAGCCCCGGCGCGATCGCGCCCCGGTCGTGCAGACCGGTGGCGCGGGCCGGGTTGCGGCTGACCACGGCCACGGCCTCGGGCAGGCTCAGGATGCCGTCCGCCACCAGGCGCAGCACGGCGCTGAGCAGGCTGCCCGGCACGTAGTCGCTGGAGAGGATGTCGAGCAGGCCGTGGCGCGCCAGATCGGCCGCAGCCACGTTGCCCGAGTGCGAGCCGCCGCGCACCACGTTGGGCCCGCCCATCACCGTCAGCAGACCGCGCTCGCGCGCGGCCCGGGCGGCCGCCAGTGTGGTGGGGAACTCCGACATGCTGGCGCCTTCGGCGTGCGCCTGCTCCACATGGGCCACCGTGGTGTCGTCGTGGCTGGCCAGCGCGATGCCGTGCGTGCGGCAGTAATCCACGAAGTAGTCGCGGTGCGGCGCGGCAAACTGCGCCTGCAGGCGCCCGGCGTGGGCCACCTGGTGCTCGAACTTGTCCTGGCTCCAGCCCTTCTTGCCGGTGTAGTAGATGCGGGCGTGTTCGATGTTCTCCCACTGCCGCTGGCCAGGTGTGTGGTCCATCAGCGAGATCAGCGACAGGCGCTGATGGCCGTGAAACGGCTGGAACAGGTCGATGGTGTTGTGGGCCGGCAGTTCGCAGCGCACGTGCAGGTGGTGGTCGGCACGCAGCAGGCCTTCCCGGGTGCAGGCGTCCAGCGTTTCGATCACCTTGTCCCACGCGGTGCCGCGCAGGCTTTCGTGGTCGGCATCGCCCACGCCGAGCGCGTCGAACACGGTGGTTATTCCCGCGGCGGCGATCTCGGCATCGTGCGCCAGCAGCGCGGGCATCTCGGCCCACTGCACCTTGGGGCGCGGCATCAGGTGGCGCTCGAAGTTGTCGGTGTGCACCTCGATGAAGCCCGGCATGAGGTAGTCGCCCTCACAGTCGATGGCCGCGGCCAGCGCGCTGTTGCCCGCGCCGAAGCCGGCAATGCGTCCGTCTTCCACGGAGAGGTCGCCCGACACCACCTCGTCCGGCAGCACCAGGCGGGCGTTCCTGAACACGGTGTTCTGGCTCATGCGGCGCTCCTGAAGTCACCCACGTTCACGCGCCGCGTGGCCACGGCATCGCCCACCTGGGCGTCGTGGAAGATGCCGACCAGCGCAGCGCCCCGCGCGGTGCCTTCCCGAATCAGTTCGATCACGGTGCGGGTGTTGGCCACGTCGAGCGAGGCGGTGGGCTCGTCCAGCAGCATCAGCGGCCTCGGCTTGATCATGTTGCGCGCGATGTTCACGCGCTGCTGCTCGCCGCCGGAGAAGGTGGCCGGTGGCAGGGCCCACAGGCGCTCGGGAATGCGCAGACGTGTCAACCAGGCGCGCGCCTGTTCGCGCGCGGCGTCCAGGGCAACGGGGTCGTCGCCTCCATCTTCCGCCAGCGGTTCGGCCACCACGTCGAGCGCGGACACGCGGGGGATCACGCGCAGGAACTGGCTCACGTAGCCGATGCTCTCGCGGCGCAGCTGCACCAGTTCGCGCGGCGTGGCCTCGGTCACCTCCACCGGTGCAGCGCCCGGTGGCAGCACGGTGATGCGGCCTTCGGTGGCGCGGTAATTGGCGTAGATGAGCTTGAGCAGGGTGCTCTTGCCCATGCCCGACGGGCCGTCGAGCACGACACACTCACCCGGCCGGACCTCCAGGTCGACGTTGTGCAGCACCGAGAGTTCGGCGCCGTTCTGGTGGTGCAGGGTGAAGCGCTTGGCCACCCCTTTCATCTGGAGCAGGGGTGGGGTCATGGTTGCAGTACCGAAGAAACGAGCAGTTGGGTGTAGGGGTGCTGGGGATCGTCGAGCACCTGGTCGGTCAGGCCGGCTTCGACCACGCGGCCACGCTGCATCACCATCATGCGGTGGGCCAGCAGCCGGGCCACGGCGAGGTCGTGCGTGACGATGATTGCGGCCAGGTGCATCTGGCGCGTGAGCTGGCGCATCAGGTCGAGAAGGCGCGCCTGCACCGACACGTCGAGCCCGGAGGTCGGTTCGTCCATGAAGATCAGGCGCGGCTGGGTGACCAGGTTGCGCGCGATCTGCAGGCGCTGGCGCATGCCGCCCGAGAAGGTGCGGGGCGCGTCGTCGATGCGGATCGGATCGATCTCGACACGCTGCAGCCATTCCTCCGCGGTGCTTCGGAGCCGCCCGTAGTGGCGCTCGCCCAGGCCCATCAGGCGCTCGCCGACGTTGGCACCCGCCGACACGTCCATGCGAAGGCCATCGGCGGCATTCTGGTGCACGAAGCCCCAGTCGGTGCGTGCCAGCAGGCGCTGCTGCGCCTGCGACATGCCGTGCACGTCCTGCAGCTGGCCGTCGCGTCCCTGGAACTCGACACAGCCGGCATCGGGCGTGGTTCGGGCGGCCACCGCATTGAGCAGGGTGGTCTTGCCCGAACCGGATTCACCCACCACGGCCAGCACCTCGCCCGGCCAGAGATCGAAGGAAGCCTCGTGCAGTGCGACACGGTCACCGTAGCGCTTGGCCACGCCACGCACGCGCAGCAGGGGAGTGGAGGAAATGGAAGTTGTCATCTCAAATCTCGATGAGGAAGCTGAGGCCGTGGCGCTGGAATCCCAGCGACTCGTAGAAGGCGTGGGCGGCCTGCCGTTTGGCGTTGGACGACAGCGCCAGCTTGTAGCAGCCGGCCTCGCGGGCCTGCTGCAGGGCGTGCGCCATCAGCTGCCGGCCGATGCCCTGGCCCTGGCGATCGGGTGCGACGACGACGTCTTCCGCAATCGCCGACGGCGTGCCGCAATGCGCCAGGTTGTGCATCACCAGCAGGGCGTAGCTGCCCACCACCGCGTCTTTCTGCAGCGGGTCGACCGCGACGAACAGGCGGTAGCTGGGATAGGACGCGAACCGCCGGAACACCTCGCGTGCCTTCGCCAGGGTGAGGACTTCATCGTCGAGACCGGACAGGATGTAGAGCGCCAGCACGGCGTCCAGATCGACCTCCAGGGCCTCGCGGATCACCAGGCTCATGGGATGGCCCTGGCCCTGCGGGCTGCGGTGCGAGCTTGCCTGGGAGCAGCCCGGCGCTGCGCTCATGGCTGCACTCCCTGCGGCGACGCGGCTTCGGCCTGCCGCGACTGGCAGTGGTCGGAATCCGAACACACGTGCAGGCGGGTGCCCGCATCGTCGGTGATCACCTCGTCCAGGAACGAGCCGGTGGAACCGCACAGGGCACAGGGCACGTCCCACCGCTGCACCTCGAAGGGATGGTCTTCGAAGCCCAGGCTTTCCACCGCGGTGTAGGGCGGCACGGCGTAGATGCGCTTCTCGCGCCCGGCGCCGAACAGCTGCAGCGCCGGATTCAGGTGCATCTTGGGGTTGTCGAACTTCGGGATCGGCGACGGCGCCATGATGTAGCGGCCGTTGACCAGCACGGGGTAGTCGTAGGTGGTGGCGATGTGCCCGTGGCGTGCGATGTCTTCGTAGAGCTTCACGTGCATCAGTCCGTACTCGGCCAGGCCATGCAGCGTGCGGGTCTCGCTCTCGCGCGGCTCCAGGCGCTGCATGGGCTCGGGCACCGGCACCTGGTACACCAGCACCTGGCCTTCGACCAGCGGCGTCTCGGGAATGCGGTGGCGCGTCTGGATCAGCGTGGCCTCGGTGGTCCGGGTGGTGGTGGCCACACCGGTGGTGCGCTGGAAGAAGCGGCGGATGTTGACCGCGTTGACGGTGTCGTCCGAGCCCTGGTCGATCACCTTGAGGATGTCGTCCGGTCCGATCACCGAGGCGGTCACCTGGATGCCACCGGTACCCCAGCCGTAGGGCAGCGGCATCTCGCGCGAGCCGAACGGGACCTGGTAACCGGGGATGGCCACCGCCTTCAGGATGGCGCGGCGGATCATGCGCTTGGTCCGCTCGTCGAGGTAGGCGAAGTTGACCTCGTCGGCCGGCGCCGCGGTCTCGGCGGGCAGGGGCTCCTGCGCCACGGCTGGGTGTGCTGCGTGTGCTGCGTTCATGCTTCGTCCCTTTCGGTGGCGGCGGGCTGCCCGGCCGCGGCGCGCATCTTGCGCACCAGCTCCAGTTCGGACTGGAAGTCCACGTAGTGCGGCAACTTCAGGTGCTGCACGAAGCCCGAGGCCTCCAGGCTGTCGCTGTGCGAGAGCACGAACTCCTGCATCTGCGCCGGCGACTCGACCGGTTCGCCGAGTTCGTCGGCGCGCAGCGCGCGGTCCACCAGGCTCATGGCCATGGCCTTGCGCTCGCTGTGGCCAAAGGCCAGGCCGTAGCCGCGCGTGAACTGCGGCGGCTCGTGTTTGCTGCCGGCGAACTGGTTGACCATCTCGCATTCGGTGAGCTCGATGTCGCCGATGGAGATGGTGAAGCCCAGTTCTTCGGGCTCGATCTCCAGCGCCGCCTGGCCGAGGCGGATTTCACCGACGAAGGGGTGGCTGTGCGAATAGCCGCGCTGCGTCGAATACGCCATCGCGAGCAGAAAACCCTCGTCGCCGCGCGCCAGGTTCTGCAGGCGGGTGGCGCGGTCGGCCGGAAAACGCAGCGGCTCGCGCGTGAGGTCGGTCGGCGCCGGGTCGCCCGGCGGCACCGGGCGCTGCTCGATCAGGCCTTCCTGGTTGAGCAGGTCCACCACCCGTGGCGCGGCTTCGGGTTTCAGCCCGTCGGCCAGCGCCGCGTCGCCGGGCACGACCGCCTGGCCGCTGGCCAGCAGGCTGAAATCCAGCAGGCGCTGGGTGTAGTCGTAGGTGGGGCCGAGCACCTGGCCACCGGGCAGGTCCTTGAAGGTGGCGGAGATGCGGCGCTCCAGCGCCATGCGCGAGGTGTCCAGCGCGCAGGTGGTGCCCAGGCGTGGCAGCGTGGCGCGGTAGGCGCGCAGCAGGAAGATGGCTTCCACAAGATCGCCCGCGGCCTGCTTGATGGCCAGCGCGGCGAGCTCGGGGTCGTAGACCGAACCTTCGGTCATGACGCGGTCCACCGCGAGCTTGAGCTGCGCGCGGATCTGTGCCACGCCCAGCTCGGGCAGGGCGGTGTCGCCGCGGCGCTGCTCGGCCAGCAGGCGGTAGCTGTTGAGGATGGCGGTCTCTCCGCCCTTGACGGCAACGTACATGGTCAGGCCTCGACAGGGGTCGGGATTCGGGGGGTGAGGAGGCGCGTGGTGCGCGGCAGGCCCACGACCTGGTCGTGGGTGGCGAGGAACAGGTCCAGACCGCGCGGGAAACCCGCGTGGTTGTGCGCCCACTGCGCGGCAAAGTCGTCCGGCAGACCGGTCACGCTGAGCGCTGCCTCTGTCCGGATGCCGGGGCCGCTGAGCGTCCAGTGCTGTGCCAGCGTGTCGGCGCACGCATCGCTGCCGCCCACCAGCGACCGCACGTCGATCACGCAGGTGGCCGACTGGTCGGGGTAGGCGTCGCTGCCCTGGCGCAGCGTGTGCAGCGGGGGCAGCCGGTCGGATGGGCCGACCCAGAGGAACTGGGCTTCGCTGGCGTCGTTCACCAGGCGGCAACCGGTGTGGAAGCGCAACCACATCGCCGCGTCGCTGCTGGCCAGCGTTGGCGACAGCCACAGGCCACAATCGGCATCCAGCAGGGCCAGCAACAGCAGCGCCGAGGCGGCGTTGCCCTGGCGCGGCAACTCGGCCTCGCGGGGCACCGACACCGGTCGCCCGGGATGGGACAGGGCCTGCAGCGCCGCCCGGAACACCGCCTGGCTGCCAAAGGCTTCGTGGGTGAATCCGGCCACCACGGCCGAAAGATCGTGGGCCATCATGCGCTCTCCTCTTCGTCATCGGCAGCGCCCGCTTCACGCGCCACGGTGAAGAACTCGACCTTGGTGCTGTGCACGCGCATCCGGCGCTGCGCCTGCTCCTGCGCCAGATGCTGGCGCACCGGCTGCAGCAACTGCGCGTCCAGCGCGGCCTGCCGCGACGGGTCCTGCAACAGGGCATCGGCCAGGGCGGCCAGCTGGGCCTGCCGGTGCGAGCGCCCCAGCACGTAGGCCACGCCCACCGCCGCTTCCGGCGTGGCACCCGGCAGGCGCAACGCGCAGCGCGTGACCGTCACCTCGCCGAGGTTGAAGCGTTCGCCCGTGCCACCCGCGCGGCCCTGCACCATCATCAGGCCGGTCTCCGGTGCACGCAGCCAGCGCGGCGCCTGTTCACCCAGCGGGCCCACCGCAGCCTCCAGCACCCCCAGGGGAGCGCGGGCCAGCAAGGCCATCCAGCCCGGCCGGTCGAGCGGCCGGTCCGGTGCAGGGTTGTCAAATGCATGAAACATGTCCGTGGTACCTTGAAAGATGTATAGACAAATCTGAATCCAGCCCCGAGCGTAGAGCCACCAAATGTCCCTTTCATGACAAACCTCCTGACCTCCCCCCACGCGCCTGCGGACCGGACCAGCGAGCGCAACAGTTTCTGGGCCCGCATTGCCAACGAACTGGCCGATGCCATCGCCCGGGGCGTGTACCTGCCGGGCCAGCGCCTGCCTTCGGAAAACCTGCTGGCCGAGCAGTACGGCGTGAACCGCCACACCATCCGGCGTTCGCTGGCCAGCATGTGCCAGAAGGGCCTGGTCCGCATCACGCAGGGCAGCGGCACCTACGTCGAGGACTTCGCGGTCGACCTGCTGATCGGCAAGCGCACCCGCCACCGCCAGAGCCTGGCCCACGCGGGCTTGCGGGGGGGCCTCGAAGTGCTGGAGGCCCAGCGGACGCGCGCCACGGTCGCGCAGGCCCAGGCGCTGCAGATTCCGGCGCGCAGCGCCGTGCTGCACCTGCGGGTGCTGGGACTGGGCGCCGGCCAGCCGCTGCACGTGAGCGAGCGGGTGTTCCCGCTGCCGCGTTTTGACCGGCTCGAAGCGGTGTTGCGCGAGACCGGTTCCATCACCGAGGCGTTCGCGGCCCACGGCGTGAGCGACTACACCCGCAAGGAAAGCCGCATCACGGCGCAGCTGCCCGGCGCCGAGGTGGCCGCCCAGCTCAAGCAGCCGGTCAGCCGGCCCGTTCTGTTCGTGACCAGCGTCAACGTGGACCATGCCGGGATCCCCATCGAATTCGCCAGCGCCTGGTTCGCCGGCGACCGCGTCAAGCTCACGGTGGCCCACGATGAGCGCTGAACGGACGTCTGCCCACCGCTACGCGGTTTATTTCGCCCCAGCGCCCGGTTCTGCCTGGTGGGAGGCCGGCTCCCGCTGGCTCGGGCGCTGCGCGGCCACGCAGGCCGCGCTGGTGCAGCCCGCCATCCGGGGCATCGGAAGCGATGTGCTGCGCCAGCTGACCGCAGAGCCGCGCCGCTATGGGTGGCACGCCACGCTGAAAGCACCCTTTGCGCTGGGTGCCGGCGCGCAGGCGGACGACCTGCGTGCGGCGGTGCAGGCGCTGGCGGCAGAGCTCGGTGCCTTCGAGCTGCCGCCCCTGGGCGTGCAACGGCTGGGCCACTTCCTGGCCCTGTGCCCGAAGGGCGACCAGAGCGCCATCAACGCCGTCGCCAGTGCCTGCGTGACCCGGCTGCACCCCTTGGCGGCACCCTTGTCTTCCGGTGAACTGGAGCGCCGCCGGCGCAAGGGATCGATGACCCCGCAGGAGGATGCCTTGCTGGAGCGCTGGGGCTACCCCTACGTGCTGGAGCGGTTCCGCTTCCACCTGTCGCTGACCGGTGGCCTGGACGGATGGGATGACGATACCGTGGACCACGTGGAACGTGCCGCGCGCGCCTGGTTCTCCGACCTGCCCGGCTGCCGCTTCAACAGCCTGGCGCTGTTCGCCGAACCGGCGCCGGGTGCGGACTTCGTGCTGGTCGAGCACATGGGGTTCGGCACATGAGCCGGCGCCTGGTGTACGTGGTGGGGCCATCCGGCGCAGGCAAGGACAGCGTGCTGCAATGGGTGCGCCAGCGCCTGACGCCCAGCCCGGCCATCCACTGGGCCCGACGCACCATCACCCGTCCGCAGCACGCCGGCGGGGAGGAGCACGAGGCGGTGGACGAGGCGCGCTTCCAGCAGCTGCGCGAACGCGGTGCTTTCACCCTGAACTGGCAGGCCAATGGCCTGCACTACGGTGTGCGCGGCAGCGAACTGGCTCCGCTCGACCACGGCGCCTGGGTCTTCGTCAACGGCTCGCGCGGGCATCTGACCACCACCTGTGGCCGCTTTCCCGGTGCGACGGTGGTGCATGTCACGGCCAGCACGGACACCCTGCGCCAGCGCCTGCTCGGCCGCGGCCGGGAGACGCCCGCGGTCATCGAGGCGCGCATCGAGCGCACGCGAACCCTGCCGCTGCCCCAGGCCCTGCAGGTGCTCAACGAATCGGCGCTGGAAGACGCCGGCGAGCAACTCATTCAACACCTTCGAACCCTGCCAGGATGGCCCGCATGAGCTTCACCCACATCGCCGCGTTCAACGTCGCGGCCGCCCCGCCGCTGGGCGAAGCGCCCAGCATTGCGCCCACCGCCGTCATCCGCGACTGCCGCTTCGGCCGCTACACCGAGGTGGGTGAGCACGCGCGCATGGAAGACAGCCAGCTCGACGACTACGCCTACCTGCAGCGGGGCTGCGAGATCATGTCGGCCGACATCGGCAAGTTTTCCAACATCGCCGCCATGGTCCGCATCAACCCCGGCTTTCACCCGATGGAACGCCCCACCCTGCACCACTTCACCTACCGCCGCGCCCGATACGGCATGGCGGGCGAGGACGACGCGGCGTTCTTCGAATGGCGCCGCCGCCAGCGCGTGGACATTGGCCACGACACCTGGATCGGGCATGGCGTGGTGGTCATGCCGGGGGTGCGCATCGGCAACGGCGCCGTGGTCGGCAGCAACTCGGTGGTGACGCGGGACGTACCGGCCTACACCATCGTCGCGGGCGCACCGGCCAAGGTCATCCGGCAGCGGTTCCCGAAGGCCATCGCGACCGCCATCGAAGCCACGGCCTGGTGGGACTGGGACCACGCCACGCTGACCGAGCGCATGGACGACTTCTGCGACCTGCGCCGCTTCCTGGCGAAGTACGCCGACTGAGGCCCACCCTTGCCAGCCAGCCTGCGAGCGCCCGTGCGGGTGAAACTCGTGACCATCAACACCTGGAAGTGCGACGGTGACTACGCGCAGCGCCTGCAGGCGCTGCGCATCCAGCTGAAGGAACTGGATGCCGACATCATCGCGCTGCAGGAATCCTTCTCCACCGCCAATGGCACCGTGGACACGGCCCGGTGCCTGGCGCAGGCGTTGGGACTGACTTGGCACACCGTGCTGGCGCGCCGCAAGCCCCGATGGCACCAGGGCCAGTGGGTCGACAGCTTCTCTTCACAGGCCCTGCTGTCGGCATGGCCGATCCGCGCGGCGGCCGCCATCGAACTGCCCTCCTCGCCATCGGATGGCGGCCGATGGGCCCAGGTGTGCAGCGTGGAGGTCGAGGGCAGACGGGTAGGGGTCGCGAACGTTCATCTTTCCCACCTGCGCGATGACGGCGCCTTGCGCGCCCGGCAGATGCGCGCCATCCTCACCGATCCTCTGCTGCGCCAGGCGCACGATCTCGCACTGGTTTGCGGTGACTTCAACGCCCCGCTGTCCTCCGATGAGCTGTCACCCTTCCTCAAGGCTCCCTGGCATCTGGTGGACGCCTTCCGGCGTGCGACAGGTGCAGACAAGGTCACCTGCCGCGGCGCCGACGGCCAGTGGCGTGATCTGGACCACATCCTTTGCCTCCCCGACCACGCGCCTTGCGAGGTGACGCTGGAAGACGCCGGGGTCGTGCTCCATGCGCCGCTGCCCGGAACGGACGTCTGTCCCAGCGACCACCATGGCGTCAGCGTGAACCTGCGCATCCGGTGAATCCGCGCACCATCGCGCACCACCGTTCCGTTGGCTGAGCTGCCCCTGGCCTTCACAGGGTTTCCGTCCCGGCTGTCGGACCGCTGCTTTTTCAAATGCCTGACACAGGCGCCCGGTAGGCTGCCGCCCATGGACTTTGACCACAACGCCCCCGATATCCACCAGGCCGCTGACGCACTGGACCAGCTCGCCCATGCCGCGCTGGCCCGCGTCAACGCCGGCCTGTCCCCCGTCTCCCTGGCCCGTGCGTGGACCGACTGGTTGCTCAATCTGGCCGTTTCCCCGGGCACGCAGGCCCGCCTGGGCACCGAGGCTCAGACACTCGGCGTGGCCTGGCTGCACGCATCGCTGCGTGCAGCAGCACCCCGGCTGCTGCCGGCGGCGCCGGATGCCGATGGACCCGACGCGCAAACCGACAGGCCACTCAAGGCGCCGCAGCCCCAGGACCCCCGCTTTGACGACCCGGCATGGAACCACTGGCCCTGGAGTGCCATGGCCTCGGCCAGCCAGTCGTGGGAACGGTGGTGGGACAGCGCCGCCGAGTTGCGCGGCATGGAACCCCACTCCCGCGAACAGCTGCGGTTCTTTTCCAGGCAATGGCTGGACATGGTCTCGCCGGGCAATTGCCTCCTGTCCAACCCGCAGGCTCTGCGGAAGGCGGCGGACACCCGCGGCCAAAGCCTGGTCGAGGGCCTGGGCCATGCGGTGGATGAATGGCGCCTGCGCCATGGACTCCCACCGCTGCAACCGGGCCGCGAGGTGCTGGCACCGGGCCAGGGCCTGGCCATGACCCCCGGCCGGGTGGTGCTGCGCAACGACCTGATCGAGCTGATCCAGTACCAGCCGGTCACCCCGCAGGTGTTGGCCGAGCCGGTGCTGATCGTGCCGTCCTGCATCATGAAGTTCTACATCCTGGATCTGTCGCCGCACAATTCCATGGTGCGCTGGCTGGTGGCACAGGGGCATACCGTGTACATCGTGTCGTGGCGCAACCCCGACCAGAACGATGCACTGCTCACGCTGGACGATTACGTGCGCCTTGGCGTGCTCGATGCACTGGACCATGTGCACCGGGCCACGCAGCGGCCGGTGCACCTGGCCGGCTACTGCCTAGGCGGCACCTTCAGCGCCATCGCGGCCGCAGCCCTCACGCGACGGGTGGTCACGGACAACCCCCAGCCGCCCCTGGCCAGTCTGACGCTGATGGCCGCCGAGACCGATTTTTCCGAGCCGGGCGAGATGGGCGTCTTGATCGACACGGCCCAGGTCGAGATGCTCGAAGACATGATGGCCGAGCAAGGATTCCTGAGCGGCCGGCAGATGGCCGGATCGTTCCAGTTCCTGCATTCACGCGAGCTGGTGTGGTCACAGCGCACCCGCTCGGTGCTGCTGGGCGAGCCGCCCTACAGCAACGACCTGATGGTCTGGAACGCCGATGTGACGCGCCTGCCGGCGGTGATGCACAGCCAGTACCTGCGCCACATGTACCTCGGCAACGATCTGGCCGAAGGGCGCTACACCTTCGAAGGACAGGTGGTCTCGCTGCACGACATCAGCGTGCCGCTGTTCGCGGTGGGCACCGTCAAGGACCATGTCTCGCCATGGCGCTCGGTGTTCAAGATCCACCAGCTGGTGGACTCGGACGTGACCTTCGTGCTGACCAGCGGCGGGCACAACGCGGGCATCGTGTCCGAACCGGGCCACGCAGGGCGGCACTACCAGATGCAGACCACCACCCCGGCTGGCCATCGCCCTGCACCGGACGAATGGGTGGCCACCGCCGCGCACCGCCAGGGTAGCTGGTGGGAGGCCTGGAGCAGCTGGATGCAGGGCCACGGCAGCGACGGGAGGATCGACGCGCGCCAGCCGCCCGCCGACCCCGCTCTGGGTGCCGCGCCAGGCCACTACGTGATGCAGCGACACGGCGACTGAGGCGGATCCGATCGTGACCGCCCGCTCCCTGCTGCTCACACTGAACGCGGGCTCATCGTCCGTGAAGTTCGGGGTCTATGCGGCCACCGACCCGCTGCCGCTGCTGGCATCCGGGCAGATTGAAGGCCTGCTGAGCGAGCATGCCTCGTTTTCTGTCACGTCCACCGCAGACGGTGCATCGGGCTACCGGTTCCACCCGGACATGGGCCCGATTGGTCATGCGGAGGCGGTTCAGGCCATCCTGCGCTGGCTGCAGCGGGCCCATGTGGGGACTTCGGTGAAGGCCGTGAGCCACCGGGTGGTGCATGGCGGCATTCACCATGTGATGCCGGCGTCGATCGACGATGCCCTGGTCACCGATCTGGAGCGCCTCGTCCCGCTCGCGCCCCTGCACCAGCCGCACAACCTCGCCGGCATCCGCGCCGCACGGGCGGCGTTTCCCGGCGTGCCGCAGATCGCCTGCTTCGACACCTCTTTTCACCGCAACCATCCGTTCGTGGCCGACACGTTTGCGCTGCCGCGCAGCTACTACGATGAGGGCATCCGGCGCTACGGATTTCATGGGCTGTCCTACGAGTTCATGGCGCGTCGCCTGCGCGCCTACGACCCGGTGCTCGCCCACGGTCGCGTGATCGTCGCGCACCTGGGCAACGGGGCGTCCATGTGCGCCATGCGCGACGGCCGCTCGGTGGCGTCCACCATGGGGTTCACGGCGCTCGATGGCCTGCCCATGGGCACGCGCTGCGGCCAGCTGGACCCGGGCGTGGTGCTGTACCTGATGGCGGAAAAAGGCATGGACGCAGCGGCCATCACCGAGCTGCTGTACCAGCACGCGGGACTCAAGGGCATGTCCGGGCTGTCGCACGACGTGCGTGAGCTGCAGGGCTCGGACAGCCCCGCCGCGCGCGACGCGCTGGCGTACTTCGCGGATCGCGGCCGGCGCGAGATTGGTGGCCTGGCCGCCAGCCTGGGCGGACTCGATGCCCTGGTACTCACCGGCGGTATCGGAGAAAACGCTGCGTCGGTGCGCGCGGCGATGCTGACCGACATGGACTGGATGGGCCTTCAGATCGACCCCGAAGCGAACCAGCGCAATGCCACCGTCATCAGCCTTCCCTCATCGCGCGTCACGGTTCTGGTCTTCAGGACCGACGAAGAACGCATGCTCGCCGAACACGCCGCCGAGCTGGTGGATCTGCGAAGCCGCGCTGCCTGAACCAGGCACCCCAACCATAACAAGGAACTGCCATGTTCACCGACCCGAACTCCATCGATCCCCTGCCCAAGGTCTGGGATGAAAACACCCGTATCGGCGACATGCTCAAAGGCAAGCGCGGCCTGGTGGTGGGGGTGGCCAATGGCGACAGCATCGCCTTCGGCTGCGCGGCCAAGCTGCGCGCCTTCGGAGCCGACATCGCGCTGACCTACCTCAACGACAAGGCCAGGCCCCATGTCGAGCCGCTGGCACGGCAGATCGGCGCGGCCCTTCTGCTGCCGCTGGACGTGACCCAGCCGGGACAGATGCAGGCCGTGTTCGACAACATCCGGACCACCTGGGGCAGCCTCGACTTCGTCATCCACTCCATCGCATTTGCGCCCAGGGACGACCTGCACGGCCGCATCGTGGACTGCTCGCAGCCGGGGTTCCTGCAGGCGATGCAGGTGTCCTGTCACTCCTTCATCGAGATGGCCCACCATGCCGAAGGCCTCATGAACCCGGGCGCTGCGCTGATCACCATGAGCTACCACGGCGCCGACAAGGTGGTGGACAACTACAACATGATGGGCCCGGTCAAGGCCGCGCTGCAGTCCACCGTGCGCTACATGGCCAAGGAGCTGGGGGAGCGCGGCATCCGCGTCTATGCCGTGTCACCGGGCCCGCTGCGCACACGGGCTGCGTCGGGCATCGCCCATTTCGACGAACTGATCGACATGGCGGTCACCCGCTCGCCCGGACACCGCCTGGTGGACATTGCCGAGGTGGGCCGGGCGGTGGCGTTTCTGGTGGGTGGTGGTGCCTCGGGCATGACCGGCGACGTGATCCATGTCGACGCCGGCCTGCACAACATGGCCTGAATTGAATTCCCTCCCCCGCAGCGCTTTGCGCTCCCCCCAAGGAGGGCAGCACCGGCCGTCCGGCAAAGCCGGACCGGCTGTGCTCCCGGATGGGCCGTTTCACGGGTCGTGGGTCGCGCTCCGACGACACGCCGCTTCACTGTGCGCGGCCGTGGTGCGCCACCAGCTGCGCGAGCAGGGCCGATGAGGCGCGCGCCCTCGGGCCGTCGGCGCGGCTGGTCAGCGCGATCGGCACGCGCGCACCGAGCACGATGCCGGAACCGGTCGCACCGGCCAGGTATTCGAGCTGCTTGGCCAGCATGTTGCCGCTCTCCAGATCGGGCACGGCCAGGATGTCGGCCTGCCCCGCCACCGGCGACTCGATCTTCTTGATCAGCGCCGCCTCGGCGGAAATGGCGTTGTCAAAGGCCAGCGGGCCATCCAGCAGGCCACCCCGGATCTGGCCGCGGTCGGCCATCTTGCACAGGGCCGCGGCGTCGAGCGTGGACGGCATGCTGGCGCTGACGTTTTCCACCGCCGACAGCAAGGCCACCCGCGGCAGCTCGACACCGAGCACGCGGGCGAAATCGATGGCGTTCTGCAGGATGTCCACCTTGTCCTCCAGCGTCGGACGGATGTTGAGCGCGGCGTCGGTGATGAGCAAGGGCTTGCTGTAAAGCGGCACATCAAAACGGAACACATGGGACATGCGCCGCCCGGTTCGCAGTTCCTTGCGGGCCAGCACGGCATGGATCAGTTCGTCGGTGTGCAGGCTGCCCTTCATCAGGCTTCCCACCTCGCCCGCGGCGGCCATCGCTGCGGCATGCTCGGCGGCCGCGTGGCTGTGCGGCGTGTTCACGATCTCCAGGCCGGCCAGGTCCAGGCCGAATTCTTCGGCGACCGCGCGGATGCGCGCCTCGGGACCGATCAGCACCGGCTCCAGCAGCCCGTAGCCCGCGGCGTCCACGGCGCCCCTGAGCGAACCCTCGTCACACGGGTGCGCCACGGCGCAGCGCACCGCCGGGATGGACCGGACCATGGCGAGCAGGTCGTTGAACCGGGCCTCGGGATCAAACACCTGGATCTGCGGCACGCTGCCCCGGGGCATGCGGACCTTGTGCGGCGGCGCGAGCACCCGGGCAACGCCGTTGACCACACGCTCGCCATTCTGGTTGACCGCCTCGCAGGCCAGCTCGACGATCTTCTTTTGCTCGTCCTTGGCGGTGACGGTGGCGCACACCGTCAGCGTGTCGCCGATGCGCACCGGGCGCGAGAAGTGCAAGGCCTGGTCCAGGTAGATGGTTCCGGTGCCCGGGAACTGCGTGCCCAGCAGCGCGGAGATCAGGGCGCCACTCCACATCCCGTGGCCGATCACGCCGTGGAACAGGGTCTCGTTGGCGTATTCGGCGTTCAGGTGGGCCGGGTTGGTATCCCCAGAAACCGCCGCGAAGGCCTGGATGTCCTGCGGGGTCAGGGTGCGCAGCAGCCGGGCGCTCTGCCCGATCTGCAACTCGTCAAAGGTGTGGTTCTCGACAAAATCGTTGGCGATGTTCATGGCGACCGTTCTCGGGGATGGGGAGCGGGTGCCGGCTGGTGCGGCAGCCGCTCAGGCCGGGTGTTGATGCTTGCCCGCCTTGTGGGCCGGGCGGCCGGCAGCCGGCCGTGACCTGCGCAGCGCATGCAGCCGCGCCAGCAAAGCTTCGTCGACCACGCTCACGGTGGCCACCTGACCCGCGTACACCTGGCCCTCGTTGCCATCCAGCGTGATCACATCGCCCTCGGCGAACTCGCGCTCGCCCAGACGCACACTCCGGCGGGCCTCGTCGATCTGCAAGGCACTGCAAGCCACCAGGCAGACCTTGTTCATCTGCCGCGCCACCACCGCGGCGTGCGAGGTGCGCGCGCCACGCTGGGTCAGCAAACCGGCCGCAGCGTCCAGCGCGGCGATGTCGCTGGTCTGGGCGTCCTGGCGGACCAGCACCACCGCCACACCCGCGGCGGTGCGCTCCTGCGCACGCTGTGCGTCCAGCGCAATCTCGCCACTGACCACGCCGTTGCAGGCCGGCATGGCCGGCGCCAGCGGCGTGACCGCTCCCGTGCCGGGCTGGTGTGCGTCCTGCGTGACGAGCCGCAGCGTGGCGAGGTCACCGTCCTGCAGCGCCTGGGTGCGCTCCAGCGCCTGCTCGGCGTCGAT
This sequence comes from Hydrogenophaga sp., assembly GCA_011391495.1. Taxonomy (GTDB): domain Bacteria; phylum Pseudomonadota; class Gammaproteobacteria; order Burkholderiales; family Burkholderiaceae_C; genus Hydrogenophaga. Next base: position 32,027 of record JAABQK010000022.1, read on the forward strand.
CAGGCCTTCGTCCAGCAGGTCCAGCGCGATCCGGGCCGCCGCCAGCGGCGTGCGCTTGCCCGAACGGGTCTGCAGCATGTAGAGCGCACCGTCCTGCACCGTGAACTCGAAGTCCTGCATGTCCAGGAAGGCCTGCTCCAGCCGGAGGGCGGTGGCCTGCAGTTCGTTCCACGCGTCGGGCGCGGTCTGGGCCAGCACCTCGTGCCCGTGCGCATTGCGCTGACCCGCGACCACGTCTTCGCCCTGGGCATTGGCCAGGAAGTCGACCCAGATCCGGTTCTCTCCGCGGGTGGGGTCGCGGGTGAAGCCCACGCCCGCACCCGAGTGACAGCCCGAGTTGCCGAACACCATGCGCTGGATGGTCACCGCGGTCCCCATCGTTTCGTCGATCCCGTGCAGCTCGCGGTAGGTCCGGGCCTTGGGCAACTGCCAGGAGGCGAACACGGCTTGCACCGCACCGCCGAGCTGGGCGCGCACATCCTGCGGAAACGGCTCCCCGGCGTGTTCCAGGTAAATGTCGAGAAAGCGCTGGCTCAGCTCGCGCAGCTCGCTGAAGTCCAGCAGGCGTTCGTCCCGGCCCTGCGTGGTCCGGCTGATCTCGTCTTCGAACAGGGCCCCTGGCAGACCGGCCACGACCTCGCCGTAGGTGGCGATCAGGCGGCGGTAGGCGTCCCATACCAAGCGCGGGTTGCCGGTCTGGCGCAGCAGGCCGGGCAGCGTGGCCTCGCACAGACCCACGTTGAGCAGGGTCTCCATCATGCCGGGCATGGACACCGGAGCCCCCGAACGCACCGAGACGATCAGCGGCTGGCGCGGATCCCCGAACCGCATGTCGGTCGCCGACTCCAGGGCCGGCAGGCCGACGCTGAACAGCGGCAGCATGCAGTCTTCGGGCGAGCGCGTGAAATGCGTGCCGATCACCAGCGCGGGCGGCACCGGCAGGCCGATGGCGGCCATGCGCAGCAGGTTGTGGGCCTTGGAGCCCATGTTCTCGCGCGTGGGTTTGTGGTGCGGTGGCGTCTGACCGCTCGCGACCAGGTAGAAGTGCTTGGGCCAGTGGTGCGTGGCGTTCATGCAGACATTCCCGATTTGTTGAAGACCATCTTGCGCAGCGCATAGCCGGCCGAGAGCAGGCTGTCGGTGGCGTTCTCGATCGTGGCTGCGAGCTCGGTGGCGAGCGAGAACACCGCGGGGCTCGCGTGCAGGGTCTGCACGATGTGGGCGCGGGCGCTGCGCAGCAGGTCGTCGCAGATGCGCTCGGCGCGCAGCATGCGCCAGAGCGCCTGCAGGAAGGCCTCGCTGTCGGCGGGCTCGGTGTGCTCGCTCATGTGGCGCGCGATCTCGATCGCCTTGATCTGGTCCTGGATGGCGGCCAGCGTGGTGTCGGCCAGCTCGCCGAGCACCGCATTCACGGCCGGCGGCAGACCGGCCAGGGGCGGTGCCAGCGTCATGCTGTGGATGAAGGTGGCCTCCTCCAGCGCATCGGCGATGTCGTCCATGTTGTCGAGCAGCTGCACCATCGGCTGCCAGCGCGGCTGGCGTTCGGCGCGGCGCCGCGCTTCCATGAGCAGGTGGTCGGCCTTGCGCTCCCAGTTCTTGGCGCGCTGCACACCCTCGGCCGTGGCGCTGGCGAACTCCAGCGCTTCGCTCAGCGAGAGCGCGAGCGCGTGGCAGTAGGCCGCATGCTCGGCCAGCAGGTCGAACTCGAAGGTCCGGCGCTGCAGCACGCGCGCGAGCAGCAGCCGGGCCTCGTCGGCGATCAGCGCCACCGGTTGCTGCTCGCGCAGCTTCACGCTGGCCACCCGCAGCAGGTCCTGCAGGAAGGTCTGTGTCGCGGCTTCGCCCAGCACCTGGTCGAGCCGGTCGCCGATGCGAAAGGCGTCGCCGTCCACCGCCTGCATGGCTTCGTAGATGAGCTGCTCGCCGCCAGCCAGCAGCCAGGCCATGTGGCCCACGTCCTGCTCGGCCGCATGGCGCAGCACGGCCACGGCCACCGGTTTGCGCACAAATTCCTGCAGGCGCTTGCGGGCGCGGTTCCAGTCGATCACGAAGACGATGCGCGAGGCCACCGCCTCCAGCGCCTGCTCCAAGGCCTCGTCGTCCGCCGCCGAAAAAACCGCGTTGCCCACCTGGTACGGCTTGCCCTGGTTCAGGCCCTCCGTCGTGCGCGGGTCGAACACGGTCCACTCGAAACCGATGCCCGCCAGCATCTGCCGGAAGAATTCGAACCGGGCCACGTGCAGGTCCGAGTAGGTGAGGTGCACCGTGCGCCCTTCCACCTCGATCACCAGCACGTGCGCGTCGTTGGTGCCGATGTCGTTCTGGATCAGCAGGCGCTGGCCGTCGCGTGTCACCGCCGTGTCCAGGCCCGGGTGGCTGAACTTCAGCGCGGCGGTGCGCTCAAGCCCGCGCATGAAGGCACGGATCAGTGGCCGGTCAGCGTCCTCCACCTGCCAGACGTGCGCACCGTCCACGTCTTCCGTGGCCACTGACACCGCCATGGTGTTGAGCTGCTTGTGCAGGTCCATCACCAGCAGGTGAAAGCTGTCGCTGCCATGGCGGTTGCCGTGCGTCAGCTCGTTCAGCGCCTGCGGGCTCAGGCCCTCTTCTTCGTTGAGCTGTTCGATTTTCTTCAGCCAGAGGTCGCGACGGGCCGCCAGCGCCGCGTCCCGGTGTTCGGCCACGTCGCACAGCGGCCGGGCCATGATGCTGAGGTCGGCGGCCAGCGCATCCAGCCAGAGCGACAGCTCGGGCACGATCAGCGTCTGGTCCTGCAGGTAGGCGGTCTTGGCCACGTCCTTCAGCCAGATGGCCTCGCGCAGGCCCAGGTGGGCGATCTCGCGCGCCCAGTCGGGCGAGGTGGCGGCGGGGTTGGCTGCACGCTGCGCCGCCGACTGCAGCACCGAGAGGTAGAGCTTGAGCCGGTCGTTGGCCTGCAGCGCGGCCTTGATCCAGGCCGGCAGCAACAACGAAGACTGGCCGAGCGAGGCCACCGCGTTCTCTTTTTCCATGCAACATCCCTGTGCGATCGACAAGCACCCGATGTTGCCGAGCGCGTATGGCGCCACGGTGACAAACCCTGTATCCACCGGTATCCGTCCAGTGGCTGCGGCGCCAGTTTCCCTCCGTTTGTCGTCACGGAAATGCCATGCTTTTGTCATCAAGCGCGATGCCCATGCCGGTATGCTCCGAACGAGCGCAGACAGACATGGCTTCTGGACTGCGAACCCCTTCCTGAACCCTTGAGAGCCAGAGGTCGCCCATGAGAGCCCTGAAAAAAGCCCGCAAACTGATCGAGCGGAACCCCAGCAAACCGGCGGCCAAGATCCTCTCCGCCCTGGTGGTGGCGCTGGAGTCGGAAGAGCCCTTCAAACTGGCCGACCTGTACCAGCTGGACTACGACAACTTCGGTCTGGCCCTGGAGCTGCTCGCCGAATGGCGGCTGGACCGCTACTACAGCAGCAAGGCGGTCCTGCTGGACATCTCGATGCAGCTGGGCAGGCTGCAAGAAGAACAGACCGGTCCTGCTGCAGACGGAAGCGCCGCGCAAGCGTGAACCGATCCGGGCCACCCGGCCCACGCCGGGCGCACCAGCGCCGGATGCCCACAGCACGTCGGGGCAGCCAGCCGGTGTGACGCCGCTACAACATTTGCAGCAAACCCGACGGGTGTCACAGAGGTTTTATATCGCGCTGTTGCAATGCACACACCTGCTTGCAATCGGCAACGGGCGAGGGGCCACGCAACCTGTGCGACCACCCCCGACAACCCAACCTCTGGAGAAACCCATGAAAAAGAGCCTCATCGCTCTGGCCGTTCTGGCCGCGTCTGGCGCCGCCCTGGCCCAGTCTTCCGTCACCCTGTATGGCCGCATCGACACCTCGATCGGCAGCATCGACGAACTCGGCAAGGACAGCGTCACCAAAATGTTCAACGGCGGCGAAGCCGGTCTGACCACCTCGCGCTGGGGCTTCGTGGGCTCCGAAGACCTCGGTGGTGGCCTGAAAGCCATGTTCAAGCTGGAAAACCGTTTCGACTCGGACGACGGCGAATCGCAGACCCCGTTCTTCAAGGGCGAATCCACCGTCGGTCTGTCGGGCGGTTTTGGCTCACTCAAGCTCGGCCGCAGCACGACCGTCTACGACGACGTGATCGCGCTGTCCAGCAGCAGCAGCGTTTTTGACTCGGCCTTCACGCCGGCGACCAACGGGGTCTACAAGTCGGGTGGCGACTACAGCAGCCGCTTCGACAACAAGATCGCCTACGAGATGCCCGCCATGGGCGGCATCTACGCCGGCCTGAACTACGCCATGGACGAAGACGCGACCGCCAAGAAGGACATGTTCGGCTTCAAGGTCGGCTACAAGGCGGGTGCCTTGAACGTGGCCCTGGGTTACCAGGATGAAAAGGGCATCGACACCACGTTCACGGCCCTCTCGGGCTCGTACAACTTCGGCATGGCCAGCCTGTCGGCAGGCTACGTCAGCCGCTCGGGCACCGCCACCACCGGCGACGACGACGAGTACACCATCGGCGTGAACGTGCCCTTCGGTGCGTTCAACGTGTCAGCCGGCTACGCCGCCAGCAAGACCAAGGTGGCCGGTGCCACCTCGGCCGAAGCGTCGGGCTTTGGCCTGGGTGCCACCTACTCCCTGTCCAAGCGCACGCGTCTGTACGCAGGCTACCGCGCACATGAAATCGAGAACGGTGCGGGTGTGACCACCACCGACACCACGGTCTACGCCGTCGGCGTGCGCCACGACTTCTGATGACGTGACACGGCGCGCCCGGGGCGCGCCGTCGGATTGCCAAGGTTGCGCGGGGGTACAAGCCAATCAGAGACCGCGCGATTTTTCATGCCGTGACCGGCTCGCTGGTCGCGGCTTTTTTCTTGCCTTCACTGGGTACAGGCGCCAAGCCAGAACCGGGCCAGCGCGGTGCGTCAGTCGTCCACCGGCGTGAGCTTGGCCACGCTCAGGGCGAGCCACTTCACACCGTGCCGCGGGAAGTTCACCTGCGCGCGCGCATCGGCCCCGGCGCCCTCGAGCGCCAGCACCTTGCCTTCACCGAACTTGTTGTGGAACACCTTCTGACCGGCCTTGATGTCGGTGCCGCGATCGGGCTCGGGGTTGCTCTTGCCCCCCAGGCCCTTGGGGTCGCTGCCCGAAGCCCAGCCGGGTGACCAGGCCGGCTGCAGCACGGCGGGTGCACCCGCGCCCCGCGTGCTGGTGCCTCCGCGTCCGCCCTGCCAGCCACCGGCACCACCCGCGCCCGATGCGCCGCCGCCCCAGGCCGGCTGCTGCGGCGTGAGCCACTTCAGGCAGGCTTCTGGCAGCTCCTCGAAGAAGCGGCTCTTGAGGTTGTAGCGGGTCTGCCCGTGCAGCATGCGCGTCTGTGAATGGCTGAGGTACAGGCGCTTGCGCGCCCGCGTGATCGCCACGTACATCAGGCGGCGCTCTTCTTCGAGCCCGTCGCGGTCGCTCATCGAGTTCTCGTGCGGGAACAGGCCCTCTTCCATGCCGGTGATGAACACGCAGTCGAACTCCAGGCCCTTGGCGGCGTGCACCGTCATGAGCTGCACCGCATCCTGTCCGGCCTGGGCCTGGTTGTCGCCGGACTCGAGCGCGGCGTGCGTGAGGAAGGCGGCCAGCGGGCTCATGGTCTCGCCGGTCTCGGCGTCGGGCGCGAGCGGTTCGTCCAGCACCGGCAGCGCGGGGTCCATCCCTTGGCTGGCCGGGCTCTGCGTGAGCGGCTGCCCCTGTGCATCCACCGTGCGCGCCACCGCGTCACGGCCAAAGCCTTCGATGCCGACGAAGCTCTGGGCGGCGCTCACCAGTTCTTCCAGGTTTTCCACCCGGTCCTGGCCTTCGCGCTCGGCGCGGTAGTGCTCCACCAGCCCGCTGTGTTCCAGCACCAGTTCGATGATTTCGGACAGCGTCATGCCCGCTGAACGCTCGCGCAGAACATCGAGCCTGGCCACAAAGCCGCCGATCGCCGCGCCGGCCCGCCCGGTCACGGCGCTCACCGCGTCGTGCAGCGAACAGCCGGAGCTGCGTGCCACGTCCTGCAGCTGCTCGATGCTGCGCGCCCCGATGCCGCGCGGCGGGAAGTTCACCACGCGCAGAAAACTCGTGTCGTCGTTGGCGTTTTCCAGCAGGCGCAGGTAGGCCAGCGCGTGCTTGATTTCGGCGCGCTCGAAGAAGCGCAGGCCGCCGTACACGCGGTAAGGCATGCCGGCGTTGAACAGCGCGGTTTCCACCACGCGGCTCTGCGCGTTGCTGCGGTAGAGCACGGCCATTTCACTGCGTGGGATGCCCTCGCGCGCGAGCTGTTTCATCTCGTCCACCATCCACTGCGCCTCGGCGAAGTCGCTGGTGGCCTCGAAGACGCGCACCGGCTCGCCCGCGCCCGCGTCGGTGCGCAGGTTCTTGCCCAGGCGGTGCGTGTTGTGGCTGATGAGCTGGTTGGCCGAGTCGAGGATGTTGCTGGCGCTGCGGTAGTTCTGCTCCAGCTTGATCTGGTGCTGCACGCGGAACTCGCGCACGAAGTCGGCCATGTTGCCCACGCGCGCGCCGCGGAATGCGTAGATGCTCTGGTCGTCATCGCCCACGGCGAAGACCGCGTTGCCCGAGGGCGTGAGCCCCTCGATCGGCGGCGAAGAAAACATCTTGATCCACGCGTACTGCAGGCGGTTGGTGTCCTGGAACTCGTCGATCAGGATGTGGCGGAAGCGGCGCTGGTAGTGCTCGCGCACCGGGTCGTTGTCGCGCAGCACCTCGTAGCTGCGCAGCATGAGTTCGCCGAAGTCGACCACGCCCTCGCGCTGGCACTGCTCCTCGTACAGCGCATACAGCTCCACCTTCTTGCGCGTTTCTTCATCGCGCGCCACCACGTCGCGGGGTCGCTGGCCGTCTTCCTTGCAGCCACTGATGAAGTACTGCAGCTGCTTCGGCGGATAACGCTCGTCGTCCACATTGAACTGCTTGCACAGGCGCTTGATCGCCGAGAGCTGGTCCTGCGTGTCGAGGATCTGGAACGTGGCCGGCAGGTTCGCCAGCTTGTGGTGCGCGCGCAGGAACCGGTTGCACAGACCGTGGAAGGTGCCGATCCACATGCCGCGCACGTTGATGGGCAGCATGCTGGAGAGCCGCGTCATCATTTCCTTGGCCGCCTTGTTGGTGAAGGTCACGGCCAGCACACCACCGTGCGTCACCTGACCGGTCTGCAGGAGCCAGGCGATGCGTGTGGTCAGCACCCGCGTCTTGCCCGAGCCGGCGCCAGCCAGGATGAGCGCGTGCTCGGCGGGCAGCGTGACGGCGGCACCCTGTTCGGCGTTCAGGCCCGCGAGCAGCGGGGACGGGGCAACGGGTTCTTCAAACAACATGGCTCCGATTGTAGGAAGCTGCCCCGGGCGATCTGGGCCCATATCAAAAACCGTATGGACCTCATCGGTCCCGCGCCGCCTAGGCAGACCGGCAGGCACAGGCCTAGAATCAAGCACCGGGCCCAAGCGATTGCGCCCGGTTTCTTTTTTCCGACTCCGGAAACAAGCACCGGCCAGTTCCAAGCGCCTTTCATTTCGATCCGCATCGATACAAGGAACTGGAACATGGAGATATTCGACTACGACAACATCCTGCTGCTGCCACGCAAGTGCCGCGTGGAAAGCCGCTCGGAATGCGACGCCGGTGTGGAACTGGGCGGACGCAAGTTCCGCCTGCCGGCGGTGCCGGCCAACATGAAGACCGTGGTGGACGAGACCATCAGCCTCTGGCTGGCGCAGAACGGCTACTTCTACGTGATGCACCGCTTCGACCTGGACAACGTGCGGTTCGTGCGCGACATGCACGCTGCGGGCGTATACGCCTCCATCTCGCTGGGCGTGAAGGCGGCCGACCGCGCAACTGTGGACACGCTCGCCACCGATGGCCTGGTGCCCGAGTACATCACCATCGACATCGCCCACGGCCACGCGGACAGCGTGCGCGACATGATCGGCTACATCAAGGACAGGCTGCCCGCGAGCTTCGTGATCGCGGGCAACGTAGCGACGCCCGAGGCGGTGATCGATCTGGAGAACTGGGGCGCTGACGCCACCAAGGTCGGCGTGGGTCCGGGCAAGGTCTGCATCACCAAGCTCAAAACCGGCTTTGGCACCGGCGGCTGGCAGCTCTCGGCCTTGAAGTGGTGCGCGCGCGTGGCCACCAAGCCCATCATCGCCGACGGTGGCATCCGCAGCCACGGCGACATCGCCAAGAGCGTGCGCTTCGGCGCCACCATGGTGATGATCGGCTCGCTGTTCGCCGGCCACGAGGAGTCACCGGGCAAGACGGTCGAGGTGGACGGCGAGCTGTTCAAGGAGTACTACGGCTCGGCCAGCGACTTCAACAAGGGCGAGTACAAGCACGTCGAGGGCAAGCGCATCCTGGAGCCGATCAAGGGCAGGCTGGCCGAAACGCTGGTGGAGATGGAGCAGGACGTGCAGAGCTCGATCAGCTACTCGGGCGGCACGCGACTCATGGACATCCGCAAGGTGAACTACGTGATCCTGGGCGGCGACAACGCGGGCGAACACCTGTTGATGTAAGCCCACCCCCTCCGCGCTGCGCGCGACCCCCTCAAGGGGGCGATGCGAGTGGCCCGGCAAAGCCGGTTCCACCGCATCCTTGGGCAAGGCATCTCACGCTGGAAGGGCAGTTGGTTCCAGGGCACCGCGGAGCCGGCTTCGCCGGGCCGCCAGTGCCGCCCCCTTGAGGGGGTCGCGCGCAGCGCGGCGGGGGTGGGCCTAAACCTTCAGCAGCTGCAGCGCCAGTTTGTGCAGCCGGTGCCTGGGCTGAACCAGGGCTTCGAGCACGCTGAAGTGGTTCAGGCCCGGCAGCGCCTCGCACACCGGCACCGTCTGCGGGCCCCAGGCCTGCTGGATCAGCTGGTTCTGGCGCAGGAACTCGCTGCTCTCATCTCCCCCTGCCACGGTGTACAGCAG
>JAABQK010000023.1 GCA_011391495.1 Hydrogenophaga sp.
CCGACCGCATGGGGCTGGACTACGGTCTGCGCCTGCCTGGCCGGGACATTCCACCCGACCAGGGGCCGGGTCACCGGGCGCGCTGCCTGGAGGCGCTGGCTTTATGCTGAGCGCCACCGCCGCCCGGCTGAACAGCCTGCCGCGCGACACCCGCGACACGCTGTTCCTGCTCGCCGTCATTGGCTGGGTGGTGGCCCTGCAGGTGGGGCACATCCCCTGGTGGTGCACGGCGCTCACGGCGGGCGTGCTGGCCTGGCGCAGCACCCTGGCCCTGCGCGGCCTGCCTCTGCCGGGGTGGGGCTGGCGCGTCGGCTTGCTGGCGCTGACCCTCGGCGCCACCTGGCAGACCCACAGCACACTGCTCGGGCGCGATGCGGGCGTCACGCTCATCGTGGTGCTGCTGGCACTCAAGACCCTGGAGCTGCGCGCCCGGCGCGACGCCTTCGTGGTGTTTTTCCTCGCCTTCTTCACCCTGCTCACCCACTTTTTCTATTCGCAATCCCTGCTGACCGCCGCCGGCATCCTGATCGCCCTGCTGGGTCTGCTGACGGCACTGGTCAACGCACACATGCCGGTCGGGCGCCCCCCGCTGTCGCAGGCGGCGCGCATGGCTGGCGGCATGGCGGCGCTGGGCGCGCCCATCATGCTGGTGCTGTTCATGCTGTTTCCGCGCATGGCGCCGCTCTGGGGCATTCCGAGCGATGGCATGGCGGGACGCAGCGGCCTTTCGGGCCAGATGCGTGTGGGCCAGATCGCCGAACTGGTGCTGGACGATCGCATTGCGCTGCGCGTGCGCTTTGACGGAGCGCCGCCGCCGCAGCGCGACCTGTACTTCCGCGGTCCGGTGCTCACCGACTTCGACGGCGTGGAATGGCGCCCGCTGCGCTCGGCTTTCCCGGCGCACATGGAACTGCAGGCCGATCTGTCGGTGTCGGGTGAACCGGTGCGCTACGAGGTGACGATGGAGCCGCACCAGCGACCCTGGCTCTTTCTGCTGGAAGCCGCGACCCGACCACCCGAGGTGCCCGGCACGCAGGCGTTCATGACACCCGACCTGCAGTGGTTCACCCGCCGCCCCATGAACGAGCTGGTGCGCTACCGGGCGGAAAGCCATCCCGTCTTCCGGCATGGGCCCCTCGTCCAGACGGTGGCGCTGCAGGACCAGATCGAACTGCCGCCCGGCTACAACCCCCGCACCCTGTTGCTCGCCCAGCAGCTGCGGCGCCAGATCGGCGCCGGTCCCGGCTTCAGCGAGGCACTGGTGAACGCCGCGCTGGAGCGGCTGCGCAGCGGCGGCTACACCTACACGCTGGAGCCCGGCGCCTACGGCCAGCACACCGCCGACGAGTTCTGGTTCGACAAGCGCGAGGGGTTCTGCGAGCACATCGCATCCAGCTTCGTCATCCTGATGCGCGCGCTCGACATTCCGGCGCGCATCGTCACCGGCTACCAGGGCGGTGAGCTCAACGCGGTCGACGGCTACTGGACGGTGCGCCAGCGCGATGCCCACGCCTGGGCCGAGGTCTGGCTGCAAGGCCGGGGCTGGGTGCGCGTGGACCCCACCTCGGCGGTGGCACCGGGGCGCACCGGTTCGCTGGAGCGGCTGGTCGCACCGGAGGGCGCGATCGCAGGCGCGATCCGCACCCTCAACCCCGATCTCTCTGCGCAGATGCGCGCGGTGTGGGAAGCGGTGAACAACCGCTGGAACCAGTGGGTGCTGAATTACACCCAGGGCAAACAGCTCAAGCTGCTGAAAGACATCGGCTTCGCCTCACCCAGCTGGACCGACCTGGCCTATGTGCTGATTGGCGTGGTGGTGCTGGTCAGTCTGCTGGGAGCGGCCTGGACGCTCTGGGAACGCCAGCAGCACGATCCCTGGCTGCGCCTGCTGCAGCGCAGCCGGGCGCGCCTGCAGCGCCTCGGGCTGGAGGGAGGCAGCCACCTGCCCCCGCGCGGGCTCGCCACCCGGGTGCAGCGGCATTTTGGCGACACCGAGTTCACCCGCAACGTGACGCAATGGCTGCTCCGTCTGGAAGCACAACGCTACAGCCGGGCAAGCCCCGACACACTGGCTACACTGCAACGCGAATTCCAGCAACTTGCATGGCCCAGGGAGGGCAACCGGTGATGTTGAGCGTGCGTCGTTACCGCCAGACCCGATGGGTGAAGCCGCTGGTGGCCGTGGTCCTGGCCACGGCAGGCCTGCTGAATCTGCCTGCCGCGGCCCAAAGCAGCAGTCCCGGCCGGGCCATTGACCCGAAAGCGGGGCAGTCGCCTGCCTTCAGCTACAGCCAGCACGAAGCCGCCATGGCCTTTGCCGTCGACCTGGCCAGCCGGCGGGATCTGGACCCGGTCTGGGTGCGCGAGCAGATTGGCCAGGCCCAGCGCCTGCCGCAGGTGAGCCGTCTGATGGCGCCCGCACCTGGCGGCACAGCCAAGAACTGGGCCGCCTACCGCGCCCGCTTCATCGAACCCGTGCGCCTGCGTGCCGGCCAGCGGTTCTGGGACGACAACCGCGACACCCTCACCCGTGCCGAAACCGAATTCGGTGTTCCGGCAAGCCTGATCGTCGGCGTCATCGGCGTCGAAACGCTCTACGGCCGGCACACCGGCAACTTCCGGGTCATCGACACACTGACCACGCTGGCTTTCGATTTCCCCGCCAGCCACCCGCGTGCCGACGTGCGCGCCGCGTTTTTCAAGAGCGAGCTGGAGCAGTACCTGAGCCTCACCCACCGCAACGGCCTCGACCCGCAGACCCTGCTCGGCAGCTACGCCGGCGCCATGGGCTGGCCTCAGTTCATGCCCAGCAGCTGGGCCCAATACGCCATCGACTTCGACGCCGACGGCAAGGTCGACCTGTTCAACAGTCCGGCCGACGTGATCGGCTCGGTGGCCAACTACTTCAAGACCTTTGGCTGGCAGCCCGGCCTGCCCACGCACTTCCCCGTCACGTTTGACGAGGCCAGCCTCGACCTGGACGCCCTGCTCGCGCCCGACATCCTGCCCAGCTTCGGCGTGGAGAGCTTCACCGCCAAAGGCGCGGTGCTCAAGGGCGAAGCACTGCAACACAGCGGCAAGCTGGCACTGATCGAACTGCAGAACGGTGACCCGTCCAGCGGCGGCAGTCCACCGGTCTATCTGGCTGGCACCGACAACTTCTACGTGGTGACCCGCTACAACTGGAGCAGCTACTACGCCCTGGCCGTGATTGAACTGGGGGAAGAGATCGCCAGACTCGGACCGCGACCGCCGCGATAGGGACGACAGGCGTCGTTGACCATCATGGGCTTGAAGCCCCCCCAAAAAAAACAGGCACTCGAAGGTGCCTGTTTTTTGGGTCACGGCCCGCAGGCCGTTCACGCGGGGATCAGACGGCCTTGGCGGCCTTCTTGGCCAGGTCGGTGGCCTGCTTGGTCGCGACCGCGAAGTTGGCCTGGGCGGTGGCCGAGGCTTTCTTGATCGTGGCCTGGGCGGTTTCGACGGCTTTCTGGCTCTGGCTCAGCGCGTTCTGGAACGCGGCGACGGCGGCTTCGGAGCCGGCCGGTGCGTTCTTGACCAGCTGGTCCACCGAAGCGCCAAAGGCTTTCTGTGCATCCACCATGGTGGCTTCGATCTGCTTCGTGATGTCAGCGCTGCCTTCGGTGGCGATGCTCTGCACATGCTGGAAGTAGGCCACCGATTTTTCGGCCAGGGGCTGGAAGAAACCGGTCTGCACGGTCATGAATTCCTGGGGCGTCTTGGCGGACAGCACGGCTTGCGCGAAGCTGAACGTTTCGCCCAGGGCGGCTTTGGAGGCGGCCAGGTTCAACTCGACCAGCTTTTCCAAGCCGGTGTAGGCCTTGGTGGCGGCGCCTTCGAAGGCTTCCAGATTGGCTTTGTTGGTGGCGATGATCTGTTCAGCGGGGTTGTTCATTTCGGGTTCCTTGAAGTGGAGGGGACAAAGGGGCCGCCGGTGAACATGGATCGGTCGTCCGATTTATGTTGCAGTGCAGCATGAAGCGGATTCTACGGGTAATCCCGCAGATGGCAAGCTCTTTTTGTTGCAGTGCAGCACACTTTAGAGGCATTGCCCCAACGACCCGGTCAACCGTCCTCGGTGAGCCGCCCCGGTCCGCAGGGCCAGGGTCGGTCAGGCAGGTATCGAAGGACGCCCGCTCAGGCGCGGAGGAACAGCCCGACGGTGAGGGCGACACCGATGCCGACGATCACGATGCGCAGCACGCGCTCATTGACGCGGTGCAAGGCCCAGGCACCCCCCAGCCCGCCGAGCACAGCCCCGGCGCTGAGCACGCCCGCTTGCAGCCAGTGCACCTGAGGCGACAGGACGAAGATGGCCACGGCCGACGCGTTCATGACGCCGGCCAGCACGTTCTTGGTGGCGCCGGCGTTGCGCGTGGGCATGCCCGCGATGGTGAGCGCGGCCAGCATGAGAAAGCCGATGCCGCCCCCGAAATAACCGCCGTAGATGGCGATCAGCAGTTGCGCTACGCCGGCACCCACCGGGCCCAGGCTCTCGCGGCTGCCGGAGGACCGGCGAAAGAAGCTGCCCCAGGCAAACACCACGGTGGCGAACAGCACCAGCCAGGGCACCAGGCGCGCGAACACGGCCGACGGCGTGTTGAGCAGCAGCAGCGCGCCCAGCGCACCGCCGATCAGGCTGATGACGAACAGCGCCTTGAACGGCAGGCGGCCCGCGCCACTGACGAGCCGGCGTCCGGCCAGCCCGGAGCTGACCTGGGCCGGGAACAGCGCGACGGTGGAGGTGATGTTGGCCGCCAGCGGCGACATCCCGGTGAGCATGAGCGCGGGCAGCGTGACAAACGAGCCGCCACCGGCCAGGGCGTTCTGCAGCCCGGCCCAGATGCCGGCCAGGAAAAGGATCACGAGGAGCATGGGAGCGTTCGAAGGGGTGAGCGTCGCCGGGCGCGCGCGCGGGCCGGCGGCCGTGGCAAGCCCGAAAGGACGGGCGTGAGCGCAGGTGTCAGGTCAGGGCCGCTTCACCCGGCGCCGGGAAGCCGTTGCGGCCCGGGAACTCGGGCGCCAGGGTGCGCGCGTTGGGCATCTTGAGCCACAGGCGCAGCATCTTGCGGTGCAGCGCCGGGTCGGGGTCGTCCACAAAGTCATTGCGCGAGTGCAGGACGGCGTAGTTGTTGGCGAACTGCAGGTCGCCAGGCTCCAGCATCATGTCCAGGCGGATGCTGTCCTGATGCATGACGGCATCGAACAGGTCCAGCGCCTCGACTTCCACGCGGGACAAAGGCTGCTGGCGGATCTCGTGGCCCAGCTCGATGTACTGCCGCAGGTAGCGGCAGCTGAGCTTGCCCTGGTGGTGGCTGAAGATGGGCGACAGGCTGGGCAGCGGTTCGCACAGGTGGGCGAAGTACAGCGGCCGGTAATACAGGCCCAGGTACTCCGGGTGCTGCTCCAGGATCTCGTTGTAGATGGCCGCCACGCTGACCAGGCTGCTCAGGCCGCCGAGGCGGGCCTTGCGCACGCAGAGCAGGCCCACCACGTCGGACGGGTCGGAGTGGTACGGCAGGTACAGGTTGGTCTCGTAGACGCGGGTGTTCTTGTCGTTGATGTCACCCACGTTCATCACGGTGCCGAGCAGCTCGCCACGCGGGTTCTGCCGCACCGGCTGGCCCAGATGCAGGCCGAGGCCGTAGTAGACGGTGTTGATCTCGTCGTCGGTGTAACGCTCCACCGGCAGTCCGCGCAGCAGCAGGAAGCCGCGGCCGTTTTCCAGCTCGTCCGCGTAACGCAGCAGGTCGGTCACCAGCCCAGGCAGCGGGAAATCGGCCTTCTCGAAACAAGGAAATTTCAGCCCCCTGGTCTTGACGTGGGTCAGCGCCGCGTCGATGCCGGCAATAGCCTCGGGCGTCAGCACATGCAGCCAGGAGGTGTCGCCCGCCAGTTCGCTGCCGCGCCATGCGGCCGGACCGGTCAAACGTTGTTTCAGGATCATGCTCACAGGGTGTCTCCGGCCGTGCGATGAAAGAAAAGACGAAAGCCCAATTTACACGAACGCCCTGCCGTGGCCACGCGCGGGCGTGACAGGCGGTGCCGGTGCGGTCAGAACCAGGTGGTCACGGCATCGACCACGCGGTAGGCGTCGTCCACCACCGGCAGCCAGCGCCATTTGTCGAAGGTGGTGCAGGGGTGCGAGATCCCGCTGGCCACGGTTTCGCCGAGTGTGGGCCACTCTTCTTCTGGCGCAGCCGGGTCGTAGCACAGGTAGGCGTGCTGGTCGTTGAGGGCATTGATGCACCAGTGGACGGGCACATCGCGCGGAGCGCCGCCGTTCGCATCCGACCGCCAGATGGGCAAGGGCAGGTCAAGGTCGTGGCCCACGTCGCGCTTGCCCATGCCGAGCAGGGCCAGGCCGGGCTCGGGGCAGCTCTGCACGCAGGCCAGCACCTCCAGCGCGGGCTTGAGCGTCGCATTCCCCCCACCGAGCAAGTTCAGGCGCTCGGCCACGCAACACAGATACCGCTGGTAGCGCTGGTGGTCGTGCGTGAGGTAGCAGCCCGAGCGCAGCACGCCGCGCACCGGGCGGCCCAGGCTCGGCGTGAGGCGCTCGGCCACCAGATCGAAGATGGCGGAGCCGCCGGCGCTGAGGATGATTTCCTCAAAGTCGAACCAGCCTTGGGCGATGGCTTCGCGCGCGATCGCGTCCACGCGGTCCATCAGCCCCTGCACGGTGGCGCGGTCCTTGGCGTGGTCGCAGCTGGCGCTGGTGCCTTCGTAGCATTCGATGCCGGTGAGCCGCAGCGCCGGGCTGGCGGCGATGCGCTGTGCGATCTGGCGCGCTTCATCGGCGGTGCGGCAGCCGGTGCGCTGGCCGGCCATGCCCAGCTCCAGCAGCACATGAAACTGGCCCTTGAAGTCGCGTGCCCGGGCCCAGGCCTCGATGGCGTCCACCTGACCCACCGAGTCCACCAGGAACATCGAGCGCATGGCGGGCTGCTCGCCATGCAGCAGCGCCAGCGCATCCAGCTCGGCAGGCTGCAGCACCTGGTTGGCGATCAGCAGCACCGGCACACCATGGCGCGCGCCCACGGCCGCCTGGAACACGGTGGCAAAGCTGATGCCCCAGGCGCCGGCATCGAGCTGCATCTGCCACAGCTCGGGCGACATGCTGGTCTTGCCGTGTGGTGCGAGACCGATGCCGCGCTGCGCGCAGAAGTCGCGCATCCAGTGCAGGTTGTGCCGCAGGGCGCTCTGCCTGAGCACAGCGAGCGGCAGGGCCAGGTCGCCGCGCAGCAGTTGCCAGCCTTGCCGGCCGATCTGCTCGCGCGTGAGCGGGGCCTGGGCGGCGGGGAAGCCCTTGAGACCGGGACCGAAGAAGCGCGGGCTGGACATGGTGGCGGCTGGCAGGCAGGCGGCGCTCGGCGGAGATCGTCAGCGCGTGTTCTTGCGCGCGTGCGCCCGCCGCACCTGGCGGCTTTGCGTGGCGTGGCCGGCGGCCTCATCCTGGCCCCGGCGGCGCTTTCTCGCCACCGCCACGATCGCCCGGGCCACGCCGAAAGCGATGCCGAAGCTCACCGCGGCCACCGCCACACCGGAGAGGCCGAGGTCCATCACTCCACCCGCATGATGCGGCCCGGCTTGAAGCCCAGGTCGGCCGCCTTGCCCTTGCGGCCGCGGGCGGCGCGGGCGTTGTTGAGGCTGCGGATCTCCAGCGTCTCGTCGCGTTCCTTGCCACCGCGGCCGATGCCTTCGATCTTCACGCTGCGGGTATAGGCCGCGGCACCGGCGAGGGTGTCTTTGGCTTCGAGGTCGATCAGCATCAGGCCGCGCCCGCCCTTTTCCATGGCCTTGAGTTCGGCAATTTCAAAGGTGAGGATGCGCCCGCCGGTGGAGGCGCAGGCCACGTGCGTGGCGGGCAGCAGCGGCTGGCTGCCGGTGGTGTTCGCCACGTGGGATGGCGCGCAGACCGTTTCGCCCTCGCCCACGCTGATGAAGGCCTTGCCGGCCTTCTGGCGCGAGACCAGGCTTTCCACGTTGGCCAGGAAGCCGTAGCCCCCGGTGCTGGCGAGCAGCAGCGTGGCATGGGCCGGGCCGGCAAAGTAGTGCACCGGCTGCGTGCCGCTTTCGAGCTCGATCAGCGTGGTGATGGGCTGGCCGTCGCCGCGCGCGCCGGGCAGGCTGGCCACGGGCAGCGAGTACACGCGGCCGTTGCTGCCAAAGACGATCATCGTGTCCACCGTGCGGCACTCGAAGGTGCCGTACAGGCCGTCGCCCGCCTTGAAGGCGAAGCTGCCAGCCTCGTGACCGTGGCCGGTGCGCGCGCGCACCCAGCCCTTGGCAGACACCACCACCGTGACCGGCTCGTCCACCACCTTGATTTCGGCCACGGCCTTTTTCTCGGTCTGGATCAGCGTGCGGCGCGCATCGGCGAAGGTCTTGGCATCGGCCTCGATCTCTTTCACCATCAGCCGTTTCAGGCTGCCGGGGTTGCCCAGGATGTCTTCGAGCCGGCCCTGCTCTTCGCGCAGGCTGGAGAGCTCCTGTTCGATCTTGATGGCCTCGAGCCGCGCGAGCTGGCGCAGGCGGATCTCGAGAATGTCTTCCGCCTGCCGGTCGCTGAGCCGGAAGCGCTCAATGAGCGATGCCTTGGGCTCGTCGCTCTGGCGGATGATGGCGATCACTTCGTCGATGTTCAGCAGCACGAGCTGCCGCCCTTCGAGGATGTGGATGCGGTCGAGCACCTTGTTCAGGCGGTGCTGCGAGCGGCGCACGATGGTGCCCTGGCGGAACTCGATCCACTCGCTCAGCATCAGCCGCAGGCTCTTCTGCGTCGGCCGGCCGTCCAGCCCCACCATGGTGAGGTTGATTGGCGACGAGCTTTCCAGACTGGTGTGGGCGAGCAGCGCGGTGATGAGCTCCTGCTGTTCGATGCGGCTGCTCTTGGGCTCGAACACCAGGCGCACCGGCGCGTCCTTGCTCGATTCGTCGCGCACCACGTCCAGCACCATGAGCATGCTGGCCTTCAGCTGGGTCTGCTCTTGGCTCAGCGCCTTCTTGCCGGCCTTGACCTTGGGATTGGTGATCTCTTCGATCTCCTCCAGCACACGCTGCGTGCTCACGCCCGGCGGCAACTCGTTCACCACCAGCTGCCACTGACCGCGGGCGAGGTCTTCGATCTTCCAGCGCGCGCGCACCTTGAGGCTGCCGCGGCCGGTCCGGTAGGCGTCGGCAATGTCGCCGGCCGGGCTGATGATCTGGCCGCCACCGGGGTAGTCGGGGCCCGGGATGATCGTGAACAGCTCGTCGTCGGTGAGTTTCGGGTTCTTCACCAGCGCCACGCAGGCGTCGGCCACTTCGCGCAGGTTGTGGCTCGGGATCTCGGTGGCCAGGCCGACCGCAATGCCCGAGGCGCCGTTGAGCAGGTTGAACGGCAGGCGCGCCGGCAGTTGCTTCGGTTCTTCGAACGAGCCGTCGTAGGTGGGAATGAAATCGACCGTGCCTTCGTCGATCTCGTCGAGCAGCAAGCCGGTGATCCTGGCCAGGCGGGCTTCGGTGTAACGCATGGCCGCCGCGCCGTCGCCGTCGCGGCTGCCGAAGTTGCCCTGGCCGTCGATCAGCGGGTAGCGCTGCGAGAAGTCCTGCGCCATGCGCACCAGTGCGTCGTAGGCCGCGCTGTCGCCGTGCGGGTGGTATTTGCCCAGCACATCGCCGACCACCCGGGCGCTCTTGACCGGCTTGGCCGCCGTGTTCCGGTTGGGCCCGCTGAAGCCCAGGCCCATGCGCTCCATGGCATAGAGGATGCGGCGCTGCACCGGCTTCTGGCCATCACACACGTCGGGCAGGGCCCGCCCCTTGACGACAGAGAGCGCGTACTCGAGGTAAGCGCGCTGCGCGTAGGCGGCCAGGTTGTCGTCGCCGGGCACGTCGGCCACCGGCTCCGGATTCAGTAGATCGTCCATGGAAAAGGCTCGGTATTCAGGTTGGCAGGTTGTGCAATGGGGCGCAGCGCCAGCGTGCATTCAGGGCAGCGGCACCGCCGGTCCGGCTGGGCCGGTCGGCCAGTGCCACCCCGGAGGGGTGAGGCGAAGCGGCGCGAGGGTGGGTCTCTAGATATCGATTTCAACGGAATCGCCGTGCAGCTCCATCAGCTCGCGGCGCGAGGCCGCCTCGCCCTTGCCCATGAGCTTGGTGATGAGTGCTTCGGTGGCGGCAAAGTCCATCCCGCCCAGGGTCACCTGCATGAGGCGGCGCGTGTCGGGATTGAGCGTGGTGTCCCAGAGCTGTTCGGCGTTCATCTCGCCCAGGCCTTTGAAGCGGCTGATCTGGCATTTCTCGCGTGCGACGCCGTCTTTATCGGCCTTGTCCAGAATCGCGTGCAGTTCGCCCTCGTCCAGCGCGTATTGCTTGCTGGCCGGCTTCTTGCCGCGCGCGGGCACGTCCACCCGGAACAGCGGTGGACGCGCCACGTACACGTGACCCGCCTCGATCAGCTTGGGGAAGTGCCGGAAGAACAGCGTGAGCAGCAGCACCTGGATGTGCGAGCCGTCCACGTCGGCGTCGCTCAGGATGCAGACCTTGCCGTAGCGCAGGCCGCTCATGTCGGGCGTCTCCAGCGGGCCGTGCGGATCAACACCGATCGCGACCGCGATGTCGTGAATCTCGTTGTTGGCAAACAGGCGGTCGCGCTCAACCTCCCAGGTGTTGAGCACCTTGCCACGCAGCGGCAGCACGGCCTGGCATTCCTTGTCGCGGCCCATCTTGGCGCTGCCGCCGGCAGAGTCACCCTCGACCAGGAACACCTCGTTGTGCGCGAGGTCCCGGCTCTCGCAGTCGGTCAGCTTGCCGGGCAGCACGGCCACGCCCGAGCCCTTGCGCTTCTCGACCTTCTGCCCGGCCTTCTGGCGAAACTGCGCGGCCTTGATGGCGAGTTCGGCGAGCTTCTTGCCGTAGTCCACGTGCTGGTTGAGCCAGAGTTCGAGCGCCGGACGCACGAAACTGCCAACCAGGCGCAGCGCGTCGCGCGAGTTCAGACGCTCCTTGATCTGGCCCTGGAACTGCGGGTCGAGCACCTTGGCGGAGAGGACATAGCTGGCGCGGGCGAACACGTCTTCGGGCAGCAGCTTCACACCCTTGGGCAGCAGCGCATGCATCTCGATGAAGGCCTTGACCGCCTGGAACAGGCCGTCGCGCAGGCCGCTGTCGTGCGTGCCGCCGGCGCTGGTGGGGATCAGGTTCACATAGCTCTCGCGCACCGGCTGGCCGTCTTCTGTAAAGGCCACGCACCAGGCCGCGCCCTCGCCTTCGGCGAAGCTGTCGTGGCTGCTGTCGGCGAAACCTTCGCCTTCGAACAACGGAATCACTGGCTCGCCACTCAGCGTCTGCTGCAGGTAGTCGCGCAGGCCGCCCTTGTAGAGCCAGACCTGGCTGTCCTTGGTTTTTTCATTGACCAGCGTCACCGTCACGCCAGGCATCAGCACCGCCTTGCTGCGCAGCAGGTGGGTGAGTTCGGCCATGGGCAGGGCGGCGGATTCGAAGTACCTGGCGTCGGGCCAGGCGCGCACCGTGGTGCCCTGCTTTCGGTCGCCCTCGCCCTTGGGCGTGATCACAAGGGGTTCAACCACGTCGCCGGCCGAAAACGCCAGCCTGGCCACCTGGCCTTCGCGGTAGCTGGTGACTTCCAGCCGGGTGGAGAGCGCGTTGGTCACGCTCACACCCACGCCGTGCAGGCCGCCCGAGAAGCTGTAGGCGCCGCCCTTGCCCTTGTCGAACTTGCCACCCGCGTGCAGGCGGGTGAACACGAGTTCCACCACCGGTGCTTTTTCTTCGGGGTGCAGGCCGAACGGGATGCCGCGGCCGTCGTCCTCCACGCTCACCGAATGGTCGGTGTGCAGCGTGACCTTGATCTTCTTGCCGTGCCCGGCCAGTGCCTCGTCGGCCGAGTTGTCCAGCACTTCCTGGATGATGTGCAGCGGGTTGTCGGTCCGGGTGTACATGCCCGGGCGCTGCTTGACCGGCTCCAGTCCCTTGAGGACGCGGATCGAGCCTTCGGAATATTCGGGGGATGTTTGGGTCGCCATGGGGGCGGATTGTAAGCATCCCCGCACAAATCACTGGATACAAATACAGATCGACCGCACCGCGCGCGTCCATTGATGACCCAGGCGCATCCATCACGGCCAGAAATTTCAAGGCGGCAACCGCCCCCGGTGACAGCGCGGCGCGGCCATCTTCGCTACAGTCGCAGGATGTCATCTGCACCCCCTGCCCTTGCCGCGCCCCGCCTGTCCGCGTTCCAGGTGCTCGCCTGCGGCGCCGCCATCGTCACCCTGTCCATGGGCATCCGCCACGGCTTTGGCCTGTGGCTGCAGCCCATCACCCAGGACCAGGGCTGGACACGCGAGAACTTCGCCTTTGCCCTGGCTGTGCAAAACCTGTCCTGGGGCGTGTTCGGCATCTTCGCCGGCATGGCCGCCGACCGTTTTGGTGCCTTCCGCGTGCTGCTGGTCGGGGCCCTGCTCTATGCGCTCGGACTGGCCGGCATGGCGCTGGCGCCCACGCCATTCACGTTTGCGCTGACCGCCGGCGTGCTGATCGGCGCGGCCCAGGCCGGCACGACCTACGCAGTGATCTACGGCGTGATCGGGCGCCAGATCCCGGCGGAGAAACGTTCCTGGGCCATGGGTGTGGCAGCGGCCGCCGGCTCGTTCGGCCAGTTTCTCATGGTGCCGGTGGAAGGCTGGCTCATCAGCCGCTTTGGCTGGCAGGAGGCGCTGCTGTTCCTGGGTGCTGCGGTGCTGCTGATCATGCCGCTGGCGCTGTTCCTGCGCGAGCCAGGTTTTGTGGGCGGCGTGGCGCCCAAGCGGGAACAGACGATTCAGCAGGCGCTGCGCGAGGCCTTCAAGTACCGCAGCTTCCAGTTGCTGATGGCCGGCTATTTCGTCTGCGGCTTCCAGGTGGTGTTCATCGGCGTGCACATGCCGAGCTACCTGAAGGACAACGGCCTCTCGCCGCAGGTGGCGAGCTATGCGCTCGCGCTGATCGGCCTGTTCAACGTGATCGGCACCTACGCCGCGGGCGCGCTGGGCCAGCGCATGCCCAAGCGCTACATCCTGGCCTTCATCTACCTGGCGCGCGCGGTGGCCATCAGCGTCTTCCTGATCGTGCCCTTGTCGCCCGCCAGCGTCTATGTGTTCTCCAGCGTCATGGGCGTGCTGTGGCTGTCCACCGTGCCGCCCACCAACGCCGCGGTGGCGCAGATCTTCGGCGTGGCGCATCTGTCCATGCTGGGCGGCTTCGTGTTCTTCAGCCACCAGATCGGCAGCTTCATGGGCGTGTGGCTCGGCGGCGTGCTGTACGACCGCACCGGCAGCTACGACATCGTCTGGTACATCTCGATCGCGCTCGGCGTGTTCGCCGCGCTGATCAACCTGCCGGTGCGCGAGTCGCCCATCCTGCGCGGCCCGCAACGTGTGAGGGTCACCGCGTGAAACCGCTGCTCACCAGGACCCTGGTCTGGACCGGCGTGGCCCTGGCACTGCTGGCCACGCTGGCGCTCTACAACCGGCCCGACTTTCTGGTGAACCTGGCCGATCAGCTCTGGAGCTGTTTCTAGATGCACGGCACGGAAGCGCCTTCGGCCTGGGTGGAGCGCTGGTCGCATCTGGTCCCCGCGGGGGGATCGGTGCTCGATGTGGCCTGCGGTCATGGCCGTCACCTGCGCTGGTTCGCGCAACGCGGCCATCCGGTGACCGGTGTGGACTGCTCGGCCGAAGCCATCGCCGCGGTGGCCGGGCTGGGACGTGCCATTGAGGCCGACATCGAAAACGGACCCTGGCCGTTCGCGGGCGAAAGTTTCGATGCGGTGGTGGTCACGAACTACCTGTGGCGTCCGCTGCTGCCGCTGATGGTGGCCAGTGTGGCTCCGGGCGGCGTGCTGATCTACGAGACATTTGCCGTCGGCAACGAAACCGTGGGCAAGCCCTCACGGCCCGACTTTCTGCTGCAGCCCGGCGAATTGCTGCAAGCCGCCGCCGGTCTGCACGTGGTGGCGTTCGAAGACGGTTTCGCGAACCGACCGGAACGCTTCGTCCAGCGCATTGCCGCGGTGCGAAAACGACCCCGTCCATCGGGCCTGCCCGAACGGTATGCGCTGGATGCCACTGGGTAGAATGCAGGATTCGTGCGACCGCTGCCGGCAGCCCCGTCTGGCCCGTGCATCGCAGGCAAACACCCCCTGGGGCCTTTAGCTTATGAAACCCATCACTGGCAGCATCGTGGCTCTGGTCACGCCCATGTTCGAAGACGGCAGCGTGGACTACCCCACCCTGCGCAAGCTGATCGACTGGCACATCGCCGAAGGCACAGACTGCATCGGCGTCGTCGGCACCACGGGCGAGTCGCCCACCGTCACCGTGGAAGAGCACTGCGAGATCATCCGCGTCTCGGTCGAGCAGGCGGCCAGGCGCGTGCCCATCATGGCCGGCTGCGGCGCCAACTCCACCGCGGAGGCCATCGAACTGGCCAAATTCGCCCGCAGCGTCGGCGCTGACTGCCAGTTGCAGGTCGTGCCCTACTACAACAAGCCCACGCAGGAGGGCCAGTACCAGCACTTCAAGGCCATCGCCGAAGCCACCGGCGACCTGCCGATCGTGCTGTACAACGTGCCCGGCCGCAGTGTGGCCGACATGTCGGTCGATACCGCCCTGCGTCTGGCCCAGGTGCCGGGTATCGTCGGCATCAAGGAAGCCACCGGCAACATCGAACGCGCGCAGTGGCTGATCCGCGAGGCGCCCGAAGGCTTCGCCATCTACTCCGGCGACGACCCGACCGCCGTGGCGCTGATGCTCTGCGGCGGCCAGGGCAACATCAGCGTGACAGCCAACATCGCGCCCCGCCTGATGCACGAGCTCTGCATCGCGGCCATTGCGGGGGACAACCGCAAGGCGATGGACATCCAGTTCCGCCTGATGCCGGTGCACAAGAACCTGTTCGTCGAAGCCAACCCGATCCCGCTCAAGTGGGCCATGGCCCGCATGGGACTGTGCCGTGAGACCATGCGTCTGCCCCTGACGCCGATGTCCCGCGCACTGGAACCCGTTGTCGAAGGCGCACTCAAAGAAAGCGGCCTGATTGACTGAGCGCCCAGCCCGTCATCTTGCCGCAACCTACCCGTCGAGCCCCTTCATGCCCCTCAAGAAACACCGTTCCATGCCCCACACCCCATCCTCCCTGCCGGTACGTGGTGCTCCGATGCTCCGTCTTGGCGCCGTGGCTGTGGCCGCGCTCCTGGCCACCGGCTGCTCGATGCTGCAGGAAGACAAGATCGACTACAAGAGCGCCCAGCGGGGCAGCACGCTCGACGTACCGCCCGATCTGACCCAGCTCAGCCGAGATTCCCGCTACAACGTGCCGGGTTCGGTGGTCACGGCGAGCGGCTACCAGACCGCACAGCCTGCCGACGCCTCCGCCAGTGCCACGGCCGCCACCAGCGTGGGGGATGTGCGCATCGAGCGCGCCGGCAACCAGCGCTGGCTGGTGGTGGGCCGGCCGGCCGACAAGCTCTGGGCGCCGGTGCGCGACTTCTGGCAGGAAAACGGCTTCGTGCTGGAAACCGACCAGGAGCAACTGGGCATCATGGAAACCGACTGGGCCGAGAACCGCGCCAAGCTGCCGCAGGACTTCATCCGCAGAACCATCGGAAAGGTGTTCGAGAACCTCTACTCCACAGGTGAGCGCGACAAGTTCCGCACACGGCTGGAACGCGGGACCGACGGCAAGACCGAGATCTACATCAGCCACCGGGGCATGATTGAGGTGTATTCGAGTGCACAGAAGGACCAGACCGTCTGGCAACCCCGTCCCAGCGATGTCGAACTGGAAACCGAGTTCCTGAGCCGGCTGATGGTTAAGCTGGGCGTCAGTGAAACACAGGCCAAGGCCGCGCTGGCCACGGCACCGGTGCAGGCCGCTGCGCGTGTGGTCACGGTGAACAACCAGCCGGTGGTGCAGCTCGACGACGGCTTTGATCGCGCCTGGCGACGCGTCGGCCTGTCCCTGGACCGCACCGGTTTCACCGTCGAAGACCGGGACCGCAGCCAGGGCACCTACTTCGTGCGTTATGTCCCGTCGGCCAGCCAGGACGACCAGAAGCCTGGCTTCTTCGGGCGCCTCTTCAGTGGATCCAAAGCCGAAACGGCTCCCGCCAAGTACCGCGTGCTGGTTCGCAGCAGCGGCAACAGCACCACCGTCTCGGTGCTGGATGCGCAGGGCCAGCCTGACGTGTCAGCCAACGCCCAGCGCATCACCCAGTTACTGGCCGAGGATCTGAAGTGACCTGAGCGGAAAGCGCCCGGTTTCCGCGGCCAATGCCACGGAAACCGGCAATGAAAAAGCCACCCGAGGGTGGCTTTTTCATTGTCCGGGCACAAGGCCCGGAACCCGATTACTGGGCGGGCTTCACAGCAGCCTTGGCGGCTTCGGCAGCAGCGTCGGCAGCGGTCTTGGCGGCAGCGGCGGTTGCATCAGCAGCGGTCTTGGCGGCGTCAGCGGTTGCATCGGCAGCGGTCTTGGCAGCGTCAGCGGTTGCAGCAGCAGCGGTAGCGGCAGCATCAGCGGTGGTGGGGGTGGCAGCAGCGTCGGTCGGTGCTGCGGCAGGTGCAGCATCAGCCGGAGCAGCAGCCGGAGCAGCGGCAGGTGCCGGCGCTTCAACCGGAGCTTCTTCTTTCTTACCGCAAGCGGTCAGGGCAACAGCGGCGAGCAGGGTGGCGAGCAGGAGGGTCTTTTTCATGGTGTGGATTCCAGTGGATGAGGATGAACAAACGACAATTAATCTTGAGTCAAAAAAAAACCCGAATCCGGGATCCGAGCTTGTTTGACCCAGTCAGACAACCGTTTTGAATCCGGCTTCCAGACTGGATGCGAATCATAACTCAGAAATTGCATCCGTATTTACCCTCACGAACGGTTTCTGCCTTTCCAGTGCAAGTGTTGCATTCACGCCAATCAAGATACCAAGTGTCACAGGCCCAGGGTGGTCGCGGGAAAGGCGGGGCTGCCCTTGTGCCAGCAGTTTTCCAGACGCTCCCGCAGGGCCACCCGCCGTTCGGCATCGCGCGTGGCGATCAGCGTGCAGCGCATGGTGTCCAGCCGTTCTAGGGTCCAGCCAGGTGACCAGATGGCACTCGGCAGATCGTTGCCCGCCGCGCCCGAGCAGGCGTGTGCCTCGACGATGTGTGACCAGGTGACCCGCCACTGCACCAGGCGCGGATGCAACTGCCGCAAGGGGGCAAAGTCGCGTGCCATGAACCGGATGTGGCGCCCCTGACAAGCCCAGCCCTGGAGAGCGTCCACCACGACCCGCTCACCCAGGGGCCAGTCGGCGAAGTCGGCGTCGCTCAGCACGATGGACGACCAGCCCTCCTGCGCCGCACAGGCCAGGGCCTGGCGCACCAGATCTGCGAAGGCCAGACGGCCCTCAAAACGCCCGGTGGGCAATGGGCATGGCGGTGCGGCTTCGTGGGTCATGGTCTCTCCTATCGTCTCGCTCCCGCCTGGTCAGGCGTCGCGCACTTCGTTCAAGCCTCGGGTACCCGCTGCAGCCAGCCCGCCTCGAACCAGTCCTGCAACAGCGCCTGCGCAGCCGGCCCGGCACGCCTCACCTGCTGATCGCCGAGGCGACGCTGGTCGGCGAGACAACGCATCAGGCGTGCATCAGCGCCACCCGCACGGAAGCTCTCGCCGTTGATGAAGATGTGCCGCTGGTCGTACATCATGCGCGTGCGGCGGTCCAGCGTCACCGCTCCCGGCGACCATTCGCCCGCAGGCTCATCGAACCAGACGCGGGGCTTGGGTTCGGTCATCACCTCACCCAGCGCACAGGCAAGCGACTGGCGCTCGGCCAGCAGCCGCTGCAATGCATCGGCAGCGAATGCCTCCAGCGCCGCCGGCAGGGCGGCGGGCGTCGCGGTGGCGGGCTGGTCCGGGTCGCGGTAGAGCGTCGCGTCCTCGAACTCGTCGGCCATGCGCTGCAGCAGCTCACCCGCCAGGCCTCCGCGCTGCGGCACCCGGAACCCCATGGAATAGGTCATGCAGTCGTCACCCACCGCAATGCCGTCGTGCGCCCAGCGGGGCGGCAGGTAGAGCATGTCGCCGGGGCTGAGCAGGTGCTCTTCTTCAGGCTCGAAATGGCTCAGGATTTTCAGCGGAACACCCTCCTCCAGCGACAGATCTTTCTGCCGGCCGATGCGCCACAACCGCTGGCCGCTGGCCTGCAACAGGAACACGTCGTAGCTGTCGAAATGCGGCCCCACGCCGCCGCCATCGCTGGCCCAGGAGATCATCAGGTCGTCGAGCCGCGCGTCGGGGACGAAGCGAAAACGCTGCAGCAACTCGTGCGCGCTTTGCAGGTGCAGGTCCACCCCCTGCACCAGCATGGTCCAGCGCGGCTGCTTCAGCGGCGGAAAGGCGCTGCGGGCCAGCGGCCCGTGCCTGAGCGTCCAGCCCGCGGGCTTGTGCACGATCAGGCGCGACTCCACCGCTTCGTCGCCAGCCATGGCGAACAGCGCCTGGCGGCTCAGCAACGGTGTGAAACCGGGGAAGGCGTTGCGGATCAGCAGCGGCTTTTTCTGCCAGTGGCGGCGCATGAACTGCGCCGGGGAAAGGCCGCCCAGCATGGTGCAGGGCGCGTCGGGCCGGGGAGGGATGGTGCCGTCTGGGGTGACCGCGGGGCTGGAGGGTGTGGCTTTGAACATGGGACAATTGTCCAATGAAAAGTCCTATGACCATCACAGAACAATGCGTTGTGGCCTTGACCTGGACGCTGAAAGACACCTTGGGCGAAGAGCTGGACGTGCTCGATGAACCGGTGGAGTTCTTCGTCGGCGGCACCGATCTGCTGGCCAAGATCGAAGAAGTCCTGCAAGGCCATGCCGCTGGTGACACGGTGGATCTGCACCTGGAGCCGCAAGACGCCTTTGGCGACTACGACGACCGGCTGCTGTTTCTGGAGCCGCGGCACCTGTTCCCGGAGAACATCGAGGAAGGCATGGGCTTTGAAGGGCTGCCCGAAGGCTGCAACCCCGGCGCACCGAAGGACCGCCTGTACTTCGTGAGCGACATCTACCCCGACCATGTGGTGCTCGACGCCAACCACCCGCTCGCGGGCATGGCGCTGCGCATCTCGCTGAAGGTGCACGCGGTGCGCGAAGCGCAGGAGAGTGAGGTGGGCCGAGGTTCACTGGGCACCGGCTTTTTCCGCATGCAGGTCGACAGCAGCGACGACGCCGACACGACCGGGGCCGATCTGCCACCGGGCGGCACACGCACCCTGCACTGATGCGGGTCATGACAAACAAAAAAGGGCTGCACCGGCAGCCCTTTTTTGTTTGCGGCGGGTTCGGACACCCGGCGCGGAACGACGGTTCAACCCCTGCCCGTGGAGCCGTAACCGCCCGCGCCGCGTTCGCTGGCCTCTGCAAAGTCCGCCACCACGTTGAAGCGCGCCTGCACGACCGGAACGATCACCATCTGCGCGATGCGCTCCATCGGCTCGATGGTGAAGGCCACATCGCTGCGGTTCCAGGCACTCACCATGAGCTGCCCCTGGTAGTCGCTATCGATCAGGCCGACCAGGTTGCCCAGCACGATGCCGTGTTTGTGGCCGAGGCCCGAGCGCGGCAGGATCATCGCCGCATAGCCCGGATCGGCCAGGTGGATCGCCAGCCCGGTGGGCACCAGCTGCCAGGCATTGGGCGCCAGGGTCAGCGGTGCGTCCAGGCAGGCACGCAGGTCCAGGCCCGCGCTGCCGCTGGTGGCGTAGGCGGGGAGCTGGCCCGCCATGCGCGAGTCCAGCACCTTCACGTCGATCTGCATGTCTTGCGCTCCGGTTGCGGCCTCATTCGGCCTTCTTGATGGCCTCTTCCAGCGCCTTGGCTGGATCCACCGCTTCGCCTTCCACCGCATCGGGTGCAGCAGGCTCGGCGTCGCCCCCGGGCACTGCATTGCCGGAACCGTCCATGTTGGGCTCTGTGTTGTCTTCGCCTTGCAGATCCTGCATGTTGTTGAGCATGTCGGAGACTGCCGCGTCGTCCACCACCGCCGCCTTGTCCAGGTTGCCTGTGACGATGCCGGGATTGATGATGATCACCGCCACCATGATGAGCTGCAGCACGATGAAGGCAATCGAACCCTTGTAGATCTGCGCCGTGGTCACGGCCGGAATGCGCTTGCCGGTGACCACATCGTCGTAGTCGTTGCGCGCGGCCACGCTGCGCAGGTAGAACAGGGCAAAGCCGAACGGCGGCGTGAGGAACGAAGTCTGCAGGTTCATCGCCAGGATGATGCCGAACCAGATCAGGTTGATGTCCAGCTTCTCGGCCACCGGCGCCAGCAGGGGCACGACGATGAAGGCGATCTCGAAGAAATCGATGAACATGCCCAGCACGAACACTAGGAAGTTCACCACGATCAGGAAGCCGAGCTGTCCGCCGGGCAGCTTGTCGAACAGATGCTCGACCCAGATGTGGCCGTCGGCCGCGTTGAAGGTGAAGCTGAAGACGGTCGATCCGATCAGGATGAACAGCACGAAGATCGCCAGCTTGGTGCTGTTTTCCAGCGCCTGCTTGAGCAGATCAAACGACAGCGTTCGGCGTGCACCCGCCATGATCAGCGCGCCCAGTGCACCCATGGCGCCACCTTCGGTGGGCGTCGCCACACCGAGGAAGATGGTGCCCAGCACCAGGAAGATCAGCACCAGTGGCGGGATCAGCACGAAGGTGACGCGCTCGGTCAGCCGCGAGAGCAGCCCGATGCCGAAAAGCCGGTTGACCAGCGCAAGACCCAGCGCCAGGAACGCGGCGATGGTCATGGACAGGATGAAGATCTCGTCACCCGGTGCGGCCATCTCGCGCTCCAGCCACGGGTTCATGATGGATTCGTGCACCTGCGACCAGGCGAAGCCCGCCGCACCGCACACAACCAGCAGGGCCAGCAGCGACACATGGCCACTGGAGCCGTTGGGCTCGGAATAGATCCGTGCTTCGGGCGGCAGGGCAGGCACCCAGGCCGGTTTGACCAGCGCCACCACGACGATGAACAGCAGATACAGGCCGACCAGCATGAGGCCCGGGATCAGGGCGCCAGCGTACATGTCACCCACCGAACGTCCGAGCTGGTCGGCCAGCACGATCAGCACCAGCGAAGGCGGCAGGGCCTGGGCCAGCGTGCCCGAGGCGGTGATGGTGCCGGTGGCAATCGTGCGGTTGTAGCCGTAGCGCAGCATGATGGGCATCGCAATGAGACCCATCGAGATCACCGAAGCGGCCACCACGCCGGTGGTGGCCGCGAGCAGCGCACCGACCAGCACCACGGCAATGCCCACGCCGCCGCGCAGCGGACCGAACACCTGGCCCACCGTTTCCAGAAGATCCTCGGCCATGCGGCTTCGCTCCAGGATGATGCCCATGAGCGTGAAGAACGGGATGGCCAGCAGCGTGTCGTTCTGCATGATGCCGAACACCCGCAGCGGCAGGGCCTGGAACAGGTTGTCCGGGAACAGCCCCAGCTCCATGCCGATGAGGCCGAAGAACAGGCCCGTCGCCGCCAGCGAGAAGGCCACCGGGAAGCCCGCCAGCAGGAAGACCAGCAGGCCCGAAAACATGATCGGGACAAAGTTTTGCGTGAGGAATTCGATCATGACGTGGCTCCCGCTTTGCGTGCGGCTTCTTGGGCGGCAATTTCCTGGGCCAGCAGCTCGGTTTCGCTGGGACCGGTGTGGCTCAGCGCGTCCGGCCCCTGGCCCGAGAGGAAGGCGAGGCGTTTGATCAGCTCGGACACGCCCTGCAGGAACAGCAGCGCGAAGCCCAGCGGAATCAGGGCGTAGACCGGCCAGCGGATCAGTCCGCCCGCATTGGACGACACTTCGCCGGATACCCAGGCATTCACCAGCAGCGGCCAGCCGAGCGTGGCCATCATGTAGCAGAGCGGGAACAGGAAGACGACGATGCCGACCACGTCGATCCAGTTGCGGGTGCGGTCGCTGAACTTGCTGGAGATGAAGTCGATGCGCACGTGCGCGTTGCGCAGGAAGGCATAGCCGCCGCCGAGCATGAACACGGCGGCAAACAGGTACCACTGGATTTCCAGCCAGGCGTTGGAGCTGGTGCCGAACACCTTGCGGACGATGGCGTTGCCGGCGCTGATCAGTGTGGCCGCCAGGATCAGCCACATGACCAGCTTGCCGATGAGGCTGCTGAGGCCATCGATGAGGCGCGAAATTTGAAGCAGGAAGGGCATGGAATTTCCCCGATAGGACAAGGTCGCCGGTGAGCGGGTCCGACAGTCTATCGAATCTCGAAACAGGGCCGTCCGGGCTGGTGCGCCGCCGACGGTGACACGGGACCGTCCCGCCGGGGTAGCCGGCATCGGACGGTTTCGAATGTGATCAAAAAACCCCGCGAGTGCGGGGCTTTCTGAAGGCTGCAGCGAGCAAGCGATTACAGCTTGGCCGCCTGCATGTAGCGGTCGAACGTGGCTTCGGTGAAGCGGAACCAGAGGTTCTGGTCCTTGCGGAAGGCCGAGTAGTCCGAATAGATCTTTTTCCAGGCCGGGTTGGTGTCGTTCAGCTCGGCGTAGAGCTCCATCGACGCCTTGTACGCACCATCCATCA
This sequence comes from Hydrogenophaga sp., assembly GCA_011391495.1. GTDB lineage: Bacteria > Pseudomonadota > Gammaproteobacteria > Burkholderiales > Burkholderiaceae_C > Hydrogenophaga. The sequence goes on from JAABQK010000023.1 coordinate 22,637, forward strand.
CCGCCTTGGGGAACGGCAACAGCTTGGCGCCACCGGCCACCAGGCGCTTGAGAGCGGCCGGGTTGCGGGCGTCGTAGCGGGCCTGCATCTCGATGTGGGCATAGGAGGCTGCTGCCTCCACGATGGCCTGGTTTTCTTTCGACAGCGCGTTGAACGCACCCTTGTTGACGTAGAAGTCGAGCTGGGCGCCGCCTTCCCACCAGCCGGGGTAGTAGTAGTTCTTGGCCACTTTCTGGAAGCCCAGCTTCTCGTCGTCGTACGGTCCGATCCACTCGGTGGCGTCGATCGTGCCTTTTTCCAGCGCCTGGTAGATCTCGCCGCCAGGAATGTTCTGCGGAACGGCGCCCATGCGGCTCATCACCTTGCCGGCGAAGCCACCGACGCGCATCTTCAGGCCCTTGATGTCGGCCAGCGACTTGATCTCCTTGCGGTACCAGCCACCCATCTGGGCCCCCGTGTTGCCACCGGGGAAGTTGATGATGTTGTACTTGTCGTAGAACTCGCGGAACAGCTTCATGCCGTTGCCGTCGTAGTACCAGGCGGTGAGCTGGCGGCTGTTCAGGCCGAAGGGGATCGCCGTGCCCATGGCGAAGGTGTCGTCCTTGCCGAAGTAGTAGTAGGGAGCGGTGTGGCCGGCTTCCACCGTGCCGGCCTGCACAGCGTCGACCACGCCGAAGGCGGGCACGAGTTCGCCCGGAGCGTGCACCGTGACCTGGAACTTGCCACCGGTCATGTCGCCGATCTTGCGGGCGAACACGTCGGAGGCGCCGTGGATGGTGTCCAGCGCCTTGGGGAAACTGGAGGTGATGCGCCAGCGAATGGCGGCTTGCGCATGGACAGCGGGAGCTGCTCCTGCGGCCAGCACCCCGGCAATGCCGGCGTGCTTGAGAATGGAACGACGATCCATGTTGTTAGAACTCCATCTGGTTGATTGTGTATCGGCTCGTTCACCTGAGTCTGTGCATGGGCCGACGCGCTTGGGCCCGTGAATTGTAAGGACCGGAAACACCCGTTTCGCGCGGGTTTTCCCTCGAAAACTCCCGATTCCTCAGGCATTTCACCAGCGTCTCGTCACTTGACGCGTCAAGCTGAAAAGTGAGCCAACGTTTGTTGAAAAAAGTTCAGCATCGACACCGGTCGGAACCCCTCAAACCGGGCGTTTGTCACGCGAGACCCGTGCGTGCACATCGTGTGCATGGATCGATTCGAAGTTGGTCACATCCACGCTGTAGGCGTCGATCCGGTGATCGCCTTCCAGCGCCAGCGCCACATCGCGCACCAGATCTTCCACAAACTTCGGGTGGGCATAGGCACGCTCGGTGACCCATTTTTCGTCGCTGCGCTTGAGCAGGCCCCAGAGTTCGCTGGAGGCATGGTCTTCCGCGAAGCGCACCAGTTCCTCCCAGGGCACGGGGGCATTGAGCAGGACCTCGATCCGGATGTGCGAACGCTGGTTGTGGGCACCGTCTTCGCTCACCTCCTTGGAACAGGGACACAGCGATTTGACCGGCACCGTGGCCACCATGCGAACCTCGGTCGGCCCGCCTGCCGTGTGGGTCACAGCCCAGCCGCCGTCGTACTCCATCAGGCTCTGCAGGCCCGACACCGGTGCGGTCTTGCGGATGAAGAACGGAAACCCCACGTCGAGCCCGCCGGTCGCCGTCTCCAGCAAGGCCAGGAGATCGGGCATGCTGCCCTGCAAGCGCTCAAACGTCGTCGCCACGGCACCATCGGCGGGTTGCGTGAAACCGTCGAGCCAGGCCAGCAGCCGCGACATGTGGGCCCCTTTCTGTTCGGCCCGCAAACCCACGTGCACATTCCACAGACCGACGCTGTGCTGCAAGCAGCCGGCCACCTGCAAGGCAATCGGATAGCGCAGGTTCTTCACCCCCACGCGTGCAATCGGCATGGCACGCGGGTCGTGTCGACCCTGCACATCGGGCATGAGGGCGGCCGCTTCGTCCATCGAAGCGGCCATCAGGCCACCGCTTTCAGGTCGGTCGGCGTATCGAGCAGGGAGGCGAACCGTTCGCGCACCGAGCGTTCGATCCCGGCGGCATCGAGCCCGACCATGGCCAGCAGTCTGGCCGGATCTCCGTGCTCGATGAATTCGTCCGGCAGCCCCAGCTGCAGCACCGGCAGAACCAGGCCTTCCTGCTGCAGCGCTTCGAGCACCGCGCTGCCGGCACCGCCCTGGATGCAGCCCTCTTCCACCGTGACCAGCGCCTGGTGCGAGCGTGCCAGTTCGCGCAGCAACTCCAGATCCAGCGGCTTGACCCAGCGCATGTTGGCCACGCTCACCCCCATCGACTTGGCGGCCGCCAGCGCCGGATGCAGCAGCGTGCCAAAGGCCAGAATCGCCACACCGCGTCCTTGGCGGGTCCACTCGCCACGGCCATAGGCCAGGCCCTTGAGTCCCGAAGGCGGAACCGCTCCGACGCCCGCGCCCCGCGGGTAGCGCACCGCCACCGGGTGCTCCTGCTCGAAGGCGGTGCTCAGCAGCTGGCGGCACTCGGCCTCGTCGGCCGGGCAGGCCACCGCCATGTTGGGAATGCAGCGCAGGAAGGCGATGTCGTAGGCACCCGCGTGGGTGGCCCCGTCGGCCCCCACCAGGCCCGCGCGGTCGAGCGCGAATACCACCGGCAGGTTCTGCAGCGCCACATCGTGGATCAGCTGGTCGTAAGCACGCTGCAGGAAGGTGGAATAGATGGCCACCACCGGCTTGAGGCCTTCGCAGGCGAGACCGGCGGCAAAGGTGACGGCGTGTTGTTCGGCAATGCCGACATCGAAATAGCGGGCCGGGAAACGGCGCTCGAACTCGACCATGCCCGAACCCTCGCGCATGGCGGGGGTGATGCCGACCAGGCGCGGGTCGGCGGCGGCCATGTCGCACAGCCACTGGCCAAACACCTGGGTGAAGGTGGTCCTGGGCGGCGTGGCGGGTGCGGTCAGGCCGACCGCGGGGTCGAACTTGCCCGGGCCATGGTAGGCCACCGGATCGGCCTCGGCCAGCTTGTAGCCCTGGCCTTTCCTGGTCACGACATGCAGGAACTGCGGACCGCTGTCGGTGTCGAGCAGGTGGCGGATGTTCTCCAGCGTGGGTATCAGCGAATCGAGGTCGTGCCCGTCGATCGGGCCGATGTAGTTGAAGCCGAACTTCTCGAACAGGGTGGCGGGCACCACCATGCCCTTGGCGTGCTCTTCCAGCCGCTTGGCCAGCTCGAACAGCGGTGGCGCATTGCGCAGCACCTGCTTGCCCACGTTCTTGGCCGCCGTGTAGAACTGACCGCTCATGAGCTGGGCCAGGTAACGGTTGAGCGCCCCCACCGGTGGCGAGATCGACATGTCGTTGTCGTTGAGCACCACCAGCAGACGGCCGTCGGCCACGCCGGCGTTGTTCAGGGCCTCGAACGCCATGCCGGCGGTCATGGCGCCGTCGCCGATGATCGCCACGGCGTTGCGGTTCTCGCCCTTGATCTTGGCCGCCAGCGCCATGCCCAGCGCCGCCGAAATGCTGGTGGACGAATGCGCCGTGCCGAAGGTGTCGTACTCGCTCTCGTCGCGGCGCGGAAACCCGCTGATGCCGCCCTGCTGGCGCAGGCTGTGCATGCGGTCGCGGCGCCCGGTCAGGATCTTGTGCGGGTAGGTCTGGTGGCCCACGTCCCACACCAGACGGTCTTCCGGGGTGTTGAAGACGTAGTGCAGGGCCACGGTCAGTTCCACCGTGCCCAGGTTGGAGCTGAGGTGGCCGCCGGTGCGCGCCACACTCTCCAGCAGAAAAGCGCGCAGTTCGTCGGCCAGCGGGTGCAGCTGCGCACGGGACAGACGCCGCAGATCGGCGGGGGACTGGATGGCTGAAAGCAATGAGCTCATGGTGAATTCGCTTGAAAATCGGCCATCAGGAGGCGCGTCGTCCAACCCAGTCGGCCAGGGCATGCAAGGTGTCCGCCTGGGCCAGGCCGCTCTGGTTCAGTGCCTGATGCGCCTGATCCAGCACCTGATCGGCATACGCCTGTGCCTCGGCCAGGCCCATCAACGAGACAAAGGTGGGTTTGTCACTGGCGGCGTCCTTGCCCGCGGTCTTTCCGAGTGTGGCCGAGTCGGCGGTGACATCCAGGATGTCGTCCACCACCTGGAACGCCAGACCCAGACAGGCACCATAGCGCGCCAGCTGGACCCGTGTCGCCTCGCTCACAGAACCCGTGCTGGCGCCCAGCAGGACGCTGGCCTGCAGCAGGGCCCCGGTTTTCTGGCGGTGCATGGCCTCCAGCGCGCGCTGGTCCAGAGCCAGGCCCACGCTGGCGAGGTCGATCGCCTGCCCTCCGGCCATGCCGCAGGCCCCGGCCGCCAGGGCCAGCAAGCGGCACATGGCGGCCGACATGGCGTGTTCGATGCTGCCGTCATCCGGAACCAGCAGTTCAAAGGCCAGCGCCTGCAGTGCATCGCCCGTCAGCAGGGCCTGGGCTTCGCCGTACCGCACATGCACGGTGGGCTTGCCGCGGCGCAGCACATCGTTGTCCATGCAGGGCATGTCGTCGTGCACCAGCGAATAGGCGTGAATCAGTTCCACCGCACAGGCCGCCCGCATGGCCGCTGCCGGGCGACCAGCCACCGCCTCACCCGTGGCCAGCACCAGCAGCGGGCGCAGGCGCTTGCCCCCATCCAGCACCGCATAGCGCATGGCCTCGCCCAGGCCCGCGGGCGCGTCGGGCGTGACCCAGGCCGACAGTGCGGCCTCCACCGCGGCCTGCTGAGCCGAGCGCCAGGCGGCAAAGCCCTCGGCATCCACCCGACCGGCGCTCAAGCGGCGTCCCAGGGTTTGAGCTCGCCGTTCTCGAGCACCTTGATCTGCTTCTCCACGTCCTCCAGCCGGCTGCGGCAATAGGCCAGCAACTCGGCGCCGCGCTGGTAGCGCGACAACAGCTGGTCCAGGGGCAGCTGCCCGGCATCGAGCTGGGTCACCAGTTGCTCAAGTTCTTCCAGCGCCGCTTCATAGCTGGCCGCCACGGCACTGGCAGCACCCGATCGGGCGCCGGACTTGGTCGGTTTGGGTGTGGAAGGTGAGGTCATGGAACCGATGCATTACCAGGAAGGAAGCCTGCGGGAGGCCTCGAAGGGCATGCCCTGTCGGGCGCAAAGGGCACCCGACGGCTGGCCAGAGCGCGAATTTTAGCCGTGCCGCCCGGCCCGGGAGCCTTGACGGGAAACCAGAGCCCCCGCGGCACGGCGCCCAGCCGGCGTCCGGCACACCCCCCGGGTACAATCCGCCCTCCTTTTTCATCACTGACGGGCTTCATCCGCCCGGAGGGACGCACCACTTCACCCATCCCGCGCGAATTCGATCATCGACCAGCGCTTACCCTGCCCCTTCATAGGGGGAGTCTCTAGGTCACGACCACGATGTCTGATTTAAGTCTTCAATTTCAGCAGGCCAGAAGCCACCTTCCGGTTTCCAGCTATTTCGACCAGGCGCTGTTCCAGCGCGAACTGGAAACCCTCTTCCAGCGCGGGCCCCGTTATGTGGGGCACCAACTCGCCGTGCCCAACCCGGGCGACTACCACGCCCTGCCGCAGGAAGCCGGCGGGCGGGCGCTGGTGCGAACCCGCTCCGGCGTGGAACTGGTGTCCAACGTGTGCCGCCACCGACAGGCGGTGATGCTCAAGGGCCGCGGCAACCTGGGCGAGAACAAGGCGGGCAGCGCCGGTGGCAACATCGTCTGCCCGTTGCACCGCTGGACGTACAGCGGCGGGCAGGGCAGCAGCCCGGCGGGCAGCCTGCTGGGTGCACCGCACTTTTCCCACGATCCCTGCCTGGACCTGAACCACTACCCGCTGCGCGAATGGAACGGTCTGCTGTTCGAGGACAACGGACGCGACATCGCCGCCGACCTCGCCGGCATGGGCCCGCGCGCGGCGCTGAACTTCGACGGCATGGTGCTCGACCATGTGGAGCTGCACACCTGCAACTACAACTGGAAGACCTTCATCGAGGTCTATCTGGAGGACTACCATGTGGGGCCCTTCCACCCCGGACTGGGCGGCTTCGTCACCTGCGACGACCTGCGCTGGGAGTTCAAGCCCGAATATTCGGTCCAGACCGTGGGCGCGCAGAACCTGCTGGGCAAGGCAGGGAGTCCGGTCTACCAGCGCTGGCACCAGCAGCTGATGCAGTACCGCAACGGCGTGGCACCGGAGCACGGCGCGATCTGGCTCACCTACTACCCGCACATCATGGTGGAGTGGTACCCGCACGTGCTCACCGTCTCGACCCTGCACCCGGTCAGCGTGGACCAGACGCTGAACATGGTGGAGTTCTACTACCCCGAGGACATTGCGGCCTTCGAGCGCGAGTTCGTGGAGGCGCAGCGCGCTGCCTACATGGAGACCTGCATTGAGGACGACGAGATCGCCGAGCGCATGGACGCGGGCCGCAAGGCACTGCTGGCGCGCGGGGACAACGAGGTCGGCCCCTACCAGAGCCCGATGGAAGACGGCATGCAGCATTTCCACGAGTGGTACCGATCGCGGATGCCAACGGAGTGAGCGTCCGCTTGCATCCGTCCCAGGCCACCGCGGAACGGGCTTTGCCCGGCCGCTGGTGGCGGCCCCTCGGGGGGAAGACGCCGCAGGCGGCGCAGGGGGGGTAGATGCAGGCGCTCTGGATGCTGCTCGCCTCGCTGCTGTTTGCCACCATGGGGGTGTGCATCAAGTTCGCGTCCGTCCATTTCAACAGCTTCGAGATCGTCTGCTACCGGGGTCTGGTGGGCGTGATCTTCCTGATCGGCCTGACCCGGGTCCGCGGCGTGTCGCTACGCACGCGGGTCCCCATGATGCATGTCTGGCGCAGCGTCGTCGGCGTCACGGCACTCACCTCGTGGTTCTATGCCATCGCGGCCCTGCCGCTGGCCACGGCCATGACACTCAACTACATGAGCAGCGTGTGGATCGCGGCCTTCCTGCTGGGGGGTGCCCTGCTGCTCCAGGGGCGTGACGCGCCCATCAGGCAACAGGGTCCGCTGTTCCTGGCGGTGCTGGCCGGCTTCGGTGGCGTGGCGATGATGCTGCGCCCCACCCTGAACGACGACCAGGTGCTCGGCGCCCTGGTGGGGCTGCTCTCGGGCATCTTTTCCGCCTTCGCCTACCTGCAGGTGACTGCCTTGTCGCGCGTGGGTGAACCCGAGAGCCGCACGGTTTTCTACTTCTCCCTCGGCGCCGTGCTGGCCGGCGCGCTCGGCATCCTCTTCGCCGGTGCGAGCGCGTGGCACTGGCCCAGCGCCCTGTGGCTGCTGCCCATCGGCCTGCTGGCGGTGTTCGGGCAGCTGTGCATGACGCGTGCCTACGCCAGCGGCGCCACCCTGGTGGTGGCCAACCTGCAGTATTCGGGCATCGTCTTCGCCGGCATATACAGCCTGACCATTTTCGGCGACCAGCTGCCCCTGATGGGCTGGCTGGGCATGGCGCTGATCATCGTCAGCGGCATCACCGCCACGGCGCTGCGCTCACGCGCCGTGCCGCATGCGCCGGCAGAAGACCACTGAGGGCGTGAAGGCCTGCACGGGCCGGCACCGGAAGTAACGCTTTGGTGGAATGGCGCCGGCGGGGTCGCTGCCGGACAATCCTTCGCATGTACACCACCCTGATCAGCGCAGAAGACCTGCGCGCCCTGCTGACGAACGGCCCTGCCGTGCGTCTTTTCGACTGCAGCTTCGACCTCATGAGCCCGGCTGCCGGCCGTGAACAGTACGAAAACGGCCACATCGCGGGTGCGATCCATGCCGACCTCGACGCCGACCTGAGCGACAAGACGGGGCCGGACCGGGCCTGCGGCGGCCGCCACCCCCTGCCCTCACGCGAGCGTCTGGCCGCCTGGCTGGGTCGCAACGGCGTGACTCCCGACACCCAGGTGGTGGTCTACGACCGCCAGGGCGCCAACTACTGCGGTCGCCTGTGGTGGATGCTCAAATGGTGCGGTCACGAAGCCGTGGCCGTGCTCGACGGCGGGCTGCAGGCCTGGCAGGCCCTGGGCGGCGCGCTCGAATCCGGCCCGGGCACGCCGGCGGCACCGGCTGCTTTCGTGTTGCACAGCCCGCTGGCGCGCACAGCCGATACCGCTGCCATCGCGCGCCGCCTGGGCGACCCGGCGCTCACCCTGATCGATGCACGCGCTTCCGCCCGCTTCCGGGGCGAGGTGGAGCCACTGGACCCGGTGGCCGGGCACATCCCAGGCGCGTTGAACCGGCCCTTTGGCGACAACCTGGGGCCGGACGGCCGGTTCAAGCCCGCACAGCAACTGCGGGACGAGTTCCGTGCGCTGCTGGCCGGGCGCGACCCGGCCACGGTGGTCCACCACTGCGGCAGCGGTGTGAGCGCCATCCCCAACCTGCTGGCGATGGAAGTGGCCGGCCTGGGCCGGGCGGCCCTGTATCCGGGCAGCTGGAGCGAATGGTGCAACACCCCCGGCCTGCCCTGCGCCCGAAGTCAATTTTCCGGCACATGAGCCGATATCAACGAACGGCCTGAAGTGGATTCGGTCCCGGCGGGAACGCGCCATGGCCGTACTCGCACACCCTTACCAACGTGACAGAACCCACCCCCGTGTCCTCCGCCGAGTCAGAGCCCGCCATCCGCAAGGCGACGCTGCAGGCGATCGCATTGCTGATCGGTGTGGCCGCCAGCGTGCTCACGCTGCTGGTGTATCTGGCCAACACCAATCCGCTGGAGATCTGGACTACCGCGCTGGTCGCTGGTATTGGCTGGATGGCGCTGTGGCTGGTGCGCCGGGGTTACATCACCTACATGCCGCACCTGATCGTGTATTCGGTGCTGACGGTGGCCAGCCTGAATGTGCTGGCCTTCGGCTCGGTACGTACAGCTGGCAGTTTCCTGTTCGTGGCCGCGGTGGCAGGTGCTGGCATCTTGCTGGGCCGTGCGGCACTGATCGGCTCCGTGGTCTACAGCGTGGCTTCGCTGGGGGCGCTGACGCTGGCTGAAACCCGTGGCTGGCTGCACCCACCCAGCTTTGCGGTCGGCACCAAAGTCTGGCTCACGCATTCGGCGGTTCTGGTGGTGGTTGCCATCCTGGTTTTCTACAGCCGCAGCCGGGCAAAAGAGGCTTTCGCGCGGCAGATGGAAGAGCTGCAACGGCGCAAGCGTACGGAGCTGGAGCGTGACCGGAGCACCGAGCGCTTTGCCCGCATCTTCCGCACCAGCCCCAGCCCCATGCTGGCGCAGTCCGCCCGCAACGGTTCCATCCTGGACGTGAACCCTGCCTTCGAACGCTGCTATGGCTACAGCCGCGACCAGGTGCTGGGCCATTCCGACCACTTCCTCTGGGCCGATGCAGAACAGCGCAAGGACTACCTGGAACGGCTGTTCGCCCTCCGGCACGTCGACCAGGAACGGGTGACCGGCCTGCGGGCCGGCGGTAGCAGCTTCGAGGCCCTGATTTCCAGTGAAATGGGCAACGACCCCGAAGACCGGTTGATCATCACCACGGTGGCCGACGTCAGCGCCCAGACCGAGGCGCTGGAGCGGTTGCGCCGGTCCGAGGAGCGCTTTGCCAAGGCGTTCAATTTCAGCCCGCTGAAAATGACCATCACGCGGCTCAGCGACGGAAAATTCATCGAAGTGAATCAGGCGAGAGATCCCGTGCAGGGCCTGCACAGAAAGGAACTCCTGGGCAAGACCACACTGGAAACCGGCGGCTGGTTAAGCCCTGCGGAGCGCCAGACCTTTGTGGAGCGCCTTCAACGAGAGGGCCATCTGAGCGGCTACGAAACCCGCATGCGACACGTCGATGGCCAGGTGATCGACGCCAAGATGTGGGCGGAGCTGATTGAAATTGACGGCGAGGATTGCGTCCTTTCCTGCTTCGTCAACACCACCGAAGAGAAGCGCCGCGAGGCCCAGCTGATGGAACTGGCCCGCGGCATGGCGGGCCAGACAGCCGAGGGCTTCTTCACCGCTCTGACCACCCACATGGCGCAGGTGCTGGGCGCCGACATGTGCGCCGTGGCCGAACTCGGCCGCAGTGGGCACCTGCGCACGCTCGCCGTGTGGCGCGACGGTGCGCCGGCGCCCGACTTCTCCTACAGCCTGGCAGACACCCCCTGCGGCGAGGCGCTGAACCAGGCCGAGCTGTGCGTGGTCCCGACCCAGGTCGACCAGCAGTATGTCCGCGACCAGTCCCTGGTCGACGGCGGCTTCAAGGCCTATGTGGGGCAGCGCCTGACCGACGACGATGGTCGCGTGGTCGGGGTGCTGAACGCCCGCTGGCGCAAGCCCATCAGCCTCAAACCCGAGACCTGCGCCCTGATCGCCATCTTCGCCAGCCGTGCCAACGCCGAGTTGCTGCGGCTGCAGCGCGAGCGCGAGATCCAGCGGCTCAACGCGACGCTGGAGGAGCGCGTGCGCCTGCGCACGGCCGAGCTGGAGAAGCTCAACGCCGAGCTCGACTCGTTCGCCTACACCGTGTCGCACGACCTCAAGTCACCCCTGCGTGCCATCGACGGCTTCACCCGTCTGCTCGACGAGCAACTGGCCGGACGCCTGCAGCCAGACGAGCGCCACCTGCTCGACCGCGTGCTGGCCTCCACCGCGCGCATGTCGGGTCTGATCGCCGATCTGCTGGCGCTGGCACGGGTCAGCCAGGCCCATCTGGCGCTGCAGCCGGTCGACCTGAGCGCACTGGCCCACGACATCCTGGACCAGGCGCTGTCCCGATACCCCGGACGGCAGGTGGAGCGGCGCATCGCGCCGGACCTGCAGACCCGTTGCGATCCGGGCCTGGCCCGTGTGGCGCTGGAAAACCTGCTGGGCAATGCCCTGAAATACACGCGCCGGCGCGGCGACACGGTCATCGAACTGGGTCGGAACGCTGCCGACGGCAGCGCTGCGGGCCAGTTGTTCATCCGCGACAACGGGGTCGGCTTTGACATGGCCTACGCCGACAAGCTTTTCAAGCCATTCCAGCGCCTGCACATGCCCAGCGAGTTCGAGGGCACCGGCATCGGACTGGCTACGGTGCGCCGCATCATGGAGCGGCACGGCGGCCAGATCCGTGGTCATGCCCGGCCGGGCGAAGGTGCGACCTTCCACTTCACATTCGACGCAGTGGCCCCGACCCTCTGCCCACCCCAACCTGTGACCACCTGATGCCGAAGAACCTCCCTCACCGGCCAGGCGAGCATCGCCCCGAGGACCCGTCCGGCACGCTCGACCAGTACCGCCTCAGAGCCTTGCGCAGGCTGTTGCTGACCGCCGGCGCCACCGTTCCGGTGGTGGCGCTCGCCCTCTTCCTGCGCGACGGGATCACGCCCCTCACGCTGGGGATCAGCGCCATGAGCGCCCTGGTGTGGTCGCTCGGCTGGCTGTTCCAGCGCGGGCGGGTGGTACTGGCTGCGCATGGCCTGGTGCTGACCGTGCTGGTGGCCGCCACGGTCTCTACCGTGCTCACCGGCGGTGTGCGCAGCGCGGGCGTGTTCGTTCTGCTGGCGGCCATGGCGCTGGCCAGCACCTTCCTCTCACGGGGAAAAATGATCGCCGTGGTGCTGTATGCGATCGCGGCGCTCGGGGTGATCAACTGGCTCGAACAGCGGGGCATGCTGCCGGGCACGCTGCCGCCCACCGGCTGGACCGTCTGGGTGATACAGACGGCGGTGATCGCGATGGTGCTGGTCAGCGCACTGGCGGGCCAGTACCGGCTCCAGGAGGCGTTCCGCACACAGGAGGAAGCGCTGGCACTGGCCCGCGAGGCCGAGACCGCCCTGCGGGCGAGCCAGGAACATTTCAGGGCGCTGTTCCGCAACAACCCGGCCGCCTGCATGGTGCAGTCGATGGACACCCGGCTGCTGCTGGATGCCAACGAAGCCTACGTCCAGATGAGTGGCTTCCCGGCAGAGGAGCTGGTCGGCCACCAGCCGCCACACCTGTGGGCCGACCCTGCAGAGGAACGGGCGTTCCGGGCCACCCTGAAGACGCACGGGCGGGTCAGCGGCATGCATGCCCGCGGCCTGCGGCGCGACGGCTCCTGCTTCGATTCGATGGTCTACGCCGAGATGATCCAGCAGGGCAACGAGCGGCTCATGATCGGCATGGTGCTCGACATGAGCGCCGACGGAAGATCGCGCAAGGCCCTGGAGCAGTCCGAAGAACGCTTCTCCAAGGCCTTCAGCTTCAGCCCGCTGGGCATGGTCATCTGCCGCCTGCGCGATGGCCTGTACCTGGAGGTGAACCAGGCCAACGAGCGGGTGCTCGGTTACCGCGCCGACGAACTGCTCGGGCGGACACCGCAGGACATGCACATCTGGTTCTCGGAGACAGACCGCCTCGCCTACACCCGCCAGCTGCAACGCCAGGGCCAGGTGCTCGGCTACGCAACCCGCCTGCGCAACCGGCAGGGCGGGGCCACGGATGTGCAGCTGTGGTCGCAGGTGATCGAACTCAATGGCGAGGCCTGCGAACTGAGCTACACCATCAACGTGTCGGAAGAGAAACGCCGCGAGGCCCTGCTCATGAGCGTGGCCGAAGGCGTCTCGGCACAGACCGGTGCAGCCTACTTCCTGTCGCTGGCGCAGCACCTGGCCGACGCCATCGGCGCCGACGGCGTGGTGATCGGCGAAATCGGTGCCCAGGACCGGATCGACACGCTGGCGCTGATACACGAGGGCGATCTGCAACCCAACCGCAGCCTGACCCTGCAAAACACCACCTACGCCCCCATGCTGCTGCAGGAAGGCCCGCTGTTCATCGAAACCGGTTCGCGCCACCTGCAGCGGCCCTGCCCTCCGTTCGACCACACGCTGGTGGAGGGCCTCGCGGGCATGGCACTGCGCGATGCCGATGGCTCACCCGTGGGCCTGCTGGCGGTCGTGTGGCGCCAGATGCCGGACATGGGCGACAAGCTGCAGGCCCTGCTGACCATCTTTGCGAGCCGCTGCAACGCCGAACTGCTGCGCCTGCGGCGCGACCGCGAGATCAGCCAGCTGCAGGCCACGCTGGAGCAGCGCGTGGCCCGCCGTACCGAGCAGCTGCAGTACCTGAACCGGGAGCTGGAAACCTTCTCGTACTCGGTCTCGCACGACCTCAAGTCGCCCCTGCGCTCGATCGACGGTTTCCTGCACCTGCTGCGCGAACAGCTGGCGGGCCGCCTGACACCGCAGGACGAGGACCTGGTTCAGCGCATCGGCAACGCGGTGGCGCGCATGAACAGCCTGATCAACGATCTGCTGGCGCTGGCGCGGGTCAGCCAGGGTCAGCTGCAACGCATGGACGTCAACCTGAGCGAACTGGCCGAGGACGTGATCCGGCAGGAGCGCCACCGGGATCCGACCCGGGAGATCGAGGTCGTGATCCCCCCCGGGCTGATGGCCAACTGCGATCCCCGGCTGGCGCACATCGTGCTGGAAAACCTGATCGGCAATGCGTGGAAGTATTCGCGTCACCAGCCGGTCGCCCGCATCGAACTGGGTCGCTGCATGCACGCACAGGGGCCTTTGCCCGGCTTTTTCGTGCGCGACAACGGGGCCGGGTTCGAGATGTCGCGCGCCGACCGGCTGTTCAAACCCTTCACCCGGCTGCACTCACCCAGCGAGTTCGAGGGCTCGGGCATCGGGCTGGCCACCGTGCGCCGCATCATCGAGCGGCATGGGGGTCAGATCCGCGGCGAGGGCAAGACCGGCGAGGGCGCCATGTTCTGCTTCAGCTTCGGCAGCGACGCCAGCTGAGCCCGGCGGGGGGCCTCTCAGTGCCCGTGCGACAGCCCGCTGACCACCAGCGTCACCAGCCCGATGCCGGCCAGCAGCCAGACCACCTGCGTGACCGTCTCGCGCAGGCCCAGGCGCTTTTGCAGCTGAGGGATCAGGTCGGCCAGCGCCACGTAGATGAAGCTGCTGGAAGCCAGCACCAGGAAGTACGGCAGGTAGTCCTGCAGCCGGGTCAGCAGGGAATAGCCAACCAGACCGCCGAGCGCGGTCACCGTCCCGGCCAGTGACACCTTCACCAGCGCCGCCCGCTGGGTCCCCGAGGTGTGCCGCAGCACCACCAGATCGCCGATGTGGTGCGGCACCTCGTGAGCCAGCACCGCCAACGAGGTCACCAGCCCCAGGCGCATGTCGGCCATGAAGGCCGAAGCGATCAGGATGCCGTCGCCGAAAGCGTGCACGCTGTCACCGGCCAGCACCGCCCAGCCACCCGAGCGCGGCGCAGGGTGATGGTGGTGGTGGCCGCCTGCATGGGCCGCGGCGCTGGCGTGGCTGAGATGTGCATGCCCGTGCGCTGTTTCGTGAGCGTGGCCTTCGCCGTGGTGGTGTTCGTGGCCGTGGTGCCAGAGCTCGGCCTTGTCGAGCAGGAAGAAGAACACCAGGCCCGCCAGCAGCATCGCAAACAGCTGGTGGGCGTCGACAGGGCTCTCGAAGGCCTCGGGCAGCAGGTTCATGAAAGCGGTGGCCATCAGCGCACCGGCGGCCAGGCTCAGCATGTGCTGCGTGTAGCGCGCCAGCATGGCAAAGCCCAGCAAGGCGGCCAGCCACACGCTGCCCACGCCGGCCGCCACGGTTCCCAACAGGATAGCAATCAGGGTCATCTGGGTCATCTGGATCAATCGGTCCCAACGCCGTCGGGCGCGGGCATGAACGAACAAAAAAAGGGCCGCTCCAGCGGCCCTTGGTTCCGGCTGACCCGAAGGATCGTCAGGCCACACCGTGCTGCTGGAACCACGCCGTCGCACGTTTCCAGCCATCTTCGGCCGCATCCTTGCGGAAGCTGGGCCGGTAATCGGCATGAAACGCGTGGGGCGCATCCGGGTACACGACAAACGTCGAGGCTTTGGCGGCGGCATTGCCCGCAGCCAGCACGGACTTCATCTTATCAATCGTGTCAAGGGGTATGCCGGTGTCGGCACCGCCATAGAGGCCGAGCACCGGTCCGTGCAGACCAGCTGCCACGTCCACGGGGTGTTTCGGGTTCAGGTCGCTGGCCGGTCCCACCAGCCGGCCATACCAGGCCACCGCCGCCTTCACGCCGGGATTGTGCGCAGCGTACAGCCAGGTCTGGCGGCCGCCCCAGCAGAAGCCGGTCACGCCCAGCCTGCCCGTGTCGCCGCCGTTGGCCGCGGCCCATTTCACGGTGGCGTCCAGATCGCCCATGACCTGCGCATCCGGCACCCTGGAAATCACCTCGGCGATCAGCTTGGCCATCTCGCCGTAGCTCTGGGCATCGCCCTGGCGCACGAACAGCTCGGGCGCGATGGCCAGGTAGCCGGCCCGGGCGAAGCGGCGCGCCGTGTCGGCAATGTATTCGTGCACGCCGAAAATTTCCGACAGCACCAGCACCACCGGCAGGCCGGTCTTGCCGGCGGGCGCCGCCCGGTAAGCGGGCATCTTGAAACCGTTCACGTCGATCGTCACGTCGCCCGCCGTCAGGCCATCGGCCGGGGTCTTGATCGCCGTCTGCGCCATGATCGGCATGGCCGCCGCGGCATAGCCCACGCCCAGCGCCGCCTTGAGCGCGGTGCGGCGCGTGGCGCCCTGTTCCGTCGATTGGCCTGGCAGCAGCGCGCCGAGGTCCTGGGTCAGCGATTCATTGAGCATGGGAGGTCTCCTGTTGGTTGGGAAAGAGCGAATGATTCCGCATGCTTAAGGAAGTTCAGGTGGTTCGGCGACAAGCCCCCCTGGCGAGCCCAGGTTTCCCAGCCAAGAACACCGCGGAGCCGGCTCCGCCGGGCCGCTGGTGCCGCCCCCTTGAGGGGGTCGCGCGCAGCGCGGCGGGGGTGGGTCAAATTCAGTGCGCCTGGTCCCAGTTAGGCCCCACGCCCACCTCGGCCAGCAGCGGCACCTTGAGGGCCGCCACACCGGCCATCAGGCGCGGAATTTCCGTTTTCAGCCAGTCCACTTCTGGCAAGGGCACCTCGAAAACCAGTTCGTCGTGCACCTGCATGATCATCTTCGTGCCGCGTTGTTGCGCGTCCAGCGCCCGCTGCACCGCCACCATGCTGAGCTTGATGAGGTCGGCCGCCGTGCCCTGCATGGGGGCGTTGATGGCGGCGCGCTCGGCACCACTGCGGCGCGGACCGTTGGGGCTGTTGATCTCGGGCAGGTACAGGCGGCGGCCGAACACGGTTTCCACATAGCCCTGGGCCTTGGCCTGGGCGCGGGTGTCGTCCATGTACTGCTTGACGCCCGAGAAGCGCGCGAAGTAGCGGTCGATGTAGGTCCTGGCTGCGGTGTTGTCGATGCCCAGCGACTTGGCCAGACCGAAGGCGCTCATACCGTAGATGAGGCCGAAGTTGATGGTCTTGGCGTAGCGACGTTGCTCCGAACTCACCTGCGAGGGCTCGATGCCGAAGACCTCGGCCGCGGTGGCGCGGTGCACGTCTTCACCCGCCGTGAAGGCGCGCAGCAAGGCCGCGTCGCCACTGAGGTGGGCCATGATGCGCAGCTCGATCTGC
>JAABQK010000024.1 GCA_011391495.1 Hydrogenophaga sp.
ATGGCCCATGCGCTTGCCGGCCGGTGCCGTCACACCGGCGATGAAGCCGACGATCGGTTTCTTCATGTTTTCCTTGCACCACATCGCGGCTTCGGCTTCGTCCGGGCCACCGATCTCGCCGATCATGATCACGGCGTCGGTGTCGGGATCGTCGTTGAAGGCCTTCATCACGTCGATGTGCTTCAGACCGTTGATCGGGTCACCACCGATACCGACGGCGCTGGACTGGCCCAGGCCGATTTCGGTCAGCTGTGCCACGGCTTCATAGGTCAGTGTGCCGGAGCGGGAGACCACGCCGATGCGGCCCTTGCGGTGGATGTGGCCAGGCATGATGCCGATCTTGATTTCGTCGGGGGTGATCAGGCCGGGGCAGTTGGGACCGAGCAGCAGGGTCTTCTTGCCGCCGGCGGCTTCCTTGGCCTTCATGCGGTTGCGCACTTCGAGCATGTCCTTGACCGGGATGCCTTCGGTGATGCAGATCGCCAGGTCCAGATCGGCCTCGACGGCTTCCCAGATCGCGGCCGCAGCGCCTGCGGGTGGCACGTAGATCACCGAAACTGTAGCGCCGGTTTCCGATGCGGCTTCCTTCACGGAGGCGTAGATCGGGATGTTGAAGATCGACTCGCCGGCCTTCTTCGGATTCACACCGGCGACAAAGCAGTTCTTGCCGTTCGCATATTCCTGGCACTTCTCCGTGTGGAACTGGCCGGTCTTGCCGGTGATGCCCTGGGTGATGACCTTGGTGTCTTTGTTGATGTAGATCGACATGGTGGACCTTATTCAGTGGGGGACAGAGCTGAAGGCCTGTCCCGCAAGATTTTTGAACTGTGCTTAGGCTGCGTTGACCGCGGCAACCACCTTCTGGGCGGCTTCGGCCATGGTGTCGGCGCTGATGATGGGCAGGCCGGACTCGGCCAGCATCTTCTTGCCCAGCTCTTCGTTGGTGCCCTTCATGCGCACGACCAGCGGCACGTTCAGATTCGTCGCCTTGCAGGCGGTGATCACACCGGTAGCGATCGTGTCGCACTTCATGATGCCGCCGAAGATGTTGACCAGGATCGCCTTGACCTTGTCGTTCTTCAGCATGATCTTGAAGGCTTCGGTGACCTTCTCGGGGGTGGCGCCACCGCCCACGTCCAGGAAGTTGGCCGGCTCGGCGCCGAACAGCTTGATGGTGTCCATGGTGGCCATGGCCAGACCGGCACCGTTCACCAGGCAGCCGATGTTGCCGTCCAGGCTGATGTAGGCCAGATCAAACTTGCTGGCTTCGATCTCCGCTGGGTCTTCTTCGTCCAGATCGCGGTAGGCCACGATCTCGGGGTGGCGGAACAGCGCGTTGGCGTCGAAGTTGAACTTCGCATCCAGGGCCATCACGTTGCCCTGGCTGTCACGGTTCAGCGGGTTGATCTCCACCAGCGAGGCGTCGGTGTCCATGTAGCACTTGTAGAGCTTCTGGAATATGTCGCAGGCCTGCGCAGCGGAGCCAGCGGGCATGCCGATACCGTCGGCAATCTCCTTGGCCTGCGCGTCGGTCAGACCGACCAGCGGATCCACGAAGACCTTGATGATTTTCTCGGGGGTGCTGTGCGCCACCTCCTCGATGTCCATGCCGCCTTCGCTGGAGGCAATGAAAGCGACCTTCTGCGTCGCGCGGTCGGTGACCACGGACACGTAGTATTCCTTCTGGATGTCGGCGCCATCTTCAATATAGAGGCGGCGCACCTTCTGGCCTTCCGGGCCGGTCTGGTGGGTTTTGAGCTGCATGCCCAGAATCTCACCGGCCAGGCGCTTGACGTCGTCGATCGACTTGGCCACCTTCACGCCGCCGCCCTTGCCACGGCCACCGGCGTGGATCTGGGCCTTGACCACCCAGACCGGGCCGCCCAGTTTCTGTGCGGCTTCCACCGCTTCTTGCACCGTAAACGCCGCAATGCCGCGGGGCACCGGCACACCAAACTGGCGCAAGATTTCCTTGCCTTGGTACTCGTGGATTTTCATGAGGTCTCTCTCAGACTGGAGGTTGTGCGAGCCCGCCAAAGGACCGGACTGGCTCGCGGGCAGTGAACACGGCAGCCGGCGACTGTATCATGGTGCAACGCACCAATATATAAGCAGCGGCTTACGTAATACATAATTATAGAAGCCGACGCTGAACCCTGACTGACATTCACAGGAGACGCCATGGCCAAAATATTCATCGACGGCGAGGCCGGCACCACCGGCCTGCAGATCCGCGAGCGGCTGCAAACAATGCCGCAGGTCGAGTTGCTCAGCATCGCACCGGAGCGGCGCAAAGACCCCGAAGCCAAGCGCGAGCTGATGGCACAGGCCGATCTCGTCATCCTCTGTCTGCACGACGACGCCGCCGTCGAGTCGGTGGCCATGGTCGACAGCCTGAGCGGGCACCAGCCGCGCATCATCGACGCTTCGACCGCACACCGTTGCGCGCCCGGATGGGTGTACGGTTTTCCCGAACTCTGCGCCAGCCAGCGCGGGGCGGTACAAACCGCCGAACGCGTGGCCAACCCGGGTTGCTACGCCACCGGTGCCATCGCCCTGCTGCGCCCGCTGGTGGACGCTGGCCTGCTTCCGAAAGACTTCCCGGTTTCGCTGCCCTCGGTGAGCGGCTACTCGGGTGGCGGCCGCACCATGATCGAAGCCTATGAGAGAGGCGAGGCGCCACTGCACGAGGCCTACGCGCTGGGCCTGTCGCACAAGCACCTGCCCGAGATCCTGCGTTACACCGGCCTGAACCGCCGACCCATTTTCATCCCCGCCGTGGGCAATTTCCGCCAGGGCATGCTGGTGCAACTGCCGCTGCACCTGGACGATCTGCCCGGCGCGCCGAAGGCCAGCGACCTGCACGATGCGCTGGTGGCGCACTACGCCTCGAGCGTGGCGGAAGGTGGCTGGGTCAGCGTGATGCCGGCCACGGCCGACGGCAAGCTCGACGCCACCGCGCTGAACGACACCAACCAGCTGGAACTTCGCGTGTACGCCAACGAAGCCCATCGCCACGCGGTGCTGATCGCCCGGCTGGACAACCTGGGCAAGGGCGCCAGCGGCGCCGCGGTGCAGAACCTGCAGCTGATGCTGGGGATCTGACCCCCCCTGCGCCGCTGTGCGGCTTCCCCCATGGGGGACCATCCCCTTGGCCCGGCAGAGCCGGCTCCTCGGCGTGTGCTGGACGAGGCACTTGCTCCGGCGGGGTTTTTTCGGGGCTCAGCCGTCTTCGACGCCGCTGACCACGCGGCGGATCGTGTCGCCGCCAAACCCGCGCGTCGCCAGGAACCGCATCTGCCTGGCACGCTCGGACGCGTCGGTCGGCGGGACACCAAACTTCTTGCGCCACACCTCGCGGGCGCGTTCCACTTCCGTGCCCTGCAGGCCGGCCACCGCTTGTGCCACCGCCTCGGGGCTCAGGCCCTTGGCCTGCAGCTCCTGGCGAACCCGGGCGGCACCGAGTCGCCCGGCCCGACGGTGCAGCACGGATTCCAGCACGCGCTGCTCGCTGATGAAGCCCTTGGCCTGCAATTCGTCGAGCGCACGCGCCAGCTCGCCAGGCTCAGCCTCGTGGGCACTGAGCTTGCGCTCCAGTTCGGCGCGCGAATGCTCGCGACCGGACAGCAGGCGCAGGGCACGCCCCTTGATGGAAATCTGGTTGAAGGCCATGGCTTGGCTGGCCCGCCGTCCGCAGATGGACGGACAGCGGCGCCCCCGTTCAGTCGGCGGCCACGGCCGGTGAAACGGCTTTGTCGGCTTTGCCGGCCTTGCTGGCCTTGGCAGGTGCTGCAGCCTCATCCACCGGCAACAGGGGAACACCCAGCGCGGCGCGCACCTTGTTCTCGATCTCGACCCGCAACTCGGGGTTTTCGCGCAGGAACTCGCGCGAGTTGTCGCGGCCCTGGCCGATCTTTTCCCCGTTGTACGCATACCAGGCACCCGATTTTTCAATCACCCGGTTGTTGGCGCCGAGGTCCAGGATCTCGCCTTCGCGGCTGATGCCTTCACCGAACAGGATGTCGAACTCCGCGGTCTTGAACGGCGGTGCCACCTTGTTCTTCACCACCTTGACCTTGGTCTCGTTGCCGATCGCGTCCTCGCCTTTCTTGATGGTGCCGGTGCGGCGGATGTCCAGGCGCACCGAGGCGTAGAACTTGAGCGCGTTGCCGCCGGTGGTGGTCTCGGGGCTGCCGAACATGACGCCGATCTTCATGCGGATCTGGTTGATGAAGATGACCATGCAGTTGGTCTTCTTGATGTGCGCGGTGAGCTTGCGCAGGGCCTGGCTCATCAGGCGCGCCTGCAGGCCGGGCAGCGAGTCGCCCATTTCGCCTTCGAGTTCGGCCTTGGGCGTGAGCGCGGCCACGGAGTCGACGACGATCAGATCCACCGCGCCGGAACGCACCAGGCTGTCGACGATCTCGAGCGCCTGCTCGCCGGTGTCGGGCTGGGAAATCAGCAGGTCCTGCAGGTTCACGCCGAGTTTCTGCGCGTACTGGATGTCCAGTGCGTGTTCGGCATCGACAAACGCGCATTGGCCGCCGAGCTTCTGCATCTCGGCGATCACCTGCAGCGTGAGAGTGGTCTTGCCCGAGGATTCCGGTCCGTAGATCTCGACCACCCGGCCGCGCGGCAGGCCGCCCACGCCCAGAGCGATGTCCAGCCCAAGGGAACCGGTGGAGACGACCTGGATGTCTTCGATCACCTCGCCTTCGCCCAGCCGCATGATGGTGCCCTTGCCAAACTGCTTTTCGATCTGCGCCAGCGCGACCTGCAAGGCCTTGGCCTTTTCGCTGTTGAGAGGGTTGGGTTTGGTGGTTGCATCCATTTGAAGCTCCTGAGCGTGTGAGTGGGTGTTCGCTTCCTGCATGTGTCGTTGTGTACAGGCTGGATGCTTGAACAGCAGTTTATCGCCGAATACATCTACAACAAGTCCCTTATTGGTCAGTTTGCCTTATCATTCTCCGATGCCCGAGCCCCCACTTCTGCAGAGCAGCACAGGCCTGCCAGACGACCGCTGGCGCAGCGCTCACCTCGGTCGCCTGATGGGGCTGGCCTTGCGCCGGTTTGACGAGCGCGTGTTGCACCTGATGGCGCACGATCCGAACGTACCGCTGGCCTTGTCGAACCTCGCGGCGCGGGCGCAGATCGGCGCGGCGCACATCCACATCACGCGCCACCTGGGCCTGAACGGCTCACGCCTGACCGAACTGGCGCAGCAGGCCGGCATGAGCAAACAGGCGATGGGCGATCTGGTGACGCAGTGCGATGCCTGGGGACTGGTCCGGCGCGAGCCGGACCCGCTGGACGCGCGCGCGCGCCGCATTGTTTTCACCGACACCGGACTGCTCTGGCTGGAAGCCTTCCGCCAGGCGGTGGCACAAGCCGAAACGGAGTTTCGTGCCCAGGTGGGTGAGGACGTGGCCACGGTGGTGCGGCTGGGTCTGGAGGCTTATGGTTCGGAAACAGCGGGGCCCGCCCGGCGCCAGCCGACCCGGTGAAACCCCGGGGGCCGGCAGGCGTGGATTTGGGGGCGCACGCCCTAAAATGAAATCACGCTGCCTCGGCGCGAGTTGCAGGCCGCCGTCGCCACGGACGGCGTAGCGTCAACGATCCGAACCCAAAAAATGGCTGCCCGCCAGCCCAGGAGACCTCCATGCGCATCCTGATTGCCGAAGACGACCAGGTCCTGGCCGATGGCCTGCTGCGCAGCCTGCGCGCGGCAGGCGCGGCGGTGGACCATGTGGCCAGTGGCAGCGAGGCCGACGCCGCGCTGATGACGAACAACGAATTCGACCTGCTGATCCTCGACCTCGGCCTGCCCAGGATGCACGGGCTGGAAGTGCTCAAACGGCTGCGTTCGCGCGGCTCGACGTTGCCGGTGCTGATCCTGACCGCGGCCGACAGCGTGGAGGAGCGCGTCAAGGGCCTGGACTACGGCGCCGACGACTACATGGCCAAGCCGTTTTCGCTGCAGGAACTCGAAGCCCGCGTGCGGGCACTCACGCGCCGCGGCATGGGCGGCAGCACCAACACCATCAAGCACGGCCCGCTCGAATACGACCAGGCCGGTCGCGTGGCGACCATCGAAGGCCGCATGGTCGAGCTGTCCGCGCGTGAGCTCGGTCTGCTGGAGGTGCTGCTGCAACGTGCTGGCCGCCTGGTCAGCAAGGACCAGCTGGTCGAGCGCCTGTGCGAATGGGGTGAAGAGGTGAGCAACAACGCCATCGAGGTCTACATCCACCGCCTGCGCAAGAAGATCGAGAAGGGTCCGATCCGCATCGCCACCGTGCGGGGCTTGGGTTATTGCCTTGAAAAAATACCTGGGTGACGGGCCATCCCCCGCGCCGGGCTTGCAGCCCGACACCCCCCATGGAGCGACGCGAGCGGCCTGGCGAAGCCAGTCCCGCAGCGCGCCGGGCTGGAACAGCCTCTGCCTGCGGCACGGAGCCTTGAACGCAGTGCTCGCTGGCACCCAGGCTGGTTGTTGACATGGCCGACAAGCAACACGAGAGCGAGCGCATCTCCTTCGGGCTGTTCCAGCGCGAGCAGCGCAGCCTGTTTGGCGAGATCCTGGACTGGATGCTCACGCCACTGCTGCTGCTGTGGCCGCTGTCGCTGGCGCTGACCTGGTTCGTGGCGCAGAGCATCGCCACCAAGCCGTTTGACCGGGCGCTCGAGTTCAACCTGCAGGCACTCACGCAGTTCGTGGTGACCAAAGACAACCGGGTCAGCTTCAACCTGACCCCGCAGGCACGCGACCTGCTGCGCGCGGACGACAGCGATCTCGTGTACTACCAGTTGCTCGATGCGCGGGGCGAACTGATCAGTGGTGAGAGCGACTTTCCGCTTCCGCGTGACATCGAAACGCCCGAGCCAGGTCGCGTGCTGCTGCGCGACGACATCGTGCGCGGCGACGAGGTGCGGGTGGCCTACACCTGGCTCTTGCGCAGCAACAACGGCCAGCGCCTGGTGCTGATGCAGGTGGCCGAGACCAAGGGCAAGCGTTCCACGCTGGCAACCGAAATCATCAAGGGCGTGATGGTGCCGCAGTTCATCATCCTGCCGCTGGCGGTGCTGCTGGTGTGGCTCGCACTGGTGCGCGGCATCCGCCCGCTCAACGAGCTGGAGCAGCGCATCCGGGCGCGCAAGCCCGACGACCTCAGCCCGATCGAGGAGTCCTTCATTCCGCAGGAAGTGGCACCCCTGGTGTCATCCATCAACGACCTGCTCACGCGCCTGAAAACCTCGCTGACGACGCAAAAGCGTTTTCTGGCCGATGCCGCCCACCAGCTCAAGACGCCCCTGGCTGGCCTGCGCATGCAGGCCGATCTGGCGCAGCGCGAGACCGACCCGGTCGAGATTCGCGGTTCGCTGCAGCAGATCGCCCGCTCGAGCACACGGGCCACGCACACCGTGAACCAGCTGTTGTCGCTGGCGCGCGCGGAAACCACGAGCCGGGTCCTGCCCAATGCCCGCATCGACCTGGCCCGGCTGGTGAAGGGCGTGGTGCGGGACTCGGTGCCGCGCGCGCTGGAGCACGGCATTGACCTGGGCTATGAGGGTCCCGACGCGGTGCCCGATCACTGCCTGATCGACGGTAACCCGACCCTGTTGCAGGAAATGGTGCGCAACCTGGTGGACAACGCGATCAATTATTCGGGTCGAGGCGGCGTGGTGACGGTGCGCGTGCTGCTGGACCGATTCAGCGGCGTGCAGATCCTGCAGGTGGAAGACAACGGCCCCGGCATCCCGGAGAACGAACGGGACCTGGTGCTGCAGCCGTTCTACCGCGCCCTGGGCACCAACGTCGATGGCTCTGGCCTGGGCCTGGCCATCGTGCACGAGATCGCTCAGCAGCACGGCGCCACCGTGTTCATGGACGACGCACACCCCGAGCAGAGCAACCGCGGGCTGCTGGCTTCGATCCGGTTCCAGCCGACCCAGCAGCCGGCTCAGGAGTGACCACGCCGGTCAGCGGCCAGCCGGCCGCCAGCGGGGTCGCTCAGGCACCCGCCGGCTGGTACACGTTGAGCTGCAGGCGTTCGCGCTCGACCACCCGCGCCACCGCGGGCAGGGCGGCAAAGCGCTGCGCCAAAGCCCACAGGGCCGGCAGGCTGGTCGGGTCGATCTCGGCGTAGCCGCCCCAGCGCAGCAGCGTGAGCGCGTAGGCATCCAGCGCCGAGGGTTGCGCCCCGGCCAGCCAGGGCGTGGCCCGCACCGCCAGCGCCTCGATCTCGCCCAGCAGATTCCGGTACGCCCTGAGCGCAAACGAGCGAATGGCTTTCTGCGCCGCCTCGTCGTCGGTGAACTTCTGCGGCATGAACACATGGGTGAAGGTGGGGTGCACCGTGTTGTTCATCCACATCAGCGTCGAGAGCGCGTGCGTGCGGCCCATGCCCGCAGCGGGCAGGATGCCGGCCTGCGGTAGCTTCGCGTCCAGGTGCAGCAGGATGGCGACGATCTGGGTGATGACCTCGCCACCGTCCACCAGCACTGGCACCTGGCCGCGCGGGTTCAGCGCCAGGTACTCGGCCGATCGCTGCTCGCCCTTGTGCAGCTTGACGCTGGTGGGCTCGAACGCCGCGCCGGACAGTTCCAGCATGGCGTGCGGCACGAAAGAACAGGCGCCGGGGGCGTAGTACAGCTTGAGGCTCATGGGGTGTCTCCTGGATTCAGCTGAGGTGTTTACCGAGCACGCCGGCAATCTCGAACATCGTGACCTGCGGCTTGCCAAACACGGGTTCGAGCTTGGCATCGGCGTTGATGTTGCGCTTGTTCGCGGCGTCCTGCAGGCCGTTGGCCTTGATGTAGTCCCACAGTTTCTTCACCGCTTCGGGGCGCGACACCGCCTCGGCGCCGATCACCGCAGCCAGCGCGGCGCTGGGCAGCTTGCCGCTGGCGGCCGTGGTCTTGCGCGGAGCCTTGGGCGCCTTCACCGCCGGTGTCTTGCTGGCCGCGGCCTTTTTCGCGGGAGCTGCCTTCTTGGCCGGCGCCGCTTTGCCTGCGGCTGCGCGGGCAGGCGCGCCCGCTGCCGTCTTGCGCGGCGGGAACTTGCTCGTGCGCGGTTCGAACTCGAAGTTCACCTTGCCCGCTTCCTTGTCCCAGGCCAGGAAGGCCTTGAACGCGCGGCGCGTGCGCATGGAGACGAACTTGTCGAGCAAATCCGTCTTGCCGGTGGCCAGCAGCTTGCTCATCTGCTCGCGCGCCACCGGCTGCTGCAGGATGATCTTGCCGCTCTTGAAGTCGCAGCTCGGCGTGGCCTGCGCCATCGTGGGCACCGACTTTTCGCAGACGTAGTTGGCGCCGTGTTCGTGCACCGCGCCGCCGCACTTGGGGCAGGCGCCCAGCGATTCGCTGCCGGTGAAGTCCACCAGCTCACCAGTCTCTTCGTTCTTCTTGTCGTCACCGAAATCGAATTCAAGCTTCCAGTTCTGGTCTTCTTCGTTGAACTTGAGCACGATCTCGGCCACGAAAGGCCAGCCCGCCTTGGAGCGGAAGCCTTCCAGCGGCCCGATCTTCTTGTCACGCAACAGCTGCTCGGCCTCTTCGGGCTCGAAGGTGCGGCCCGCAGGCGACTTGCCGAACGAGAAGCCGCAGCCCTCGCTGTTGCCGTCGGCGCCGGTGCAGCCGTAACGGCGGTAGTTTTCCTTCACCACGCCGCCGCAGTTGGGGCAGGGCGTGGACAGCGTGGCATAGTTGCCGGGGATGGTGTCGCGGTCGTATTCCTTGGCTTTCCTGACCATGCGCTCGGTCATCTGCGCGATCTCGGCCATGAAGGCGCTGCGGCTGAGCTGGCCATGTTCCATCTGCGCCAGCTTGTATTCCCACTCCCCGGTGAGTTCGGCCTTGGAGAGCTCCTCCACACCCAGGCCGCGCAGCAGCGTCATGAGCTGAAAGGCCTTGGCCGTCGGGATGAGCTCACGACCCTCGCGCAGCATGTACTTCTCGGCCAACAGGCCTTCGATGGTGGCGGCTCGTGTGGCGGGCGTGCCCAGGCCTTTTTCCTGCATGGCCTCGCGCAGTTCGTCGTCATCGATCGTCTTGCCCGCGCCCTCCATGGCGCCCAGCAGCGTGGCTTCCGAGTAGCGCGCGGGTGGCTTGGTCTTCAGGCCCTTGGGCTCGACCGACTCGGTTCGCACGGTTTCGCCTTCGCGCACCGGCACCAAGTTCTGGCCCTTGTCGCCTTCCTTCGCGTCGGCCACGTCTTCGGCCGCTTCCTTGCCGTAGACCGCCATCCAGCCCGGCCGGACCAGCACCTTGCCTTCGGTCTTGAAGTGATGACCCACCGCGCTCGTGATGCGGGTGGTCACCATGAACTCGGCGCTGGGGAAGAACACCGCCAGGAAGCGGCGCACCACCAGGTCGTAGAGCTTCTGTTCGGCCTCGCTCAGACCACTGGGCGCCTGCAGCGTGGGAATGATGGCAAAGTGGTCGCTGACCTTGCTGTTGTCGAAGATGCGCTTGCTCGGGCGGATGTAGCCGTTGTTGAGCGCGGTCAGCGCATGTGGCGCCAGGTGCTTCATGCCGCTGTCGGCCAGCATCTCGAAGGTCTGCTTGACCGTCGGCAGGTAGTCCTCGGGCAGGGCGCGCGAATCGGTACGCGGGTAGGTCAGGGCCTTGTGGCGCTCGTACAGGCTCTGCGCGAGCTGCAGCGTGGTCTTGGCCGAGAACCCGAAGCGGCCGTTGGCCTCGCGCTGCAGGCTGGTCAGGTCGTACAGCAGACCACAGGCCTGTGTGGTGGGCTTGCTTTCTTCCTTCACGCTGGCGGCCTTGCCGCGCACGGCGTCGGCAATCGCCAGCGCCTCGCGCTGGCTCCAGACACGGTCGGCCTTCAGTTCCGCGTCGGCGTCATCGCCCGTGGGTTTCTTCCAGTTGGGGTCGAACCACTTGCCCGGGTATTCGCCGGCCTCCGCCAGGAAGGATGCGTGGACTTCCCAGTAGTCGCGGCTCCTGTGGGCGCGGATCTTTTCCTCGCGCTCGACCACAATGGACAGCGTCGGCGTCTGCACCCGGCCCACGGTGGTGAGGAAAAAGCCGCCGTCGCGCGAGTTGAACGCGGTCATGGCGCGCGTGCCGTTGATGCCCACCATCCAGTCGGCCTCGGAGCGGCTGCGCGCGGCGTCGGCCAGGCCCTGCATCTGCTCGTTGCTGCGCAGGTGCTCGAAGCCGTCGCGGATGGCCGCGGGCGTCATGGACTGCAGCCAGAGCCGCTGCACCGGCTTGCCCAGGCTCTGATAGGCACCACCCTTGAAACCACCGGCGTACTGCTCGATCAGGCGAAAGATCAGCTCACCCTCGCGGCCCGCGTCGCAGGCGTTGATGAGTCGGCCCACGTCCTTGCGCTTGGCCAGTTTCACCACCGCGCCCAGGCGCGACTTGGTCTTGTCGATCGGCTTGAGTTCGAAGTAGGGCGGCAGCACCGGCAGGTGGGCGAAGCTCCACTTGCCACGTTTCACATCAAACTCTTCCGGTGCGGCGATCTCCACCAGGTGGCCGACGGCCGACGTGACCACATACTGCTCGTTCTCGAAGTGGTCATCGTGCTTTTCGAACTTGCCCGCCACCGGGGTGAGCGCACGCACGATGTCCTGGGCCACGGATGGCTTCTCGGCAATGACCAGCGTTTTGGCGAAACCTTCTGTTTTCATCTCTACAATCGACTTTCCACGCGCGTGTGCACGCGCACATGGGCACGCGCACACTCGCGCGCACCTGCATGAATCAACCTTACCAAAATTTCCGGCCGTGAAGAAAACCGCAGGTTTCGCCCCAAGCCCCCGCCAGACGCAGCCGCTCCCCTCTTCTTCGGCCAAAGCCCCGGCCGCCAGCAACCGCCGCATCCAGACCCGTCGCTCGGGCGTGCACGGCAAAGGCGTGTATGCCGTGGTGGACCTGGCCGAGGGCGAGACCCTGATTGAATATGTGGGCGAGGTCATCAGCTGGGACGAGGCACTGCGCCGCCACCCGCACGACCCGAGCGACCCAAACCACACCTTCTATTTCCACATCGACGAAGAGCATGTGATCGACGCCAATGTGGGGGGCAACTCCTCTCGCTGGATCAACCACAGCTGCGCGCCCAACTGCGAGGCCGAGGTGGACGGCGGCAGGGTCTTCATCCGCGCCAGACGCAACATCGCCGCCGGTGAAGAGCTGTTCTACGACTACGGTCTGGTGATCGACGAACCCTACACGCCCAAGCTCAAGGCCGAATACCCTTGCTGGTGCGGCGCGCCCAAGTGCCGCGGCACGCTGCTGGCGCCCAAACGCGCCGGTCGGGCCTCGAGGCTGGGCTAGGCATGAACGCCCCCCGATGCGACTTCGTCGCCTCCCCCCAGGGGGCAACACCTGTGCCCCGGCAAAGCCGGTTGCACGGTGTTCTCGGCTGAAGGCTGATCGCGCGCGCCATGTCCGATCTGTTGGCCCATGTCGAATCCGTCTGGCAGTCGGTGGTGCCCGAGCTGCCGGGTTTCACCGTCGAGGTGTTGCCCAGCATCGACTCCACCAACAGCGAACTGATGCGCCGTGCGCGCGCCGGTCTCATGGAACCGGTGTTGCTGGTGGCCGAGGAGCAGACAGCGGGGCGCGGACGGCTGGGCAAGGGCTGGCACAGCCGGGCCGGGCAGTCGCTGACGTTTTCGCTGGCACTGCCGCTCGCCCCGGCCGACTGGTCGGGCCTCTCGCTGGCCGTGGGCGTGAGCCTGGCCAACAGCCTGCACCCGGACGTGATGCTCAAGTGGCCCAACGACCTCTGGCTGCAGCGGCGCAAGCTCGGCGGTATCCTGGTCGAGACCGCCCACAACGGCGACAACGCCACGCGCCAGCGCCTGGTGGTGGTGGGCGTGGGCATCAACATCGCGCGTCCCGAGGCTGCCGCGGTGGCCGCCCTGGCCAGCCCGGACGCCACTGTGGCACCCATGGCACCGGCCGGCCTGGCCGAAGTGCTGGTGGGCCTGACCGCGGGTGAAACACTGAAACGGGTGACCCCCGCGCTGGTGCGCGACCTGCAGGCCTTTGAATCCCAGGGCTTCGCCGCCTTTGTCCAGCGCTTCGCGCAACGCGATGCGCTCACCGGCCAGTCGGTGCAGTTGTCCGACGGCACGCAGGGCAAGGCCTGCGGCGTCAACGAGCAGGGCGCCCTGCTCGTGCTGACCGCTGCCGGCATGCAGACGATCACGAGTTCGGAAGTGAGTGTGCGGCCATGCTGAGGTGGGTGATCGCGTTGCTGCTGCTGGCCAATGCGGGCTATTTCGCCTGGTCCCAGGGCTATCTCCGTGAGGCGGGTTTTGCGCCCACGGAGCAGCACGAGCCCGAGCGGCTGCAGGCACAGATCCAGCCCGAGGCCATTCGGCTTCTGAACGCGCCGCGCGCAGACCGCGCACCCACCCCTGCGCCTGCACCGGCGCCCGCCGCCCCGACCCCTGCGCCTGACCTACCAGACGCGCCGGCGGCCCCACCGGCCGGGACCCGCGCCCCCGAAGCCAGCCCGCCGCCACCCGCCACCCAGGCCGGGGCGTCTCCGGCACCTGCGCCGGACACTGCACCGCAACGGGTGCCAGAGCCCGCCGCGGCGGCCCAGAAGCTCGAATCGACCAGTTGCTGGCAGGCGGGTGCATTCACCGAAACCCAGGCCGACACGCTGCGTGCTGCGCTGAGCCTGCTGGACCTGCCGCGTGGCAGCTGGCAGCTCAACGAATCCCGCAGTGGTGGCCGCTGGATCGTCTACATGGGACGTTACGACAACACCGAACAGCTCGACCGCAAGAAGGCCGAACTGCGGGCACTGAATGTCGCCTTCCGCGAGGTGTCTGGCGCCGGCCTGAGTCCCGGCCTGGCGCTCGGCACCTACTCCAGCGAGGCCGCCGCCGAGCAGGCCCTGGAAGACGTGGTGCGCGCGGGCGTGCGCACGGCGCGGGTGGCCCAGGAACGGGCCGAGTCGCGCAATTTCACGCTGCGCCTGCCTGCCGTGACCACTGCGCAGCGCAGCGCAGTGGCCGCCCTGGGCGGCGCGCTGGCCGGCAGGTCGCTGCAGCGCTGCAGATGACGGCGCTGCCGTGCCATTGAAATAGAAAAAGGGTCTGCACCGTCACCGGTGCAGACCCTTTTTCAGTTGACCTGGCCGACTTACCGCGCCACCACGCGCGCCATTTCCAGGCACTTGTTGGAGTAGCCCCACTCGTTGTCGTACCAGGCCACGACCTTGACAAAGGTCTTGTCCAGCGCGATGCCGGCGTCGGCGTCGAACACCGAAGTGCAGACCTCGCCGCGGAAATCGGTGGCCACCACCTTGTCGGTGGTGTAGCCCAGCACGCCCTTGAGTGCGCCTTCGCTCTGTGCCTTCATTTCGGCGCAGATCTCTTCGTAGCTGGCTTCCTTGTTCAGCTCCACCGTCAGGTCCACCACCGACACGTCGGAAGTGGGCACGCGGAAACTCATGCCGGTCAGCTTCTTGTTCAGCTCGGGGATCACCACGCCCACGGCCTTGGCGGCACCGGTGCTGCTGGGGATGATGTTTTCGAGGATGCCGCGGCCACCGCGCCAGTCCTTGTTGGACGGGCCGTCCACGGTTTTCTGCGTGGCGGTGGCCGCGTGCACCGTGGTCATCAGGCCGCGCTTGATGCCCCACTTGTCGTTCAGCACCTTGGCCACGGGGGCCAGGCAGTTGGTGGTGCACGAGGCGTTGGAGATGATGGCCTGGCCGGCGTAGGTCTTGTCGTTGACGCCGTAAACGAACATGGGCGTGTCGTCTTTCGAAGGCGCGGACAGGATGACCTTCTTGGCGCCTGCGTCCAGGTGCTTCTGCGCCGTGACCTTGTCGAGGAACAGGCCGGTGGATTCGATCACCACGTCGGCGCCGACGTCGGCCCACTTCAGGTTGGCGGGATCGCGCTCCTGCGTCAGGCGGATGGTCTTGCCGTTGACGACGATGTTGCCGCCCTCGACCTTCACCTCACCCTTGAAGCGACCGTGCACGCTGTCGTACTGGAGCATGTAGGCCAGGTAGTCGGGTTCGAGCAGGTCGTTGATGGCGACGACTTCGATGTCCGGGAAATTCTGGATCGCGCTGCGCAGCACGTTGCGCCCGATGCGGCCGAAACCGTTGATGCCGATCTTGATGCTCATGTCCTGTACTCCTGGTGGATGAAAAGTGAAAAGGAAACCGTCTTACTTCGCCAGCACGGTGCGCACCGTGTCGGCCACGTTCTGGGCGGTGAAGCCGAAGTGCTCGAACAGCACCGGCGCCGGGGCGGACTCGCCGTAGCTGTCCAGACCCACGACCGCGGCCACGCCGTATTTCCACCAGCCGTCGGTGGAGCCCATTTCCACCGCGATCCGCGGCAGGCCCCGGGGCAACACGGAGGCCTTGTAAGCCGCGTCCTGCCGGTCAAACGTGGTGGTGCTGGGCATGGAGACCACGCGCGCAGCGATGTTGTAGGCGCGGGCCAGCAGGTCCTGCGCCTTGAGGGCCAGCTGCACTTCGGAGCCGGTGGCGATGATCACCGCCTGGGCCTTTTTCTTCAGGCCCACCTCGGTGGGCTCGGCCAGCACGTAGGCGCCGCGGCTGATGTCGCCCAGGTCGTGCTTCGGCGCGTAGGGCAGGTTCTGGCGGCTCAACAGCAGCGCGGTCGGCTGGTTGCGGTTCTGCAGGGCCACGGCCCAGGCCACGGCGGTCTCTGCCGTATCGCCCGGACGCCAGACGTCCAGGTTGGGGATCAGGCGCAGGCTGGCGGCGTGCTCGACCGACTGGTGCGTCGGGCCGTCTTCACCCAGGCCGATGCTGTCGTGCGTGAACACGTGGATCACACGCTGCTTCATCAGCGCAGCCATGCGGATCGCGTTGCGGCTGTAGTCGCTGAAAGTCAGGAAGGTGCCGCCATAGGGAATGAAACCGCCATGCAGCGCAACGCCGTTCATGATCGCGGCCATGCCGAATTCGCGCACCCCGTAGTTGATGTGGCGGCCACCCTGGCCTTGCTCGTTCTTGACCACGTTGCCCGCCAGATCGAAGCGCAGGTTGGGGGTGGACTGGGTGTTGGTCAGGTTGGAGCCGGTCAGGTCGGCGCTGCCACCCAGCAACTCGGGCAGCGCGGCCGTGAAGGCCTCCAGCGCGATCTGGCTGGCCTTGCGGCTGGCCACGGTTTCGGCCTTGGTGTGGGCCGCGAGCACGGCGTCCACGGCGACCTGGTGGAACTGCTTGGGCAGTTCGCCCTTCATACGGCGGGTGAATTCCTTGGCGAGCTCGGGGTGAGCGGCCTTGTAGGCGGCGAAGGTCGTGTTCCAGGCGGCTTCGTGGGCCTTGCCGGCGTCCCTGGCGTCCCAGGCGGCATACACGTCTTTCGGGACCACGAAGGGCGCATGGGGCCAGCCCAGGGCTTCGCGGGTGAGCTGGATCTCTGCGGCGCCGAGTGGCTCGCCGTGGGCCTTGGCGGTGTTGGCGCGGTTGGGGCTTCCCTTGCCGATGCTGGTCTTGCAGCAGATGAGCGTCGGCTTGTCGGCGCTGTTCCTGGCGTCGGCGATGGCGCGATCCACCGCGTCGGCATTGTGGCCGTCCACGGCGCGGATCACGTTCCAGCCGCAGGCTTCAAAACGCCTGGGCGTGTCGTCGATGAACCAGGGCGCGACCTGGCCGTCGATGGAGATGCCGTTGTCGTCGTAGAGCGCGATCAGCTTGTTCAGCTTCCAGGCGCCCGCCAAGGCCACGGCTTCGTGACTGATGCCTTCCATCAGGCAGCCGTCACCCATGAAGACGTAGGTGTGGTGGTCGACGACGCTGTGCCCGTCACGGTTGAACTCGGCTGCCAGCAGCTTCTCGGCCAGCGCCATGCCCACCGCGTTGGTGATGCCCTGGCCCAGCGGGCCGGTCGTGGTTTCGACGCCGGGCGTATGACCCACCTCGGGGTGGCCGGCGGTCTTGCTGTGCAGCTGGCGGAAGTTCTTCAGCTCGCCGATGGGCAGCTTGTAGCCGGTGAGGTGCAACAGCGCGTACAGCAGCATCGACGCATGACCGTTGGACAGCACGAAGCGGTCCCGGTTGGCCCACAGCGGGTTCGTCGGGTTGTGCCGCAGGTGGCGACCCCACAGGGCGACGGCCATGTCGGCCATTCCCATGGGCGCGCCCGGGTGGCCGGAGTTGGCGGCCTGCACCGCGTCCATGGCGAGCGCACGGATGGCGTTGGCCTGGGTCTGGGGCGACACGCCCGGAGCGGAAGTGGGGGCAGGGCTGATGGAGGTGCTGAGGGCGTCGGACATGGGGAGGATCCCGAGGTGGATTGGATGACGGCGCGGCGGCGCCAAACCGCTGATTTTATCGGCCCGCTCACGGGACCCTGCGGGTCGTGAATAATGCATTGGTGAACACCCAGCACCCCAGCACGTCGGTTCCCGTTGCGGCCATGATCCTGGCTGCGGGGCGTGGCATGCGCATGCGTCCGCTCACCGACGTGACGCCCAAGCCTCTGTTGCCGGTGCTGGGCAAGCCGCTGATGCAATGGCCCATGGAGGCGCTGCACCGCGGCGGCTTCAGGCAGCTGGTCGTGAACACCGCGTGGCTGGGTGAACAGATCGAGCAGCGGTTTGCCGACTGGTCACAGGCCCGACCGGGGGCGGATATCGTGTTTTCACACGAAGGCCAGGACTTTGGTTACGCACTGGAAACGGCGGGCGGCATTTCGCGCGCGCTGCCGCTGCTGGGCGACGTGTTCTGGGTGCTCGCGGGCGATGTGTACGTGCCCGGCTTTTCCTTCAGCCAGTCCAGCGTCGACCGCTTCACGGCCAGCGGCCTGCTGGCGCATCTCTGGCTGGTGCCGAATCCGCCGCACAACCCCGGAGGCGACTTCGGCCTGAGCGCCAACGGCCTGGCGCTGAATCAGGCCGACGTGAAACACACCTACAGCACGATCGGCCTGTACCGGCGCGCGCTGTTCGAGGCACCCTGGTGCGAAACCATTCCCGGCAACCCGCAGGGCACGGCGGCCCCGCTGGCGCCGCTGTTGCGCGCGGCGATGGACGCGAACCTGGTGAGCGCCGAGCTCTACACCGGCGCTTGGACCGACGTGGGCACGCCCGAACGGCTGGCGGAACTCAACGCCGGTTCCTGAGCCCTGGCTGCCTGAGCGCTCGGCCGCCAAAGCCTGCTGGAACGCCAGGCCGGCGCAAAAGTCAGACAATGGCTGGCATGGACCAACAGACTTCTTTCACCCTGTACGCCGAGCGCCGCGCGCGCCTGGCCGCCCAGCTCGGCCCCGGTGGCATCGCCATCGTGCCGACCGCGCCCGAGCGGGTGCGCAACCGCGACAGCGACTACCTGTTCCGTTTCGACAGCTACTTCTACTACCTCACGGGTTTCACCGAGCCCAATGCCTGGCTGGTCATCACCGCCGAAGGACATACCGGCCTGTTCTGCAACCCCAAGGACCTGGAGCGCGAAATCTGGGACGGCTACCGCCTTGGTCCCGAGGCCGCACCCGGCGCACTGGGTGTGGACGAGGCGCATTCGGTGCAGGAGCTCGACACCCGCCTGCCGCGCCTGCTGGAAAACCGAAGCACCGTCTGGTACCCGTTTGCGATCCACGCCGGGCTTGAGGGGCGGGTCGACGGCTGGCTGCAGAAAGTACGTGCCCGCGTGCGCTATGGCGCGCTCTGCCCCGATGCGCAGCGCGACCTCTGCGGCCCGCTCGACGAGATGAGGCTGTTCAAGGACGCGTTCGAGATCGGCGTCATGAAACGCGCCGCGCAGATCAGCGCACAGGCGCACATCCGCGCCATGCAGCGCAGTGCCGCCATGATCCGGGCCGGGCAGGACGTGCGCGAATACCACCTCGACGCCGAGCTGCTGCACGAGTTCCGCCAGCACGGCTCGCAATACCCGGCCTACGGCAGCATCGTCGCGGCCGGCGCGAACGCCTGCGTGCTGCACTACCGTGCGGACAACGCGGCCGTGCGCGATGGCGATCTGGTGCTGATCGACGCCGGCTGCGAGCTCGACGGCTACGCGAGCGACATCACCCGCACCTTCCCCGCCAACGGCAAGTTCAGCGGCCCGCAGCGCGACCTCTACAACCTGGTGCTCGCGAGCCAGGAAGCGGCCGTGGCGGCCACGAAACCCGGTGCGCGCTTCATCGACCCGCACGACGCCACGGTGCGTGTGCTGGCACAGGGCATGCTGGATCTCGGCCTGCTCCAGCGGAACGACGTCGGCCACCTGGACGACGTGATCGAGAAGCGCCACTATTTCCGCCACTACATGCACCGCACCGGCCACTGGCTGGGGCTGGACGTGCACGACTGCGGCAGCTACGTCGAGCCGGGCGAGCTGGGCCAGCTCAGCGAGCGGCGCGACCCCCTGAGCGGCGAGACCATCAAGGACCGGCCCAGCCGCATCCTGCGCCCGGGCATGGTGCTGACCATCGAGCCAGGCCTCTATGTCAGCCCGGCAGCCGACGTGCCCAAGCACTTCTGGAACATGGGCATACGCATCGAGGACGATGCGGTGGTGACGGCCACCGGGTGCGAACTCATCAGCCGCGGCGTGCCCGTGCGGGCCGACGAGATCGAAGCGCTGATGCAGGGCTGAGGCCGTCACCGGTCCGTCCGCGCGTGCGCATCCTGAGCCTCAACACCGGCGCTGCCCGCCCCTTGCGGGTGGGCACGCGCAGCGTTCTCTCGGCCATCGGCAAGTCGCCGGTGACCGGCCCGGTCAACGTGGCACCGCTGGGTCTGCAGGGCGACGAACAGGCCGACCCCAGTGTGCATGGCGGCCTGGACAAGGCGGTCTATGCCTACCCGGTCGAGCACCTGCCGTTCTGGCAGGCGCAGCGGCGCGAACACGGCGCCAGCCTGTTCGACGAACGCCTGGCACCCGGCTGCATGGGCGAGAATCTGAGCATCGAAGGCCTGCTGGAGCGCGAGGTCTGGATCGGTGACGAGCTGCATTTCCCCGACTGCGTGCTGCGCGTCACGGCGCCCCGCGAACCCTGCTTCAAGTTCAACGCCGTCATGGGTCTGCCCCAGGGAGGCAGGCTGATGATGGAACACCTGTGCCCCGGGTTTTATCTGGCGGTGGCGTTGCCCGGCAGGCTGGAAGCCGGTCAGGCCTTCACCCTTCGTCCCGGCAGGCGGGGCCTGAGCGTGACGGAAGCCTTTGCAGCCAAACGCATCAAACACCTGCGCTGATCGGCATCCGACAGATCCATTTGCGATAGAAAGACTGCATGCCCAGCCCCATCACCACCCCGAGCATCCTGTGTCTCACGATGAACCCGTCGGTCGATCTCTCGACCGACACCGAGCGCGTGGTGCCCACCCACAAGCTGCGCTGCAGTGAAACCCTGCACGATGCGGGCGGCGGCGGTGTCAACGTGGCGCGCGTGCTGACCCGGATGGGCGGGCGCTGCAGCGCCTTGTGCCCGGCGGGTGGCTCCACCGGCCAGTGGCTTCAGGCCCGGATGGCCCAGGAAGGCCTGGAGGGGCAGTTCCTCCCGATCACGGGCGAAACCCGGGTCAGTTTCACCGTGCATGAGCACAGCACCGGCGCCGAATACCGCTTCGTGATGCCGGGCCCCGCCCTCTCGGAGGCCGAATGGCAGGGCTGCCTGGACACCCTGGCCCAAGCGCCCGGTTTTCCCGATGTGCTGGTGGCCAGCGGCAGCCTACCGCCGAGTGTGCCGGTGGACTTCTATGCCCGACTGGCACGCCTGTGCCGCGAGCGCGGTGCCCAGATGGTGCTCGACACGTCGGGGCCGGCGCTGGCTGCCGCGCTGGACGAAGGCGTCTACCTGGTGAAGCCCAACCTGCGCGAGCTCGGCGAACTCAGTGGACGGGCGCTGGACACCCCCGGACAGTGGCACACCGCGGCGCGTCAGCTGGTCGAACGCGGCCAGGCCGAGGTGGTGGCCCTCACGCTCGGCCACCTCGGCGCCTTGCTGGTGACCCGCGACGCGATGTGGAGCGCCGCGCCGCTGGACATCACGGTCGCCAGCGCGGTGGGGGCCGGCGACAGCTTCGTCGGTGGCATGGTCTGGGCGCTGCAGCGGCACCAGCCACTTGATGAAGCCTTTGCCTGGGGCGTGGCCGCTGGCTCGGCCGCGCTGCTGTCCGTCGGCACCGGCCTGTGCTGCCTGGAAGACGCCCAGCGCCTGCGCCCGCAGGTGGCCGTGCGGCGCCTGCCTGAAACCCTTCCCGCCTGACACCGCGCACAGCGGGCCCCGCCGGGGCTCGCCGGATGCGATTCAGGCTGAAAATGTCACGACGCATGCAACCGCGACACCGCATTGCAGAGGGGGCGTTCCATCCTTCGCAGATCTAGAATGCGCAACCAGCTTTCACATAGCAAGAAATTGCCCGTCAGGAGACCGTCATGAGCCCAGACAACAGCCAGGAAGACAAGCGCGCCGAACTCAAGCGTGCCGCACTCGAATACCACGAGTTCCCCACGCCCGGCAAGGTGGCCATCGCCGCCACCAAACAGCTGACCAACCAGCGCGACCTGGCTCTGGCCTATTCGCCCGGTGTCGCCGCGCCCTGCGAAGAAATCGTCGCCGACCCCAACAACGCCTTCAAGTACACCAGCCGCGGCAACCTGGTCGCCGTCATCACCAACGGCACCGCCGTGCTGGGCCTGGGCGACATCGGCCCGCTGGCCGCCAAGCCGGTGATGGAAGGCAAGGGCGTGCTGTTCAAGAAGTTCTCGGGCATCGACGTGTTCGACATCGAGATCAACGAGAAGGACCCGGACAGGCTGGTCGAGATCATCGCCTCGCTGGAGCCCACCTTCGGCGGCATCAACCTCGAAGACATCAAGGCGCCCGACTGTTTTTATGTCGAGCGCAAGCTGCGCGAGCGCATGAAGATCCCGGTCTTCCACGACGACCAGCACGGCACCGCCATCGTGGTCGGCGCAGCGATGATGAACGGCCTGAAGGTGGTGGGCAAGGACCCGAAGAAGATCAAGCTCGTCACCTCCGGTGCGGGCGCTGCCGCACTGGCCTGCCTGGGCCTGCTGGTCAAGCTCGGCATCCCGCGCGAGAACATCTGGGTCACCGACCTGGCCGGCCTGGTCTATGAAGGCCGCACCGAACTGATGGACGAAGACAAGATCCAGTTCGCACAGAAGACGGAGCAGCGAACGCTCTCCGAAGCCATCGCCGGCGCCGACGTGTTCCTCGGCTTGTCGGCCGGTGGCGTGCTGAAGAAAGACATGGTCGCCAAGATGGCGGCGAACCCGCTGATCTTCGCGCTGGCGAATCCGAACCCCGAGATCACCCCCGAGGACGTGAAGGCGGTGCGCGACGACGCCATCATGGCCACCGGTCGCACGGATTACCCGAACCAGGTCAACAACGTCCTGTGCTTCCCCTACATCTTCCGCGGCGCGCTGGACGCCGGTGCCTCCACCATCACCGACGAGATGGAAATCGCCGCGGTGCACGCCATCGCCGAGCTGGCGCAGGCCGAGCAGAGCGAGGTGGTGGCTGCTGCCTACGCAGGCGAGAAGCTGGCCTTCGGCCCCGAGTACCTGATCCCCAAGCCGTTCGATCCGCGCCTGATGATGAAGATCGCTCCGGCCGTGGCCCAGGCCGCCGCCGACAGCGGCGTGGCCCTGCGCCCGATCACCGACATGGAAGCCTACAAGCAGCGCCTGCAGAGCTTCGTGTTCGCCTCCGGCACCATCATGAAGCCGATCTACGCCGCCGCCAAGACGGCGGCGAAGAAGCGCGTGGCCTACGCCGAGGGCGAAGAGGAGCGCGTGCTGCGCGCCTGCCAGATCGTGGTGGATGAAGGCCTGGCGCGCCCCACGCTCGTAGGCCGTCCGGCGGTAATCGCCGAGCGCATCGAAAAATTCGGCCTGCGCCTCAAGGAGGACCTGGACTACGACGTCGTCAACGTCGAGCAGGACCACCGTTACCGCGAGCTCTGGCAGACCTACCACCGGCTCATGGAGCGCCGCGGCGTGACCGAGCAGCTGGCCAAGATCGAGATGCGCCGCCGCCTGACGCTGATCAGTTCCATGCTGCTGCACCGTGGCGACGTGGATGGCGTGATCTGCGGCACCTGGGGCAACACCGCGCTGCACCTGGAATACATCGACCAGGTGATCGGCAAACGCGAGAACGCCACCTGCTACGCCGCCATGAACGCGCTGATGCTGCCGGGCCGCCAGGTGTTCCTGGTCGATACCCACATCAACTACGACCCCACGGCCCAGCAACTGGCCGAGATCACCCAGATGGCGGCACGCAAGATGATGCGTTTCGGCATCACGCCCAAGGCGGCGCTGCTCTCGCACTCCAATTTCGGCTCCAGCAACCAGCCCAGTGCCATCAAGATGCGCGACACCCTGGCCATCCTGCAGAAGGCTGCGCCCTGGCTGGAGGTGGACGGCGAGATGCACGGCGATGTGGCGCTGGACGCCGATGCACGCTTGTCGCTCATGCCACGCTCGGCCCTCAGGGGCGACGCCAACCTGCTGGTCTGCCCCAACATCGACGCCGCCAACATCGCCTACAACCTGCTCAAGACGGCGGCCGGCGGCAACATCGCCATCGGCCCCATGCTGCTCGGCGTGGCCAAACCGGTGCACATTCTCACGGCCAGCGCCACGGTGCGAAGGATCGTGAACATGACAGCCCTCACCGTGGCCGAGGCCAACGTGCCGCGTTGATCCCCACGGAAAAAGCAAGCGCTAACTTTTCCATACATATATGACACCCTGTGCTGCCTGTTTATTCAGCAGCAGCTTGCATTTTTGCAACACTTGAGGCACACTTCGTGTCTTGAATTTCAGGGTTAACCCGCTCCCCCACTGGTGGCCAAAACCGGGTTTTGGCAGCAGACGGCGGCGGGTTGATTTGTATGAGGAACAGGGAATTTCATGGGTCTGAAACAGATCCGGACCGGAAACTGGGGCAGCGCGCGACGGGGTGGAGTCGCCTTGGCCTTGGTGGTGGCGGCAACGTTTGGCACCTTTTTGGTGCGCAACCAAGCGCCGGTTTCCACGACCCCGCCGGGACCGTCGCCCGCTTCGGTGGCGTTGACCGGTCTGCCCTGGCAGGGTCAGGACGTGATGGCCAAGATCCGGGAAGGCGGCCCCTTCCGGTACGAAAAGGATGGCTCCGTGTTCGGCAACCGGGAACGCCTGCTGCCAGGCCAGAAACGGGGCTACTACCGAGAGTACACCGTGCCCACCCCGGGCCTGAGTGATCGGGGAGCGAGGCGGATCGTGTGCGGCGGAGAAAGACCCCGGGTACCGGATGCGTGTTATTACACCGAGGACCACTACAGCAGCTTCAGGCTGATCGTGCAGTGACCCGCGGTGATGTGGAAGAATTTTTAACCTTGACTGTAGAAAGAGACGCGGAGATGGACACACCACTTCGTAACGTACGACCCAATATCGTTCAGTCGATTCGCGCGTATGGCGTGAAAGACCTGCAGGCTGCGGCCGAGCAATTGGGCCACCATTTCCTGTACGCCAACCTGGCCAAAGCGCAGAGCAAGCAGGACGTGCTGGAACTCATCGCGGCGCAGTACACCTTGCCTTCTCACTTCGGCAAGAACTTCGACGCGCTCTACGACTGCATGACCGACATGGTCCACAAGTCGGGGCCGCAGACGGGCTTCATCGTCGTGCTGGAACACATTCCGGCGCACACCAAGTTCGACAAAGAGGCGCGCGAGCAACTGCTCGACATCTTCCGCGATGCCGCCGACTACTGGGCAGACCGCAAGATTCCTTTCCGTTGCTTCTATTCGTTCTCGGTGGCCCGCACGCCCAAGGGCGAAGAGCCGATCGAAGTGGAAAGCGAAGAGCCCATGCCGACCGACAAGCTGCTGGACGTGAGCCCGATGGCCTTGCGCATGAGCAGTCCGTTCAACGCCGGCTACTGGCTGGCTGCGGCTTAAAGGGACACCCCCCGCCGCGCCTGAGGGCGCGTCACCCTCCAGTGGGGGATTACACCTGCGGTCTGGCCAAGCCGGTTCCGCGGTGTTCTGGACAAAGAAAAGCCGCTGCACCGCAGCGGCTTTTTTTCATGCCTGCGCTTGGGTCACTGCACGGCTTGGGCGAGTGCCACGTATTCGTGCACGGGCACCTCCTCGGCACGGCGCTGCAAATCGAATGTGCCCGCAAAACCCTGCTCGTCGAGCCAGCGGCCCAGGGTGTTGCGCAGGATCTTGCGTCGCTGGCTGAACGCGACCTGCACCAACTGGCCATAACGCACCACGTCGATGGCCGGCGGCGTGGCCAGCGGCAGCATGCGCACGATGGCGCTGTCCACGCGCGGCGGCGGATCGAAGCTCTCGGGCGGCACAAACAGCACGTTTTCCATCGCGTAGCGCCACTGCAGCATGACCGAAAGGCGGCTGTAGTCGGCCGTGGCCGGGCGTGCCACCATGCGGTCGATCACTTCCTTTTGCAGCATGAAATGCTGATCCTGCACCACCTGCACATGATCCAGCAGATGAAACAGAATCGGTGTCGAGATGTTGTAGGGCAGGTTGCCGACCACCCGGAGCTTGCCGGTTCTGGACTGGCTGGCGAGTGCGGTGAAATCCACCTTCAGCACGTCGGACTCGACCACGTCGAGCTGGCCATGGCTGCGCAGGCGCGCAGCGAGGTCGCGATCGAGTTCGATCACGGTCAGACGGCCCAGGCGCTCCACCAGCGGCTGGGTCAGCGCGGCCAGTCCGGGTCCGATCTCCACCATGTCGTCACCCGCCTGCGGTGCGATGGCGGTCACGATGGCTTCGATGATGGCCGGGTCGGTCAGAAAATGCTGGCCGAAACGCTTGCGCGCGATGTGTTTCATGGGCGGGGCGCCGCGGTGCGAGCCGGCCGCATCAGGGAATGGGGGCGTCGCGGTACTCGACGTAGGCACGACCCCGCACATCCTGCGTCCAGCTCACCAGCGCCTCTTCGCCCTTTTTCTCGCGCAACAGTCCGCGCACGATCTCGCGCTGCTCGCGCTGGCCCAGTGCGGTCTGGCGCCGCTCTTCGACCTGGATCAGGTGCACGCCAAAGCGTGTCGCCACCGGCTGCGAGATTTCGCCCGCCTTGAGCAGATTCATGGCGGCCTCGAACTCGGGCACGAACTGGCCGGGGCTGGCCCAGCCCAGTTCACCGCCCTCCCGCGCCGATCCATCCTGGCTGTGTTCACGCGCCAGTGCCGGAAAACTGGCCTCGCCGCGCAAGATCTGCTCGCGGTACTGGCTCAGTCGGGCGGCTGCGGCTTCCGCGCTGAGCTGCGGACTGGTGCGCAACAGGATGTGGCGCGAACGGGTCTGCGAGACCACCACGTCAGGCAATCCGGCCTGGCGCTTTTCCAGCAGCTTGAGCACGTGGAATCCGGCCGGGCTGCGCACCGGACCGGCAATTTCGCCGACGCGCAGTGACCTGGTGGCATCGACAAAGAGCCCGGGCAGGCGGTCGGCCGGGCGCAAGCCGAACTCGCCACCCCTGGCGCCCTCGGGCGCATCGGAAAATTCCCGCGCCAGCGCGGCAAAGTCGCCCCCGCTGCGGGCACGATCGGCCGCGCTCTGGGCCCGTGCCTGCAGTTCCTGGATGCGCGCCTCGCTGGCGCCCTCGGGTACCAGGACCAGCACATGGGCCAGGTTGAGCTCCAGCTGGCTCAGGTCGCGGCTGGACTGCTTCTCACGGATGAAATCGTCGATATCGCTTTCGGTCACGCGCACGCGGGCCTCCACCTCGCGTTCGCGCACACGCTGCAGCAGGATCTGGTTGCGCAGGTCGTTGCGCAGGCGGTTGATGTCCAGGCCTTCGGCCGCGATTCGGCGGCGGAACTCTTCCAGACTGAGCTTGTTCTGCGCCGCCACCGACTGTTCGGCCTGCGCCAGCGTGGCTTCGTCCACGCGAATGCCCATTTCGCTGGCCCGCTGGATCTGTGTGCGCTCGGTCACCAGCTGCTCGAGCACCTGGCTGGCCAGTACATCGCGCGGCGGCAGGGGCGTACCCTGCTGGGTCAGTTGCTGCTCGATGCGCAGCATGCGCAGGCGCACTTCGCTGTTGGTCACGGGCTCCGAGTTGACCAGGGCGACGATGAAGTCGACCGTTCGCGGTCCGCTGTCAGCCCGGACCGCGGGCGGTGACTTGAGCTGGGTCGAAGGGCGCAGTGACTGGGCCTGTGAGACGCCGGCCACGACCAGCGGCACACACATCAACCAGGTAGCCAGGCGGGACCGACGGAGGAAAGCGGTGGGGTGATCAGTCATATTGTTCGAATCGGCTCGGCGGGTTGATCTCTTCACGCAGGTACTGGTAGCGTGGCACATTGTCCTTGAGCGTCTGCAGGGGATTGGAACCAATCCTGGAGAAGCCGCTGAATTCGAGCTGGAACAGCACCCGTTGGTTCGCGCTGACATTGCTGAGCTGCAGCCGCTCGAGCACGACGCGACCGATCCAGCAGCCCGCATCGTATTCAAAGCCTGCCAGCAGGTCGACCACCTTGCGGTCGGGGACGCTGTAGTTGATGCGGCCCACGCTGTACCACTGGCCCACGCCCAGCCCCCGGCCCGGACCGCGGTCGGCCGGGGTGGTTCCCCAGAGGTCGGCCAGCGGCCACTGCCAGCCGATGTCGAACTGCTCGCTGGCACCGCGCTGCAGCCGGTAGGCGGCGCTGAGCACCCGGTAATTGCTGGGGGTGTAGCGCCCACTCAGCGTCGTGCGCACCGATTCGCGATCCTTGGGGTTGAACTGCACGTTGGCGTCGACCATCCAGCGCGGGTCCCACTGGACACGCGCGCCCAGCAGGACGTCGCTCAGGCGCTCCGTCACCGGGTCGCCGCCCGGCAGGCCGACGGCATTGGGCAACACCACGTTCTGGTCGCGCAGCAAATAACGCTGTGCCAGGCCCAGACGCAGCACCTCGGCGCCGCTGCCCGGGTCAAGCAGGCGCGAACTCACGCCCACGGTGAGGGCGCGCGTGTCCGAGATGCGGTCGTTGCCGCCAAACACGTTCTCCGAATAGATGGAGGCGAAGTTGAAGTCGTTGGCGGCCGAGTCGTAGTTGGGCAGCAGGCTCTGGTCGCGAAACGGCGTCCAGGTGAAAAAGGCGCGCGGCTCCAGCGTCTGGGTGAAACGGCGGCCGAAGTAGCTCGCGCTGCGCTCGAACACCATGCCGCTGTCCAGGCTGAGGGTGGGCAGGGCGCGCGAGTGGTCGCGCGAGCCATCCAGCAACGGCGCA
This sequence comes from Hydrogenophaga sp., assembly GCA_011391495.1. Classification (GTDB taxonomy): domain Bacteria; phylum Pseudomonadota; class Gammaproteobacteria; order Burkholderiales; family Burkholderiaceae_C; genus Hydrogenophaga. The sequence continues at coordinate 28,203 of JAABQK010000024.1, forward strand.
TCAAACCGGTACTGTGTGGCGTGCAGCTTCAGGCGCGGCTGGACGTACCAGCCCGGGGTCTGCCAGCGGCGGCTGATGTCGGCCACGGCCAGGGCACGGTCGCCATTGACCTGGCCGGTCAGGGCCGGGTCGGACTGGAAGCGGGTGAACTCGGTCTGCACCGACCAGTCCCAGCCGCGCAGGCCGGCAATGCGGGCGTCGCTCTGGGCGTAGCGCAGCGACAGCGATGGCAAGCGGTCGTACGGGGGAATGATCGGGGCGTCCACGGCCTGCAGCGTCTGCCAGCGGTAGGCGCCCGCGCTGAACGACCAGGAACCCTGGCCACCACTGAGCACCGCTTCGCTGGCCAGCAGACGTGACGTGAGCGAGGTGCTGGTGCGAGGGAAATCACGCCAGTAGTCGTCATCACTCACGCGGTTGACATTCAGGCGCAGGCCCAGCGGTACATCCAGCCCGAGCAGCTGCAGCGCGGGCTCTCCCTGCAGGTTCTGGCTGTGCTGGAACGAGTAGCCCCAGCGGTCGCGGCTGCGCAGTGCATCCGACGGCAGAAAGGCCGCCCGCACCCGGCCGTCGTAGCGCGGCTGGAGGTAGCGGAATTCACCAGCCAGATCCACGCCGCGCTTGCTCATCAGCGTGGGATAGAGGGTGGCGTCGAAGTTGGGCGCCAGGTTCAGGTAATACGGGAGCGTGATTTCCAGCCCACTGACGTTGTCCAGGTTGATCGTCGGCGGCAACATGCCCGATTTGCGCTTGTCCGACAGCGGAAAACTCAGGTACGGCGCACCCAGGATGGGCACCCCCTTGAATTCCAGCACGCCACCGATGGCCACGCCCTGCTCCTCGACATTGTCCAGGTCGATGCGGGTGGCGCGGACCAGCCAGTCGGGCATCCATTTCGCACCCGGCGTGCGCGGGCAGGTGGAATAACGCGCATCGTGCGCCGACAGCCGGTCTTCGCCCAGAAAATCCACCCGGCTGGCGTCGCCCTGGCCACCGTTCTTCAGCAGCGAAAACGACGGCTCGACAAACGAACCCCGGTTGGTCTCCACATTGAGTTGCAGCTCCGGGCCTTCAAAGCGGTTGCCATTGCGGTTGATCAGCACCTTGCCCTGCGCCCGCGCCTCGCTGCTGCGCTGGTCGAATTCCAGCCGGTCGGCGCGGATCACGGTGTCGTGGCGCCGCAGCTCGGCGTCGCCTTCGACCACCGTCAGCCCGTCGGTCTGGCCCTCGATGCGGTCCCCCGACACAAAGGTGGGCAGCTGGCCGCGCACCGCTGCGGGCAGGTTCTCCAGCAGCAGCGGACTGGTCTGCAGCTGCACGCCCGAGAGATCCTCCTCGTCGCCATCCCCCGACTGGGACCACGACAGCCCGGGCGCAGCCAGCGCACCGAGCGCCAGCCCGGCGATCAGGCCGTGCACCGCCCGCACCACAGGCGCCCGCCGGAAGCGGGGGAGCATGGAGGCCTCCGGCGCGGAGGCGGAAGCCGGGGAAGGGGAGCGGCGGTTCAAGGTGGATGGTTCAGAAGGCAGGCACTCGGACCGGCTGAGGCCAACCGCCCTGCCGGCGGAGCCGGGACCAGGTCGAGGAGGCCGGACGGCACATGCAGGGGCAACAGGAGCAACGGTACATCCGGCAAGGGCCACCGGGTTTGTAGAATCTGCGGCGATTATCCTATGCCCATCGCGCGGCTGCCGCCGCAAACACGCCCACGCCCATGACCCCGACCGAACACACCGTGCAGTGGGCCGACCCCCAGCGCCAGACCCACTTCCATGTCTGGCTGCAAGCCCTGGCCCCGCACCACGGATTGCTGTCCGACACATTGCGGCCGGCCTCGGCCGATGCGAGCTTCCGGCGCTACCTGCGCATCGATTCGAAGTCGGGCGGCAGCCTCATCGTCATGGATGCGCCGCCCGAGCACGAGAACTGCCAACCCTTTGTGCAGGTCGCGGCGCTGATGCGCGACGCGGGCTTGCTGGTGCCCGAGGTGCTGGCCTGGGACCAGCCCCTGGGCTTCATGCTGCTGAGCGATCTGGGCCACCAGACGATGCTCGACCTGATCGACCCGGACCATGCGCAGGCCAACCACGGCCGTTACATGGCGGCGCTCGACAGCCTGCTGGCCTGGCAACTGGCCTCGAAGCCGGACGTTCTGCCGCCCTACAACGAAGCCCTGCTGCGCCGCGAACTTCAGCTGTTTCCCGACTGGTACCTCACACAGCACCGCCAGATCACGCTGGAAGGCAAGGACGCCGAGACGCTGGCCAAGGCGTTCGACAGCATCGTGAGGCGGAACCTCGCCGCACCCAGCGTCTACGTGCACCGCGACTTCATGCCGCGCAACCTGATGATCCCGGCCCAGCCCGGCACGACCCCGGCGCAACAGCTCGGCGTGCTCGACTTCCAGGACGCGGTGTACGGCCCGATCACCTACGACGTGGCCAGCCTGATGCGCGACGCCTTCCTGAGCTGGGAGGAAGATTTCGTCATGGACATCACCATCCGTTACTGGGAAAAGGCGCGCAAGGCCGGGCTGATGGACTTCGAGGACTGGCACAGCGACTTCGGCGCCTTCTACCGCGCGGTGGAGTGGATGGGTCTGCAGCGCCATCTGAAAGTGGCCGGCATCTTCGCGCGCCTCACGCTGCGCGACGGCAAGCCCAAGTACCTGGCCGATGCGCCACGCTTCATCCACTACATCCGCAACACCACGCACCGCTACCGCGAACTGGGGCCGCTGCTCCAGCTGATCGACAAGATCGAAGGCTTCGAAGCCGCGTCGGGCTACGCCTTCGGGCGCGTCTGAGCGCGCCGGCATGCCGCGTTTTCACTGCCCCGTCCCGCTGGCCATCGGAGCCGAGCTGGAGCTACCCGCCGCCGCTGCGCGGCATGTTCAAGTGCTGCGCCTGCAGCCTGGCGACGCCATCACGCTGTTCAACGGTGACGGCGGCGAACACAGCGCCACCATCCTGCGCATGGGCCGCTCTGAGGTGACCGTGCGCGTCGACAGCCACCTGGCGGTGGAGCGCGAAGCCGGCCGCCGCGTGCACCTGGCGCTGGGCATGCCGGCCAACGAGCGCATGGACTGGCTGGTGGAAAAAGCCGCCGAACTCGGCGTGGCCGGCATCCAGCCGCTGCACACCGCGCACAGCGTGCTGCGCCTGAGCGGCGAGCGCGCCACCAAGAAGCAGGGGCACTGGCAATCGGTCGCCATCGCCGCGTGTGAGCAGTGCGGTGGCAACCGAGTGCCCGAGGTGCAGCCAGTGCGTGATCTCGCGGCCTGGCTCGGCACATCCGGCGCCGTGGCGCCGCTGCGGTGCGTGCTCTCGCTGGCCGAGGGTTCGCAGCCGCTGGCCCTGGTACTGGCGAACGCGCCGGCCGATGCACCGGTGCTGTTCCTCAGTGGGCCCGAAGGCGGACTGTCCCCGAGCGAAGACGCTGCTGCCCGCGCCGCGGGCTTTGCACCTGTCACCCTCGGCGCGCGCGTGCTGCGCGCTGAAACCGCGGCGCTGGCTGCACTGGTGCTGGCCATCAGCCTTTGACACGCACGGACCGCCAGGGCGGCCGAGCTGTATAAACAGTCCCTTATGAACAAAAACCTCTGGCTGCTGGCCGCTGCGCAAGGCCTCTTCCTGACCAACAACGTGGTCTTCATCGCGATCAACGGGTTGGTGGGCCTGTCGCTGGCGCCCCTGGGCTGGATGGCCACGCTGCCGGTGATGGGCTATGTGGTGGGTGGCGCGTTGTCCACACCGCTGGTGGCACGCTCGCAGTCGGCTTTTGGTCGCAAAGGCTCGTTCCAGATCGGGCTGCTGGTGGCGTTTGCGTCCGCCTTGCTGTGCTTCTGGGCCGCTTACGACCGGAACTTCTGGCTGCTGGTGAGCGCCACGGTGATCGCGGGCTACTACAGCGCCAACGGCCAGCTCTACCGTTTTGCCGCGGCCGAACTGGCGGCGCCCGACTTCCGCGAAAAGGCGGTGTCGCTGGTGCTGGCCGGTGGCCTGGTGGGCGCGGTGCTCGGACCCAACCTGGCGAGCCGCACGCGCAACCTCATGGACGTGCCGTTCGCCGGCGCCTACCTGGCGCTCGCGGTAGTGGCTCTGGTATCGATGGTCATCATGGCCTTCCTGAAGTTCCCGCCACTACCGCCCAAGAAGGCCAACGCCGACCCGGGCCGCCCGCTGTCGCAGATCGTGCGACAGCCGGTGTTCATGGTGGCGGCCATCGGAGCGGCGCTGGGTTACGGCGTGATGAACCTGCTGATGGCTGCCACGCCGCTGGCGATGCAAGTCTGCGGTTTTCCGTTCGACGATGCGGCGCTGGTGCTCGAATGGCATGTGATCGGCATGTTTGCGCCGGGGTTCTTCACCGGCCACCTGATCAAGCGCTTTGGCACGCTCACGATCATGGGCGTGGGTGTGCTGCTGAACATCGCCTGCATCGCCATTGCAATCTCGGGCGTGGACCTGCACCAGTTCCTGATCGCGCTGTTCCTGCTCGGCGTGGGCTGGAACTTCCTCTTCACCGGCAGCACCACACTGTCGCTGCAAGCCTACAGGCCCGAGGAAAAAGACCGCGCACAGGCCGCCATCAACTTTTTTGTTTTCGCCACCATGGCGCTCACATCCTTCGCCTCCGGCGCCCTCGTCACCACCCAGGGCTGGGTCTGGCTGAACATCGGTTCGCTGGTGCCGGTGGCCCTCACCGGACTGGCCCTGGGGTGGCTTGCCTGGGTGCGGCGCGAGGCCCACAATCCGGCGTGAACCAGCGCCGGGCGGCGCCGGACACCTTTTCAAACGGGAGCGTTTTCATGGGATTGCTGGATTCACTGGTGGGTGCCGCGCTGGGCGGGCAGCAGGGCAACACGCCGCAGGCAGGCGGCGCAGGCGGGCTGGACCCGCAGGTGCTCATGGGCATCGTGGGTGTGCTGATGAACAACGCGGGTGGCCTGCAGGGCATCCTGGCCAAGCTGCAACAGGGCGGCCTGGGTGAAGCGGCGCAGTCGTGGGTCGGCACGGGCGCGAACCAGCCGGTGTCGGCCGATCAGCTTGGCGGCGCCCTGGGGCCGGACCTGATGGGAATGATCGCCCGGCAGCTCGGCGGCAACCAGCAGCAGGCTGCCGGCACCCTGGCAGATTTGCTGCCGGGCCTGATCGACAAGCTCACGCCACAAGGCCAGGTGCCGACCGACAACGGCATGGGCGCACTCGGTTCGCTGCTGGGTGGCGGCTCTGGCAATGGTCTGGATGCCGGCGACCTGATGGGCATGCTCGGCGGCCTGATGAAGCGCTGAACACGCTCCGGGGTGCCCTGGCGGCAGGACCGGGCGCGGCCCGGACCCCGCAACAGAGCCGCTGGAACGGGATGTGCCAGCGGCTTTCTCGCATCCGAAACCCGGGCGACCCGCTCAGGCAGCTGGCGCCTGCTGGTCCAGCCAGGCCTTGAGCGTGGCGTACACGGCCGACGGGTCTTCCTCGTTGAAGATCTCGTGGTACAGACTGTCGAAACAGCGGCTGGTGACCCGGCTGGGCGGTGCCACCGCGGCAAATGCACGGCTGCCATCGGGACGCACCAGCCGGTCGTCGCCGGCGTACATGAGCAGGGTGGGCACCTGCCAGCGCGACGCGGCGGCGATCACCTGCGGGCCGTTGCTGTCGATGAAGCGCGCCAGCCGCGCCGAGATGCGGTCGTGTACCAGACGGTCTTTCTGGTAGGCCGCCACCACCGCGGCGCTGTGCGATATCTTGCGGGCATCCAGCCCGTTGGACAGGGCGAAGTTCGGCGCGAACGTGTACAGCAGGCCGATGAGTTTTTTCTGCACCGACCCGATGCCGGCGTCCAGCGCAGGCGAGGACAGCACCAGGCCATCGACGGGTGCCAGGTTGCGTTGCACGAAGGTGGCGGCCACCAGCCCGCCCATGCTGTGGCCCATGAGGATGAGCGGGCAAGACCAGGGCTGTGCGATGTGACGCCGCGTGTCGTCGAGGACCTCGGCCAGATCGTCGAGCAGGGCATCGTCCGAAGGAATCACCCCGGGCCGGCCACCGGATTCACCGTGACCGCGCTGGTCATAGGCGCGCACGCAGAACCCCCATTCGTTCAGCCGCTGTGCCACCGGGTCGTAGCGCCAGGCATGCTCGCCGAGCCCGTGCACGATCAGCACCACCGCGCGCGGTCGCCAGCGCATCGGCAGCGGCCAGTCGTACAGGGCCAAGTTCAACCCGTCAGCCAGGGTAAAGGGAGCCTGCGTGGTGTCGGACATGCGAAACCGCTCCTTCAGGGCAGACGCGCGATCACCTGGGCCACCGAAGCGGTGAGGCGCCTCGCGTAGTCGAGGTGCAGGAACTCGTTCGGCCCATGTGCGTTGCTCTTGGGGCCGAGCACGCCGCACACCATCATCTGCGCCTGCGGGAAGCCCTGGCTGAGCATGTTCATGAGCGGGATGGTGCCGCCCTGACCGATGGTGCCGCAGGCAGCGCCGAAGTGGGCCTGCGACGCGCCTTGCAACGCGTCTTCAAACCACGGCGCAGTGGTGGGTGCGTTCCAGCCGGTGGCCGAGCCTTCGCCGCTGAAGGTGACGCGCGCCTGGTAGGGCGCGTTGTCCTCCAGCAGGGTCTTGAGCTGCTGCACCGCAGCCGCGGCATCCACCAGCGGCGGCAGGCGCAGGCTGAGCTTGAAGGCGGTGTAGGGACGCAGCACATTGCCGGCGTTCTGCAGCGCGGGAAAGCCGTCGGCACCGGTCACGCTGAGCGTGGGCCGCCAGGTGCGGTTGAGCAGGGCCTCCACCGGGTCGGTGGTGGTGGGCAGTGCGAACACGGTGGAACCACCGCAGTCGTGGTGCGCCCAGGGGAAACGCTTGTACAGCTCTTCGCCCAGGATGGCGGCCGTGGCCCGCGCCTGGGCCAGCCGCTCGGCTGGCACCTCGCAGTGGAAGCTGGCGGGCAACAGGCGGCCGGTGGCGCTGTCTTCCAGCCGGTCCAGCACCTGCCGCATGATGCGGAAGCTCGACGGCACCAGGCCCGAGGCGTCGCCCGAATGAATGCCTTCGGTCAGGATCTCCACCTTCAGCACGCCGCTGGCCATGCCGCGCAGGCTGGTGGTGAGCCAGAGCTGGTCGTAGTTGCCGGCGCCGCTGTCGAGGCAGATCACCAGGCCCACGTCACCCAGCCGGGTGCGCAGCGCATCCACATAGGGCAGCAGGTCGACCGAGCCGCTTTCTTCGCAGGTTTCAATGAGGCCCACGATGCGCGGGTGCGCCACACCCTGGGCCTTGAGCGCCTGCACCGCGGCGATGCTGGCGTAGACGGCATAACCGTCGTCGGCGCCGCCGCGACCGTACAGCTTGCCGTCGTCGATCTTCGGCGACCAGGGGCCGAGGTCGCTGCGCCAGCCGGTGAACTCGGGCTGCTTGTCAAGATGACCATACATCAGCACCGTCTGGCCGGACGCAGGGGCGGGCGTACCGTCTTTCCCCGCGCTGGCGGGCACTTCGAAGAACAGCACCGGTGTGCGCGGCACGCCGTTCGCGTCGTTCAGGCGGATGATTTCAAGCGTGAGACCGTCCACCTTCTGCGCGGTCACCCAGTCGGCGGCGCTTTGCAGCACGCGATCCAGCAGGCCATGGGCAGCCCAGTCGGGATCGAACATGGGTGACTTGGCCGGCACCTCGATGTAGCGCACCAGCTCGGGCACGATGCGCTGGTCCCAGGCGGTGTTGACGTGGGCCTGCAGCGGCAGGGGGTCGAGCGGGGGCAGGGGTTGCGGCAGGCGGGCGTTCATGCTTCAGGCTCTTCGGCAGAGTGGAGAACAGGGCGCCAGTATAGGCAGTGCGCCGGGTTTTCGCCGTCGGCCTCCGGACGACCCGGCACGCCGCGCCAGCACGCATCGGCTCCCGCCAGCTCCCTCCCAGACGACAGAACCGCGCCGGGCACAGGGGCTCGGCGCGGTCCAGTGGGCAGGTGACCGGTGGTCACCGGACGGGATGCGCTCAGGCGTGGCGCAGGCCACCCGCGGGCTTGAACACCAGGATGGCCTGCGCCAGCTGCTGGGCCTGCTCCTTCAGGCTTTCAGCCGCTGCGCTGCTTTGCTCCACGAGCGCGGCGTTCTGCTGCGTCATCTGGTCGAGCTGGTTCACCGCCGTGTTCACCTGGCTGATACCGCTGGACTGTTCGCCGCTGGCCGCGGTGATCTCGCCAATGATGTCGGCCACGCGCTGCGCGTTCGCCACCACCTCGCCGATGGTGCTGCCGGCTTCAGCCACCAGGCGCGAGCCCGCTTCGACCTTGTCCACGCTTGTGCCGATGAGCGTCTTGATTTCCTTCGCCGCTTCGGCGCTGCGCTGCGCGAGGTTGCGCACCTCGCCCGCCACCACCGCAAAGCCTCGACCCTGTTCACCGGCACGTGCCGCTTCCACCGCGGCGTTGAGCGCCAGGATGTTGGTCTGGAAGGCGATGCCGTCGATCACGCCGATGATGTCGCTGATCTTCTTGCTGCTGTGGTTGATCTGATCCATGGTGGCCACCACCTGGCCGACCACCTGGCCGCCGCGTGCGGCCACTTCAGCGTTGGCCACGGCCATCTGGCTGGCCTGACGCGCCGCATCGGCGCTCTGGCGCATGGTGCTGTTGAGCTGCTCCATGCTCGCCGCTGTTTCCTCCAGGTTGCTCGCGGCCTGCTCGGTGCGTGCGCTCAGGTCGTTGTTGCCAGAAGCGATTTCCCGGCTGGCAGACTCGATCTGGGTCGCCGTGGACTGCACCGAAGACACCACCGCCTGCATGCGCTGCAAGGCGGCATGCAGGGCTTTCGCGCCCGGCGTGGACACGGTCACACCGGTCACGTCCAGCGCAATGCCGTCGGCCTGGTCCACCGTCTGCACCAGCCGGGTGAGTTCGGCACCCTCGCGGGCCGTGCGGCCCATGCCCACGGCCAGCACCACTTCCAGGCCGGTCTGGATCACCACGTAGGCGGCGTGCAGCAAGACGCGCGCGAAATTCGCTTCCGTCAGACAGTAGAAACCGAGACCGGCGGCCTGCAGGCGGTCGAACAGCACGTGGTGCACCGCGAACAGTCCTGCGGCGAACACGATGGGTCGCCAGTCCAGGTACACGAGCAGCAGCGCGAGTGTGACGAACACCCCGAAGTGGTATTCCAGCTCACCGTGCGCCAGGTGAATGTGCAGCGCCACCAGCGCCACAAGCGAGAACGACAGCACCAGCTGCGACGCCAGCGTGCCACGTGCCATCAGGTAGGCCGCGGCACCCATGCCGGCAAACAGCAGCGCACCGACGATGCCGACGGTGAGTTCGTAATAGAAATAGCCGACGGCCACCGCCGCGACCGCGCTCAGCACCACCGCGGCCAGGATCACCTGGTCACCCAGGATGGACTGGCTGCTCGCAGATACGGGTTGTGTGTTTTTATGAACCGTACTCATGGGAACTCCCAAAGAAGTTGAAGGGTTAATTAAGAGCTCAGAAGCTTTCCCAGTCGCCTTCGGCGCCGGCGGCCACGGGGACCTTCACGGGCTTGGGACTGGGGCTTTGGCTGGCCGGAGTGCTCGACGCGCTCGCGGTCTGGGGACGCTTGAGTTCGACCGCTGCGGCCGCTTTGGCCGGTGTCCTGGCCATGGCCAGCGCGGGTTTGGCCAGCGCTCTGGCGGGCGGGGCGGGCAGTGCGGCTGGCGCGCTGCGGGGTGCAGCGGCCTTGACCACCACCGCCGCGCCGCTGGCCGCACCGTCGATGCGGAACACCGCGACCACCTGGGCCAGGCGGCTGGCCTGGTCCTTCAGGCTCTCGGCCGCGGCCGCACTCTCTTCCACCAGCGCCGCGTTCTGCTGGGTCATCTGGTCGAGCTGGTTCACCGCCGTGTTCACCTGCCCGATGCCGTCGCTCTGCTCTCCCGCAGCCGCCGTGATCTCGCCAATGATGTCCGAGACCCGCTGCACCGAGCCCACGATCTCGCTCATCGTCTGGCCCGCATCGGCCACCAGACGCGAGCCCGCTTCGACTTTGTCCACGCTGTTGCCGATCAGCCCCTTGATCTCTTTGGCCGCTTCGGCACTGCGCTGCGCGAGGTTGCGCACCTCGCCCGCCACCACCGCAAAGCCTCGACCCTGTTCACCGGCA
>JAABQK010000025.1 GCA_011391495.1 Hydrogenophaga sp.
GTGTTCCGGCGCCTGCGGCACGACCGGAACCGGCCCCTGTTGCAGGTGGCGGACCCGCTGCAGCGACTTCGTGACCTGTATGCGGTGCGCGACCCGCTGTATCGGGAAACGGCCCATTTCGTGATCGAGACCGGGAGACCCTCGGTGTCTACGCTGGTCAGCATGGTGGTCATGCAGCTGGAACTGGCCGGGTTGGTGCCAACCCCATCTTCATCTGCCAACGCTCGCTCGCCGCACTGAGTTGCGCTCGAGGCAGAGGCTGGACGAGCCAGCCCAGGAAAGTCCGGAGCCTGCTCATGCCCTGGCGCAGATGTCCAGCGCCGGCATTCACATAGGGTGGTTGCGAGGGCCTAAACTTCAGGCCATGACGCTCACGAACATTGAACCTGCCTTTCAGCATGTGAACATTGACCTGGCTGACCGCAGCTATGGCATCTCCATCGGCTCAGGCCTTCTGGGCGCGGAAGCCAGCTACGTGGGCCTCCCGGCTGCGGCCTCGGCGCTGATCGTGACGAACCAGACGGTGGCACCTCTCTATGCCAGGCAGCTGGTGGCGGCGCTGTCCCCGCGGTACCCGGTCATTCACACCGTGGCGCTGCCTGATGGCGAGGCCTTCAAGACCTGGGATTCGCTCAACCTGATCTTTGATGCGCTGCTGTCCCATGGCTGCGACCGCAAGACGGTGCTGTTTGCGCTCGGTGGCGGCGTGGTCGGTGACATGACCGGCTTCGCCGCTGCCAGCTACATGCGGGGGGTGCCATTCGTCCAGGTGCCGACCACGCTGCTCGCCCAGGTGGACTCGTCGGTGGGTGGCAAGACCGCCATCAACCACCCGCTGGGCAAGAACATGATCGGCGCGTTCTACCAACCGCAGCGCGTGATCTGCGACCTGGACACGCTCAAGACCTTGCCGGTGCGGGAGCTCAGCGCGGGACTGGCCGAGGTGATCAAGTACGGACCGATCGCCGACATGCCTTTTCTGGACTGGATCGAGGCTCATATCGACGCCTTGATCGCGCGGGATGTGTCGACTCTGGCGCATGCGGTCAAACGCAGTTGCGAGATCAAGGCCTGGGTGGTGGGGCAGGACGAACGCGAGTCTGGCCTGCGGGCCATACTGAACTTTGGCCACACATTTGGCCACGCCATCGAGGCGGGCCTGGGTTACGGCGAATGGCTGCACGGCGAGGCGGTGGGCTGCGGCATGGTGATGGCCGCGCGCCTGTCGCAGGCACTGGGTTTGGTGGACGAGGCGTTCGTCGAGCGCCTGACCGGGTTGATCTGCCGGGCGGGCTTGCCCGTCGTGGCGCCGGTGCTGGATGCGCAGGACAACGTGGCGCGTTACCTCGCGCTGATGCGTGTGGACAAAAAGTCGGAGGCGGGCGAGATCAAGTTTGTGCTCATCGATGGTCCCGGCAAAGCCGTGGTGCGCGGTGCGCCCGATGCGGTGGTGGCGCAGGTGATTGAAGCCAGCTGCCGCGGCGGATGAGCGCGTCAGCTGACGGGAACGGCGGCTTGGCGCTCCCGGGTCTCGCGTCGTTTGCGTGTCATCCGGCCCACAGCCGTGGACGGCGCTACACCGAAGCCGAGGCGCCCACGCGAACCGCTTTCCAGCGCGACCGTGACCGGGTGATCCACTCTACGGCGTTTCGCCGCCTGGTTTACAAGACACAGGTGTTCCTGAACCATGAGGGCGATCTGTTCCGTACCCGGCTCACCCACTCGCTGGAGGTGGCGCAGCTCGGGCGCAGCATTGCGCGGTCCTTGCGGCTCAATGAGGACCTGGTGGAGGCGATTGCCCTGGCACACGATCTGGGCCATACCCCGTTCGGCCATGCCGGGCAGGACGCGCTGAACACATGCCTGAAGGCGCTGGCCTCCGACGCAGGCCTTGTTGAAGCGGACGGTTGGGGCTTTGAGCACAACCTGCAGAGCCTTCGGGTGGTGGACAAGCTGGAAGAACGCTATCCCGCATTCGATGGCCTGAACCTGTGCTTTGAAACCCGCGAAGGCATTCTGAAGCATTGTTCGCGCGCCAATGCGCAGCGTCTGGAAGCCCAGGAGCCCGGCGGGGTGGCGGCGCGCTTCCTGCACGGTGGCTCGCCCTCACTGGAGGCGCAACTCTGCAACCTGGCCGACGAGATTGCCTACAACGCACACGATATCGATGACGGGGTGCGCTCGGGTCTGCTGACGCTCGAGCAGCTGGACGAAGTCCCCCTGTTTGCGCATTACCGGCGGCAGGCCCTGGCGGCTCACCCTTCCCTGGGGGGGCGGCGTCTGTTGTTCGAGTCGATCCGCCTGATGCTGAGCGAGCAGGTGTACGACGTGATCGACACGACTCGGGCGGCGATAGACATTGCGGGTGTTCAGGATGTGCAGGCGGTGCGCCGCGCATCGCCCCTGGTGGCGTTTTCTCCAGACATGCGTGAACGCTCGCAGGTGCTGAAATCCTTCCTGCTGCGGAACCTGTACCGGCACCCTCAGGTGGTGGAAACCACCGACCGGGCGCGCCGCGTGGTGAGCGACCTGTTTGCGCTCTACATGAGCCAGCCGGCCGAGTTGCCCGAAGGGCATGGCCAGCCACAGGCGCAGCCGCAGCAGTTGGCCCGCGCGGTGGCCGACTACATCGCCGGCATGACCGATCGTTTCGCCATTCGTGAGCACGAGCGCCTCTGTGGTGCGGTGCTGTTTCCGTGAAGAGCCGGCCCGCTGCCCTCCCTGTCAGCGAAGCCGCCGCGCGCCAAGCCGCCCGGCTGGCTTCGCTGGTGGTGGCGGTGGGCGTGACTTGCGCCCTGCACGTGGGCAAGCTCCCGGTGGCCATTCCGGTGCTGCGCGATACCCTGGCCCTGAGCCTGCTGCAAGCGGGGTTCCTGCTTTCGCTGGTGCAGCTGGCGGGCATGACCCTGGGGCTGGTGGTGGGCCTGATGGCGGACCGGCTGGGGCCGCGCCGGGTGATGCTGGCGGGACTCTTGCTGCTGGCCACGGGCAGCGCCCTGGGTGCGCTCGCGCCCGGGGTGTCTGTGTTGCTGGGTACACGCGTGCTCGAGGGCATGGGTTTTTTGCTGGCGGTGTTGCCGGCACCCGGGCTGTTGCGCCAACGCGTACGCCATGCGCCCACGCTCGCGCGGGCGCTGGGCTGGTGGGGTGCCTACATGCCGCTGGGCACGGCACTGGCCCTGCTGCTGGGTGCGCCGGCGATCGCACTGGTCGGGTGGCGCTGGGCTTGGGCGTCGCTCGCGCTGGTGTCGCTAGTGGCGGCGGTCGGTTTGCAGCGCTGGGTCGCTTCGGACAGCGTTGAGAGGTCCCAGTCTGGTGGCCAACCGGTACCACGCCCGCTGTGGCCGCGGCTCGTGCGCACCCTCTCGGCACCCGGTCCCTGGCTGGTTGCGGGGGCTTTTCTTCTGTACTCGGGCCAGTGGCTGGCTGTGGTGGGTTTTCTGCCCACCATCTACAGCCAGGCGGGCTATGGCGGTGCGGTGGTGGGGCTGCTCAGCGCCTTGGCCGCTGGCATCAACATGCTGGGCAACATCGGGGCAGGCCGCTGGCTGGCACGCGGTGCCCGGCCCGGTCTGGTGCTGAGCTTGGCCTACCTGGCAATGGGCTTGGGCGCACTGGTCGCTTTTGGGGCCTCGGGTCATCCTGTCTGGCAGTACCTGGCCGTGTTGCTGTTCTCGGGTGTGGGGGGGCTCATTCCGGGCACCCTGTTTGGCCTGGCGGTGGTGCTGGCACCCGGGGAAGACACGGTGTCGACCACGGTGGGATGGATGCAGCAGTTCTCCTCGCTCGGCCAGTTTCTCGGCCCGCCTCTGGTGGCCTGGGTCGCCATACAGGCGGGTGGCTGGCAGTGGACGTGGCTGGTCACCGGGGCTTGTTCGCTGCTGGGGATGGTGTTGGCGTTCCGGTTGCAGAAGGCCTGGAGCGGCCGTAGGGTAGCTGGTGCCGCATGAGACTACGCTTCTTGCCTGGAGACGGTGAGCGACGCGTGCGGGCCGGCCACTTGCTGAAGGTTCGCCTGGGGCAGGCCCATCCCGAAGGCAAGCCGCTCTTGTCCATCGAGTTGGTGCGTGACAGGGCAGCCTGCGCCCACGTGCTGATCACGGCCCGCGACGGTCGGCTGGCCCAAGCGGATCGTGGGCGTGCCGAGCCGGTTGATATGCAGGAGCAGCGTCAGTCTGGTGGTCCTCGCAGGTTCAGCTGAGATGCTGATAGGGCGGCAGCTTCGCACCACAGTGCAGGCAATGGCGGGCTTCGGGTGAGTGGCCTTCGGTGAGGCATTCGTGGCAGCTCCTGGTGGTGGTTGGGCGGTTCTGGCGCTGGGCGGTCATCTCGGAGGTCACGATGCCGGTCGGCACGGCCAGCGTGCCCCAGCCCAGGAGCATCATCAGCGAAGCGATCATCCGCCCCAGGTCGGTCCTGGGTGTGATGTCTCCAAACCCCACGGTGGTCATGGTGGTGATGGCCCAGTAGACCGAGGTGGGGATGCTGGAGAACCCGTGTTCCGGCCCTTCCACCAAGTACATCAGCGTGCCCATGATGAGCACGATCATCAGGACGACCGACAGAAAGACCAGGATCTTGCGCCGGCTCGCTACCAGGGCGCTCACCAGCGTCTGGTATTCGGAGACATAGGCCGTGAGCTTGAAGACGCGAAAGATACGCAGCAGCCGCAGCACCCGCACGTCCACCAGCACATGCGCGCCGGGCAGGAGCAGCGCAAGATAGGTTGGCAGCACCGACAGCAGATCCACGACGCCGAAAAAGCTCCTGGCATAGCGCGCAGGATGGCGCACGCAGGCGAGGCGCGCCAGGTACTCCAGCGTGAACAGGACCGTGAAGATCCATTCGAGCGTGCCCAGGATGCGCGAAAAACGCGCACTCAAAGAGGGCACGCTGTCGGCCATCACCACCGCCACGCTGGCCAGGATGAGTGCGATCAGCCAACGGTCGAACCGTTGGCCGGCGCGCGTATCCGCCTCGAAGATGATGGTGTAGAGCTTCAGTCGCCAGCCCTGCAGCGGCTTGCCGAGGTGGTCGCGCTGGACGGGGATGTACGGCTGTGTCACGTCGAATCTCAGGCAGTGGTTGGGGCCATTGTGCCGCCAGTGGAAACCGCTGAGCAGCACAGAACCAACAATCGAATAATCGTAGTTGCGGTCAAAATCGAAAAACGGGGTCGGATTCCAATTATCATCGGTTTCTTTTGTTGATCGGTCGGTCATGGCTCGTCTGCCCCGTCTCACCATACCCGGTTACCCCCATCACGTGATCCAGCGCGGCAACAACCGCCAGGCCATTTTTGCGAGCGCCGAAGACCACGAATACCTGCTCGCGCTGCTGGCCGAATACGCGACAAAATTCCAGGTGGCGATTCACGCCTACGTGCTCATGGGCAACCACTTTCATCTGCTCGTGACTCCGGAGACGGCTGACGGGCTGCCTCGGATGATGCAGGCGGTGGGACGGCGCTACGTGCGCTATTTCAACGACCGGCAGGGCCGCAGCGGAACGCTGTGGGAAGGGCGCTACCGCTCAACGCTGATCGAGACCGATCGTTACCTGCTGGCCTGCATGGCTTATATCGACCTGAATCCGGTGCGCGCCGGCATGGTGACGCAGGCGAGGGACTATCCATGGTCCAGCCACGGGCACTACATCGGTCAGCGGCAGGACAAACTCATCACGCCCCACCCACTCGTCTGGACCCTGGGTAACACGCCATTTGCACGGGAGGCCGCGTACGCCGATTTGGTGCATGCGGGTTTGTCATCCGGGCAGCAGGCAGCGCTGACCGACTCGGTTTTGCGTGGGTGGGTTCTGGGTGGACCCGATTTTGTGACCGAACTGCAGAAGCGGACGCCACGGCGTCTGAGCCAGATGCGGGCCGGTCGCCCCCCGATGAAACCGTCTGCCTCTGCGGAAGAGCTGCCATAGGTTGTTTTTTCGAAACCCGTTGCTATTAAATTTGATATGTCCCTAAAAAAGAAAAACGCCTTTTTAACGGAACGTAATTAGAATCTGACCCCAAATAATTCGCTTGGCATTTATGTTGCATTGCACTATCCTCTGAATCCCCATTTTGTGACCGCCCCCGAACCGAGAAGGAAGCGCCATGACCACGGCAGCCGAGCAGCAGCAACTCCAGCAACAGGGCCTGTACGACCCGGCCAACGAGCACGATGCTTGTGGCGTGGGCTTCGTGGCCCACATCAAGGGCGAGAAAAGCCATGCCATCGTGCAGCAGGGTCTGAAGATCCTGGAAAACCT
Organism: Hydrogenophaga sp.; assembly: GCA_011391495.1. Classification (GTDB taxonomy): domain Bacteria; phylum Pseudomonadota; class Gammaproteobacteria; order Burkholderiales; family Burkholderiaceae_C; genus Hydrogenophaga. The sequence goes on from JAABQK010000025.1 coordinate 6,268, forward strand.
GGACCACCGGGGTGCGGTGGGTGCCGACAAGCTCATGGGCGACGGAGCGGGCATCCTGATCCAGCTGCCCGATGCGCTCTACCGCGAAGAGATGGCTGCCCAGGGTGTGACGCTGCCAGCCCCGGGCGAATACGGGGTGGGCATGATCTTCATGCCCAAGGAGCACGCCTCCCGCCTGGCCTGTGAGCAGGAGATGGAGCGCGCCATCGCCGACGAAGGCCAGGTGCTGCTGGGCTGGCGTGATGTGCCGGTGAACAAGGACATGCCGATGTCGCCCACCGTGCGCGAGAAGGAGCCGGTCCTGCGACAGGTGTTCATCGGTCGCGGCAACGACGTGATCGTGCAGGACGCGCTGGAGCGCAAGCTCTACGTGATCCGCAAGACCGCCAGCGCCCACATCCAGTCGCTCAAGCTCAAGCACAGCAAAGAGTATTACGTGGTCAGCATGAGCAGCCGCACGGTGATCTACAAGGGCCTGCTGCTCGCCGACCAGGTGGGCACCTATTACAAGGACCTGCAGGACATCCGCTGCGTCTCCGCCCTGGGCCTGGTGCACCAGCGCTTCTCCACCAACACCTTCCCCGAGTGGCCGCTGGCCCACCCGTACCGCTACGTGGCGCACAACGGTGAGATCAACACCGTCAAGGGCAACTACAACTGGATGAAAGCGCGCGAGGGCGTGATGGCTTCGCCGGTGCTGGGTGCCGACCTGCAGAAGCTCTATCCGATCAGTTTCCCCGGCCAGTCCGACACCGCCACCTTCGACAACTGCCTTGAGCTGCTGACCATGGCGGGCTACCCGCTGGCCCAAGCCGTGATGATGATGATCCCCGAGCCCTGGGAGCAGCACACCACCATGGACGAGCGCCGCAAGGCCTTCTACGAATACCACGCCGCCATGATGGAGCCCTGGGACGGCCCGGCCTCCATCGTGTTCACCGACGGACGCCAGATCGGTGCCACGCTGGACCGCAACGGCTTGCGCCCCTCGCGCTACTGCATCACCGACGACGACATGGTCATCATGGGCTCCGAGTCGGGCGTGCTGCCTGTGCCGGAAAACAAGATCGTGCGCAAATGGCGTCTGCAGCCAGGGAGGATGTTCCTGATCGACCTGGAGCAGGGCCGCATGATCGACGACGAGGAGCTGAAGGCCAACCTCGCCAACACCAAGCCCTACAAGCAGTGGATCGAGAACCTGCGCATCCGCCTGGACGACGTGGAAACGCCGGTCGCCGGTGAAGCCGCTCAGGAGCTGCCGATCACCCAGACCGAGCCTCAGTCAGCCGGCACCGAGCACGTCACGCCCGAGCTGCTGGACCGCCAGCAGGCCTTTGGCTACACGCAGGAAGACATCAAGTTCCTGCTCAGCCCCATGGCCGCCAACGGCGAAGAGGGCATTGGTTCCATGGGCAACGACAGCCCGCTGGCCGTGCTGTCCGACAAGGACAAGCCGCTCTACAACTACTTCAAGCAACTCTTCGCGCAGGTGACGAACCCGCCGATCGACCCGATCCGCGAAGCGATCGTGATGTCGCTGGTGTCCTTCATCGGCCCCAAGCCCAACCTGCTGGACATCAACCACGTCAACCCGCCGATGCGCCTGGAGGTGAGCCAGCCGGTGCTGGACGTGGCCGACATGGCCAAGCTGCGCGACATCGAAGCCGTGACCCAGGGCAAGTTCCGCAGCCACACGCTGGAGATCACCTACCCGGTGTTCTGGGGCCGCGAGGGCGTCGAAGCCAAGCTGGCTTCGCTGTGTGCCGAAGCGGTGGATGCGATCAAGAGCGGCCAGAACATCCTGATCATCAGCGACCGCGGTGTGAGCGCCACCCAGGTGGCCATCCCTGCGCTGCTGGCGCTGTCGGCGATTCACCAGCACTTGGTGCGGGAAGGCTTGCGCACTTCGGTGGGCCTGGTGGTGGAAACCGGCACCGCGCGCGAAGTGCACCATTTCGCCGTGCTCGCCGGCTACGGCGCCGAAGCCGTGCACCCCTACCTGGCCATGGAAACCCTGGCCGCAATCTGCAAGGACCTGCCAGGGGACCTGAGCGCCGAAAAGGCCATCTACAACTACGTCAAGGCCATCGGCAAGGGCCTGTCCAAGATCATGTCCAAGATGGGCGTGAGCACCTACATGTCGTACTGCGGCGCCCAGCTGTTCGAGGCCATCGGTCTGAACAGCGAGACGGTGGGCAAGTACTTCACCGGCACTGCCAGCCGCGTAGGTGGCATCGGCGTGTTCGAGATCGCCGAAGAAGCCATCCGCATGCACAAGGCGGCGTTCAGCGACAACCCGGTGCTCGCCACCATGCTGGACACCGGCGGCGAATACGCCTGGCGCGCCCGTGGCGAAGAGCACATGTGGACGCCCGACGCCATCGCCAAGCTGCAGCACAGCACGCGTGCCAACAACTTCAGCACCTACAAGGAATACGCGCAGATCATCAACGACCAGAGCAAGCGCCACATGACGCTGCGCGGCCTGTTCGAGTTCAAGATCGATCCGTCCAAGGCCATCTCCATCGACGAGGTGGAACCGGCCAAGGAGATTGTCAAGCGCTTCGCCACCGGCGCCATGTCGCTGGGCTCCATCTCCACCGAGGCGCACGCCACGCTGGCCGTGGCCATGAACCGCATCGGCGGCAAGAGCAACACCGGTGAAGGCGGTGAAGACGCGCTGCGCTACCGCAACGAGCTCAAGGGCATCCCGATCAAGCAGGGCCAGACCATGTCCGACCTGCTGGGCAAGGAGACCTTCGAGGTCGACTACGTGCTGCAAGAGGGCGACTCCATGCGCTCCAGGATCAAGCAGGTCGCTTCGGGCCGCTTCGGTGTCACCGCCGAATACCTCAACAGCGCGGATCAGATCCAGATCAAGATGGCGCAAGGCGCCAAGCCCGGCGAAGGTGGCCAGTTGCCCGGCGGCAAGGTGTCGGACTACATCGGCAAGCTGCGCCACAGCGTGCCGGGCGTGGGCCTGATCAGCCCGCCGCCGCACCACGACATTTACTCGATCGAAGACCTGGCCCAGCTGATTCACGACCTGAAGAACGTGGCTCCGCACAGCTCCATCAGCGTCAAGCTGGTGTCGGAAATCGGTGTCGGCACCATCGCCGCCGGTGTGGCCAAGTGCAAGGCCGACCACGTGGTGATCGCCGGTCACGACGGCGGCACCGGCGCTTCGCCCTGGTCGTCGATCAAGCACGCTGGGTCGCCCTGGGAAATCGGCCTGGCCGAGACCCAGCAGACCCTGGTGCTGAACCGCCTGCGCAGCCGCGTCCGCGTGCAGGCCGACGGCCAGATGAAGACCGGCCGCGACGTCGTGATTGGCGGTCTGCTGGGCGCCGATGAGTTCGGTTTCGCCACCGCACCGCTGGTGGTCGAGGGCTGCATCATGATGCGCAAGTGCCACCTCAACACCTGCCCGGTGGGCGTGGCCACACAGGACCCGGCGCTGCGCAAGAAGTTCACCGGCAAGCCCGAGCACGTCGTCAACTACTTCTTCTTCATCGCCGAAGAAGCGCGCCAGATCATGGCGCAGCTGGGCATCCGCAAGTTCGACGATCTGATCGGCCGCGCCGACCTGCTGGATACCAAGCAGGGCATTGAGCACTGGAAAGCCAGGGGCCTGGACTTCAGCCGCCTGCTGGCCATGCCAGCGGTGCCCGCCGACGTGCCGCGCCTGCACACGCAGAACCAGGAACACGGGCTGGAGAAGTCGCTCGACAACATCCTGATCGCCAAGAGCCGCCCCGCGATTGACAAGGGCGAGAAGGTGCGCTTCATGGAAGCGGCGCGCAACGTCAACCGCTCGGTGGGCGCCATGCTCTCCGGCGCGGTGACCAAGGTGCACGCCGAGGGTCTGCCCGACGACACCATCCACATCCAGCTCGAGGGCACGGGCGGCCAGTCGTTCGGTGCCTTCCTGTGCAACGGCATCACGCTCTACCTGATCGGCGAAGCCAACGACTACACCGGCAAGGGCCTCTCCGGTGGCCGCGTGGTGGTACGCCCGAGCCTGGACTTCCGCGGTGTGGCGACGCAGAACATCATCGTGGGCAACACCGTGATGTACGGCGCCACCAGCGGCGAGGCCTTCTTTGCCGGCGTGGCCGGCGAACGCTTCGCGGTGCGCCTGTCGGGCGCCACCGCGGTGGTGGAGGGCACGGGTGACCACGGTTGTGAGTACATGACCGGTGGCACCGTGGCCGTGCTGGGCAAGACCGGGCGCAACTTCGCCGCCGGCATGAGTGGGGGCGTCGCGTATGTGTACGACGAAGACGGCCAGTTCGCCAAGCGCTGCAACACCGCCATGGTCAGCATGGAAAAGGTGCTGAGTGTGGCCGAGCAGGAAGCCACCATGGACAAGGCGATCTGGCACCGCGGGCTGAGCGACGAAGCGCAGCTGAAAAAGCTGCTCGAAGACCACAACCGCTGGACCGGCAGCAAGCGCGCGCGCGAACTGCTCGATACCTGGGCAGAGTCGCGCGGGAAGTTCGTGAAGGTGTTCCCGAACGAATACAAACGCGCCCTGGGCGAGATCAACGCCCGCCAGTCGGCCGCAGCCGTCACCACCAAGGCCCAGGGCACGGCAAAGCAGGCCACGGCCGCCGCCAAGTAAGCCCGGACCACACGCACACGAAGGACACACATCATGGGAAAAGTCACCGGCTTCATGGAATTCGAGCGTCTGGAAGAGGGCTACAAGCCCGTGCCCGAGCGCCTGAAGCACTACAAGGAATTCGTGGTCGGCCTCGATGAGGGCCAGGCCAAGCGGCAGGCCGCGCGCTGCATGGACTGCGGCACGCCGTTCTGCAACAACGGCTGCCCGGTCAACAACATCATTCCGGACTTCAACGACCTGGTGTACCAGGGCGACTGGCAAAACGCGATCACGGTCCTGCACAGCACCAACAATTTCCCCGAGTTCACCGGCCGCATCTGCCCCGCTCCCTGCGAGGCGGCCTGCACGCTCAACGTGAACGACGACGCGGTGGGCATCAAGTCCATCGAGCACGCGATCATCGACAAGGCCTGGGCCGAAGGCTGGGTCCTGCCGCAGCCCCCGAAACACAAGACGGGCAAGAAGGTCGCGGTGGTCGGCTCTGGCCCGGCCGGCATGGCCGCTGCCCAGCAGCTGGCGCGCGTGGGTCACGATGTGACGCTGTTTGAAAAGAACAGCCGTATCGGGGGCCTGCTGCGCTACGGCATCCCCGACTTCAAGATGGAGAAGTCGCACATCGACCGGCGCGTGGCGCAGATGGAGGCCGAAGGCGTGGTGTTCAAGACAGGCACTCTGATCGGTGCCATGCCCGAAGGCAGCAAGGTCACGAACGACGCCAAGACCGTGATCAGTGCGGAGCAGTTGATGAGCGACTTCGACGCCGTGCTGCTGACCGGCGGCTCGGAGCAAAGCCGCGACCTGCCGGTGCCCGGTCGCGACCTGGACGGGATCCATTTCGCGATGGAGTTCCTGCCCATGCAGAACAAGGTCAACGCCGGTGACAAGCTCAAGGGGCAGTTGCGCGCCGATGGCAAACACGTCATCGTGATCGGTGGCGGCGACACCGGCAGCGACTGCGTGGGCACCAGCAACCGCCACGGTGCGGCCAGCGTCACCCAGTTCGAGGTGATGCCGCAGCCGCCGGAGGAGGAAAACAAGCCGCTGGTGTGGCCCTACTGGCCGCTCAAGTTGCGCACCAGTTCCAGCCACGAAGAGGGCTGCACCCGCGAATTCGCCATCTCCACCAAGGCCTTCAAGGGTGAAAAAGGCAAGGTCACCGGCCTGACCACCGTGCACGTCGAAATGAAGGACGGCAAGCTGGTCGAGATCCCGGGCACCGAGAAGGATTACCAGGCCGACCTCGTGCTGCTGGCCATGGGCTTCGTGAACCCGGTCGCCACCGTGCTTGACGCCTTCGGCGTGGACAAGGACGCCCGGGGCAATGCCAGGGCCGGCACCGATTTCAACGGCGGCTACGCCACCAACGTGGCCAAGGTGTTCGCCGCCGGCGACATGCGCCGCGGCCAGAGTCTGGTGGTGTGGGCGATCCGCGAGGGCCGCCAGGCCGCGCGCTCGGTCGACGAGTTCCTGATGGGCTTCTCCGACCTGCCGCGCTGAGGGTCCCGGCGACCGCGACCGTCCTCGGCGCCCCAGGGAGGCGCCGAGGACGGTCGCAGACCTGTCGGGTGGAGGGGGAAGGGGCCTGTGCGGCCCTTCCCGCTTCTTGCGCACATCGGCGCCGCCGTTGCACCGTGCTAGGGATTTACCCGCATGCGACAATGCGCCGCTGTCCTTCTTGGCCCTATGAGCGCAAACCCCTTCATCGAAATCGACCACGTCACGTTTGGCTACGACGAGCGTCGCACCATCCTGCATGACGTCAGCCTGCGTTTTGCCCGCGGCAAGGTCACGGCGGTACTGGGGGGGTCTGGCTGTGGCAAGACCACCTTGTTGCGCCTGATCGGCGGCGTGCACGCACCCAACAGCGGTCGTGTGCTGTTCGATGGTGAGGTGGTGGACACGCGTGACAAGGCCCAGCTGTTTCGCCTGCGTCGCCGTCTGGGCATGCTCTTCCAGTTCGGCGCGCTGTTCACCGACCTCTCGGTGTTCGACAACGTGGCCTTCCCGCTGCGTGAGATGACCGACCTGCCCGAGCAGCTGATCCGCGACATCGTGCTCATGAAACTCAACGCTGTGGGCCTGCGCGGCGCGGCCGGTCTCAAGATCAGCGAGGTGTCAGGCGGCATGGCGCGGCGCATCGCGCTGGCCCGCGCGATCGCGCTGGACCCCGAGCTCATCATGTACGACGAGCCCTTCGCCGGCCTGGATCTGGTGTCCATGGGCGTCGCGGCCAAGCTGATCCGCACCCTGACCGACGTGACGGGCGCGACCGCGCTGCTGATTTCGCACGATGTGCCGCAGTGCATGGCGATCAGCGACTGGGTCGTTCTGATGGCCACGGGAGGGCGCATCGTGGCCCAGGGCACGCCCGCCGAGCTGATGGGCAGTGCAGATCCCGAGGTGCGTCAGTTTGTGCGCGGCGAGCCCGACGGCCCGGTCAAATTCCATTACCCGGCATCGCCGGTGGCGGTCGATTTTGGTCTGGAGGCGCTGCGATGAACGCCCTGCAGCAACTCGGACGTCGCGCCCTGGATGTGCTGGCCTCCTGGGGCCATGGTGCCCTGTTCTTCATTGAACTGCTGAAGGCGGTACCGGCTGGCATGGCCCGTTTTGGCCTTGTGGTGACGCAGATCCACGCCATCGGCAACCGGTCGCTGGTCATCATCCTGGCCTCTGGTCTTGCCGTGGGTTTCGTGCTGGCGCTGCAGCTCTACAACACCCTCACCAACTTCGGTGCTGCCGAGTCCCTGGGGCTGGTGGTGAACCTGTCGCTGGTGCGTGAGCTCGGACCCGTGGTCACGGCGCTGCTGTTCGCTGGCCGGGCGGGTACCTCACTCACCGCCGAGATCGGTCTCATGAAGGCGGGCGAGCAGGTTGCCGCCATGGAATTGATGGCGATCGATCCGCGCAAGCGGGTGCTGGCGCCGCGTTTCATCGCCGGCGTCATCGCGATGCCTTTGCTGGCAGCCTTGTTTTCCGCCATCGGCATTCTGGGCGCCTGGGTGGTGGCGGTCGGTCTGATCGGCATCGACGCCGGCAATTTCTGGTCGATCCAGCAAAACGGCGTTGACGTGTGGCGCGACGTGGGCAACGGCGTGGTCAAGAGCGCCGTGTTTGGCGTCATCTGCACGGCGGTGGCCCTGTACCAGGGCTACGAAACCGAGGCGACGCCCGAAGGCGTAGCCTACGCCACCACACGCACCGTTGTGACCGCCTCGCTGGGCGTGTTGGCGATGGACTTCATCCTCACCGCCCTGATGTTCTCGACCCCCTGAATAGTGAGATGCACAAGCATGAGCAAAAGAAGCATTGAAATCCTCGTCGGTCTGTTTGTTGCCCTGGGAGCGCTGGGCTTGCTGTTCCTGGCCCTGAAGGCTGCCAACCTGGCCAGCTTCTCCAACGGTGGGGAAACCTACACGGTGCAGGCCCGGTTCGACAACATCGGGGGTCTGAAGTCGCGCGCTCCCGTGCGCTCGGCTGGCGTGAACGTCGGACGTGTGACCGGCGTGACCCTCGATCCGCAGACGTTCCAGGGGCTGGTGACGCTGGAGATCAGCAAGGGTGTGGCTTTTCCGAAGGATTCGTCGGCCAAGATCCTCACGGCTGGACTGCTGGGTGACCAGTACATCGGCATCGAGCCCGGCGGCGACGAAAAGAACCTGGCGGCAGGGGATGTGATCACCCAGACCCAGTCGGCCATGGTGCTGGAAAACCTGATCGGTCAGTTCCTGTTCAACAAGGCGGCGGACGGCGGCAACAGCGCGGCGCAGTGATCCCGCTGCCGGGAGCTGCCTGACAGCCCGGCGCGGTCGTCGAGTGAACCGGTTCAATCCACAATAAAGGGTGCACAACCCAGGGGGTGCCAAGATGTCCATACTGTCCATTCGATCGTTTGCCTGGAAGGGTGTCGGCATGGCGCTGGTGGCGGCCGTCCTGGCGGGCTGTGCCAGCGGGCCTGGCGCCAATCCGAAGGATCCGCTGGAGCCCTTCAACCGCAACATGTCGGAGTTCAACGACACGGTCGACAAGGCGGTGCTCAAGCCGGTGGCCACCGTGTACAGCAATGTGGCGCCGGATCTGGTGCGCACGGGTGTGAGCAACTTTTTCTCGAACCTGGGCGATGTGTGGTCGTTCATCAATGCCACGCTGCAATTGCGCCCGCTGGAAGCGGCCGAGAACTTCATGCGTTTCAACGTGAACACGGTTTTTGGTCTGGGTGGCGTGCTGGACGTGGCGTCTGAAATGGGAATCGAGCGCACCCGGCTGGACTTTGGCCAGACCCTGGGTCGCTGGGGGGTTCCTTCCGGACCGTATCTGGTTTTGCCCATCTTCGGACCCTCGTCGTTCCGGGATGCAGCCGGTTTCACCGTGGAGGCGCGCGGGGACCTGGTGCAGGGCCTGGAGGATGTGTCGCTGCGCAATTCGCTCTATGCGCTGCGCGCAGTGGAAACGCGAGCCAACCTGCTGCGGGCGAGCTCCATGCTCGAAGGTGCCGCGCTGGACCGGTACAGCTTCACCCGTGACGTGTACCTGCAGCGGCGGCAGAGTCAGGTCGAAGACCTGATTGACAAGGGCATTGGCGTGCGCAATGGCACGCAAGATACAGAAAACAGCAAATGAACACGCGGCGGTTGGAACCCTGGGCCAACTGGTCCGCTCAAAACGCAGGTGTTGCGCAGCTTGGCTGTGCATTGGAAAGGGCCTTTGGCCCGGAAAGGCAAATGATGTTGAAGCGACGTACCTGGCTCGGTGGCCTCATGGTTTCTGCGGCGGCCCTGCTGGGCTTGCCCGCGCACGCGACGGCGACGGTCGAGGCTCCGGATGTGCTGGTCAAGCGCATTTCAGGCGAGGTGATGACCGCCGTCAAGGCCGATCCGGCGATCCAGGCGGGCGATGTCAACCGCATCGTGGCCCTGGTGGACAGCAAGATCATGCCGAGCGTCAACTTTTCTCGCATGACCGCTTCCGCGGTCGGACGTTATTGGCGTCAGGCCACGCCCGAACAGCAAAAACAGCTGCAAGACGAGTTCAAGATCCTGCTGGTGCGCACCTACGCTGGTGCCTTGGGTGAAGTCAAGGACCAGACCGTTTCATTCCGCCCCCTGCGTGCCAAGCCCGAGGACACCGAGGTGGTGGTGCGCTCGGAGGTGCGTGGCCGGGGTGAGCCGATCCAGCTCGACTACCGGCTGGAAAAGACAGCCGATGGCTGGAAGATCTACGATCTGAACGTGCTCGGCGTCTGGCTGGTGGAAACCTACCGCACCCAGTTCGCGCAGGAAATCGGAACCAAGGGCATTGACGGCCTGATCGCCACCCTGGTCCAGCGCAACAAGGGCAACACGGCCAAGGCCGGTTGAGTCCGGCCATGAGCAGCATGAAGCCGCTGGTCGCGTTCGCCCTGCCTGAGCAGCTCACGATGCAGGTTGCGGCACAGGCACTGGTGCAGTTGCGCGAGGGCCTGGCCCAGCAGCCCGGCCCGACGGTGGTGCTTGACGCCGAGGCCATGCGGGTATTCGACTCGTCGGCCGTGGCGGTGCTGCTGGAACTGCGGCGTGTCTTGCTGACCCAGGGCAAGACCCTCCAGCTGCACCACATCCCGCAGCGTCTGCAGGACTTGGTGTCACTCTATGGCGTGAGTGAGCTGCTGCCCGCTTAAAATAGCGGGTTCACCCGCCGTCATCAGATGTCCTGCTCGCGGCCGGTGACCTCCGTGGTCCCGCCTTTGCATGCCTGCAGTCTCCTTCCAGAACGTTTCCAAGACCTTCCCCTCGGCGCGTGGCGATCTGCACGCGCTCAAGGGGGTTTCGTTTGATATCCAGCCGGGTGAATTCTTCGGTCTGCTGGGTCCGAACGGAGCGGGAAAGACCACCCTGATCAGCATCCTGGCCGGCCTGACCAGAGCCAGCAGTGGCCACGTGTTCGTGCATGGCAAAGACGTGCAGGCCGACTACCAGGCTGCGCGTCGCCAGCTCGGCGTGGTGCCGCAGGAGCTGGTGTTCGACCCGTTCTTCAACGTGCGGGAGGCCTTGCGTTTCCAGTCCGGCTATTTCGGCATCCGCCACAACGACGCCTGGATTGACGAGTTGCTCAGCGGCCTTGGTCTGGCCGACAAGGCAGGCGCCAACATGCGCCAGCTCTCCGGCGGCATGAAGCGCCGGGTGCTGATTGCGCAGGCGCTGGTGCACAAGCCGCCCGTGATCGTGCTGGACGAGCCCACCGCCGGGGTGGATGTGGAGCTGCGCCAGACCCTCTGGCAGTTCGTGTCCGATCTCAACAAACGCCTGGGTAGCACCGTCTTGCTGACCACCCACTATCTTGAAGAGGCCGAGGCCCTGTGTGGTCGCATCGCCATGCTCAAGCAGGGCCAGGTGGTGGCGCTGGAAGCAACGTCCGAATTGCTGCGCCGGGCCTCGTCCAATGTGCTGCGCTTCAAGACCGAGCACACCTTGCCCGACGATCTTGCCGCCCTGGCCCGTGTCACCGGTCGCGTGGTGCAGTTGCCCGCACACGATGCCGCGGAGGTGGAGCGCATCCTGGCGCGCGTGCGCGAATCGGGTGTGCTGGTGCAGGACATCGAGATTCGCAAGGCCGATCTCGAAGATGTTTTCATGGATTTGATGGGAAACGGGGTCAGCATCCAGGGAGTGGCGGCATGAACGGCTGGCAAGCCCTTTTCTACAAGGAAGTCCTGCGTTTCTGGAAGGTCGGGTTCCAGACCGTGGCCGCACCGGTGATCACGGCCATCCTGTACCTGATGATCTTCGGCCACGTGCTGGAGGACCGTGTTCAGGTCTACGAATCGGTGAGTTACACCGCCTTCCTGTTGCCCGGCCTTGTCATGATGAGCGTGTTGCAGAACGCCTTTGCCAACAGCAGTTCCTCCCTGATCCAGAGCAAGGTCATGGGCAATCTGGTGTTTCTGCTGCTCACGCCACTGTCGCACCGTGCCTGGTTCGTGGCCTACGTCGGGTCGTCGGTGGTTCGCGGTCTGGCCGTGGGTACCGGCGTGATGCTGGCGACCTGGTGGTTTGCCCAGCCGTCGCTGGTGGCACCGCTGTGGATCCTGGCCTTCGCGGTGATGGGGGCTGCGCTGCTGGGCGCGCTCGGCCTGATCGCCGGGCTGTGGGCTGAAAAATTCGACCAGATGGCGGCCTTCCAGAACTTCATCATCATGCCCATGACCTTCCTCTCGGGCGTGTTCTACTCGATCCATTCCCTGCCCGATTTCTGGCAGCAGGTGAGCCACCTGAACCCGTTCTTCTACATGATTGACGGTTTTCGCTATGGCTTTTTTGGCGTCAGCGACGTGTCGCCCTGGCTGAGCCTGGCCCTGGTCTCTGGTGCACTCGCCCTGGTCAGCGCGGTAGCGCTGCACCTGCTGCGCATTGGCTACAAAATCCGGCATTGACCCGGCTGATATGCATGACCGCTGAACAACTGCACCAACTGATCGCCGCAGGCCTGTCCTGTGAGCACCTCGAAGTCACCGGAGACGGCCGCCACTGGGCTGCCGTGGTCGTGTCGCCCGAATTTGAGGGCATGCGCCCCATCGCGCGCCACAAGCGCGTGTACGCCACGCTCGGCCCGCGCATCCAGAACGACGAGGTGCACGCCCTGTCGATGAAGACCTTCACGCCCGCCGAATGGGCCAAGCAGTGACCACCCTGCGCCGCGACCCCCAGCCCCCCGGGGGGCAACACCTGCAGCCCGGCGAAGCCGGTTCTGCGGTGAGCTTGCTCCGAGCATCGCTCGCGAACAAGGCGTGGGTTGCCGTCAACAACAGAAAGACAAATTTCCATGGACAAATTGCGCATCACCGGTGGTCGCGCCCTCAAGGGTGAAGTGACCATTTCCGGCGCCAAGAACGCCGCCTTGCCCGAGCTGTGTGCCACTCTGCTGACCAACGAGGCGGTGAACCTGATCAACGTGCCACGCCTGCGTGACGTGGCCACGATGCGCCTGCTGCTCGACAACATGGGTGTGGAAACCGAGACCCACGGCGAGCGCGGTGGCATGAGCTTTCGGGCGCCCGACACGCTCAACCCCGAAGCACCCTACGAGCTGGTAAAGACCATGCGCGCTTCGGTGCTGGTGCTGGGACCGCTGCTCGCGCGCTTTGGCCGCGCGCGGGTGTCGCTGCCGGGCGGCTGTGCCATTGGCTCTCGTCCGGTGGACCAGCACATCAAAGGCATGCAGGCCATGGGCGCGGAGATCGTGGTCGAGCACGGATACATGGTGGCCCAGTTGCCTGCTGGAAAGACGCGTCTGCACGGTGCCCGCATCGCCACCGACATGGTGACGGTCACCGGAACCGAGAACTTCCTGATGGCCGCGGCGCTGGCCGAGGGCGAGACGCTGCTGGAAAACGCAGCGCAGGAACCCGAGATTGCCGATCTGGCCGAGATGTTGATCGCCATGGGCGCCAAGATCGAAGGACACGGCACGAGTCGCATCCACATCCAGGGCGTCGACCGTCTGCACGGTTGCAACCACCAGGTGGTGGCCGATCGCATCGAGGCGGGTACGTTTTTGTGCGCCGTGGCGGCCACAGGCGGCGACGTGGTGCTGCGGCACGGCCGTGCGGATCACCTCGACGCCGTGATCGACAAGCTGCTGGAAGCGGGCGCAGAGATCGAGGCCGGCCAGGACGGCAGCGGTGATTTCATCCGCGTTCGAGCCTCGGGCCGGCTGAAAGCCCAGAGTTTTCGCACCACCGAATACCCGGGCTTTCCGACCGACATGCAGGCCCAGTTCATGGCGCTGAACTGCATTGCGCAGGGCACGGCCAAGGTGACCGAGACCATCTTCGAGAACCGCTTCATGCACGTCAACGAGCTGGTGCGTCTGGGCGCGCACATCCAGACCGATGGCAAGGTGGCGGTGGTGGAGGGCATCGACAAGCTCTCGGGCGCCACCGTCATGGCCACCGACCTGCGCGCGTCCGCCAGTCTGGTGATCGCCGGCCTGGTGGCCGAGGGCGAGACCATCGTCGACCGCATCTACCACCTGGACCGGGGTTACGACCAGATGGAAGAAAAGCTGCGCGGCATTGGCGCCGACATAGAACGCATCAAATGATCACACTCGCCCTCTCCAAAGGTCGCATCTTCGACGAGACCCTGCCGCTGCTCGCGGCTGCTGGCATCGAGGTGCTGGAAGACCCGGAAAAGTCCCGCAAGCTCATCTTGCCGACCAACCAGCCCGGCATTCGCGTGGTGATGGTGCGCGCCACCGATGTGCCGACCTATGTGGAATACGGCGGTGCCGACCTGGGAGTGACCGGGAAGGACACGCTAATCGAACACGGCGGCCAGGGCCTGTACCAGCCCCTGGACCTGAAGATCGCCGCCTGCCGCATGAGCGTCGCGGTGCGTGCCGACTTCGATTACGCGAGTGCTGTGCGTCAGGGATCGCGCCTGAAGGTCGCCACCAAATACACGGCGATCGCGCGCGAGTTCTTCGCCAGCAAGGGCGTGCACGTGGACTTGATCAAGCTCTATGGCAGCATGGAACTGGCCCCGCTCACCGGCCTGGCCGACGCCATCGTGGACCTGGTGTCCACCGGCAATACGCTCAAGGCCAACCAGCTGGTCGAGGTCGAGCGCATCATGGACATCAGCTCGCGCCTGGTGATCAACCAGGCCGCGCTCAAGCTCAAGCAGGCCGCCATTCGCCCGATCATCGACGCCTTCTCCAACGCCATCGAAAGAAACACGGTTCCGTCATGAGCCTCTCCGCTGTTCCTGCCCGCCTGTCCACCACCTCGCCGGATTTCGAGGCGCAGTTTGCGGCGCGGTTGCATTGGTCGGCCGAGACCGACAGCGCCATCGAGCAGCGCGTGGCCGACATCCTGGCCGATGTGCGGCAGCGTGGCGACGCGGCGGTACTGGAGTACACCGCGCGTTTCGACGCACTGGACGCAGGCAGTATCCAGGCGCTGGAGTTGAACCAGCTGGAACTCAAGGCCGCGTTCGACGGTCTGCCCACCGCCCAGCGCGCCGCGCTGGAGTGGGCGGCGCGCCGCGTGCGCAGCTACCACGAGGCCCAGAAGAAGGCCTGCGGCGAGAGCTGGAGCTACCGCGACGAAGACGGCACGCTGCTGGGGCAGAAGGTCACGCCGCTGGACCGTGTGGGGATTTATGTGCCCGGTGGCAAGGCGGCCTACCCGTCATCTGTGTTGATGAACGCCATTCCGGCCCATGTGGCCGGGGTGGACGAGATCATCATGGTGGTGCCGACGCCGCGCGGCGAGAAGAATGCGCTGGTGCTCGCGGCGGCCTATGTGGCTGGCGTCACACGCGCCTTCACCATCGGCGGCGCGCAGGCCGTGGCCGCGCTCGCCTACGGCACGGCCACCGTGCCCAAGGTGGACAAGATCACCGGACCGGGCAATGCCTACGTGGCCAGCGCCAAGAAGCGCGTGTTCGGCACCGTCGGCATCGACATGATCGCGGGCCCGAGCGAAATCCTGGTGCTCGCCGACGGCAGCACGCCGGCCGACTGGGTGGCCATGGACCTGTTCAGCCAGGCCGAACACGACGAACTCGCGCAGAGCATCCTGCTCTGCCCCGACGCGGCCTACATCGACGCGGTGCAGGCCGCCATGGACCGCCTGCTGCCCACCATGCCGCGCGCGGCCATCATCGCCAAGAGCCTGACCGACCGCGGTGCGCTGATCCTCACCCGCAGCATGGAGGAGGCCTGCGCCCTGAGCAACCGCATCGCACCCGAACACCTGGAAGTGTCCAGCCGCGATCCGCACCGCTGGGAGCCCTTGCTCAAGCACGCCGGCGCGATCTTTCTCGGTGCCTACACCAGCGAGAGCCTGGGCGACTACTGTGCTGGCCCCAACCACGTGCTGCCCACCAGCGGTACGGCCCGTTTTTCTTCGCCGCTGGGCGTGTACGACTTCCAGAAACGCAGCAGCCTGATCGAGGTCAGCGCAGCCGGCGCGCAGAGCCTGGGCCCGATCGCCGCCGAGCTGGCTTACGGCGAAGGCCTGCAGGCCCATGCCCGCGCCGCCGAGATGCGTCTGGACCAGGTGCCGCCCATGCGGGGTTCCACATGACCGACCACACCATGAACCCGCTGCGCTTCATCCGCCAGGACATCCAGTCCATGCATGCCTACGCGATCCAGGATTCGGCCGGCATGGTCAAGCTGGACGCGATGGAGAATCCGTTCTCCCTGTCCTCCGAACTGCAGGCCCATCTGGGCGCCCGGCTGGGTGCCGTGGCGATCAACCGCTACCCCGGTGCCCGCATCGACGACCTGAAGCAGGCCCTGGCCCGCTACGTGGACCTGCCCGAAGGCCATGGCCTGATGCTGGGCAACGGCTCGGACGAGCTGATCTCCCTGCTGGCGATGGCCTGCGACGTGCCCGGTGCATCGATCCTGGCACCGATGCCCGGTTTCGTCATGTACGCCATGGGCGCGCAGCTGCAGGGCCTGGCCTTCCATGGTGTGCCGCTCACGGCCAGTTTTGAACTGGACGAGGCCGCCATGCTGGCCGCACTGCGCGAGCACCAGCCGGCCATCACCTACATCGCCTACCCGAACAACCCGACCGCCAACCTGTGGGACGCTGCGGTGATCCGGCGCCTGATCACCGAGGCCGCCACGTTCGGCGGGCTGGTGGTGATGGACGAGGCCTACCAGCCGTTTTCCAGCCGTACCTGGCTCGACGAGATCCGTGCCAACCCGGCGGCGAACGCCAACGTGCTGCTCATGCGCACGCTCTCCAAGTTCGGCCTCGCCGGCGTGCGCCTGGGTTACATGCTCGGTCCGCAGGCGCTGGTGCACGAGGTGGACAAGCTGCGCCCGCCCTACAACGTGAGCGTGCTCAATGCCGAATGCGCGTTGTTCGCGCTGGAACACGCCGATGTGTTCGCACTGCAGGCCGCACTGGTCCGCGAGCAGCGGGCCGTGCTGATCGACGCGCTGGCCCGGATGCCGGGCGTGACCCCGTTCCCGAGCGACGCCAACATGGTGCTGGCGCGTGTGCCCGATGCACAACGCTGCTTCGACGGCCTGAAGGCGCGCGGCATTCTGGTCAAGAATGTTTCTAAAATGCATCCACTGCTGGCCAATTGCCTGCGCCTCACGGTGGGAACGCCTGCCGAGACCGCTCAACTGATCAGCGCCCTGCAACAAGCCCTATGACCGCCCCCTCTCCTGTGATTTCCGTTTCCTCTGCCGCCGACCGCGTGGCCGACGTCCAGCGCAACACCGCGGAAACGCAGATCAGCGTGCGCATCAACCTTGACGGGGCGGGCTCGGCGAAGCTGTCCACCGGTATCGGTTTCTTCGACCACATGCTCGACCAGATCGCCCGCCACGGGCTGATCGATCTGGACATCCAGGCCCAGGGCGACCTGCACATCGACGGTCATCACACGGTGGAAGACGTGGGCATCACGCTCGGCCAGGCCTTTGCCAAGGCCGTGGGCGACAAGAAAGGCATCCGCCGGTACGGCCACGCCTATGTGCCGCTGGACGAAGCCTTGTCGCGCGTGGTGGTGGACTTTTCGGGCCGTCCCGGCCTGCACATGCGCGTCCCGTTCAAGAGCGGCATGGTCGGCGGTTTCGACACGCAGCTCGCCTTCGAGTTTTTTCAGGGCTTCGTCAACCACGCCGGCGTGACGCTGCACATCGACAACCTGCACGGCGAGAACGCCCACCACCAGGCCGAGACCGTTTTCAAGGCGTTTGCCCGCGCGCTGCGCATGGCGCTGGAGCGCGACGTGCGCCTGGGTGACGTGATTCCCTCGACCAAGGGCTCGCTCTGAGTTTTTCTTCTCCCCCGTTCCGATGAAACCCAAGACAGTCGCCGTGGTGGACTACGGCAGCGGCAATCTGCGCTCGGTGTCGCAGGCCGTGGTGCATGTGGCGCGCGCCGCCGAGGTGGAGGTGCTGGTCACGTCCCGTGCACAGGACGTGCTGGATGCCGACCGTGTGGTGTTGCCCGGTCAGGGCCACATGGGCGACTGCATGCGTGAACTAGCCGCCTCAGGCCTGCTGGATGCGGTGTTGCACGCGGCGGAAAACAAACCCCTGTTCGGTGTTTGTGTCGGCATGCAGATGTTGCTGGATCGCAGCGAAGAGGGCCCCACCGACGGTCTGGGCCTGATTCCCGGCGACGTGGTGCGATTCCGACTCGAAGGCCGCCTGCAGGCCGATGGCAGCCGGTTCAAGGTACCGCAGATGGGGTGGAACCAGGTGTTCCATGACCTGGGTCGCGGCTCCGCTCATCCCGTGTGGGCAGGCATTGACGAAGGTGCGTACTTCTATTTCGTGCACAGCTATTACGCCCGGCCGACCAATCCGCAGCACTGCGTGGGCGAGGCCGACTACGGCGGACGCTTTGCCGCTGCGATCGCCCGCGATAACATTTTTGCCACCCAGTTTCACCCCGAAAAGAGCGCCGATCAGGGGCTGGCGCTCTACCGCAACTTCCTCCACTGGAATCCCTGAGTCCATCCGCATCCATAGCCACCATCATGTTGCTGATTCCCGCCATTGATCTCAAAGACGGCCAGTGCGTTCGCCTCAAGCAGGGCGACATGGACCAATCCACGGTGTTCGGTGAAGATCCGGCGGCCATGGCCCGCAGCTGGGTCAACAAGGGCGCGCGCCGCGTGCACCTGGTGGACCTCAATGGCGCATTCGCCGGCAAGCCGAAGAACGAGCAGGCCATCCGCGCCATCCTGAAGGAAGTGGGCTCCGAGGTGGACGTGCAGCTCGGCGGTGGCATCCGCGATCTGGACACCATTGAGCGTTATCTCGACGCCGGCCTGCGCTACGTGATCATCGGCACCGCTGCGGTGAAGAACCCCGGTTTCCTGCAGGACGCCTGCACCGCATTCGGTGGTCACATCATCGTGGGCCTGGACGCCAAGGACGGCAAGGTCGCCACCGACGGCTGGAGCAAGCTCACCGGCCATGAGGTGGTGGACCTGGGCAAGAAATTTGAAGACTACGGCGTCGAATCCATCATCTACACCGACATCGGTCGTGACGGCATGCTCTCGGGCATCAACATCGAAGCCACCGTCAAGCTGGCGCAGGCCTTGTCCATTCCCGTGATCGCCTCGGGTGGGTTGTCGAACATGGACGACATCCGCGGCTTGTGTGCGGTGGAAGACGAAGGTGTCGAAGGCGTGATCTGCGGCCGCTCCATTTACAGCGGTGATCTGGATTTCGAGGCGGCACAGCAGTTGGCCGACGAGCTCAACGGATGAGCAAGGCCCCCATGTTCCACCGCTGCGCAGGTCGCTCCCCCATCAGGGGTTGCATTGTGTCTTGGGGCGGCCCGGAGGCACAACAGAACCCGGGTTCCCATGCTGGCTAAACGCATCATTCCCTGTCTGGACGTGACCGGTGGCCGCGTGGTCAAGGGTGTCAACTTTGTCGAACTTCGCGACGCCGGCGACCCGGTGGAAATCGCCGCGCGCTACAACGAGCAGGGTGCGGACGAACTCACCTTCCTGGACATCACCGCCACCAGCGATGGGCGCGATCTGATCCTGCACATCATCGAGGCCGTGGCTTCGCAGGTGTTCATCCCCTTAACCGTGGGTGGCGGTGTGCGTACCGTTGAGGACGTGCGCCGCCTGCTCAACGCCGGTGCCGACAAGACCAGTTTCAATTCCGCAGCCATCGCCAATCCGCAGGTGATCCGCGACGCTTCCGGCAAATACGGCTCGCAGTGCATCGTGGTGGCCATCGATGCGAAGCGCCGCTTCGGGGACGACATGCTGAACCGGGGCGAGGGCTGGGACGTCTACAGCCATGGCGGACGCCAGAACACCGGGCTTGACGCAGTGGCCTGGGCAAGGCAGATGGCCGAATTCGGGGCAGGCGAGATCCTGCTCACGAGCATGGACAGGGATGGCACCAAGGCCGGATTCGATCTGGCGCTCACACGCGCGGTGGCCGACGCGGTGGACGTGCCTGTGATCGCCTCGGGCGGTGTGGGCAATCTCGATCACCTCGCCGACGGCGTGCAACAGGGTGGGGCGGATGCGGTGCTGGCCGCCAGCATCTTCCACTATGGCGAGTACACGGTGGCGCAGGCGAAGGCCCGCATGGCCGAGCGCGGCATCCCGGTTCGAATCTAGGCGCGGTCTTCCCCGGGCGGAAGCTGGCGGTCCAGCCGGTCTTCCAGTTCACCCAGGCCCGCGCTGATCCCGTTCCCCGTCTGTTCAATGGTCTGACTGAGTGCAGCCCGAACGCTGTCCATTTTTTCCATGAGCTGGCCTGACAGATCGGCCTCCCGGGTGGCCGATGCCTGCATTTCGCTGCGAAGGTATTCGCGCAGCTCGGTGAACCGGGAGGCTTCTGCCTTGTCGGCCAGGTTGCGCTGCTCGGTCGCTTCACGCGTGATGCGGCGCACCTCCATCAGGTGCAGGGTCTGGAAGTACACCAGAGCCAGCAAAAAGATCACAACCACCGCGACCAGCATGCCCAGCAGCACCAGTCCCAGTGGGGCCTGAATCTCGCTCACGCCCAAATTCAGTCGGCTGGGTTGAAGAATGGCTTCGAAGTTGAGCGCCACAAACGCAGCGATCACCAGAATCAGGGCAATCAGGAGGACGGTTCGGATTTTCATGGAGGCTCTCCCGGTGTTGGTGGTTTTTCACGGTGTGAAAAACGTCGGACCCATCCTAACGCGATTCCTGCCTGCTGCCGTGGTGCCGCCCGCGGGCCATGGTAGATTCAAAGTATGAACTGGCTCGACGCTGTGAAATGGGATGCCCAGGGGCTGGTGCCTGTGATCGCACAGGAAGCCTCCAGTGGGGACGTGCTGATGTTCGCCTGGATGAACCGGGAGGCGCTTCAGAAAACCGCCGAACTCGGCCGCGCGGTCTATTTCAGTCGTTCGCGCAACAAGCTCTGGTTCAAGGGTGAAGAATCGGGCCATGTGCAGACGGTGCAGGATATCCGGCTCGACTGCGACAACGATGTGGTGCTGCTCAGGGTGACCCAGCTGGGTCACGATCCCGGCATTGCCTGTCACACCGGCCGCCACAGTTGCTTCTTCCAGCGGTACGACGATGGTCAGTGGCGTGTCGTCGATCCGGTGCTCAAAAATCCCGAATCCATTTACAAGTGACTCCTGCATGTCTTCCACAGATGCCCTGGCGCGCCTGGCCGCCATCATTGAAAGCCGCAAACCTGCGCACGGTGGCGATCCCGAGAAAAGCTATGTGGCCCGGTTGCTGCACAAGGGGCCGGACGCGTTCCTGAAAAAGATTGGCGAAGAAGCCACCGAAGCCGTGATGGCCGCCAAAGACCTGGACCACGGAGGCGACGGTCAGAAGCTCGTCAACGAGGTTGCGGACCTCTGGTTCCACTGCATGATTGCGCTCGCGCACTATGGCAAGACGCCGGCCGATGTGGTGGCCGAATTGGTCCGGCGGGAAGGTCTGAGCGGTCTGGAAGAAAAGGCGCTTCGCAAGGCGCAGGCTCGCGAAGCAGCCGAATGATGTGCATGCCCCAGTAAGGAGTTGCCAACGTGTCCCATGAGCAAGACATCATCGATGTGCAGGCGAAGGGCGATCAGCAGGCTGAATCGCTCAAGACCGTTGGCTGGGTCAGCTACCTGCTGCATCTGATCGTGGCGGTGGCAGCGGTCGTGCCCGGTGCACAGGTCGGTGCCGGTCTGCTGGTCGTCGCGCTGATCATCGATCTGGTCAAAAAATCCGATGCACAAGGCACCTGGCAGGCCAGCCATTTCGCATGGCGCATCCGGACGGTGATCTGGGCCGGTGTGCTCTACCTGGTCACCATGCCCCTGTGGTTTCTGCTGTTGCTGCCCGGCATGATCGCCTGGGCCCTGATTTCCATCTGGTTCCTCTACCGCATCGTCAAGGGCATGGTGCGCATGAACGCCAGCCAGCCCATGCCCGACTGAACCCTCCGCACCATGAGCGCACACGACCCCCACTGCATTTTCTGCAAGATCATCGCCGGCCAGATTCCGTCGAAGAAGGTTTACGAGGACGAAGAGATCTTCGCTTTTCACGATATCCACCCCTGGGCGCCGGTCCACTTTCTGCTGGTGCCCAAACAGCACATTGCGTCCATGGCCCAGCTCGCCCCGGAGCACGAGCGCCTGATGGGGCGCTTGATGCTGCTCGCGCCCAAGCTGGCTGTTGAGCAAGGCTGCAATCCATACCCCGACGGGGGCTTCCGGATGCTGTGCAACACCGGGATCGAGGGCGGACAGGAGGTGCACCATCTGCATGTCCACATCATGGGCGGACCACGTCCCTGGCTGCGCGGTTGAGGCCCGAAAGCGAGTCGCGTTGGCTGGGCGGGGATTTCTCCGCGGCGGGGCGCTGAACTCTCGCTCGGGCTTAGAATCCCAAGAGCAGCGCTCAGCGCCATATTTCTATATCTGGAGAAAATCATGGGTTCTTTTTCGATTTGGCACTGGTTGATCGTGCTGTTGATCGTGGTGATGGTGTTTGGCACCAAGAAGCTCAAGAACATCGGCTCGGATCTGGGCGGTGCGGTCAAAGGTTTTAAGGACGGCATGAAAGAAGGCGGCCAGGATGCTGCCGATGCCGCGGCAGCGCCGCCAGCGCAGGTGACGCAGGAAACGCGCACCGACAAAAACACGATCGACGTTGAAGCGAAGCAAAAAAGCTGATCCCGTGACGTCAGCAACGGAGCTTTCATCCGTTGCAGCACCGGCACGGACCTGGGTCGCGTGCCACCATTGCCCGCAGGATGGCTGATACATGATTGATCTGGGCATTTCCAAACTCGCACTGATCGGGGCGGTGGCGTTGATCGTCATCGGGCCCGAGAAGCTGCCACGCGTCGCACGCACAGTGGGCGCCTTGCTGGGCAAGGCCCAGCGATACGTCTCGGACGTCAAGGCTGAGGTCAACCGTTCGATGGAGCTCGAAGAGCTCAAGAAGATGAAGGACTCGGTCGAAAGCGCTGCCCGCGACGTGGAGACGTCGGTGCAGAGCAGTGCCAGTGACTTCGAAAAGTCCTGGTCAGATGCCACGGCAGGCCTCAATGGCACTGCCTATGGATCCGACACCAGCGATGCACTGGGCACGATCGGTTCCGATCTGTATCCGACGTACAAGCATCCCAAAAAGAACTGGCGCATCAAGCAAAAAGCCATGCCCCAGTGGTTCAAGGCCCGTGCCGGGGTGCGCACGCGCACACAATCCGGCGCGGCCCGCGTGGCGCGCTTCAGGCCCCGCTCCTCTTCCGCTCCCCGCTGATGTCCGATCCCAAAGATTCCACCGACGAACTCGCCGGTACCGAGCAACCGTTTGTCCAGCACTTGATGGAGCTGCGGGACCGGCTGCTCTATGGCACGGTCGGGCTGATCATCTGCATGGCCTTGCTGGCGGTGTGGCCAGGGCCGAGCGGCCTGATCGATCTGATTGCGGTGCCCATCCGGGCCCACATGCCACCCGATGCCAAGCTGATTGCGGTGGGCGTTTTCTCGCCTTTCTTTGTGCCTATCAAGGTGCTGGGCATGGCTGCGCTCCTGTTGTCCCTGCCTTGGTGGATGTACCAGATATGGGCCTTTGTCGCACCAGGCCTGTATGGCCATGAAAAGCGCTTTGCGATTCCCCTGATCGTGTTGGGCAGCCTGTTGGCCTATGTCGGCATCGCTTTCGTGCAGTTTTTCGTGC
This sequence comes from Hydrogenophaga sp., assembly GCA_011391495.1. Classification (GTDB taxonomy): domain Bacteria; phylum Pseudomonadota; class Gammaproteobacteria; order Burkholderiales; family Burkholderiaceae_C; genus Hydrogenophaga. The sequence continues at coordinate 29,563 of JAABQK010000025.1, forward strand.
TCGACAAGATGTTCGGCTTCATTCAGCAGTTCACGCCGGCCAGCGTTGCAGCCACTCCTGACATCGCGTCGTATGTGGAAGCGATTCTGTCGCTTTATCTCGCCTTTGGCCTGGCGTTCCAAGTTCCCATTGTCGTGGTGCTGCTGGTCAAGATGAACATGGTGACGGTGCAGCAGCTGAAGGAATTCCGCGGGTACTTCATCGTGGTGGCGTTCGTGATCGCTGCGGTCGTGACCCCACCGGACGTGATTTCGCAACTGGCACTGGCTGTGCCCATGAGCCTCCTGTACGAGTTGGGCATCTGGGGGGCGCACTGGTTTGTCAAACGGACCGCTGCTCCTGCCGACTCGGCCAGTGAGGATGCCGCCCGATAGGTGGGCACACCCCGGTGTCAGTTCGGGGCTTTTCCTGGGGCCAGGTTGCGCTTTCCGGGCGTGACGTTGACGGTGACGTTGCCTGTGCGACGCACGACCTCCAGTTGGGCCGCTTCGCCGGGTGGCAACGCGGCGACCGCTGACAGCAACTGCGCAACGTTGCGCACCGAGCGTCCCGCGACCTGGGTGATCACATCGCCCGGGCGGATACCCGCTTGTGCCGCAGGGCCGTTCTGCAGCACACCCGTGATGATGACGCCCTGGCCTGCGGCGATGCCAAAGCTCTCGGCCAGTTCGGGTGTGAGATCTTGGGGCTCGACGCCAATCCAGCCACGGGTGACCTGACCGTCGCGCACGATGGCTTCCATGACGCTGCGTGCCGTCGAGGTGGGAATGGCGAACCCGATGCCCATCGAGCCGCCTGATCGCGAGTAGATGGCGGTGTTGATGCCCATCAGATGTCCGTTGATGTCCACCAGTGCGCCGCCCGAGTTGCCAGGGTTGATGGCGGCGTCGGTCTGGATGAAGTTCTCGAAGGTGTTGATCCCCAGCTGGGTGCGCCCCAACGCGCTGACGATGCCGCTGGTGACCGTCTGCCCGACGCCAAACGGGTTGCCGATGGCCAAGACCTGGTCACCAATCGCCAGCGCGTCCGAGTTGCCCAGCGTGATCACGGGCAGATCCGGGAGATCGATTTTGAGGATGGCCAGGTCGGTCTCCGGATCGGTACCGATCACCTGTGCGGCACGTCGGCGCCCATCGTTCAGGATGACCTGGATTTCGTCGGCCTCCTCGATCACGTGGTTGTTGGTGAGGATGTAGCCCGCCGGGCTGACGATCACGCCTGAGCCAAGCCCCGCCTGGGGTTGCGCCTGCCCCTGGTCACCAAAGAAAAAACGGAACCAGGGGTCGTTGTTCAGTGGCGAGCTTTCTGGAGCCTTGCTGGTGTTGATGCTCACGACCGCGGGCGATGCGATACGCGCCGCATCCCGGAAGCCATGGGTCTGCCCACCGCTTGCCACAGCTGATGGCGCTGTCGATTCGAGGACTGGGACGACCGACGCCAGCACCGGCCGGCGATCCAGCCATTCGGGTTTCAGGGTGGCCACCACAAAAAAGGCCGCCAGCAGCACGGTCACGGATTGGGCAAAGGTCAGCCAGAGTCGTTTCATGGGGAGAGAGGTTTTTCAGGTCTTGAGCTGCCAGCGCCAGATGGTTCGGCAGTTGCTGGGCATCATTGTGCTGCAGATGGTGTCTTGCCCCGAGGCTTCAAGCGGATTGACCCATATCAATGCGCTTATGCTCCACCCGGGGTGCAATGCGAACTGGTCTGACGAGGAATGGAGTCGAAAATGAAAGCGATAGTGGATCTGTTTTCTACCGATTACGGGCTGGCCAGTATCTCGGGCATCCTGTTCATGATCGGCATGGCGATCTGGTTTTTCCGGTTTTTCACGCGCAAGATGAATGAGTCCGAGCGAGCGCAGGGCGTCAAGCGCTGAGGTGTCGGCAGGCGCGGTGCACCATCGGTTGCCCTCGCGGTTGGTCCGAATGGATCACGCGACGATGTCATACGAGTGCCAGCGCGTGGTGCGGACGGGTCCATGGTGGGTGTCGTCTACCTTGCCTCCGTGCTGACAAGGCTGGTCCATGATGGCTTCTGATCCTTGGGTTTCGCGTGCAGCCTTGCTGGCATCGCTTGATGCATTGCTGCAGCCCTCCCAGTTTCACGACTATGGGCCCAATGGCCTGCAGGTGGAGGGACGCCGCGAAATCCGCAAACTCGTGACGGGCGTCACAGCGAGTCGGGCGTTGATTGATGCCGCCATCGCTGTCAATGCTGACGCCATTCTGGTGCACCATGGCTTGTTCTGGCGCGGTCAGGATGGTCGTGTGACCGGGTGGATGAAACAACGCCTGTCCCGCTTGCTGGGGCACGACGTCAATCTGTACGCCTACCACCTGCCATTGGATGCCCATCCCGAGTTGGGTAACAACGCCCAGCTTGCGCAACGTTTGGGCATTGCCTTGTTTGATGGCGTCCAGGGTCGTTTTGGCGAGCAGTTGCTCGGGTTCATGGGCGAGCGCCAAGGTCCTTCAGCGGCCGAGCTGGCCTTCCATGTGCAACAAAGCCTGGGTCGCTCCATCACGCTGGTGGCTGACCCAGACCGTCCGGTGCAGCGTGTCGCCCTTTGCACGGGGGGCGCGCAGGGCTATTTCGAGGCGGCCATCGCAGCTGGTGCTGACGTCTTCATCACCGGTGAGATATCCGAGCCTCAGGCCCACTACGCCCGAGAGTGTGGGGTGGCCTACATCGCCTGTGGGCACCACGCTTCCGAGCGCTATGGTGCGCCGGCGGTGGGCGCGCATGTGGCGGCCCAGCTGGGGCTCGAGCATGTTTTCATCGACATTGACAACCCCGCGTGAGAAGCCTGATGAGCCCAAACCCTGCCTTCGGCACCTTGCCCGTGGTCCTGACCATGGGCGACCCAGCAGGGGTGGGGCCGGAAATCATCGCCAAGGTTTTTGCCGAGCGGCCCGAATGGCTGCGTGAGGTGGTGGTGGCGGGCGATGTAGCGACCCTGCAGCGCGCCGTCCAGCTCACACAACTCTCGTCGAGTTCTGCCACAGGGCGCTTGATGCTCGCTCAGATCAACCGCCTGTCCGATTTCGAACAGGTGCCGCCGGGGTGTCTGGCGGTGGTGCAGGCGTGCAAGTTGCCGCAAACGGTGATGCCCGGGCGGATCAGTGCAGAAGCCGGCCGCGCCGCTGCAGACTGCATCGGTTTTGCAGCGCAGGCGGCACTTGATGGGCAGGTGTGTGCCGTGGTGACTGCGCCGATTCACAAGGAGGCACTGGCAGCGGCCGGTGTCGGATACCCAGGTCACACCGAATTGCTGCAGGCGATTGCAGCCGCCCACCAGCGGGTGCCCGTTTCAGAGCTGCCGGTCCGCATGATGCTGAGTTGCCCGGGGCTGCGCACCGTGCTGGTGAGCATCCATGTTTCGCTGCGCCAGGCCCTGGAGGCGGTGACCATTCCCCAGGTGCTTCAGACCTTGAGAATCACGTCGACACACTTTCGGCGTTGTGGCATGCCAGATGTGCGTATCGCGGTCGCCGGGCTGAATCCGCACGCTGGCGAGGGCGGGCTGTTCGGCCGGGAGGAAATCGACGTGATTGCGCCAGCGGTTGAACAGGCCAGGCGTGAGGGCATCTCGGCCAGCGGACCCCACGCACCGGACACCGTGTTCATGCGTGCGCGACAGGGCGAATTTGACGTCGTCGTCGCGATGTACCACGACCAGGGCCTGATCCCGGTCAAGCTGCTGGGTCTTGAACACGGGGTGAACACCACACTGGGCTTGCCTTTTGTACGCACCAGTCCAGATCATGGTACCGCCTTCGATATTGCGGGCACGGGGCGTGCCAGTCCCGCCAGCCTGATCGCTGCTATCGACGCGGCAATGAAGACCCACATATCCGCACCAGGCACGTGAGACAGAGAAAAATCCGTGCCCACCGGAGTGGCGGTGGCCTGGAGCGGCGCCGCTGGGCTTATTTGCGCAGACTGTCGCGAATTTCGCGCAAGAGCACCACGTCTTCGGGAGTCGGGGCTGGTGCAGCGGGTGCCACGGGTTCGGTGCGCTTCATGCGGTTGATCTGTTTGACCATCATGAAAATGATGAAAGCCAGAATGATGAAGTTGATGGCCACGGTGATGAAGTTGCCGTACGCCAATGTGGGAACGCCAGCCGCCTTCAGCGCGGCCAAGGTGGGGGCTGTGCCCTCAGGGATCTTGCCCAGCGTGATGAAAAGGTTGCTGAAATCCAGGTTGCCGAAGGTCCCTCCCACAACGGGCATGATCACATCGTCGACCAGTGATCCGACGATCTTGCCGAAGGCGCCACCGATGATCACGCCGACGGCCAGGTCGATCACGTTGCCTTTGACAGCAAATTCCTTGAACTCTTGCATCATGCCCATGGGGTCCTCCAGTGCTGTTGGTTGGTTGCAGCGCGGTTGTACACCAAACGTATGCCAATCCGGGCGCGATCAGATTTTTGCACAGCCAGGGGGGCGCATCGCGCCGTTCCGAGCCATGCAAATGGAACCGATCACCGCGCTGTGACAATAGCCCAGTCCGATGCCCCGGCAAGCCACAGATCACGACACACGCTCCAGTACAATGCCGGGTTGACCCTGATGTCTTCTTGCTTTTGATGAAAGATCTCCATGAGTGAAGCAACCGTCGAAGCTGCTGTCGATAGCAGTCGCCGAACCTGGCTGATCACATCCTGCGCCATGGGTGGTGTGGGAGCAGCCGCTGTCGCCGTTCCCTTTGTGAGCAGTTTCCAGCCCTCCGAGCGCGCCAAGGCGGCTGGAGCCGCTGTAGAAGTGGATATTTCGAGTTTGCAGCCAGGCGAAAAACGCGTGGTGGAATGGCGCGGCAAGCCCGTCTGGATCATGCGGCGAACCCCGGATCAGCTGGCGGGTCTCGAAAAGCAGGAAGATCAGCTCGCCGATCCGAATTCGGAACGCAAGGGGTTGCCAACACCCGAATACGCCAAAAACCGCCACCGGTCAATCAAGCCCGAGGTCCTGGTTGCCGTGGGTATCTGCACCCATCTGGGGTGTTCACCTGGTGACAAGCTGACGCCCGGGCCTCAGCCATCACTTCCAGACGACTGGCAGGGAGGTTTCCTCTGTGCCTGTCACGGCTCCACCTTCGATGTGGCTGGGCGCGTGTTCAAGAACAAGCCCGCACCGGACAATCTGGAAGTGCCGCCGCACTACTACCTGTCGGACACCACCCTGCTCGTGGGCGAAGAAAAATCCGCCTGAGCTGTCGCGAAAGCGCAAGCAGACAACTGACCACAGAGGCATTCCATGGCTGAATTCAAAGAAGTATCTCCTGACGCACCGCTTGGCCAAAAGGCACTGAATTGGGTGGATAACCGGTTTCCACTGTCCAAGCTCTACAACGAGCATCTGGCCGAGTATTACGCTCCGAAGAATTTCAATTTCTGGTATTTCTTCGGATCGCTCGCCTTGCTCGTGTTGGTGATTCAGATTGTCACGGGCATCTTTCTGGTCATGCATTACAAGCCAGATGCCAACCTGAATGCTGCAGGTGTTCCAGTGGCGTTTGCGTCGGTCGAATACATCATGCGCGACGTGCCTTGGGGCTGGTTGATCCGTTACATGCACTCCACTGGAGCCTCGGCCTTCTTTGTGGTGGTCTACCTTCACATGTACCGTGGCCTGATTTACGGGTCGTACCGCAAGCCGCGTGAGTTGGTCTGGGTGTTCGGTTGTGCGATTTTCCTGGTGCTCATGGCCGAGGCCTTCATGGGCTACCTGTTGCCCTGGGGCCAGATGTCGTATTGGGGCGCTCAGGTGATCGTCAACCTGTTCTCTGCCATTCCTTTCGTGGGGCCTGACCTGGCGCTGCTGATCCGGGGCGACTATGTGGTGGGCGATGCGACGCTGAACCGTTTCTTCAGTTTCCACGTGATCGCGGTTCCACTGGTGTTGCTGGGTCTGGTCGTTGCGCACATCATTGCTTTGCACGAAGTTGGCTCCAACAACCCGGATGGCGTGGAAATCAAGGCGCTCAAGGACGAAAAAGGCATTCCGCTGGACGGCATTCCGTTTCACCCTTACTACAGCGTGCATGACATCCTGGGTGTCTCAGTATTCCTGATGGTGTTTTCTGCCATCGTGTTCTTTGCGCCGGAACTCGGCGGCTACTTCCTGGAGTTCAACAACTTCATCCCGGCCGATCCGCTGGTCACGCCGCTGCACATCGCACCAGTGTGGTATTTCACGCCTTTCTACTCCATGCTGCGTGCCATCACCAGCGAGATGATGTACGCGCTGATTGCCTGCGTTCTGTTGGGGGCGTTGTTGGGTGTCATCAAGGCCAAACTGAGTGCGGCCATGAAGGGCGCTGTGCTGGGCGCTGCTGTGGTTCTTGTTGCGTTGATGCTCGCCATTGACGCCAAGTTCTGGGGCGTGGTCGCCATGGGTGGTGCCGTCATCATTCTGTTTTTCCTGCCCTGGCTGGATAACAGCCCCGTGAAGTCCATCCGCTACCGCCCGAGCTGGAACAAATGGCTCTACGCCGTGTTCGTGATCAACTTCCTGATCCTGGGTTATCTGGGTGTGCAGCCACCATCCCCGGTCGGTGAGCGCGTATCGCAGGTCGGCACCTTGTTCTACTTCGGCTTCTTCTTGCTGATGCCCTGGTGGAGCCGCATCGGTGATTTCAAGCCCGTGCCGAGCCGCGTCACCTTTCAGCCTCATTGAGTCAGCACGAGCCATTCCGGAAAGTCAAGCAAATGAAAAAAATTCTTCTGGGCTTCATGCTGGCCTTGGGCATGTCGGGTTCCGCCTGGGCGGCAGGGGG
>JAABQK010000026.1 GCA_011391495.1 Hydrogenophaga sp.
GTTGCGGCGGAATGCATCCCGCATTTCCAGCAGTGCGGCATCTCCCTGGCCCTGGGCCCATGCAGCACCCGACACCGAGAGCGCAGCCATAATGGACACGAGTCCCCGCTTCATTCTTCCCTGTTGCACGCTTACCAGTTTCATAGATTGATTATGGACAACAAAGACGGCCAGAGTTCCCCATCCGCCCGGCCAAATCAGGCCAATGGATCAACGGCGGTGGCGCAGAAGGCCGCCTGGCGCAAGCTGCTGATCGACAAGCGCCAGAATCTGGCCGACCGGGCCTGGCGCAACGACCTGCTGCAGAGGGTGATGCGTGTCTGGCTGATCGAACGGCCCGACGCCGTCATTGGCGCCTACTGGCCGATCAAGGGCGAGTTCGATCCCCTGCCGGCGCTGTTCCGCTGGCAGGAAGCCGGACTGGAAGAAGACGCCCAGGGTGCGCAGAAACACCGCCGCATCGGTCTGCCGGTGGTCAACAAGGTGGACAAGACACTCACCTTCTACACCTGGTACCCCGGTTGTCCGATGGAGGAAGATGCCTACGGCATTCCCAAGCCGAAAGACACCGAGATCGTCGTGCCCACGCTGATCTTCGTGCCCTGCGTGGGCTTTGGCCCGGGTGGCTTCCGGCTGGGCTACGGCGGTGGCTTCTACGACCGCACGCTGGCCAGCCTGCAACCGAAACCTTTCACGGTCGGCCTGGGCTACGACTTTGCCTTCCTGCCCGGCCTGCAGCCCGAGACCCACGACGTGCCGCTCGACGCCATCCTGGCCGACACCGGCGTGATGTGGCCCGAGCACCGGTGAGGCCGTGAACGCTCCGCAGCCTGCGCTGTCGCACCAGTGGGTGCACATCCGGTACCAGGAAAGCAGCGCCTTCACCGAAACCTATGGCTTCTCCGGCAGCCAGGGCGTGGTCAACCTGGAGGGCCTGCTCATCAGCCCACCCGCGGCCTCGCGCGATGTGGTGTTCCTCATGATGCATCCCAGCTCCACGCTGCAGCTGCTGCCCCTCCCGCCGGCGCTTGCCGCTGCGGGCTACCCGGTGTTGTGCATGGGCAGCCGCTATGCGAAAAACGACACCGCGCTCATCATGGAAAAGGTGGTGCTGGACGTCGGTGCCTGCGTGCGGCATGCGCGCGAGGCGCTGGGCTTTTCCCGTGTCGTGCTCATGGGCTGGTCGGGTGGCGGCTCGCTGGCCCTGTTCTACCAGTCGCAGGCCGAGCGCCCCAGCATCCAGCGCACACCGGCCGGTGATGTGGCGGACCTGGGTGCTGCACGGCTGCTGCCGGCCGATGCGGTGGTGCTCGAAGCCGCGCACCGCTCGCGGGCGCACTGCCTGCGCGACTGGATCGACCCGTCGGTGCTGGACGAGGACAACCCGGACCGGCGCAATCCCGAGTTCGATCTCTATGCGCCCGGGCTGCCGGTGCGACCGCCGTACCCGGCAGACTGGCTGGCGGCCTACCGCGCGGCCCAGCTGGCGCGCGTGCGCCGCATCACCGCGCGGGTGCAGGACACGCTGGACACCCTCAGGCGCCGTGGCGGGGCCGAGCTGGAGCGCGGCTTCGTCACACACCGCACGCTGGCCGATCCGCGCTTTCTGGATGGCTCCATCGACCCCAATGGCCGCGTGATCGGCCGTTGTTACCTCGGTGTGCCCGAGACGGTGAACAGCGGACCCGTGGGCATGGCCCGCTTTTCCACGCTGCGCTCCTGGCTCTCGCAATGGTCCATCGACGATTCGCGCGCCAACGGGGAGGCCTGTGCGCGCGGCATCAGCGTGCCGCTGCTCGCGATCGAGCACGGTGCCGACGACGCCGTGCCTCAGCCCGACATCGGCCTCATGTTCAACGCCTGCGCCAGCACCGACAAGGCCATGCAGGTGGTGGCTGGCGCCAACCATTATTTCCAGGGCCAGCCCGGGCCGCTGCAGCAGTCGGTGGCGCTGATCACCGCCTGGATGCGCCAGCGCGGCTTCTAGACCGCACGCAGCTTCAGCGCCGTGCCGGGCGCGTGCTGGCCACGCACCGCTGGCCTGGTTTCAGGGATGCTCCGCCGTCGCGTGCACTTCGGTGATGCGCTTCTCGCGCCGCACCAGGTAGAGCCCGCTGCCGATGATGATGGCGGCGCCCAGCCAGGTGTGGGCGGCGGGCAGGCTCTGCCAGACCAGCCAGTCCAGTCCCACCCCCCAGGCGAGTGCGCTGTATTCGAACGGCGCCACCGCAGACGCCTGCCCGTGGCGGAAGGCTTCGGTGATGGCGAGCTGGCCGCCAAAGCCGGTGATCGCCAGCGCCAGCAGCAGCGGGGCATCGGCCGTCTGGATCGCCACCCAGTTCGGTAGGGCCAGGGCGCCAGCGCCCAGCGCCATCATCACCATCATCCACAGCACCATGCTCTCGCTGCTGTCGCTGCGGCTGACCAGCCGGCCCGCCACGGCTGCCACGGCGTAGCACAGTGCCGAGGCCAGCACCGCCAGACCGGCCAGCGTCACCAGGCCGGTCTGCAGATCCTCGCCGCTGGGGCGCAGGGCAATCAGGACGCCGACGAATCCGATCGCGACGGCCCACCAGTGCGCGGTCGGCACACGCTCCTTGAGCACCGGTACCGACAGCATCGTGATCAGCAGCGGTGCGATGAAGAACAGGGTGTAGGTGGCCGACAGCGGCAGTTCGCGCACACCCATCGTGAACAGCACCAGCATGGTGATGCCGAGCGCGCCGCGCAGCAGGTGCAGTGGCCAGCGGATGCGCCACACCGTGTGCCAGGTGCCGCGCCAGGTGATGTAGAGCAGCACCAGCGGCAGGGCGGTGAGGCCCCGCAGCGCGGCAATCTGCAGCAGCGGGTAGCGCGCCGAGAGGGCCTTGAGCACGGCGTCCATGAGCGCAAAGAAGCCCACCGCCACGAGCATGGCGACGATGCTGCGCAGGTTGCCTTGGGCGAGCCGGGAATGGGGCATGGGCAGTAGGGGGCTGGGGAAAGATGCAGGCGAGCCGGGCAGTGTGCACCAGCGCGCCGCTTGCGCTGGCGCCACCGCGCATCAATCCAGGTGGTCCACCGTGTCCGGATCGGGCACGTCGCCAATCGCCTCGCGGGTGGCGGCGGCCTGTTGCAGCAGCCAGTCGCAGAAGGCCTTCACCTCCGGGCGCATGGCGCTGCGCGGCGCCACCACCAGCCAGTACACCAGCGGCGAGTCCAGCCGCATCTGCGGCAGCGGCTCCACCAGGGCACCACTGGCCAGGCTCTCGGCCACCAGAGGCAGCCGCGCCAGCGCCACGCCCTGGCCGGTGAGCGCGGCCTGCACGATCTGGTGCGCGTAGTTGAAGTACAGCCAGCGTTGCGGCGTGAGCTTGGCTTTGGCGGCCTTGGCCTGCTCGGCGCCGGTCTTGCCCTTTCGGGCCCCGGCCGGTGCTGTGGGCTGGGCAAAACTGTCCATCCAGCGCTGCCAGGTCAGCCACTCCAGGTGGCGCGTGCGGTGCGCATCGCCCGCCTCGATCAGAGTGATGTTCGCCAGGTCGTCCACCTTGGCCAGCCGGTGTTCCTTGAGCAGCCAGGGGCTCGCCACCGGTGTGAGCTGCTCGCCAAAGAGGCGGATCGCGCCCGCCGGCATGGCGGACGGCACCGCGTAACGCAGCGCGAGGTCCACGTCGGCCGTGGCCAGGTCCACCGCCGCGTCGGACGCGTCGATGCGGATATCGATGTCCGGGTGCTCGCGCTGAAACGCTTCAAGCCGTGGTATCAGCCACATCGAGGCGAACGAAGCCCAGGTGGTGATGGCCACGCTCCTGCGTCCGGCGCTCTGGCGAATCTGCCGCACCGCCGCATCAATGCGTTCCAGCGCTGCACCCGCCGCCCGCAGCAGCTGCGCGCCCGCGCTGGTGAGCTCCACCGCGCGCGTGTGGCGCAGGAAGAGGGCGGTGCCCACCTCGTCTTCCAGCGCCTGGATCTGCCGGCTCACCGCGCTCTGTGTGAGGGATAGTTCCTCGGCGGCGGCGCGGAAGTTGAGGTGCCGCGCCACCGCCTCGAAGGCGCGCAGGTGGCCGGCCGGGATCGGGCGGGTGCGGGGGTGGCGGGCGCTCAGCTGCATGTGGGGCTTCCGGTGGATTGATGCGCTTGTGGAATCAATAGCTTAGTGCCATTTCATTGGACGGGTGGACACGGCCGCGGGAAGATGTCCTCCGTGTTGCTGTCATTGGAGAACCGTATGTCACACCCCGCTGCTGCCCTGTCTGCCCGCTGCAACCCCGTCGGTGCCTGGCGCTTGCACCCCGGCCAGGCCATGAGCCTGAGCCCGAAGAAGACCGCCGTGCTGCGCATTTTCTGCGGACGGGTGTGGGTGACCCAGGGCCAGCCCGCCGGGGCCACGCCAGACAGCGCGGGCGACCGCTTCCTCGGTCCCGGCGATGTGCTGGCCGTGCCGGCCGGTGTCCGGCTGGTGATGGAACCGATCGCGGCGCGTGGCGACACCGGGCCGGTGCATTTCGACTGGTCCGATGCAGCGACTCCGGCGGCGCCCGGCCGCTTCGCGCGGGAGGTGGCCGCACCCGCGCGGGAGCTGGGTGTCGCACTCGGTCGATCGGCTTGGGCGCTGTCGCGGGTGCTGCGCGGCTTGCTGGGCTACAGCGAGTTTCTGGTGGCCGGGCGCGGGCGGGTGCTCTCGCCGCTGGAATCACTTCGTTCTTGAGGCCGGCTTGCGGCTCGGCGCCGGTTTGCGCGCCGCCACCGCCGCTTCCAGCGCCAGCCGCGCCCACGGCGCCATCAGCGCAGGCGATTCCAGTGCCTCGTCGGGTGGCGTGTGGTAGTGCAGGGACATGGTCTTGCCACGCGCTTCGTACTGGAACGGCCGCGCACCCGCGGCCAGCCACCGGGGTTCAGTCTCGGTATTGGTCTTCAGGAACAAAGTGTCCCAGGCAATGATCGCCACGTTCATGCCATCCACCGACAGCCCGTAACCGCCGAACATGCGCACCGCCTTGCACGGCCCCAGGCAGGACAGCAGCTCGCAGGCGTGCAGCACGAAGGGATCGGTGACGGGTTTGGTGGCCATGCCGCCATCGTAGTGAGCAGCGCGCAGCGCAACAAGCCGTCGGCGCGAAGTACCTGGATCCCAGAACGCCGCGGAACTGGCTCCGCCAGGCCGCAGGCGTTGCCCTTTGAGGGGCGGAGCGGCTACGCGCAGCGAGCAAGCGACGGGGGTGGATCACATCAGGTGGACAATCCACGCATGGCCCGCCCCAAATCCGCCTCGCACGACCTCAAGCGCGAGCAAATCCTCGACGTTGCCGCGATGTGCTTCGCGCAGCAAAGCTTCCCTGCCGCGAGCATGAACCACATCGCCGCCGCCTGCGGCACCAGCAAGGCGCGGCTCTACCACTATTACGAGAGCAAGGAAGCCATCCTGTTCGACCTGCTGGACCGCTACACCCAGCGCCTGCTCGCGCTCATTGGCGAGTCGGAAGCACGCGCCCAGCGCAAGAACCTGAGCGAGCGCGACGCGCTGAACGAGCTGGTGCACGCCTTTCTGGCCGAATACGAGAGCTCGGCCACGCGCCATGTGGCGCTGGTGTCCGACACCAAGTTCCTCGGCGAGACGCAGCGCGAACTCATCCTGAACCGCCAGCGGGACGTGGTCGCCGCCTTCACCCGCTTCCTCAAGCGCGCCTACCCCGAGCGCGTGACGCCGGCCAACCAGACCGCGCTGACCATGATGCTGTTCGGCATGATCAACTGGACCTTCACCTGGCTGCGCCCCGGCGGCGCCATGAGCTACGAAGCCTTTGCCGACGAGGTGGTGGCCGTCCTGGAGCGCGGTCTCTCGGGCTGAGCCCCGTCGATCCGCAGGGACAATGATTTACTGATGCGTAACCTGTTTCGTTTAGTTAAAATTCGACTGATTGCCGATTCACGCAGCCGCACTCGACAGGAGACCACACCATGAGCAAAGCCTTCGCCTCCCAGGCCGACCTGGAAGACAAAAAAATCACCTTTGAACAGCTCAGCCCGCACTGCTGGGCCTACACCGCCGAGGGCGACCCGAACTCGGGCGTCATCATTGGCGACAAATACATCATGGTCAGCGACGCCACCGCCACCCCGGCCATGGCGCGCGACCTGATCAAGCAGATCCGCACCGTCAGCGACAAGCCGATCAAGTACGTGCTGCTCACCCACTACCACGCGGTGCGTGTGCTGGGCGCCAGCGCCTATGTCGCCGAAGGCGCCACCGAAGTCATCGCCAGCCGCGGCACCTACGAGCTCATCGTCGAGCGCGGCGCGCAGGACATGCAGAGCGAGATGGAGCGCTTCCCGCGCCTGTTCCGCGGCGCCGACTCCGTGCCGGGCCTGACCTGGCCGACCCTGGTCATCGGCGACGGCAAACCCGGCCGCCAGGGCAGCCTGGAAGTGGATCTGGGCGGCGTGAAGGTGCAGATCTGGCACCCGGGTGCCGGCCACACGCGCGGCGACACCATCGCCTGGGTGGAGGAAGAGAAAGTGCTGTTCAGCGGCGACCTGGTGGAATACGAAGCCGGCGTCTACACCGGCGATGCCCAGCTCGAAGAATGGCCCGCCACCCTCGAAGCACTGCGTGCCCTGAACGCCGAGTACATCGTGCCCGGCCGCGGCGAAGCCATGAAGGGCAACGCCGATGTGAACAAGGCGCTGGACTACACGAAGCGCTGGGTCACGACCCTGTTCCAGGCCGGCAAGGAGGCCGCTGCCGCCGGCATGGACCTGAAAGCCGCGATGGCACACGCGCGCAAGAGCATGGACCCGGTGTTCGGCCACGTGTTCATCTACGAACACTGCCTGCCATTCGACGTCAGCCGTGCTTACGACGAAGCCAAGGGCATCAAGAACCCGCGCATCTGGACCGCCGAGCGCGACAAGGAAATGTGGAGCGCCCTTCAATCCTGAGCGGATCAGGAGCCCTGTCCAGCAGGCTTGAGCGCCTGCGCTCAGCCCGCCAGCAAGCCGCCTTCGGGCGGCTTTTCGCTGGGCCGCTGTCGCCAGCCCCCTGCTACCATCCCCCGCGACATCCCAAGCACCACCACACCATGACGCCACCAACATGCATCGCGAAACCGGGTCTGGGGGCGATGGCCGCCGCCCGGGGCCGGGTCGACCACGCGCCGCAGCTGGGTGGCGACGAGACCCTCGCGCGCCCGCTGGCGCTCAACCTGCAGCGCGTGAACGCCCCATGAACATCCTGGTTCCTCATCCCCGTTTCTGGCGGGCCTTGCCCTCGCTCGTGTGGCCGCTGCCCTTGCTTCTGGTGCTCTCCGGCTGTGGCCTGTGGTCTCCAGTGCCAGACGGGAGCGACGGTGACGGGGACGCTGCGCCCCGCGCGGCCGGCGAAGGCCTGGGCAACAACACACGCTTGCAGCAGGCCGCGGCGCGGCTGCTGCACACGCCCGCGGCGGTGCCCGCCTGGACACCGTTTCCCGTGCCGGGCAAGACCTTCGTGCCCTTCGAGCCGGTGCAGCACGCCGGGCGCGAGGCGCTGCGGGTGAGCGCGCGCAGTTCGGTGAGCATCCTGCGCCAGCGCTTCGATCCCGCCCTGCCCGGCGCTCCGCGCCTGTCGTTCGCCTGGAAGACCGATGCCCTGCCGATCGAGACCGACGAGCCTGACCGCTCTCCGGACGATGCGCCGCTGCGTGTGCTGCTCAGCTTCGACGGCGACCGCAGCCGCCTTTCGGCGCGCACGCACCGCCTCTCCGAGATGAGCCGCCTGCTCACCGGCGAAGATCTCCCTTACGCCACGCTCATGTACATCTGGAGCCCGTCGCACAGCGCGGGCACGGTGCTGAACAACGCCCGCACCGACCGCGTCCGCAAGCTGGTGCTGGACTCCGGGCCCGAGCACCTCGGGCAGTGGCGGGAACACGAACGCGATGTGCGCGCCGATTTCGTGAAGGTCTTTGGCGAAGAGCCGGGGCCGCTGATGTCGGTGGCGCTGATGACCGACACCGACAACACCCAGAGCCGCCTGCAGGCCTGGTACGGCGGGCTGCGCCTGCTGCCGGCCACACCCGCAGCGGTTCCCGCTCGCTGAAATGCCTGCCATGGACGGTGCCGCCTGGAACACCGTGCTGGCCCTGGGCCACAGCGCAACCGACTGGGGCATCGTGGCCGTGTTCGTCACGGTTTACCTGGGCATGTTCCTGGGTGGACTGCCGCGTCTGAAACTGGACCGCTCGGGCGTGGCGCTGCTGGGCGCGATCGCGGTGATCGCGCTCACCGGCATGCCGCTGGAAGACGCCGCCCGCGCGGTGGACCTGCCCACCATCGTGCTGCTGTTCGCCTTCATGGTGGTGTCGGCGCAGATGCGGCTGGGTGGCTTCTACACCGAGGTGACGCGTCGCGTGGGTGCGCTGCCGCTCTCGCGCCGCGGGCTGCTGGCAGCGCTGATTGCGGTGGCGGGCGTGCTGTCGGCGGTCTTTTCCAACGACATCGTCTGCCTGGCCATGACGCCGGTGGTGGCGCGCCTGTGCCTGCAGCGCGGGTTGAACCCGGTGCCGTTCCTGATCGGGCTGGCCTGTGCGGCCAACATCGGCTCGGCCGCCACCCTCATTGGCAACCCGCAGAACATGCTGATTGGCTCGGTGCTCCAGCTGCACTTTGCTGACTACCTGCGCCAGGCCCTGCCACCGGTGGCGATCGGTCTGGTGCTGCTGTGGGCCTGGCTGGCCTACGGGCCGGGTGCCCGAGCGGGCGCGCCCGAGCTGGGCCGGCCCCTCGCGGTGGAGGTGGCACTGGAAGACGCACCCGCCTTTGACCGCTGGCAGAGCGCCAAAGGTCTGGCCGTGGCCACGGCCTTGATGGGCGTCTTCCTGTTCACCGACTGGCCGCGCGATGTGGCAGCTTTGGTGGGTGCGGGCGTTCTGCTGCTCAGCCGGCGCCTGCATTCGTCCCACGTGATGGGCTTCGTGGACTGGCAGCTCTTGCTGCTGTTCATGGGCCTGTTCGTGTTGAACCATGCGTTCGAGACCACCGGCCTGGCGGCACAGGCGGTGGCCTGGCTCGCCGGCCATGGTGTGCGTCTGGCCGATCCCGGCCCGCTGCTGGTGGTGGGTGTGGCGCTCTCGAACCTGGTGTCGAACGTGCCGGCGGTGATGCTGCTGCTGCCGCATCTGGGCGCCGACGCCAGCGAGGCCGGTGTGCTGCTGGCGCTGGTGAGCACCTTTGCGGGCAACCTGCTGCTGGTGGGGTCGATCGCCAACCTGATCGTGGCCGACCTGGCTGCGAAGCAGGGCATAACGATCGACTGGAGGCGGCACGCCAGCACCGGCATTCCGGTGACGCTGGGCACGCTGGTCGTGGTGTGGGGCTGGATGGGCTGGCTCGCCTAGGTCATCAGTCCTGGCGTGCGAGCGCGCGCAGGTCGTCCGCATAGCCCTGGAGCACCTGCGCGGCGTGTTCGCGCTGGCTGGGGCTGGTGCTGTTGTGCAGGGCGGCGAACTGGGCGCAGCCGTGGCGCACCAGGGCCTCGGTGTGGTCGGCGTAGCCCGGTGTCGGCGATTTCAGCAAACGCTGCACATAGGCACGCGCAGCCTCAACCGCAGCGGCAGGCACCGGGCGCGATCCGTTGTCGGCCCAGGCGCTGCCCTGCGTGGCCTGCAGCAGGCGGATGGTTTGCAGCAGGGCGGCCTGGCGGCGCTGTCGTTCGGCCTGGCTGCGTTGGGGGTCGAACGGGGACTGTTGCAGGCCGGTCTGGATCAGCCGGCGCTGGCTGTCGGTGAGCGTGCCGTACAGGGTTTCATAACGGTCGATCGCTTTGTCCAGACGGTTCTCCAGGCGTTGCTCGGCGCTGCCACGCAGGAACTCTTTTTCAAAGCCCTGGTTGCCTTTCTCCTGGTGCCTTGCCAGGTGCTGCAGCTGCTCGGGCGAGAGCTGCAGCGCCAGCCGGGCCAGCGGTTCCACGCCGCGCTCACCGGCGCGCAGGTAGGCCGCGCGCAGCGCGTCGAACTGCTGGCAGACCTGGTCGGCCGTGATGTCCTGTGCGGCCAGAGCCTGCCATTGCACGAGGCGGCTGGCGTAGACGGGCAGTTCCTGCCGGCGGTGCCAGTCAAAGAAACGGTCGATGTCCTGCCGCAACTGGACCGACTGGCCATCGTTGAGGTCTGCGTAGCCGTCGATCCACCAGTAGGCCAGGCTGGGTGCCTGGTTGTAGGCCACCCGGGCCGCGCTGCAGGCCACCAGTGCCAGCAGCACGCCGGCGAACAACAGGGTGCGGGCGATAATCCGCCGCATATTCAAACGTGGGCACATGGCGGCCCCAGGAGAGGTGTTCATGTCGTTCCCTGTGGATGTGGTGGTGATGGCGGCGGGCAAAGGCACGCGCATGAAAAGCCAGCGGCCCAAAGTGTTGCACCGTTTGGGCGGGCGCGCCCTGGCGCAGCATGTGATCGACACCGCGGCCGGGTTATCGGCGCGCTCGGTGGTGGTGATCACCGGCCACGGCGCCGAGCAGGTGGAGGCGGGGCTGCAGGCGCCCGCTGCCGCCGCCACGCAGCTGAAGTACGTGCGCCAGGAACCGCAGCTGGGCACCGGCCACGCGGTGCAGCAGGCCGCGCCGGTGCTGGCGGACGACGGCGTGACCCTGGTGCTGTCGGGCGACGTGCCGCTGACGCGGCCCGAGACGCTGCAAGCCCTGCTGGCACTCTGCGCGGGCGAACACCTGGCGCTGCTGACCCTGGACATGCCCGATCCGACGGGTTACGGCCGCATCGTGCGTGGCGCGGATGGCTCGGTGCAGGCGATCGTGGAGCAGAAGGACGCGAGCGAGGCGCAGCGAGCCATCACCGAGATCTACAGCGGCATCATGGCCGTGCCCACGCGCCTGCTGCGCGGCTGGCTGGCGCGGCTGGACAACCAGAATGCCCAGCGCGAGTACTACCTGACCGACGTGGTGAAGTTCGCCGTGGCCGACGGCCTAAGCGTGCAGGCGCACCGCATCGCCGATGCGGTGCAGGTGGCCGGCGTGAACAGCCCGTTGCAGCTCGCCGAGCTCGAGCGTGCCTACCAGAAGCGCGTGGCCGAGATGCTGATGGTGCAGGGTGTGCGCCTGGCCGACCCGGCGCGGCTGGACGTGCGTGGTGAGCTGCTGTGCGGGCAGGATGTGGAGATCGACGTCAACTGTGTCTTCGAGGGCCGCGTGGTGCTGGGGGTCGGTGTGCGCATCGGCGCGAACTGCGTGATCGCCAACGCCGTGATCGATGCGGGCGCCGTGATCCACCCGTTCACCCACATCGACGGCGAGAAGCTGGGCGTGAGCGTGGGACGCGGCGCGCTGGTGGGGCCGTTCGCGCGCCTGCGCCCGGGTGCCGTGCTGGGCGACGAGGTGCACATCGGCAACTTCGTGGAAGTGAAGAATTCCACCCTGGCCGCCGGCGCCAAGGCCAACCACCTGGCGTACCTGGGCGACGCCACGGTGGGTGAACGGGTGAACTTCGGCGCTGGCAGCATCACGGCCAACTACGACGGAGCGAACAAGCACCGCACCGTGATCGAGGCCGATGTGCACGTGGGCAGCAACTGTGTGCTGGTGGCGCCGGTCACCCTTGGTGCGGGCGGCACCATCGGCGGGGGTTCGACCATCACCAAGAGCACGCCGCCCGGCGCGCTGTCGGTGGCGCGTGGCAAGCAGATCAGCGTGGCCGACTGGCAGCGGCCGGTGAAGCACAAGCGCTGAAACCGGCCTCCAGGCAGGCCAGCCGGTGGTGGCGCTTCAGCCGCCGCGCACGTCCATGGAACTGCCATTGAACCCGCTGTGGCCCGACAGTCTGCGGTCTGGGCCTGCCGGGCGCCTGGCCGATCCGCCCGCCTGGTCCAGTTCCATCAGGCCGCTCAGGCCCATCACTTCGGAGTCCCGGAAGGCCGTGGTGGCGTGGAGCTGGTCGAACTCCGAAAACTGGGATTCCAGCTGCTGCCGCACGCTCTCCGGCTCCACTTCCTTGGGTTTGGGTTGGGGCAAGGACGCCAGGTTGAGCTGCTTGCGAAACTCGTCGGGCGACGGCATGCGGTGCAGACCGTTTTTCAGGTACACGAAACGCACACCAGCAGTCTTGAGGATGCGGTTCTTCAGCTTGGCCTGGTGCGCCTTGGCCTTGGCGTTGCTCAGGTGGTGTTGCTCGATGTCGAAGGCGAAGGCAGGGCGACCGTCCTCACCGCAGACCACGAAATCCACTTTCTGCTTGCGCAGCCGCTCCTCGGCCCGCTGGCGGTGGGCCGCACGCCGGATGGACAGCATGTCCTTGAGCATCATGTTGGGCAGGACCACCTGGCCGGGGAAGCTGTCGTGCAGGTAGTCCAGCATCTGGACCTGCTCAACGGTCAGGACCCGCTCCGGGATGTAGCGGTCATCGCGGCCCGAAGAGCGGCTCGCGTTCCAGCGCCAGGCCCACACAACCAGTGCAACGAGCGCCAGGGCCAGCGCGACAGCAATCCACAAGGGCGACATGGAACCTCCTTCAGCCTGCGTTAAGTTTTTTCCGTACGGCATTCTAGGGAGGGTGTTACACCCGGCGCAGATCATCAACACACTGTTACTGTTCCAGGCCGCTTTCCTGTGTGATTTGTATCGAAATCATCGTCTATCGGCTGCCTTCGCCGCTCAATCCACCGCTGGCAGGTCCAGTGGCAGCCGGGGGTCGAATTTCGCGCGCTTGACGCTGAAAAAGGCCTTGGTGTTGCGCACGTTGGCGTCGCTGGTGAAGAGGCGCTGCGTCAGCGCCAGGAAGGCCGGCATGTGGGCGCAGTGCACGACCAGCACGAAATCGGGTCCCGGACTCACCCGGTAACACTGCTGCACCGCCGGCTCGGGCAGCACGCGCGCTTCAAACGCGTCGAGCTGTTCAGCCCCCTGCCGCTCCAGGGTGATCTCGACCAGCGCCGTCAGGCCGTGGCCGAGCATCGGGGCGAGGCGGTCGGGGCTGAGCAGTGCCACCTCGCGTTCGATGACGCCCAGCTGGCGCAGCCGTCTGATGCGCCGCAGGCTTGTGGGAGGCGAGAGGTGGGCCCGTTCTGCCAGGTCCTGGTTGCTGCGCGACGCATCGGTTTGCAGCAGGTCGAGCAGGCGCAGGTCGGCATCATCGATATTGATGGATTCCATATGGATGCTGATTTTGAAGTAAATGAATTTTGCTTTGAGATATGGAAACTATCAGTATGTGAATGGTGATATTTTGACGATTAATTTCATGCTTCCCTGTTTAGGATCCGAAGAATCTGGTTTCAAGGAGCACAACATGTGTGGCATCGTGGCAGGGGTTTCGGGGCGCGACATCGTGCCGGTACTGGTGCAGGGTCTGCAGCGGCTGGAGTACCGGGGCTACGATTCCTGCGGCGTGGCGGTGCACTCGGGTGGCTTGACCCGCGCGCGCAGCACGGCCCGGGTGGCCGAGCTGGCCAAGGAAGTGCAGACCGAACACATCGGCAGCGGCACGGGCATTGCCCACACCCGCTGGGCCACGCACGGCGCGCCGGCAGTGCACAACGCCCACCCGCACTTCAGCCACGGGCCGGGCGCCTTGGCCGGCGCGCCGGGTCGGGTCGCCCTGGTGCACAACGGCATCATTGAAAACCACGACGAGTTGCGCGCTGCCCTGCAGGCCAAGGGCTATGTGTTCGAGAGCCAGACCGACACCGAAGTGATCGCCCATCTGATCGATTCGCTGTACGACGGCGATGTGTTTGCCGCCCTGCAGGCGGCCGTGGCGCAGCTGCACGGCGCCTACGCGCTGGCCGTGTTCCACAAGGACGAGCCGCATCGGGTGGTGGGAGCGCGTGCCGGCTCGCCACTGGTCCTGGGTGTGGGCGACGGAGGCAAAGAGCACTTCCTGGCCAGCGATGCCATGGCGCTCGCCGGCGTGACCGATCAGATCGTTTACCTGGAAGAAGGTGACCTGGTGGATCTGCAGCTGGGCCGCTACTGGGTGACCGACGGTCAGGGGCGGGCGTTTGACGCCACCCGGCGCCCGGTGAAAACCGTGCAGGCGCACAGCGGCGCCGCCGAACTCGGTCCCTACCGCCACTACATGCAGAAGGAGATCTTCGAGCAGCCGCGCGCCATCGGCGACACGCTGGAGGGTGTGGAAGCGATCACACCCGAACTGTTCGGCGACGGCGCCTACCGCATCTTCAAGGACATCGACAACGTGCTGATCCTGGCCTGTGGCACCAGCTATTACAGCGGCTGCGCCGCCAAGTACTGGCTGGAGGAGATCGCGCAGATCCCGACCCAGGTGGAAGTGGCCAGCGAATACCGCTACCGCACGAGCGTGCCCAACCCGCGCACCCTGGTGGTCACCATCACGCAGAGCGGGGAGACCGCCGATACGCTGGCGGCGTTGCGTCACGCACAGGGCCTGGGCATGAGGCACACGCTGACCATCTGCAACGTGGCCACCAGCGCGATGGTGCGTGAGTGCGAGCTCGCCTACATCACCCGCGCGGGGGTCGAAATCGGCGTGGCCTCCACCAAGGCGTTCACCACCCAGCTCGCCGGCCTGTTCCTGCTGACGCTGGCGCTGGCACAGGTGCGTGGTCGATTGAGCGAAGCGCAGGAAGCCGATCACCTGAAAGCCATGCGCCACCTGCCCGTGGCCCTGCAGGCCGTGCTGGCGCTGGAGCCGCAGGTGATCAGCTGGTCGGAAGACTTCGCGCGCATGGACAACGCGCTGTTCCTGGGCCGCGGCCTGCACTACCCGATTGCGCTGGAAGGTGCCTTGAAGCTGAAGGAAATCAGCTACATCCACGCCGAGGCCTACCCCGCCGGCGAACTCAAGCACGGTCCGCTGGCCCTGGTGACCAGTGCCATGCCGGTGGTGACGGTGGCGCCCAACGACACGCTGCTGGAAAAGCTCAAGAGCAATATGCAGGAGGTGCGTGCGCGCGGCGGCGTGCTCTATGTGCTGGCCGATGCCGACACCCGCATCCAGAGCGCCGAGGGCATCCACGTCATCCGCATGCCCGAACACTACGGCGCGCTGTCCCCCATCCTGCACGTGGTGCCCCTGCAATTGCTGGCGTATCACACGGCGCTGGCCAAAGGGACCGACGTCGACAAGCCGCGCAATCTGGCCAAGAGTGTCACGGTCGAATGAAGCGGGCGGGGGATCGAACATCCTGAACGATTCCGTTCCCACCAACAGGACGGCATGCAGGTGGTCGGGGATTTGAAGCCCGGGTCCGGGGCGCAGCTGTCTGTCGTCGCCACCCGATGCGCCAGGCTCCTGCGCCGTTGGCGTCAACAGGCGCCTGGAAAGGCTTTGCTCAGGCTTCCGTCGTCATGCTCGCCCGCATCAGCGCCTTCTCGATGGCCGGTGCCAGCTCATCCAGTGCCTTCTGTTTTTCCAGAATGTCGAATACGCCGAGTTCCTCGGCCTTGGCCTGCAGTTCGTCGCTGACGTAACCCGAGATCAGGATCGTCGGCAGTCCCGGCCGGATGCTCGCCACCTGCCGGATCACGTCGAGACCGGAATGGATGGGCATGTTGTAGTCCGTGACCACGATGTCAAACGCGTGCGGCGCTCGCCGCAGGGTCTCGATGGCCTTCTCGGGCTCGGCCAGGCAGCTGACGGTGTACCCCGCACGGCGCAGCATCCGCTCGACCATCAGGGAGATGACCGCATCGTCTTCGACGTACAGCACGCGCTCGCCGCGGCCGATGTCCCTGGCGCCCCGCGCGGGGAGTGACGGTTCGTTGTCTGCATCCACGGCGACCGGCAGCGCCGGAATGAAAACGTCAAAGCGTGCGCCCCGGCCCGGACTCGATTCCACCGTGATCGCGCCGTCATGTTCGACGGCGATCCTGTGCACGACCGACAGGCCGATGCCCGTGCCCTTGCCCACCGCCTTCGTGGTGAAGAAAGGTTCGAACACCCGCTGACGCGTGGCCTCGTCCATGCCGCAGCCATTGTCCTCAACCCGCAGGCGCACATACCGGCCCGGGATCAGGGCGTGAACCAGCGCCTGATCGGACCCGATGGAAACCTGGCTGATGCCCACGCCGATGCGTCCACCCTTGTCGCCCAGGGCATGCCAGGCATTGGTACACAGGTTCACGATCACCTGTTCCAGCTGGGTGCGGTCCACCAGTGCGCAGGCGTGCTGATCGTCCATGTGCTCGACCAGTTCGACGTTCGCCGGCAGCGTGGAGCGCAGCAGCGACACGCTCTCCGCGAGGATCGGACGCAAGGGCTGCGCGACCCGCTCGGGCACCTCGCGGCGGCTGAAGCTCAGGATCTGGTTCACCAGGGAGCGTGCCCGCGATCCCGCCTTGCGGATCTGTGCCAGACCCAGCAAGGCTTCCTCGCGGGCACCCCGTTCCACGTCTTCGATGACCATCATGGTGTTGCCCAGGATGGCGGCCAGCACGTTGTTGAAGTCGTGCGCAATGCCGCTGGCCAGGGTGCCGATGGACTCCATCTTCTGGGCCTCCCTCAGCTGCAGCTCCAGCTTTCGCCGCACCTCCTGGGCTTCGCTGCGCTCGGTGATGTCGGTCATGATGCCGTCCCAGACCAGGTGGCCGTCTTCCAGCCGCCGGGGTGTCGACACGAAGTGCATGCGGCGCAGCCGTCCATCGGCGCGCGTCAGCCGGGCCTCGAAGTCGAAGTGCAGCATGGTGTCGGCCGAGCGCTGCACGGCGATCTTCAGGACCGGCAGATCTTCCGCGTGAAAATGCCCGTACCAGATCGCGGGATCGCGCAGAACATCGGCCGCCTTCACGCCAAGGATGCGCTCAACCGCGTCGGTCATGTGCGTGATACGCATGCTGCCGTCCAGTTCCCTGACGACCTGGTACAGCACCGACTGCGCGAGGTTGGCGCCCAGGGTGTGCATGCGCGCCTGACTCTCCCGCACCCGTGCTTCGGACGCCTGCAGTGCCTCGTAGGGCGCCAGGATGTTGGTGATGTAGGTCGCGCGGTAGAGCAGCACGTAGGCCATCACCTTGTACAGGTGGCCCCCGATGTTCTGGAAGTCTGTCGGCGCCACATAGGCGGTGAAGGCCAGCCCGCCCACGCCCATGAAAAAGGCCGAGAGCGCCAGCAGTGCGTTCTGCCGCGCGTTCTCCGGGTCCTTGCGACGCCAGAGCAGCAGCGCCACCAAGAAGTTCAAAGCCATCAACACGAATTCGTAGCGTGCTTTGAAGGGTGTGACACCGATGCCTTCCACGAAGGTGACTGGAAAGCTTTCGATCGCGTAAGAGCCAAAGCCGATGATGGCCACGGACACCAGGATGCCGATCAGCAGCGAAGCCGATCGGGAGAACCTGGGCACCAAGGCCAATGCGATCGCACCGAGGGTCAGGACCTCGAAGCTGCGGCCCATGAGCCAGAAGAAGATGGCCCCCGGGGTGCTGCTCTCGGTCAGGAGGCCGGGCATGCCCTGGAAGGTCAGGGCATGCATGAGGTCGCAGGCTCCTACGATCAGGAAGCCTGCAATGAACGCGTTCGCAGAGCGGTCCTCGCGCCGGTCAAAGGTGTGCCACGACGCGGTGACCACCAGCGCCGCAATGATCACGGCGAACAGCTCAAGAACGAGGTGCAGGCTGAGCATCCGGCCAGACAGCCAGCTGCTCCCCGTGTCTGCCGGCGCGGTCATGATGGCGAGCATGCCCAGCAGCGCGGCGATGACGGCGAGCAGGAATTTGCGGGAATCCGATGCCGTTGTTGGTCGAGTTTCCATAAACACGCGTATTTCCAATGGGTGCCCGCGACGGGTGCACGAGCCCTGCCCCTACTTTAGTGGGCAGTTTCTGGTCCAAAGCGGGAAATTGCGGTCGAATTCAGGTCCTTGTAGGCCGATGCCATGGACCGAGGATGTGCCGGCCTGCCAGCAGGTTGATGCAGGTGACGACCCCTGCAGGGTGCCCGTCGGGTCGTTCATCGGTGCTTTCAAGGAGCCATGCCCCAACGGGTGGCGCCCTGCTCCTGTGCCAGGGCTGCAGCCGCCGAAGCAGAGAGGATTTCCCGCTCAGTTGGCGGCCACCGTCGCGCTGTGCCAGGGCGTCCAGACGAGCCCGGCGCCGATGGAAAAGTTGCTGCGGTCACGCAGCAGGGGGCTGGCGGTGTTGGCGGCACCCTGCAGCGACATGAAGCGTGCGGTGGCAAACCACGACAGGTTGCGGGCCGACTGATGGCTGAGGGTCACGGCCGCTTCGGTGCCGAGGTAGCCGGCCCGGGCGCTGTAGGCCGGCCGCGTGGCGGTCGCCTCGCTCGGATCGACCTGGTAGAAGTAGCTTTGCAGCTTCTGACTGGCCCAGGTGGGCTGGATCGAGAAGCTCAAGGCGGTGGGTGTACCGCCGAGGCCGACCAGCCGCCAGCGCAGCTCGGGGTCGATGCTGAAGCCGCGTGCATCGATGTGTTTCAGGTCGGTGGACATGATGGCCCGCAGCTTGAGGTGCAGCGTGGGACTGCCCGAACGGGACTGCAGGCCCTTGTAGACCCACTGCGGGCCGACACCGAAGAGGTAGTCGAGCGCGGGCATGCCCTGCCGCAGTTCGTTGTTGGTGGCGTTGAAGGCGGCGGTGGCGCTCAGGTCGAACTCCCAGTTCGCCGTGTCCAGCAAGCGACCCCGGATGCCGCCGCCGTCGATGCGCAGCACCGGGCCGCGGTAGATGAACACCGGCAGCAGAGCGCCCCGGGTGCGGGACCGGTCGGCGCCGGGGTAGTCGGGCACGTGCCCGAGTCCGGTGGCCAGTCCGGCTTCCCAGAGCGGCGGACCGGATTCGGCGGGCGGAGGGGCGGCCGGCGCGGGGTCGTTGGCCAGGGCGCCGGTGCCGATCAGCGCTGCGGTGACAAGTGCGAGTCCGTTGCGATGTCTCATGCGCCGGATTATCGGTGCAGGGCTGAACGGAGCCTTGCGAAACGGCCATGTCGCCCCCACATAGTTGAAATGTCCATGCCTGAACCGCCCCCGCAGCAGGCCATCCTGTGTCTGCCGACACCTGGCCGCCCACCGCCAAGCCTCCTGCGTGGCTGCCGAGAGGGCGGCAGGAGCGCGGGCATGAGAACCCGCTGGCTGTCGGCTGTGCTGGTCTCTGCTTCGGTATGGGGTGCGGGCGCCAGCGCGCACGCACAGCAGCCGTCGGCAGGATCGTTGCCTGCCTTGCAGGCCACACGGCAGGCGCTGCAGCCGGAGCTGCAAGCCAATGCCTTCGGTGAGCCGCTGGTCCTGAGCTCGCGTGAGCTGCCCGACCGGCTGGAGGGCGATGTCCATGCCGAAGTGGCGCACCCGTTTGCGCTGGTGCAGGGTGCCTTCCGTACCCCTGCCGGCATCTGTGAGGTGCTGTTGCTGCATCTGAACGTGCGGTCGTGCACGCCATCGAAAGACAGCGAGGGTGGTGGCGTGACGCTGGTCGGGGGTCCGAAGCAGTCCGGGGCGCCCGGCATGCAGTACAGCATGCGCTATGCGGTACGCACCGAGGTGGCGGACCCCGCTTACCTGCGGGTGACGCTCAGCGCCGCGAAGGGACCGCTGTCAACGCGGGACTACCGCATGGTGTTCGAGGCGGTACCGATCGACAGCGGCCGCAGTTTTGTGCATTTCGGCTATGCGTACGGCTACGGAACACTCGCCAAGCTGGCGATGAGCACCTACCTGGCCACCGCCGGCCGGGCCAAGATCGGCTTCACGGTGGAGGGCCAGGATGCAGGCGGCCGCCCGATCCACGTGCGCGGCGAACGTGCGGCCATCGAGCGCAACGTCATGCGCTACTACCTTGCCCTGCTGGCTCACCTGAGTGTGGTCTCGGGCACGCGCGAGGCGCTCTGGGAGGCACGCTGGCGCGCCTGGTTCGCACTCACCGAGCGCCATGCCGCGCAGCTGCATGAGTACAGCCTTGACGAATACCTGACAGAGAAGCGGAGCGACCTGGCGCGCTTCGCCGCAGCGAAATGACCGGAACCGCGCGCTGGATCGCCCGGCGGCGGTCAGCAACCGGGTCGGCGCGAACCGGATTCCCGGCAGGCTCGTCATTGCCCTTTGTCACCGTCGCCAGCAATGACATGGCACCCTTCTTACAATGGAAACATGATTGCACGTGAACCCACCTTGGCGCGCCTCGCCAGCGCCCAGAGCCTGTTGCTCGATCCCTATGGCCTCAACACCTCGCACCTTCAGCGTGCGCTGGGCGAGATCATGTCCTATGGGGTGGACGACGCCGACCTCTATTTCCAGTACACCCGCAGCGAGGGCTGGAGTCTGGAGGAGGGCATCGTCAAGACGGGCAGTTTCAGCATCGACCAGGGTGTGGGCGTGCGCGCCGTCAGCGGCGAGAAGACCGCTTTCGCCTACTCGGACGACCTGTCCTGGAACTCGCTGATCGACGCCGCCCACACCGTGCGTTCCATTTCCGCGCAGGGGCAGGGCCGCAAGGTGCGCACGCCGGCCACCAGGGTGTCGAAATCCCGATCGCTTTACCCAGGGCTGGATCCGATCGGCACGCTCGACAGCACCGCCAAGGTGGCGCTGCTGGAAAAAGTGGAACGCCTGGCCAAGGCCAAGGACCCCCGCGTGGTGCAGGTCATGGCGGGTCTGGCGAGTGAATACGATGTGGTGCTGGTGGCCCGGGCCGACGGCACCATGGCCGCCGACGTGCGGCCGCTGATCCGTCTGTCGGTGACTGTGATCGCAGAGCAGAAGGGTCGCCGCGAGGTGGGTTCATCCGGTGGTGGTGGCCGGTTTGGCCTGGCGTATTTTGATGACGAGCTGGTGCAGTCCTATGTGGACGAAGCCGTGTCTTCCGCGCTGACCAACCTCGACGCGCGACCCGCACCCGCGGGTGAAATGGTCGTGGTGCTCGGCCCGGGATGGCCGGGTGTGCTGCTGCACGAGGCGGTGGGCCATGGACTGGAAGGCGATTTCAACCGCAAGGGCTCCAGCGCTTTCTCTGGCCGTATCGGGCAGCGCGTGGCGGCCAAAGGCGTGACCGTGCTCGACGACGGCACCATGGCCGACCGGCGCGGTTCACTCAACGTGGACGACGAAGGCTGCCCGACGCAGAAGAACGTTCTGATCGAAGATGGCATCCTGCGTGGCTACATCCAGGACGCGATGAACGCCCGCCTGATGGGCGTCAAGCCCACCGGCAACGGCCGGCGCGAGAGCTACGCCCACGTGCCCATGCCGCGCATGACCAACACCTACATGCTCGGTGGCGACAAGACTCCGGAGGAGATCGTCGCCAGCATCAAGAAGGGCCTGTACGCCACCAACTTCGGTGGTGGTCAGGTGGACATCACCAGCGGCAAGTTCGTGTTCTCTGCCAGCCAGGCCTACTGGGTGGAAAACGGCCAGATCCAGTACCCCGTCAAGGGCGCGACACTGGTGGGCAGCGGTCCGGAATCTCTGAAAAAGATCAGCATGATCGGCAACGACATGCGACTCGACAGCGGCGTCGGCACCTGTGGCAAGGAAGGCCAGAGCGTGCCGGTGGGCGTGGGCCAGCCAACGCTGCGCATCGACGGGCTCACGGTCGGCGGCACGGCCTGAGCGGGTGTTTCGAACCTTGTTCGCGCGAGGCTGTTAGTATCCGGGGCTCGGGAACACAGCCTCCCGAGTTCCTCACGGAACAGACGGTCCCGTCCAAGCGCTGGCCACCTCCTATTTGTGGAGCGCCACCCATGGACCCCGTTGCATTGAATCCGACCCACGCCGTCAGCCCCAGCGCCTTCGCAGCGCTCCTGGGCCGGCCCGATACGCCGTTCATCCTGGACGTGCGCCGCACCGAGCGCTTTGACCTGAGCCCTTCGCTTCTGCCCCTGGCGCTGCGGGTGGCTCCGGAAGACCTGCCCACCTGGCTGACAGGGCGCCCGCCGCAAGCAGCCGTCGTGTACTGCGTGTACGGTCACGAAGTCAGCCAGCTCGCAGCGACCCGGTTGCGCGAAGCCGGCTGGGACGCGCGCCACCTTCTTGGCGGCATCGAGGGCGGCGAGCCCGACGTGGACGGTCCTGAGCTGCTGCATGGGTTGGCTGCGTCACCCGCGCCGCTGATCCGCAAGCGCCCCGACCTGGGCGTGACCGGATCTGGCGGTTCCCGATGGATCACACGGGCACACCCCAAGATCGACCGTATTGCCTGCCCCTGGCTGATTCGCCGTTTCATCGACCGCGAGGCTGTGTTTGACTACGTGCCCACCGCCGAGGTGCTGGAGCAGGCCGCACACCGCCAGGCCGTGGCCTTTGACATTCCCGGGGCGCCGATCTCGCACCAGGGTGAACGCTGCAGCTTCGACACACTCTTGGGCGCGTTCGGCCTGCATCTGCCCGCACTCGACCTGCTGGCCCGTACCGTGCGCGGAGCCGATACCGACCGGCTGGATCTGGCGGCTCCCGCGGCCGGGTTGCTGGCGGTGTCGCTGGGCATGTCGCGCCGGCACGCCGACGACGACCACGCCATGCTGGAGGCGATGATGCCGGTATACGACGCGCTCTACGCCTCGTGCGTGGACCAAGTGGGCGGCAACGCCGAAACCCACAACTGGACACCGCAGTGACCGCGCCGCGCAGCGTGGATTTCTGGGAAGCCTTGCGGTTCTGGCTCAAGCTGGGCTTCATCAGCTTCGGTGGCCCGGCCGGGCAGATTGCCGTCATGCACCGCGAACTGGTGGAGCACAAACGCTGGATCAGCGAGCAGCGTTTCCTGCACGCGCTGAACTACTGCATGCTGCTGCCCGGGCCGGAGGCGCAACAACTCGCCACCTACATCGGCTGGCTGCTGCACCGGACCTGGGGCGGTGTGATCGCCGGTGTGCTGTTTGTGCTGCCTTCGCTGCTGGTCCTGATCGGCCTGAGCTGGGTGTATGTGGTCTGGGGTCAGGTGGCCTGGGTGGCGGGCTTGCTGTACGGCATCAAGCCGGCGGTGGCGGCGCTGGTGTTGCAGGCGGTGCTTCGCATCGGCAGCAAGACACTGCGGTCACCCGGCCAGGCGCCGCTGCTCTGGGCCATTGCCCTGGCCAGCTTTGTCGCCCTTGCCGGGTTGGCGGTGCCGTTCCCCGCCGTCGTGCTGGTGGCAGCCCTGGTGGGCTGGGCGGGTGGCCGCTGGGCGCCGGCCCAGTTTGCCCGTGCCGGCGGCGGGCATGCCTCGGCCGCCACCACCGCGGCCCACGGGCCCGCCGTGATCGACGACCACACACCCACCCCGGAACACGCCCGCTTCAGCCGTTCGCGCTCGCTGCGGGTGTTGTTGGGCGGAGCAGTGTTGTGGGCGCTGCCCATGGGCGCCCTGGTGGCATGGCAAGGCTGGAGCGGCACGCTGGCCGCCATGGGCTGGTTCTTCACCAAGGCTGCGCTACTCACCTTTGGCGGCGCCTACGCGGTGCTGCCCTATGTGTACCAGGGCGCGGTGGTGGAACACGGCTGGTTGCTCGGGCCGCAGATGATCGATGGCCTGGCTTTGGGTGAAACCACGCCGGGGCCGCTGATCATGGTGGTGGCTTTTGTGGCTTTCCTGGGGGGCTGGGGCCAGCAGGTGCTGGGGCCGGATGCGTTGTTCCTGGGCGCGGCGCTGGCGGCGGTGGTGGTCACTTGGTTCACTTTCCTGCCTTCGTTCATCTTCATCCTCGCGGGCGGCCCGCTGGTGGAGAGCACCCACGGCAAGCTGCATTTCACCGCACCACTGACCGCGATCACCGCTGCGGTGGTGGGGGTGATCGCGAGCCTGGCGCTGTTCTTTCTGGCGCATGTGGCCTACCCGGCGGGCATGGCCGCAGGGTGGCAACACCCGGACTGGGCGGCGCTGGTTCTGGTGGCGCTCGCCGCGGTGGCGTTGATCCGTTTCAAGCAGGGTGTGGTCCGGGTCATCGTGGCTTGTGCCTTGGCCGGTTGGGCCTTGCGCAGCCTGTATGGGGTTGGCGTGTAAGACGGCTGTCATGGGCCCTGTGCTACATTGCACCCCTATGCAAACGCGCTCCGCCATGTTTTTTGGCTTTTACTTTTGGTTCTCAGTCCCCGGCGGACGAGAGGCCACGGTGTAAGCGCAAAGCGACCGAACCTCCCAAAACCGCCGGGCCCGACGCCCGGCGGTTTTTTTTTGCCACTTTCTGTCTGTCTCAACCCGAGGAGTCCCTTGATGAATGCCAAAGTCAACCCCGTCAGCGCCGATGCCTGGCATGCCCGTTCGGTCGACAAGACCAGCCAGACCGACGACGAACGCATCAAGGACATCACCGTGCTCCCGCCACCCGAACACCTGATCCGCTTTTTCCCCATCGGTGGCACACCGGTGGAGGCCCTCATCAGCCAGACGCGCAAGCGCATCCACAACATCCTGCACGGCCAGGACGACCGCCTGCTGGTGATCATCGGCCCCTGTTCGATCCATGATCCGGCTGCGGCGGTGGACTACGCCCGCCGCCTGCAGCCGCTGCGCGAGAAGTACGCCGACACGCTGGAGATCGTGATGCGCGTCTACTTCGAGAAGCCGCGCACCACGGTGGGCTGGAAGGGCCTGATCAACGATCCCTACCTGGACGAGAGCTACCGCATCGACGAAGGCCTGCGCATCGCGCGCCAGCTGCTGATCGAGATCAACCGCCTGGGCCTGCCAGCCGGCAGCGAGTTCCTGGACGTGATCTCGCCGCAGTACATCGGCGACCTGATCGCCTGGGGCGCCATCGGCGCGCGCACCACCGAAAGCCAGGTGCACCGCGAGCTGGCCTCGGGCCTGTCCGCGCCGATCGGCTTCAAGAACGGCACCGACGGCAACATCAAGATCGCCACCGACGCGATCCAGGCCGCCGCGCGCGGCCACCACTTCCTGTCGGTGCACAAGAACGGCCAGGTCGCCATCGTGCAGACCAACGGCAACAAGGACTGCCACGTCATCCTGCGCGGTGGCAAGGCACCCAACTACGACGCGGCCAGCGTCGCCGCCGCCGTCAAGGAGCTGGAAGCCGCCAGGCTCACGCCGCGCCTGATGGTGGACTGCAGCCACGCCAACAGCAGCAAACAGCACGAAAAGCAGCTGGACGTGGCGCGCGACATCGCGGCGCAGATCGAAGCGGGCTCACGCAGCGTCTTTGGCGTGATGATCGAAAGCCACATCGAGGCCGGTGCACAGAAATTCACCCCGGGCAAAGATGATGTGAACCAGCTGACCTACGGCCAGAGCATCACCGATGCCTGCCTGGGATGGACCGATTCGCTGAAAGCCCTGGAAGTGCTGTCCCGGGCGGTTCAGGCGGCGCGCCAGAAGCGGGCTTGAGCCTGGGTCGCGGCCGGGGTGATGCGTGTGCAGATGGCAACACCCGTCGAGAACACCGGACGGGTGATTGCCGGTCATGCGGCTGATTGATATCCTGCTCAGGCGGCCTGGAAAGGCTGCATCGCCTGGCTGCGTTTGCGGATGTCGCGGACCGGATGCAGGGACTTGGTGAACGGTCGTTGGGAGCGCGTGTGGAGCAGCCGGTATTGCGTCTGGGTTTGTTGGGATTTCCTGCGTCGCTGGCCCAGCGCGTCGTGGGCTGGGCTTCGCAGGTGCAGCCCGGCTGGCCCGAATGGCGCCCCAGCGACCCCCACCTGGCCGATGCCTGGATGATCCATGGCGGGTCGGTGGAGGTGCTCGGGCGCGATGCGTTGGTCATTCGCCACCCGCACGGATCAGGGGAGCGCCTCACGCTCAACCGCTCGGAGGTCGACCGCCCGCTGGCATTTGCCAGCCCGCTGCCCGAGGGTTTTGCCTCTGCAGAGTTTTTTGAGGCAGACAACGAAAAGAGCGTCCGCCACCGGCTTCAGCGCTTCGAGGCCTGGCTGCGCCCGTTGCGAACGCAGTTTGCCCTGGGTGCCCAGCTGGTGGAAAGGCTGGGCCAGTACAAAGGCGGTGTGGTGCACATCACGCACGACAACA
The DNA here is from genome assembly GCA_011391495.1 of Hydrogenophaga sp. Taxonomy (GTDB): domain Bacteria; phylum Pseudomonadota; class Gammaproteobacteria; order Burkholderiales; family Burkholderiaceae_C; genus Hydrogenophaga. The sequence continues at coordinate 25,853 of JAABQK010000026.1, forward strand.
AGCTGCTTGCGGTTCTCGACCTCGACCGATGGCAGACCGGCCTGCACATTCCCGCCCGCCCCGTGGATCTGGAGAGTGCGGAATGGGTGCGGCGGCCGGCGCTGGCCAATGACATTCCCTCGTCGTTCATTCGCCTGCCCTTGCACCGCGTGATGTGGACTTACGCGGTGCGCACCGTGCGCGATGTCCTGCCGGCGCGCTACCGCCAGCAAACCATCTATCTCCGGCGCATCCCGCGGATGCCGCCGCGGTGGTACGACGATCTGCATCTGCTGATCATGCGCGAACTGATGCTCAAACCCGCGACGCTCCATGAGCTGGGTGTGCGCACGGGTGCAGCCGCTGCCGAACTGGCGCACCACCTGGCGTCCCTGTATTTCGCTGGCGCCATCACCTCCGATCCCGACAGTGCGCGCCGTGCGGAACCCAAGGTGCGGCGGGAACTGGTGGCGCTTCAGCTGGATCACGCCATCCCGGACGCCGAGATGCCGACGCGAGCGGGTCACTCCGAACTGTCTGCGCCATCCAGCATCCTGCGCGAAGCGCCTCACTCACCCCTGCGGGTGGCCACGTCCCGTGGTCCGGACTCCGCTGTGTCGGTGCCATTTCCTGATGGCCGGTGAGAACGGTGCAACCCGCCCCACCGGAGCACAATCAGCAGGTCGTTCGGCGTACCCCGTACCGTATCCAAGGAGTTGTCAGCATGCGTAGCCAAGTCACCGTCACCTGGGGCGAAACGTCCACCTACCATTTCGATCTGGATGAAGTGCAACCCATGCCGCACGAGCAGGCACGGGCCTGGCTGGACGAGCAGTTCACCGCGTTTGAGTGCGAACCGATCCGTCTCACCGGCAAGGTGCTCACGGCGGACAAGGTGCTCGGTGTGGCGCAGGCGGCGGGCGAAGAGCGCTTCCGTGATCCGGTTCACCAGACATGGGCCATGTCCTTTGCTCGAGCCACCAGTGCGGCGCTGGCGAAACCCGTGGTGTCGGTGGATCTGGTGACGCGCTCCCTCGGTTACTGACGCAGGCCGGAAGGCGCTGCGTCAGCTGCGCGTTCATCGGCTGGCAGATCGCGTTCCAGCGCCGCCAGCAGCCGGGCATGCACACCGCCGAACCCGCCATTGCTCATGCACACGATGTGGTCGCCCGGGCGGGCAGCCGCACACACCTGAGCCACCAGCTCGTCGATGCGCTGGGCCACCTGCGCGCGCGCACCCATGGGTGCCAGCGCCTCCGTGGCGTCCCAGTCCAGTCCACCAGCGTGGCAAAACGCCAGGTCGGCCGTTTCCAGGCTCCACGGCAACTGGGATTTCATCGTGCCGAGCTTCATGGTGTTGCTGCGCGGCTCGAACACGGCCAGGATGCGTCCATGCGTTCCCGGTGCCAGGTCCAGCCGGCGCCTCAGTCCGTCGAGCGTGGTCCGGATGGCGGTGGGGTGGTGCGCAAAGTCGTCGTACACCGTGATCGACTGGCCGCCGCGCCGCACCGTACCGCGCACTTCCATGCGCCGGCGCACGTTTTCAAAGCTGGCCAGAGCGCGCGCCGCGTCGGCTGGCGCCACACCCACATGCTCGGCCGCCGCGATGGTGGCCAGTGCATTGAGCTGGTTGTGCACGCCGGTGAGCGCCCACTCCACCCGGGCCACCGGCTGGCCACGCTGATGCACGTCAAAGGCATGGGGTTCGCCCTGGGCCGAGAAGTCGCTCACGGCCGCGCCAAAGGTGCGCAGTTCACTCCACAGACCCATGTGCAAGACCCGGTCCAGGCTTTCTTCCAGGCCGTTGGACACCACGCGGCCCGAGCCCGGTACCGTGCGGATCAGATGGTGGAACTGGCGCTCGATCGCCGACAGGTCGTCAAAAATGTCGGCGTGATCGAACTCCAGGTTGTTCAGGATCGCGGTGCGCGGCCGGTAGTGCACGAACTTGCTGCGTTTGTCGAAGAAGGCGGTGTCGTATTCGTCGGCTTCGATGACGAAGGTCTTTCCCAGGCCCAGGCGGGCGGAAACACCGAAATTCATGGGCACCCCGCCGACCAAGAACCCAGGCTTCAGGCCCGCCGACTCCAGCACCCAGGTCAGCATGGCGGTGGTGGTGGTCTTGCCGTGCGTGCCTGCCACAGCCATCACATGGCGACCCTGCAACACGTGTTCGGCCAGCCACTGTGGGCCGCTCGTGTAGGGTGCACCGGCGTCCAGGATGGCTTCCATCAGGGGAAACTTGGGGCTGCCGTCGCCCAGACGGGCCCGGCTGACCACGTTGCCCACCACGTACATGTCCGGAGCCAGCGCCATCTGGTCGGCGCCAAAACCCTCGATCAGGTCAATGCCGAGCGCGCGCAGCTGGTCGCTCATCGGCGGGTAGACACCAGCATCGCAGCCGGTCACACGGTGCCCCGCCTCGCGGGCGAGCGCGGCGAGCCCGCCCATGAACGTGCCACAGATACCCAGAATATGTATGTGCATGCGAGGATTCTAGGGGGCCTGCCCGGTCCGGCCCGCCTCTGCCGGCTGGCGGGTTATCTGCGGGTGTTGCCATCAGGGGCTGCCCAGCGGGCACAATCGGCCGATGGATGCATATCGAACCGATACCGGCGCTGAAATCGCTGCGGTGGCTGCACGGCTGGTGGTCGAGGATGGTCTGGAATACGCGGCGGCCAAGCGGCAGGCGGTCAGGCAGCTGGGTCTGAGCGCGCGCACGGCCCTGCCTGACAACACCACGGTCGATGCTGCGGTGCGCGAATACATTGCGGTCTTCTGTCCGGAAACCCAGGCGTTGGAGTTGCGGGCCTTGCGGGAGCTTGCCCTGCTGTGGATGGAGCGCCTTGCCGCTTTCCGGCCGCACCTGGGTGGCGCGGTGTGGCAAGGCACGGCCACCCGGCACAGCGATATTTATCTGCAGCTGTTTTGTGACGACCCCAAGACAGCAGAATGGACGCTGATCGACCAGAGGGTGGAATACCACCCCGGATCGGTGCAGGGCTGGCGTGGCGAGGCGGTGCCGGCCCTGACGCTGCGCACGCGCTGCGCACCCCTGGCCCAGTGGGTTCTGGTGCACCTGATGGTGCATGAGCTGGACGATCAGCGCGGCGCCCTGAAACCCGATGCGACAGGACGCAAGCCGCGCGGAGATGCAGCGGCCTTGCGCAAACTGCTGGCTTCTGCAGAGGCCGGAAACCAGGAATCGACAACATGAATCTGAACCGACGCAGCCTGTGGATGGCGGGCATTGGGGTGGCTGCGGCGGCTGGCGGTGCGGGCCTGGCCTGGTGGCGTTACCAGCCCGACGAGGTGCAGACGGAGGCCGAGGCATCGTTCTGGGACCTTCGGTTTGAGGGCCCTCATGGGGAAGTGGTGACCCTGGCCGACTGGCGCGGCAAGCCTTTGCTGGTGAATTTCTGGGCCACCTGGTGTCCGCCCTGCGTGGAAGAGTTGCCGCTGCTCAATGCCTTTTACCGGGACAACGCAGCGCGGGGCTGGCAGGTGCTGGGGCTCGCCGTGGATCAGCCCAGTGCGGTGCGCAGCTTCCTGCAAAAGCTCCCGCTGGCGTTTCCAGTGGGCATGGCCGGTCTGGCCGGCACCGAGCTGAGCCGGACCCTGGGCAACCCGACCGGGGGCTTGCCCTACACGGTGGTGCTGGGGAGCAACGGGCGGGTGCTTCACCGCAAGATCGGGAAAGTCAGCGCCGCCGAACTGGCGCAGTGGGCGCAACTCGTCTGACATTTCTCATGCAGGCGTTCCAGTCGGACCTGTTTTTGGCTTCCGGCACTCAAGCCTGTCTTTGTGTTTCAAGTGTGGGGAAAGAGCCGGTAAAGTGCGCGAATTCCTTTTGAATTCCGCTTTCCATTGTGCTGAGCCCGGACTGCGTGCGGCGGCTCTGGGAGTGCGCCACGGCCGGGGCTGATCGTGTACACTGCGCCACCCGTTGGGTTGATGAGCGTTTAATTTTATGAATTTGAATGCTTTTAAATCAACTTAGCAGATTTTCGTTGGAGAAATCATGGATTTAAGAAAACTCAAAACCTTGATCGACCTCGTTTCCGAGTCGAACGTGTCCGAACTCGAAATCACCGAGGCCGAAGGCAAGGTGCGGATCGTGAAGAGTGCGCCCGCGGGCTTTGCAGCGCCGGTGACCTACACCATGGGCGCAGCAGCCCCTGCTGCTCCCGCCGCCGCCGTGTCCATGGCGGCAGAAGTTGCCGCACCGGTGGCGCCGCCTGCAGTCGCCGAACCTGCTGGACATGTTGTCAAGTCACCGATGGTGGGTACCTTCTACCGCGCATCCAGCCCGGGCGCCAAGCCCTTTGTCGAGGTGGGCGATGCGATCAAGGAAGGCGAGACCATCTGCATCGTCGAAGCGATGAAGATCCTCAACGAAATCGAAGCCGACAAGTCCGGCACCGTGACACAGATCCTGGTGGAGAACGGCCAGGCGGTGGAGTACGGACAACCGCTGTACGTGATCGCATAAAGGGTTGCCTGCGCATGTTCAAAAAAATCCTGATCGCCAACCGCGGTGAGATTGCGCTGCGGGTGCAGCGCGCCTGCCGGGAAATGGGCATCAAGGCGGTGATGGTGTATTCCGAAGCCGACCGCGACGCCAAGTACGTGCGACTGGCCGACGAGGCGGTCTGCATCGGCCCGGCCCAGTCGGCGCAGAGCTACCTCAACATGCCGGCCATCATTTCGGCTGCCGAGGTGACCGACGCGGAGGCGATCCATCCGGGTTATGGCTTCCTGTCGGAAAACGCCGACTTCGCCGAGCGCGTGGAGAAGAGCGGCTTCACCTTCATCGGCCCCTCGCCCGAATCGATCCGCCTGATGGGCGACAAGGTCTCGGCCAAGCAGGCCATGATCCGCGCCGGTGTGCCCTGCGTGCCCGGCTCCGAAGGCGCATTGCCTGCCGACCCGGTGGTGATCAAGCGCACCGCCAAGGCGATCGGCTACCCGGTCATCATCAAGGCAGCGGGTGGCGGCGGTGGGCGCGGCATGCGCGTGGTGCACACCGAGGCGGCCCTGCTGCACGCGGTGCAGACCACCAAGGCCGAAGCGGGCGCTGCCTTTGGCAACCCCGAGGTGTACATGGAGAAGTTTCTCCAGAACCCGCGCCACATCGAGATCCAGATCCTGGCCGACACGCACCGCAACGCGGTGTACCTGGGCGAGCGTGATTGCTCGATGCAGCGGCGCCACCAGAAGGTGATCGAGGAAGCGCCGGCACCAGGCATCCCGCGCCGTCTGATCGAGAAGATCGGCGAGCGTTGCGCGGCGGCCTGCAAGAAGATCGGCTATCGCGGGGCGGGTACCTTCGAGTTCCTGTTCGAGAACGGCGAGTTCTATTTCATCGAGATGAACACCCGCGTGCAGGTGGAGCACCCGGTGACCGAGTGGATCTCGGGTGTGGACATCGTGCGCACCCAGATCGCGGTGGCGGCGGGCGAAAAACTGCCCTTCACGCAACGCCAGGTGCAGTTGCGCGGTCACGCCATCGAGTGCCGCATCAACGCCGAAGACGCCTACAAGTTCACGCCGTCGCCCGGCCGCATCACCACCTGGCACATGCCCGGTGGACCCGGGGTGCGCGTGGACTCGCACGCCTACACCAACTACTTCGTTCCACCCAACTACGACTCGATGATCGGCAAGCTGATCGTGCACGGCGACACGCGCGAGCAGGCGCTGGCCCGCATGCGCACCGCGCTGGCCGAGGCGGTGGTGGAAGGCATCAAGACCAACATTCCCCTGCACCGCGAGTTGATGGTGGACGCGAGCTTCGTCGCCGGCGGGACCAACATCCACTACCTTGAAGAATGGTTGTCGCAGCGTGACCGCTGATGCCGTGCCCGAGCCCGCGGCCGGGGCTCTGTTCGAGTTGGTGCTGCTCGCGCCCGAATCGGCGGTCGAGCAGGTTGGCGATGCCCTGGTGGCCCTCGATGCGCTGAGCGTGTCGGTGGAAGACGCCGACGCGCTGACCCCGGCCGAGCAGGCGCTGTTCGGTGAACCCGGCATGCCGCCACCCAAGGCGGGTTGGCAGCGCTCGCGGGTGGTGGCCCTCTTCCCCAGCGAAGCGTCAGCCCGGGAAACGGCAGACCTGCTGGCTGTGCAGGACTTCTTTGATGGCTGCACCGTGCAGGGTGTGCAGGCGGTCCCCGAGCAGGACTGGGTGCGCCTGACACAGTCGCAGTTTGAGCCCGTGGAGATCACGCCGAGTTTCTGGATTGTGCCGACCTGGCACGAGCCGCCCGCAGCTGCGCAACAGGTCATCCGGCTCGACCCCGGCCTGGCGTTTGGCACCGGGACCCATCCCACGACCCGCATGTGTCTGCGCTGGACGGCGGGACGCCAGTGGACCAACCAGCGCGTGCTGGACTACGGTTGCGGATCGGGCATCCTCGCCATCGGGGCGGCCAAGTTCGGTGCCCGCGACATCGTGGCAGTGGACATCGACCCCGCGGCCGTGGAGTCGACCCGCCTCAACGCGGCCGCCAACCACGTCACCTTGTCCGCCGGTCTGCCCGAGCAGGCCACGGGCCTGTACGACCTCGTGCTGGCCAACATCCTGGCCACCCCGCTCAAGGTGCTGGCGCCGCTGCTGTGCGCCCATGTTGCCCCGGGTGGTCATCTGGTGCTGGCAGGGATCCTGGCGCGCCAGGTCGAGGAGCTGCGCGAGGCTTACGCGCCTTGGGTCGCGCTGGAGGTCGGTGATGAGGTGGACGGCTGGGTGCTGATGACGGCGGTCCAGAAGTCCTGACGTGCCGGCATGGCCTGGCCCGCAAGCCACTCGGATCGATGACGCGCATGGCGCACACCCGGTGTCCGCTGGCACCCGCCCTGGCTCGGTTCGCCGCACCATGGCTGCAATAATCGAAACATGAGTCTCACCACCCGTTGCCCCGCCTGCGGAACGATGTTCAAGGTCGTGCCCGACCAGCTGAAGATCTCCGATGGCTGGGTGCGCTGTGGACACTGTGCGGACGTGTTCGATGCGACGCTCTACCTCGAAACCTGGACGCCTGCCGCTCCAGAGGCCCGTCCTTCGGTCATGGACGATCAGGCGGCTGTGCCAGAGCCGCGCGGCGCTGCTGGTGCCGAACATGCGCCGAACGAGCCTGCATCGGTCACCGGGATGTCCAGTGCCGGGGCGGATGGACCATGGACGTCGTGGGACAGCGGACCAGAGAAAGGCCAAGCGGGCGCAGCGCATGGAGCAGCTGCCGCCGCGTGGCCGAAGCCGGGCCTGCGCGCCGACCATCCGGGTGTCTCGGACGACTCGCCAGCAGGGCGGTCTTTGCCAGCAGCGGTCACACAAGAGGTGCAGGCCGTTGTACCGGCAGCTGCACCGGTTCCACAGGTGCTGGCGGCTGACCAGGATGGCCCAGAACCGGCGGGCGCAGGGTCTGGGAACCCTTCCCGGCCATCGGGTGCCCGGCAGGTGGACGCGGAAGAGTCGGACTTTCATACCGAATTGCAGCGCTTCGCAGCCCACACAGCCGGCACTCCCCCAAACGCCGAGGGCGCGGGCGCCGAGCCGGCCGTGGTATCGGATCCCGAGCCGAGGCGGGAACCGGATCTTGTGCCTGCTTCCGATGACGATGCAGCCGATCAGCCGGAACCCGGCTTCATGCGGCAGGCCCGGCGACGCGCTTTCTGGCAGTCGCCCGGCATGCGGGTGCTGCTCTCGCTGCTGGCGTTGTTGCTGGGGGGCTTGCTGGGCGGCCAGTGGATGCTGCACCAGCGCGACCAGCTCGCTGCGAGCCACCCGGAATGGGTGCCCTTGCTGAGTCGTCTGTGCGAGCCTCTCGGCTGCGAGATCGGCGCTGTGCGGCGCATCGATGCCGTCGTCATCGACAGCTCAAGCCTGGTGCGGCGTCTGGGCAATTTCTACTCTTTTGATTTCGTGCTCAAGAACACGGGGCCCATACCGCTCGCGGTGCCGGCTCTGGAGCTCAGCCTCACCGATATCCGCGATGCCGTGATCGCACGACGTGTCTTCCTGCCTGAAGATCTGCCGGGTGTGCCGCCGCTGTTGCCTGCGCGGGATTCGGTGACGGTCAGCCTGCGTCTGTCCATGGCGGTTGGCGATACATTGCCTATGGCGGGTTACCGCGCCCTGGTTTTTTACCCTTGATTCTGGAAACGGTTGTATATGTCCATCCTGGTTTGCGGCTCGCTCGCGTTTGACACCATCATGACGTTCGAGGGGCGCTTTGCCGAGCAGATCCTGCCCAGCCAACTGCACATTCTCAACGTCTCTTTCCTGGTGCCGGGTCTGCGCCGCGAGTATGGTGGCTGCGCGGGCAACATCGCCTATGGCCTGCACCAGCTGGGGGCACAAGCGGTGCCGCTGGCGGCGCTGGGCAGTGATGGGCAGGAGTACCTGGCGAGGCTCCAGGCACAGGGCGTCGATACCCGCCATGTGTCCCTGGTGAAGGACAGCTACACCGCGCAGGCCATGATCATGACCGACCGTGACAACAACCAGATCACGGCGTTTCACCCCGGCGCCATGTCCCACGCGCACGACAACGCGGTGCCCCAGCGGGACGACGTCACGCTGGCCATCATCTCGCCCGACGGCCGCGATGCGATGCTGTCGCATGCAGAGCAGCTCCACGCTGCTGGTGTGCCCTTTGTGTTTGACCCTGGCCAGGGCCTGCCCATGTTCAATGGCGAAGAGCTCACGCATTTCATCGAACTGGCGAGCTGGGTGACGGTCAACGATTACGAAGGACAGATGCTGTGCGACCGCACCGGCCTCACGTTCGAAGCCATTGCTGCACGGGTCAGGGGCCTGGTCGTGACCCTCGGCGAGCAGGGCTGCGAGGTCTGGGAATCCGGCCAGAGCACCCGGGTTCCGGGGGTCAAGGCCTCCGAGGTGGTCGATCCGACGGGTTGTGGCGATGCGTTCCGTGCAGCTTTGCTGCATGGCTTGTCGCAAGGATGGTCACTGCCGCGATGCGCCGAACTCGGCAACCGCATGGGCGCAGCCAAGATCGGCAGCCGCGGCGGTCAGAACTACACCCTGGCGATCTGACCCGGAAGCGCATGAAAAAAGCCCGACGCTTTCGCGCCGGGCTCATCCCGTCATCCAGAGGACGACGTCAGGGTTTGCTGGACGTGGGGAACGGCCAGGCAGCCTGAGGGTTCAGCTTGGTTTGAGCTGCAGGTGCCGCAGGGGCTGCCGGCTTCTTGGCCGGCTCAGCTTTTTTTGCTGGGGCCGCCTTTTTCACAGCGGCTTTCTTCGCCGGTGCGGCTTTCTTCGCCGGTGCGGCTTTCTTTGCCGGTGCGGCTTTCTTCGCCGGTGCGGCTTTCTTCGCCGGTGCGGCTTTCTTCGCCGGTGCGGCTTTCTTCGCCGGTGCGGCTTTCTTCGCCGGTGCGGCTTTCTTCGCCGGTGCGGCTTTCTTCGCCGGTGCGGCTTTCTTCGCCGGTGCAGCTTTCTTCGCCGGTGCGGCTTTCTTCGCCGGTGCGGCTTTCTTCGCCGGTGCG
>JAABQK010000027.1 GCA_011391495.1 Hydrogenophaga sp.
TCGACGAGTGCCTGCTGTACCTGGCGCCCAGGCTGCTGGGCACCGGACGCGGGCTGGCCAGCTTCGGCCCGCTGGGACGGCTGGACGAGGGTGTTTCGCTGGGCTACCAATCGGTCGAGCGTGTCGGAAACGACCTGCGCATCGTGGCCCGTGTGACCGGCCGGGATGCTTTCCTGAACCCCTGAGGCGCCCCACTCCCGGCGCACCGACACCGGGTTTTCATCCTGCGGCGCCGACATTTCTGTCACCGCCATGGCCCCGGCCCGGAAAGGCTCGCCAAACCCTGCGAAAATACGCCCATGTTTACCGGCATCATCACCGGCGTGGGGCGCATCGCCGCCCTCCACGCTCTGGGCAGCTCTTTGGACCACGGCAAGCGACTCACGATCGAGGCGCCGCCGGGATATCTCGACGACGTGGGCCTGGGCGACAGCATCGCGCTCAACGGCGCCTGCATGACCGTCACCTCGCTGGACCTGCCCCGGCGCCAGTTCACCATCGACATTTCCGCCGAATCGTTGGCCCGCACCACCGGGCTGGCTGAGGTCGGGCACCGCGTCAACCTGGAAAAGGCGCTGCGCGCCCAGGACCGTCTGGGCGGCCACATTGTGTCTGGCCATGTGGATGGCATCGGCAGCGTCACCCGTTTTGCCCGGGTGGGTGAAAGCTGGGAACTGCGCGTGATGGCGCCCCCCGAACTGGGCAAGTACCTCGCCTACAAGGGATCCATCACCGTCAACGGCGTGAGCCTGACGGTGAACCGGGTGCAGGACGGCGCGGCCGGCTGCGAGTTCAGCATCAACCTCATCCCGCACACGGTGGACAACACCGCGCTGGGCCAGTTGACCGAGGGCAGCCAGGTCAACCTGGAAATCGACACCGTTGCACGCTATGTGGAGCGCATGCTCAGCGCCGGCAACACCTTCCCGAAAGACATCACCGCATGAACGCCCCTGAAACCCTGGCGCCGGTTGCCATTTCCCCTGTTGAAGACATCGTGGCCGACATGCGCGCCGGGCGCATCGTGATCCTGGTGGACGAAGAAGACCGCGAAAACGAGGGCGACCTGGTGCTCGCTGCCGATCACGTGACCCCCGAAGCCATCAACTTCATGGCGCGCTTTGGTCGCGGCCTGATCTGCCTCACGCTCACCCGCGAGCGCTGCGAGCAACTCAAGCTGCCACCTATGGTGGCGCGCAACGGCGACAAAAAAGGCACGGCCTTCACCGTGTCGATCGAGGCCGCCGAGGGCGTGACGACGGGCATCTCGGCGGCCGACCGCTCGCGCACGGTGCAGGCGGCCGTCAGCCCGTCCGCCCAGCCAGACGATCTGGTGCAGCCGGGTCACATCTTCCCGCTGCAGGCGGTGGAAGGCGGCGTGCTCATGCGTGCTGGCCACACCGAAGCGGGTTGCGACCTGGCCGCCATGGCTGGCTGCAGTCCGGCGTCCGTGATCTGCGAGATCATGAAAGACGACGGCACCATGGCCCGCCTGCCCGACCTGCAGATTTTTGCCGCTCAGCACGGCCTGAAGATCGGCACCATCGCCGACCTGATCGAACACCGCAGCCGCAACGAATCCCTGGTGCAGAAACTGGGAACCCGCGCGATCAACACCGCGTTTGGCGAGTTCAGCGCCACCGCCTTCCGCGACCAACCGAGCGGTGCGCTGCACCTGGCCCTGGTCAAGGGCCAGTGGGCACCCGAGCAGAGCGTGGCTGTGCGCGTGCACGAGCCCCTGTCGGTGCTGGACGCCCTGGAAGTCGGTCGCTCCATGCACAGCTGGAGCCTGGAAGCCAGCCTGCGCCACATCGCCGATGCGGGCGCCGGCGTGGCCGTGCTGCTCAACTGCGGTGAAACCGCCGAACAGCTGCTGGCACAGTTCGAAGGCACGGCGCGCTCGGCCCAGGCGCCCGAGCGAGGCCGCATGGACCTGCGCACCTACGGCGTGGGCGCGCAGATCCTGCGTGAATGCGGCGTGCACAAGATGCAGCTCATGGGCAACCCGCGCCGCATGCCCAGCATGACCGGCTACGGCCTTGAAATCACCGGGTACCTGGGCCGCAACGCCTGACTCCCCCAACCTACCGAGAAACGGATCCGCTCATGTTCGGCGCAGACAAAGGCACCGCCCCACTGCTCGATGGCAAAAAACTGGCCATCGGGATCGTGCAGGCCCGATTCAACGAAGGCATCACCGATGCGCTCTACAAGGCCTGCCACGCCGAGTTGCTGGCATTGGGCGTGCAGGAGAAGCACATCACCCACGTGAAGGTGCCGGGCGCGCTGGAAGTACCCGTGGCCCTGCAGGCCCTGGCCGAGCGCGACGACTTCGATGCGCTGATCGCCCTGGGCTGCATCATCCGTGGCGAAACCTATCACTTCGAACTGGTGGCCAACGAATCCGGATCCGCGGTGACGCGCCTGGCGCTGGATTACCAGCTACCGATCGCCAACGCCATCCTCACCACCGAGAACCTCGAACAGGCCGTGGCCCGGCAGGAAGAAAAGGGCCGCGACGCGGCGCGCGTGGCGGTCGAAATGGTCCACGTGCTGGAAAACATCGGCTGACATGTCCACCCCCGTCGCTTGCCCACTTCATGTGGCCGCATCCCCCCTCCAGGGGGCAACACCTGCAGGTCGGCGAAGCCGAGCCTGCGGTGTTCCCGAATAAGCGAACCCCGCGCCTGCAAAGCTTCATCACATGTCATCAGAAAACACCTCCATCCCCAAGCCGCGCAAGGCAGCCGACAAATCGGCACGCACCCGCGCGCGCGAGTTCGCCCTGCAGGCGCTCTACCAGCACATGGTGGGCCGCAACGACGCGGGCGACATCGACGCCTTCACGCGCGACCTCGCCGGTTTCCACAAGGCCGACAGCGTGCACTACGACGCACTGCTGCACGGCTGCGTCGAGCAGGCCGACGCGCTGGATGCGCTCATCATCCCGCTGCTCGATCGTCCCTTGGCAGAGGTCTCGCCGATCGAGCGCGGCGTGTTGTGGATCGGCGCCTACGAGTTCCAGCATTGCCTGGACGTACCCTGGCGTGTGGTCATCAACGAATGCATCGAACTCGCGAAATCCTTCGGCGGCACCGACGGTCACAAGTACGTCAACGGTGTGATGCACAAGCTGGCTGCACAGTTGCGCCCCGCCGAGGTGACCGCCGCGCCCGCCAAGGCACCAGGTCGCAATCCGGCGACCAAGCCAGACGCTGACGCCGGCGCCGCCGAATGAGCACCCGCTGACGACACCGGCATGAGGATTTCACAGCGCGCCCAGCGGGTCGAACCCTTTTACGTGATGGAGCTGGCCAAGGCCGCGGCCGAGATGGCCGCGCGTGCCCGGCCCGGCGAGCGGTCCATGATCACGCTCAACATCGGCGAGCCGGACTTCACCGCGCCACCTCTGGTGCAGGCGGCCGCCGAGCGCGCCATCCGCGCCGGGCGCAGCCAGTACACCGCAGCCACCGGCCTGCCGGCGCTGCGCGAGGCCATCAGCGGCTGGTACGCCAGCCGTTTCGGACTCGACATCGACCCGGCCCGCATCGTGGTGACGGCCGGCGCCTCGGCCGCGCTGCAGCTCGCCTGCCTGGCGCTGATCGATGGCGGCGACGAGGTGCTGATGCCCGACCCGAGCTACCCCTGCAACCGGCAGTTCGTGCAGGCAGCCGAAGGCAAGGCGGTGCTGATTCCCTCCGGACCCGAGGATCGCTTCCAGCTCAGTGCGGCCCAGGTGCAGCAAGCCTGGAGCCCCGCCACGCGTGGCGTGCTGCTCGCCTCGCCCTCCAACCCCACCGGCACCTCGATCGCGCGCAGCGAGCTGGAGCAGATCGCCCGCTTCGTCCGCGCGAAGGGCGGCGTGACGCTGGTGGACGAGATCTACCTCGGCCTGAGCTTTGATGCCGACTATGGCCACAGCGCGCTCGGCCTGCCCGACGGACTGGGCGACGAAGTCATCAGCATCAACAGCTTCAGCAAGTACTTCAACATGACGGGCTGGCGCCTGGGCTGGCTGGTGCTGCCGCACGCGCTGGTGCCCGCGGTGGAGCGACTGGCACAGAACCTGTTCATCTGCGCCAGCACGATTGCGCAGCACGCTGCACTGGCCTGCTTCGAGCCGGAGAGTCTGGCCGAATACGAGCGCCGCCGCGCCGAGTTCAAGGCCCGGCGCGACTACTTCATCCCCGAACTCAACCGCCTGGGCCTCACGGTGCCGGTGATGCCCGACGGCGCGTTTTACGCCTGGGCCGACGTGCGCGGCCTGTGCAAGCGCTGGGGCATTCCGCCGCAGGGTGCTCGGCCTGACGAGGGCGGCAGCTGGGCGCTGGCTTTCGAGCTCATGAAGCGCTGCCAGCTCGCCACCACGCCGGGGCGCGATTTCGGCAGTGCGGAGCCCGGCCGCTATCTGCGCTTCTCGACCGCGAACTCGATGGCGCAGCTGCGCGAAGCCGTCGCCCGGCTGGAGGCCGCCCTGTGAACCAGCCCGCCGGCAACCCGTTCGGCTGGCCGGTGCGCGTGTACTGGGAAGATACCGACGCCGGCGGCATCGTCTTCTATGCCAACTACCTGAAGTTTTTCGAACGCGCCCGCACCGAATGGCTGCGCCATCTGGGGCTGGAGCAGCAGCGCCTGCGCGACGAAGTGGGTGGCCTGTTCGTCGTCACCGATGCCCGGTTGCGCTACCAGCGCCCGGCCCGGCTTGACGATTTGCTTCTGGTTACAGCCCGGGTGCTGGAAGCGGGCCGCGCCTCACTCACAATCGGGCAAACCGCGCTCCTGAATCCGCAGCAGCCGGACAGCGGATCCGCCCTGCTGTGCGAGGGCACGATCCGCATCGGCTGGGTGGACGCAGCGAGCTTGCGACCGCAACGCATCCCGGCGGCGATCCTGGACGCGATCCACCGCCCGGTCTGAGTCCGTCAGGCCGGTGAGACGAAACCTTTTTCAGACCTTCCGCATCACACAGCCATGACCCAAGATCTCTCCATCGTCCAGTTCCTGCTCAACGCGAGCTGGGTCGTCCAGGCCGTGGTGGCGCTGCTGGTGGTGGTGTCCACCGTCAGTTGGGCCGCCATCTTCCGCAAGGTGTTTGCCCTGAAGCGCGTGAACGCCAAGAACGAAGACTTCGAGCGCGAGTTCTGGTCGGGGGCCAACCTCAACGACCTCTACGCCGCTGCCGCCCAGAGCGCGCGCCAGGCCGGCCCGATGGAACGCATCTTCGCCAGCGGCATGCGCGAATACCAGAAGCTGCGCGAGCGCCGCATCACCGACAGCGGAGCCCTGCTCGACGGCGCGCGCCGCGCCATGCGTGCGAGCTTCCAGCGCGAGCTCGACGCGCTGGAAGTGAACCTCTCGTTCCTGGCCTCGGTCGGATCGGTTTCGCCGTATGTGGGCCTGTTCGGCACGGTGTGGGGCATCATGCATGCCTTCACCGGCCTGGCCGCGCTCGCCCAGGTGACGCTCGCCACCGTGGCCCCCGGCATCGCAGAAGCGCTGGTGGCCACCGCCATCGGCCTGTTCGCAGCCATTCCCGCGGTGGTGGCCTACAACCGCTTCGCGCACGACATCGACCGCGTGGCCAACCGCATGGAGACCTTCATGGAAGAGTTCTCCAACATCCTGCAGCGCAACGTCGGCGCGCAATCGGCCTCTGGTCACTGACCATGGCCAAGCTCGCCGCCCGCGGCCGGGGCCGCCGCACCATCAGTGAAATCAACATGGTGCCATTCATCGACGTGATGCTGGTGCTGCTGATCATCTTCATGGTCACCGCCCCGCTGATCACGCCGAGCCAGATCGACCTGCCCACGGTGGGCCAGGCCAGCCGCCAGCCCGACCGCTTCGTGCAGGTCATCGTGGACAAGAGCGAACGGCTGCAGGTGCGCGAAGGTTCGGGGTCCAACGATGGCCCGGACGTGCCGATGGGCCAGCTGGTCGCGCGCGTGAAGCAGTTGCAGGGCGACGGTGCCCCGGGCTCGGTGCCGGTGGTCATCAGCGCCGACAAGAACGTGAAATACGAAACCGTGGTCAAGGTGATGGACACGCTGCAGCGCGCAGGCGTCACGCGCGTGGGCCTTTCGGTGCAGACCACGCGCTGAGCCAAGTGCCATGAGCAGCATCTTCCAGCTGTCCAGGCTCTCGCATGAGGAGCATCTGAGCCTGGCGCCGCCGCGCCAGGGACACTGGCTCGGACCGGTGGGACTGGCGCTGGTGGCACACGGCCTGCTGGTGGCGGCGCTGACCTGGGGCGTGGGCTGGAAGCAGGACGCCGAGCCCGCGGTGTTCGAAGCCGAGCTCTGGTCGCGCCTGCCGGTGGAAGCCGCACCACGTGCGCAGGAGCCGCCCGCGCTGCCACCGCCGCCGGAACCCAGGCCCATGGTCAAGACCGAACCACGCCCGGCACCGCCTCCGCCCGGTCCCAGCGAGGCACAGATTGCCACCCAGAAGGCGAAGCAGAAGGCCGCGGCCGAGCAGCGGGAACAGGAGAAGGAAGCGGCGCGCAAGAAGGCCGAGGCTGAGAAGCTGGCGGCGGAGAAACGCGCACTGGCCGACAAGAAAGCCGCCGAACAGAAACGCGAGCAGGATCGCAAGCAAGCCGACGAAAAACGGCTGGCCCAGCTGCGCGAAGACCAGATACGCCGCGTGATGGGGCAGGCTGGCGCCAGCGGCGGGCCGGCCGCCACCGGCACAGCCCAGCAGTCCAGTGGCCCGTCACCGGGCTATGGCGGCCGTGTGGCTGCGCGCATCAAGCCCAACGTGGTGTTCACCGAAACCGTCAACGGCAACCCGCGCGCCGAGGTTGAGGTGCGCACCCTGCCGGACGGCACCATCACCAGCCGGCGTCTGGTCAAGAGCAGCGGCAACGCCGCCTGGGACGACGCGGTGCTGCGCGCCATCGATCGCACCGGCTCGCTGCCGCGCGATACCGACGGCCGCGTACCCTCCCCGCTCATCATCGGCCTGCGCCCACAAGACTGAGCCACCGCAGGCCCGGACCGCAAACGCGATCAGAACTGGGTTTCGCCCGTGGACACCACGTCCTTGAGGACGCGATCCAGATCGGACGCGTCCACCGGCTTGTGCAGCACCACGTTGAAGAGGTCCTTGAGCACGTCCGCGCCCACCTCGTTCACATGCCCGCTGATGAGCACGATGGGGGGCGCCGATCCGCTGGCGCGGATGCGCCGCGCCAAGCCCACGCCGTCCAGCCGGGGCATGGACTGATCGGTCAGCACCACATCAAAGGACTTGCCGGTCTGCGAAAACTGCGTCCAGGCTTCTTCGCCGTCGCGCGAGCGTGTCACCTGCCAGCCCTGACGCTCCAGCAGGGCGCTCCAGGCGTGCCGCACCAGTTGGTCGTCGTCGACAAAGAGGATCTGACGGCCCTGATCGGTCACTAGGCCAGGGGATGTGACAGGTGAGACGGCCGCTGCCCGCTGGCTGAGCGGCAGGTAGAGCTGGAAACTGGCGCCCCCGCCAGGCACGCTCTGCAGACCGATGGCGCCGTGGTGGCGCGCCATGATGCCGTGCGCCACCGACAGCCCCAGACCCGTTCCGCGCCCCTTGGCCTTGGTGGTGAAGAAGGGCTCGAACACGCGCTCCAGGTGATCGGGTGCGATGCCCGGCCCGTGGTCGCGCACCGTCAGGCACAGGTAACGCCCTGCAGGCAGCTCGGCCACGCCGGACGGCAGGGCCTGGCTGGCCGGTACGGGCAGATCGATCCCTTCGAGCACCAGCTCGATGCGGCCCTGCCCCTTCATCGCGTCGGCGGCGTTGATCAGCAGGTTGACCAGCACCTGCTGAAGCTGTGTGGGATCGGCGTCCACTTCGTCATCGTCTGTCCGGTAGTCCACCACCAGCTCGCAATCCCGCGTCAGCCCCGAACCGACCATCTGTCGGGTTTCCTCGATCAGCATGCTCCAGTGCAGGCGGCGCAGCTTCGGTGGCGACTGGCGGCCAAAGGCCAGCAACTGCCGCATCAGGCCATCGGCGTAGCGCGTGGCCTTGAGCGCCTGTTGCAGCGCCTCGTGGCTGGGGTGGTCGGTGTCCGGCAAGTCTTCCACCGCCAGGCGCACCCAGCCGGTGATGGCGGCCAGCGAGTTGTTGAAATCGTGCGCGATGCCGCCTGTGAGGCGGCCCAGCGCCTCGGTCTTCTGGCTTTGCATCAGCTGCATCTGCAGGGCTTCCTGGCGCTCGTGCGCGGCGCTCTGGGCCTGTGCGTCCGCGCGCACACGGTCCAGCAGGTGGTTGATGCCTTGCGCCAGCTGCGCAATCTCATCCTGCCCCTGCACGCGCACGGAACCAGAATCCGCCAGCTCGCGGCGGGTGATGCCACGCAGTTCGCCGTGCAGGCGCTGCAGGCGGCGCAGCAACAGGCGGTCGAGCAGCAGTACCGAGAGGGTAGCGGCCAGCAGGCAGCCCAACACCGCCAGGCCGATACCGGTCCAGGCCAGTGCCCCGCCAGCCTGCTGCAACTGTTTGTCCAGCCCCAGCACCAGCTCGGCCACCGGCTGACCCCGGTGGTCGTTCAGCACAGCGTGCAGGTCGTCGTGCTCGGCATCCACCGGCAACACGTGGATGTCCTGGCCTTGATGACCCGGCTCGTCGAACGACAGGCGAACCGGCATCATCAGCACATCGGCAAAACGGGTCAGCTCGGTGTCGTCGAAGCGGCGCACCATGGCGATGGCACCCTGCGGTGGCTGGCCCGGCGCGTCGGGGTGGTGCACCGCGGCGACCACCACCATCTCCAGCTGGCCGTCCGCCACGCGCAGGGTCTGCAACGCCTGTTTGGTATCGCTGAGCGCCAGGACGGGCAGGGCCAGTTCGCGCAGCGCTGTCACGCGCAAGGGTGACACACGGCCCAAGGTGTCGTCCGGACCCACGGCCACGGTGGCCAGGTCGTGCCCCTGCGCGTTGAACACCGCCACTTCCGTGATGCGCAGATAGCCGAGGTTCTCGGCATCGAAGTTGTCGGCCATGAACCCGGGGTTTTGTCCCGCCACAAAGTCCACTGCATCGCCCCAGAAGGCGTAGTCCCGGGCCGTGGCCGACAGGGCCAGCATCTGCTGGTTGAGCACCCGGCGCGCGCGCTCACCCTCACGCTGGGCCCGTTCGGCCTCCAGTTGCCCGAAGGACGCTCCGACGATGTGGCGCACGCCGAGCATCGCACCCAAGGCACAGAGCCCGAAGACGATGAGCACCAGCGCCCAGGCTTTGTGTTGCAGTTTCATGGTTATTAGATTCATCGGCTCCTATGTCCGCCGCTTGAGTGATATTCGGTGTCCGCCCGTGACGGGATACACACCAGCGGCCGGTTGTTGAAGCCAGCGCCGCGTCGGCTGCGTCAGTCGAACACGATCTCGGCGCGCCGCTCGTGGGCCTGCGCCATCCAGCTGGCGAGCGCCGCATCGGTGGGGAAGAACAACGCGCGGTCGTCGAGCTGCAGCTCGCACTGGGCACCCGCGCGCTGCAAGGCGAGGCGCACCGGCAGGCCACGCACCAGCTCGCCCTGGTCGGTGAGCTCGCGCTTCGGAGGAAATTCGCGCACCAGCGCGGCCACGGCGGGCGCCGTGCCATTCACGGCCACGCGCAGGTATTTGCCAAATCGGCAGCGCGCGGCGGCCAGGTCCCAGATCTGCTGGATCTTCAGCCGCAGGCCACCGGAGAAACGGTCGGGCTGGGCCACCGCCTGCACGATGATGAGCTCGTCATCCTTGAGCAGGTTGCGGTGCAGGTTGATGAGGTTCTCGTCGGCACTCACCTCCAGCACGGCGGTCTTGTCGTCGATCTTGAACAGCGCGAGCTTGCCGCGCTGGCCGTTGATGATGCGGAAGTCGGTCACGATACCGGCGAGGATCACCGGGTCGCGGCTCTCCTTCACATCGGCCAGCTCGGTGCGCGCAAAACGCCGCACCTCGCGCTGCACCTCGTCGAACAGGTGGCCCGAGAAGTAGAAGCCCATCGCCGTCTTCTCCAGCGTCAGGCGTTCCTTCACGCCCCAGGGCGTGGTGGGCACCAGCTCGGGCTCCTGCGTGCTGGAGCCGTGGTCGTCGTCGCCGCCCATCATGTCGAACAGGCCACCCTGGTTGGCGTTGGCCACGCTGGCGGCAGCGAAGTCGAACGCCCGCTCCACCGAGGCCATCACCTCGGCGCGGTTCAGGTGCAGCGAGTCGAACGCGCCGGCCTTGATCAGTGCTTCCACGGTGCGCTTGTTCAGGCGCTGGCGGTCCACCCGGCGGCAGAAATCGAACAGGCTCCTGAACGGGCCGGTCTCCGCGCCGTTGGGACCTTCGCCCCGGCCTTCGCGCGCCGCCACGATGGCGTCGATCGCCTGCTGGCCCGTGCCCTTGATGGCGCCCAGGCCGTAGCGGATGGACTTGTCGGTGATCGGCTCGAAGCGGTGGAAGCCGCGGTTCACGTCGGGTGCCTCGAAGGTGATGCCCATCTTCTGCGCGTCTTCCACCAGCACCTTGAGCTTGTCGGTGTCGTCCATCTCCACCGTCATGTTGGCGCAGAAGAACTCGGCGGTGTAGTGCACCTTGAGCCAGCCGGTGTGGTAGGCCAGCAGCGAGTAGGCGGCGGCGTGCGACTTGTTGAAGCCGTAGCCCGCGAACTTCTCCATCAGGTCGAAGACCTCGTCGGCCTTTTCCTCGCTGATGTTGTTCTTGGCCGCGCCGGCGCGGAAGATGGCGCGGTGCTCGGCCATCTCCTCGGCCTTCTTCTTGCCCATGGCCCGGCGCAGCATGTCGGCGCCGCCGAGCGAGTAGCCGCCCAGGATCTGCGCGGTCTGCATCACCTGCTCCTGGTAGACCATGATGCCGTAGGTTTCGCTCAGCATCTCGGCCACCAGGGGGTGGGGGTACTCGATGGGTTCGCGGCCGTGTTTGCGCGCCACGAAGCTGGGTATCAGGTCCATGGGCCCCGGGCGGTACAGCGCGTTGAGCGCGATCAGGTCTTCCAGGCGACTGGGCTTGGCGTCCTTCAGCATGCCCTGCATGCCGCGGCTTTCAAACTGGAACACCGCCTCGGTCTGGCCGCGCGAGAACAGCGCGTACACCGCCTTGTCGTCCAGCGGAATGTCCTCGAAGCGGAAATTCTCCTGCCCCTTGTGGCGCTTCATGATGAATTCACGCGCGATCTCCAGGATGGTCAGCGTGGCCAGCCCCAGAAAGTCGAACTTCACCAGGCCGATCGCCTCCACGTCGTCCTTGTCGTACTGGCTCACCGCCGAGTCGCTGCCGGGCTGTGCGTAGAGCGGGCAGAAATCGGTGAGCTTGCCCGGCGCGATCAGCACGCCACCGGCGTGCATGCCGATGTTGCGCGTCATGCCTTCGAGCTTCTGCGCCAGCTCGATCAGGGTCTTGACGTCGTCTTCCTTCTGGATGCGCTCGGCCAGCACCGGCTCCATCTCGATGGCGTAGTTGTTCTTGTCGCCCTCCTTCTTCGGCACCGGCGGATACTGCAGCGTGACCGACATGCCGGGCTTGTTCGGGATCAGCTTGGAAATGCCGTCGCAAAAGCCGTAGGAAAAGTCGAGCACGCGGCCCACGTCCCGGATCGCTGCGCGTGCGGCCATGGTGCCGAAGGTGGCGATCTGGCTCACCGCGTCCTTGCCGTAGCGCTCCTTCACGTAGTCGATCACGCGGTCGCGGTTCGTCTGGCAGAAGTCGATGTCGAAGTCGGGCATGGACACCCGCTCCGGGTTCAGGAAGCGCTCGAACAGCAGGTTGTACTGCAGCGGGTCGAGGTCGGTGATCAGCAGCGCATACGCCACCAGAGAACCGGCGCCAGAGCCGCGGCCCGGGCCCACCGGACAGCCGTTTTCTTTGGCCCACTTGATGAAGTCCGACACGATGAGGAAGTAGCCCGGGAAGCCCATCTTGAGAATGGTGTTGAGCTCGAACTCCAGGCGCTCCAGGTAACGCGGGCGCTGCTCTTCACGTTTCGACTCGTCGGGGAACAGGTGCTTCAGGCGCCCCTCCAACCCCTCGTGCGAGACGTGGCGGAAGTAGTCGTCCACCGACATCACCACGCCGTTGACCGGCGGGATCGGGAAATTCGGTAGCTGCGGCTTGCCCAGCACCAGCGTGAGGCTGCAGCGCCTGGCGATCTCCAGCGTGTTGGCGACGGCGCTGGGAATGTCGGCGAACAGCGCTTCCATCTGCGCCGCGCTCTTGAAGTACTGCTCGCGCGTGAACCGGCGCACGCGCCGGTTGTTGCTCAGGATTTCGCCGTCGGAAATACAGACGCGAGCCTCGTGCGCCTCGTAGTCCTCGGGCTCCAGGAACTGCACCGGGTGCGTGGCCACCACCGGCAGGTGCAGGCGCGCGGCGAGCTGCACCGCTTCGATCACGTGCCGCTCGTCATCGGCGCGACCGGCGCGCTGCAGCTCGAGGTAGAAGCGGTGGGTGAACACACCTGCCATCTGCAGCGCCACGTCGGCCGCGCGTTGCGTGTCACCCTGCATCAGCGCCTGGCCCACCGGGCCGGCCTGTGCGCCCGACAGCATCAGCAGCCCGGCATGGAGTTCTTGCAGCCATTCCCAGCGCACCAGCGCCTGCTCGCGCTGGACGTTGCGCGTCCAGGCGCGGGCGAGCAGCTCGCTCAGGTTCAGGTAGCCCTGCTTGTCCTGCACCAGCAGCACCACGCGCGGGGCCGGCGGCTGGTGGCTGCCGGGCATGGCGCCTGGTGTCTCGTCCGAAAAGCCCTGCAGCATGACCTCGGCGCCCAGCAGGGGTTTCACACCCGCGCCGCGCGCGGCCTTGTAGAACTTGACTGCGCCAAACAGGTTGTTCAGATCGGTGATGGCCAGCGCGGGCTGGCCATCGGCAGCGGCTGCAGCCACCACGTCGTCGATGCGGTTGGTGCCGTCAACGACGGAGAATTCGGTGTGCAGGCGCAGGTGTATGAACATGCGGCCATTTTAGAAGGCCGGTCACCCCGCCCCGGCCTCAACGGGTGCTTGTCACATCCTCTTTCAGGATGTGCAACACCTCGGAGCGGAACTCACGGCTGTACAGGATGCCCACCACCGTCAGCGCGCCCAGCACCAGCGCCACCGGTGAGACGAACCAGGCCAGTGCGGCAAACGAAAAATAGTAGGCGCGCAGGCCGTCGTTGAAGGTCTCAGCCGCCGCGCCCACCATGGCCGCGGCGCGGTCGGCGTAGTGCGTGCGATCAAACTTGCCGGACTCGAAGTCTTCCGGCGCCGGCATGGAGCCGATCACCAGTGCCACGAAGGTGTACAGCCGCATGCACCAGGAGAAACGGAAGAAGGCATAGACAAAAATCGCCACCAGCACCAGGACCTTGAACTCGAAGACGGCCAGTGTCGTGGTCTGGGCGAATGGAATTTCGCTCATCAGTTCGGTCGCCTTCTCCGTCGTGCCCAGCACGGCAAACAGGCCACCGATGACCAGGATGGAGGTCGAAGAAAAAAAGGCCGGCGTGTTGGAAAGGGTCTGCGTGATCAGGCCGTCGAGCATGCGCGGATCGCGCGACGTGGCCTGCCTCATCCAGTAGGCACGGTAGCGGTTGGTGGTCTGGATGAGCGACCCTTTCTTGATCCCCCAGATCCGCGCAAACCAGGCATAGCCGGTCCACAGCGCAAAAAAGCAGACCAGCGCCAGCCAGTCTGCCCAAGGGAGGATGTTGATGATCTTCATGCGGCGGATGTTAGCCGCACGAAGTCGCCAAAAAAAGATCAGTCTTTGAACTTGGCCGCCACGGCGGCCACGCGCTCGCCAAACAGCCGGGCCGTTTCCAGGTCGCCCGGCAGCATCTCGTGGGCACCGGCGTCCGACGGGCTCTGTGCCATGGCACCGCTGAAGGAGCCCACGTAGTTCAGGTCGTTGCGCTGGGCGGCCTTGCTGTTGCTCGGCATCATGCCGGTGCCCACCCAGATGCCGCTGTGCTGCATGGCCAGGGTGAACAGGTAGTGCAGCGTGGAGTGCTTGTCGCCGTTCATCGTGGCGCTGTTGGTGAAACCGGCGAAGACCTTGTCCTTCCACTGCTGGGTGAACCAGGGCTTGCTCGATGCGTCGGCAAACTTCTTGAACTGCCAGCTCACGCTCCCCATGTAGGTGGGCGAGCCCATGATGATCGCGTCGGCCGCAGCCAGCGCTTCCCAGCCCCCTTCGGGCAGATTGCCTTCGGCGTCGATGGCAATGAGCTCTGCCCCTGCCCCGTCGGCCACCGATTGCGCCATGCGCTGGGTGTGACCGTAGCCCGAGTGATAGACCACCACAACTTGTGCCATGTGAAAAGCTCCTGTTGGAAAGCGCCTGAGCGCGGGGGTTAAAAAAGAGAAAACGGATCAGGCGGCGAGGTCGAAGACCAGCACTTCGGCGTCCTCGCCATGGTCCAGCCTGAGTTGCACCTCGCCCTGCAGCAGGGCTGCGTCGCCGGTTTCCAGGCGCTGGCCGTTCACGTCCAGCGCGCCACGAACCAGGTGCACATAGGCCTTGCGGGCCGGATCCAGCGCCAGCTCGGCAGCTTCTTGCTCATCCAGCAGGCCGGCGTAGAGCGACGCGTCGGCGTGGAGAGTCACCGAGCCTTGTGCGCCATCGGGGGAAGCGACCAGCCTGAGCTGGCCGCGCTTGTCCGCGGCGACGAAGGTTTTCTGCTCGTAGCCGGGCTCGATGCCGCGCAGATTGGGCTCGATCCAGATCTGCAGGAAGTGCGTGATCTGCTCGGGCGCGTGGTTGAACTCGCTGTGCATCACGCCCTTGCCGGCGCTCATGCGCTGTACGTCCCCGGGCGGGATGCCTTTCACGTTGCCCAGGCTGTCCTTGTGCGCCAGGTTGCCCTGCAGCACGTAGCTGATGATTTCCATGTCGCGGTGGCCGTGCGTGCCGAAGCCGGTGCCGGGTGCGATGCGGTCTTCGTTGATCACGCGCAGGTTGCCCCAGCCCATCCAGGCCGGATCGAAGTAACCCGCGAACGAAAACGAGTGGTGGCTCTTGAGCCAGCCGTGATCGGCGTAACCGCGTTCCTCAGAGCGTCGAATCTGCATCATGGTGAATCTCCTGGGAGCCCTGCTTCGGGGCTGCATGCCTTTTATTGTGGGCAAGTCCAGGCCAGTGCAGGCGGCAGGGATTTGATGGCATCATTCAATTCGGTTGAATGGAAACCCCATTCATCATCCAAAGAATGCCAGCGAGTTCCACCATGGCCTCACCCAGCCCGCGCTCCGCCCTGTCGCCCGAAAACCTGGGTCTGCTCGAAGCCGTGGCGCGGCTCGGCAGCATGGCGGCCGCCGCGCGCGAGCTGGGCATGGTGCCCAGTGCGCTGACCTACCGCGTGCGCCAGATCGAAGACGCCCTCGACGTGCTGCTGTTCGACCGCAGTGCGCGCCGCGCCCAGCTCACGCCCGCCGGCGCCGAGCTGCTGCGTGCCGGCCAGTACCTGCTGGGCGAACTCGACGCCGTGGCCCAGCGCGTCAGGCGGGTGGCGACCGGCTGGGAGCCGCAGCTCACCATCGCAGCCGACGCGATCATTGCCCGATCCACCCTGTTCGAACTCTGCGAGGCCTTCTACGCCACCGGCGCGCCCACACGGCTGAAGCTGCGTGCCGAGACGCTGTCGGGCACGCTGGAAGCGCTGCAAAGCGGCCAGGCCGACCTGGCGCTCGGCGTCGCGGCCGAGGTCTCGCTGGCCGACATCCAGACCGCGCCGCTGGGCCAGCTGCGTTTCGTCTACGCCGTGGCACCGCACCACCCGCTGGCCCAGGCCGACCACAGCCTGCGCGACGAGGAACTGCGTGAGCACCGCGCCGTGGCCGTGGCTGACAGCACGCGCCGCGGCAATGGCCAGACGCACAACCTGCTGCCCGGGCAGGACGTGTTCACCGTGCCCACCATGCAGCACAAGCTGGAGGCGCAGCTGCGCGGCCTCGGTTGTGGTTTCCTGCCACTGCCGCTGGCCCAGCCCTACATCACCGCCGGACGGCTGGTGGTCAAGGCGGTGCAACGGCCCAACTACCCGATCCGCCTGGCCTACGCCTGGCACCGGCCGCGCACCATGGCCGACACCGGCCAGGCCATGCGCTGGTGGCTCAAGCAGCTGCAGCACACCACCACGCGCACCGCACTGCTGGAAAACCATCATCTGGGTTGACGCAAACGGGGCTGCAGGCCCCGGCAGGACTGCTACAGTCAAGCCAGAAACGCCAGACCTTCCATCCAACCCACGCACACCGAGCCATGAACAACAAGACGAAACGCGCCCGACCTGCTGCCCCCGGCACATCCCCCAAAACAGCCCGTCCGGCCAAGGTTGCAGCCGGCAAGACGCCACTGCATGTTGCCGTGGTGGGTGCCGGGATGGCCGGCGTGGCCTGTGCGCGCACCCTGGTGCAGGCCGGGCACCGGGTGACACTGTTTGAAAAGAGCCGAGGCTTTGGTGGGCGCATGGCCACCCGGCGCACCGAGTTCGGCGGCTTCGATCACGGTGCACAGTACTTCACGGTGCGCGACAAGCGCTTTGCCCGGGCACTGCTCACCGCGCAAAGCGTGGTGCGCCCCTGGAGTGTCAGCACCGTGCGCGTACTGGACGAACTCGGCCACGTGCTGGCCAGCGCCCCGCCCCCGGCCGAACCCCACTTTGTGGCCAAACCCGGCATGAGCGCGCTCGTCAACCACTGGGCGCAGCCGCTGGCCCAACCCGAGCTCTTCGGCATCGTTGGTGCGAACACCCTCACCGAAACCCGCGTCACCCACTTCGAGCGCGACGCCCTGCACCACGAACAATGGCAACTGCATGCGGAGGATGCTGATGGTGGTCAGCATGTGATCGGCGGTTTCGATCGCGTGGTCCTCGCGATCCCCCACCTGCAGGCGCACGATCTGCTGCTTGCCTCGGGCCACACCCCCGTGCTGCGCCAGACCCTGTCCACCGTGCATGTGGCGCCCTGCTGGACGCTGATGGTGGCCTATCCCCAGGCCATGCAGCCTGGACTGCCCCACCTGGGCCCGCAGTGGAACGCCGCGCGCAGCACGCACCACCGCATCAGCTGGCTGGCGCGAGAAAACAGCAAGCCCGGGCGCGAGCCGATCGAACGCTGGACCATCCAGGCCAGCCCCGACTGGTCCTCCAAACACCTCGAGGACGACGAGGAACGCGTCAAGGCCAAACTGCTCAAGGGTTTTGCCGAAATCACCGGCATCCGCGCAACGCCGACCCACGCGGTGGTGCACCGCTGGCGCTTCGCGCAGACCCAACAGCCGCTGGGCCAGTCCTTCCTGCACGACAAGACCCTGGGCATCGGTCTGTGCGGCGACTGGTGCCTGGGCCATCGGGTGGAAGACGCCTTCGTCTCTGGCCTCGAACTCGCACTCGCGATGGTGAAGTGATCCCCCCTGCGTCGCTTCGTGCATTCCCCCTTGGGGGACCACGCCTGCGGCCCGGCGAAGCCGGTTCCGCGGCGTGTGCTGGAACAGTCACGCACGCCGGGTTTTGAATCGTGTTTGGGAGAACGGGATACCGTGGGCGGTTCGCCCCCTCTCCCACCGGCCCTCTGCACGGAGGCTCACTCGTGGCCGCCCTGGCCAGCTGGCTCGACGCCCGGGCCCACGGTGGCAGGTGGATCGTGCGCTTGGAAGACGTGGACACACCACGCTGCGTGCCCGGGGCCGACCACCTCATCCTGCGGCAGCTCGCTGCCTGCGGCCTGGTCAGCGACGAACCGGTGGTCTGGCAATCGCAGCGCGGAGTGCTGTACCAGCAGGCGCTGGACCGCCTGATCGCCAGCGGTCAGGCTTACCCCTGTGGCTGCTCGCGCAAGGACATCGAAGCCGCGCTGCAAGCACAGGGGCTGCAGCGCGAACGCCACCATGCCGCCGTCTACCCCGGCACCTGCCGGCCTGAAAACGGCGGGCTGCAAGGCAAGTCTCCTCGCGCCTGGCGCTTCGCGGTGCCGCCGGAGCCAGCCTTGGTGAACTGGACCGACCTGCGCCTCGGGCCAAAGACCCAGAACGTGGCCACCGAGGTCGGCGATTTCATCCTGAAACGTGCCGACGGCCTCTGGGCCTACCAGCTCGCCGTGGTGGTGGACGATGCGGCGCAGGGCATCAGCCACGTGGTCCGCGGCGAAGACCTGGCCGACAACACGCCCCGGCAGATCCTGCTGCAGCAGGCCCTGGGCCTGCCCACGCCGCGCTACCGGCACACGCCGCTGGTGCTGGGCATGAACGGCGAAAAACTCAGCAAGCAGAACGGGGCTCAGGCCCTGGACCTGGCGGATCCGGTGAGCACCCTGAACCGGGCTGCAGCGCGCTTGAGCCTGCCCGCGGCGGCTGGTGGCGTGGCTGACGTGCTGCAGCGGTGGACGGCCAGCTGGCCGCACGGCGACTGAACGGACCCTGCCCCGGCCGCCAGGCCGGCACACGATCAGGTGCGGACTTTTCCGTCTCCGGTGAGCATCGAGAGCTCCACGAACCTGGAGGCCACGTGATCGCGCGGCCCCAGCGAGACGGAGAAGCCGCCGAAGGACTGATCGCCGATCGATTCGAGACCGTTGATCCAGCTGTCGCGCGTGATGCGGGAGCCCGCGCGACGCAGACCTTCGGCGAACAGGCGGGCCGCCAGGTACCCCTCCATGCTGGAGAAGTTGGCCTGCACCTTGTCGCCTCCCCTGGCAATCGCATCCCTGAACTCGCGCGTGATCGGTTTGGATGCGTTGTAGGGGGACGGCACGACCTGTGACACCACCACGCCAGCGCCTTCCTTGCCCAGCTCATCGGCCAGCGCCTGCGTGCCGACGAACGACACGTTGAAGAACGTACCGCCGTAGCCCGCCTGGCGCGCGGCCCTGATGTAGGCAGCGCAAGACTTGTAGGCGCTGATCTGCACCACCGCCTGCGGCTGGGCGGCATTGATCGCGGCGACGGCTTTCGCCACGTCCACCGAGTTGCGCTCCACCGTGGCCACCGCAACGGGCGTGAGGTTCCGCTCGGACAGTGCCAGGTTCACCCCATCCAGACCCGCCCGCCCATAGGCATCGTTCTGGTAGAACACGGCCACCTTGTTCAACCCCAGATTGGTGAGCTGCTTCACGATGAGCGCAGTTTCGTCGTTGTAAGAGGCACGCAAGTGGAACGCCAGCCGGTTGAAGGGCTGACGCAGGCCCATCGCGCCAGTGAAGGGCGCAAAAAACGGGGTGTTGCCCTTTGTCGCCAGCGGTAGGGCCACCACGCTCGTTGGCGTGCCGATGTACCCGAATAGGGCAAACACGTCCTGGTCCAGCAACTTGCTGGTGTTCTCGGCACAGCGGTCGGGCTCGTAACCGTCGTCCAGCTTCACGATCTCGACACGTGGCAGGTTCGATCCGCCCTGCGCATTGAGCTGGTCGAAGTAGAGCTGCGCACCCGCATTGAACTGAATGCCCAGCTGCGCCGCTGCGCCGGTGAAGGCGGCCGACTGGCCCAGCACGATGCGGTTGGACGATTGCGCACGCAGGCTGGGCGCCCCCACCAGCGCTGCGCTGGCGACCAGGCGGCTGAAAGAGCGGCGTGACAGGCCGGAAACCGGCAGATGGGATGAAGTCATGTGATGTGTGTCTGGAAAGGACCGTGGTCGCGTCACGCCGACTGGGGCGCAGGCCTGTCGAATACTATCGGGAGTTCTCCCGCAGCCGACCACGCTGGGGTTACGGTTT
Organism: Hydrogenophaga sp.; assembly: GCA_011391495.1. Lineage (GTDB taxonomy): Bacteria > Pseudomonadota > Gammaproteobacteria > Burkholderiales > Burkholderiaceae_C > Hydrogenophaga. Next base: position 19,661 of record JAABQK010000027.1, read on the forward strand.
CGACCGCCCATCGCTTGCCAGCCTGCCACCCGGCGTGCAGACATGGCCCGTGACCCTCCGCCGCATGGGTGGGGTGGGGTGTGGCATGCACCGGCAAGCCCCCTGCCCCTGAAAGAAGGTGCACACCTGAAGCCCGCGCCTACAATCTCCACCCTTGCAAGCCGAGCCATGACACACCACAGCCCAGACGCCCCCACCAACGCAGACCCCGCCCTGAAGAGCGACGTTTCCGCCCGACCCCTGCCCGAAGGCATTCCCTTCATGCGCGTGGTGAAAAGCTATGTCCTGCGCGCCGGCCGCACCAGCAGCGGTCAAGCCAAGGCCTACGAGGTGTATGGTCCGCGTTTCCTGCTGAACTACGCGCCCGGCATGCTCGATGTGGAGGCTGCATTTGGTCGCCGCGCGCCGCTGATCCTGGAAATCGGTTTTGGCATGGGCGGCGCCACGGCGCAGATCGCCCAGGTCCGCCCGGGCGACAACTTTCTCTGCTGCGAGGTGCACGAACCCGGCGTTGGCGCCCTGCTCAAGCTGTGCGGCGAACAGGGACTGGAGAACATCCGCATCTTCCGCCACGACGCCGTCGAGGTACTGGACCACATGTTGCCCGAAGCCAGCCTGGACGGCGTTCACATCTTCTTCCCCGACCCCTGGCACAAGACCAAGCACAACAAGCGCCGCCTGATCCAGGCGCCGTTCGTGAACCGGCTGGCCCGCCACCTCAAACCCGGCGGCTACCTGCACCTGGCCACCGACTGGGAACCCTACGCGCAGCAGATGCTGGAGGTGCTGAGCGCCGAGCCGCTGCTGCAGAACACCGCGCCCGCCGATGGCGAGGGCTATGTGCCCAAGCCCGACTACCGGCCGCTGACGAAGTTTGAAAACCGCGGCCTCAAATTGGGCCACGGCGTATGGGATCTGGTGTTTCGTCGAAACTAGCGGACGGTGCCCGGTCGTCCCGCGCAACGCGTGCAACTCAGTCTGCGGGTGCTTCGTCCGAGCCAAGCACCACGTCGGCGGTCGCACCGATAACCTTGCCGCCGATGCGCGCGGTGCCAACGGCGGCATCCACGGCCAGGCCCGCCACACCCACCGCGGCCGAGGCGGCGACATCGGCCACGGCCACCACCGCACAACCGCTCAGCACCACGCTGCTGGCCGCCAGCCACAGCACAGTGGCGGCCGGGCGGTTGCGCGGCGGCTCGGACGGTCGGGATGGTTCGGAGGCGTTCATGTTCTGGCCTTGTCGGGTTCTGGCGGGCATCCGGCCCGCGGGCGCCAGATGCGAAGCGGCTGAGAATACCTGCTTTGGCGCTTGCGCCTGTAACCACATCTTTCACGCGTCACACACGCCGCCCCATCCGTTCTTATGTCACGCCAGCCCCGCCATCCACTGATCCCCACGCGACACGGCGTGTCGGCCAGCTGCGTATCGCTGCCGGCCGTGAAACCGGGCGCATCGCCCTGGGTCAGCACCCTGGAGTTTCTGGACCATCGCATGCCCGAGGTGGGGCGCGCCGTGTGGGCCGAGCGGCTGGCGAACGGCGATGTGCTGGATGAAGAAGCACGCGCGCTCGCGCCCGATGAGCCCTACCGCGGCGGCACTCGGCTCTTCTACTACCGCGCGCTGGCCGACGAGAGGGTGGTGCCGTTTGAAGAAACCGTGATCTACCAGGATGCCCACCTGGTGGTGGCCGACAAGCCGCACTTCTTGCCGGTGACACCGGGCGGGCGCTACGTGCAGCAGACCTTGCTGGTGCGCCTTCAACGCCAACTCGGCCTGCCCCAGTTGGCCCCGCTGCACCGCATCGATCGCGAAACCGCGGGGCTGGTGCTCTTTGCCGTGAGTCCGGCCGAGCGCGGGGCCTACCACGCGCTCTTCAGCGGGCGGGCCATGCACAAGACCTACGAGGCCATCGCACCGGCCACTGCGGCACAGACCTGGCCGCACACGCGTCGCAGCCGCCTCGTGGAGCACCCGACCGATTTTTTCCGCATGTGCGAAGCCAGCGAGGACTCAGCGCCCAACAGCGAGACGCACATCGAACTGGTGGAACGGCACGGCCCTTGGGCGCGCTACCAATTGAGGCCGATCTCCGGCAAGCGCCACCAGTTGCGGGTGCACATGAACGCACTGGGTCTGCCCATCGTGGGCGACCAGCTCTACCCGGCCGTACTGCACGGACCGGAAGATGAAGAAGACTTTGCCGAACCGCTGCGCCTGTTGGCCAAAGGCATCGCGTTCACCGACCCGGTGACCGGCGAGGCGCGCCAGTTTGAGAGCAGGCTGAGCCTGGACTGGCCAGACACATAGCCCCCAGGCGTGCTCCGAGAACGGGAACGGTCCCGGTCTGCGCCGGTCCGTGGGGCGGTTTCGCCTCCGGGGCGGCCCGGCGGCGAAACCCTGTGGTTACAGCCGCTCGGCCACCCAGGCCTGCACCGAGGCAAGCGCCTTCGGCAGACCACTGGCATCGGTGCCGCCGGCCATGGCCATGTCGGGCTTGCCGCCGCCCTTGCCGCCCACCTGCTGGGCGACGAAGTTGACCAGCTCGCCGGCCTTGACCTTGGCCATCACGTCGGCGGTCACGCCGGCGGCCAGCTGCACCTTGCCGCCGTCCACCGCCGCCAGCACGATGGCGGCGGTCTTGAGCTTGTCTTTCAGCTTGTCCAGGGTTTCGCGCAGACCCTTGGCATCGGCACCTTGCAGCACCGCCGCCAATACCTTGATGCCCTTGACATCGACCGCCTGGTTCACCAGCTCGTCGCCCTGGGCAGACGCCAGGCGACTCTTGAGGGCGTTCATTTCCTTTTCCAGATCGCGCATCTGGTCGAGCAGCGCACCCACGCGAGCCGGCACTTCGCCCGGCGTCACCTTCAGCGTGCCAGCCACGCCACCGAGCGTGTCTTCCATGCCCTGCACATAGGTCAGCGCATTCAGGCCCGTCACCGCTTCCACACGGCGCACGCCAGCGGCCACGCCGCCCTCGGCGGTGATGGTGAAGAAGCCGATGTCACCCGTGCGCTGCACGTGCGTGCCGCCGCAGAGTTCGCGGCTGGATCCGATGTCGAGCACGCGCACGGTCTCGCCGTACTTCTCGCCGAACAGCATCATGGCGCCGGTCTTCTGGGCCGACTCGATGTCCATCACGCGCGCCTGGGTGGCGGCGTTGGCCACGATCTCGGCGTTCACCCGGCGCTCGATCTCGCGGATCTGATCGTCGGTCACCGGGGCGTTGTGGGTGAAGTCGAAGCGCGTCTTCTCAGCGTCGACGAGGCTGCCCTTCTGCTGCACGTGGGCGCCCAGCACTTCCCGCAAGGCCTTGTGCATCAGGTGCGTGACCGAGTGGTTGCGCACGGTGGCGGCGCGCAGGTCCAGGTTCACACTGGCGCTGACCGTGTCACCCACGGCGAGCGTGCCCTGCTCCATCGAACCGTGGTGGCCGAACACGTCGGACTTGATCTTCTGGGTGTCGCCCACGGCGAAGCGCGCCGAGCCGCTGGTGATGACGCCTTCGTCACCCACCTGGCCGCCACTCTCGGCGTAGAACGGCGTGGTGTCGAGCACCACGACGCCCTGCTGGCCGGCCTTGAGATCGGCGACAGGCGTGCCGTCCAGGTACAGCGCCACCACCTTGCCCGGGGCTTCCAGCCGCTCGTAGCCCACGAAGCTGTTGCCGGCACCGGTGTACTCCAGCGCCTTGTCCATCTTGAACTTGCCGGCCGCGCGGCCCTTGGCCTTCTGCGCTTCCATCGCGGCGTGGAAGCCCGCCTCGTCCACGGTCAGCCCGCGCTCCCGGCAGACGTCGCCCGACAGGTCGAGCGGGAAGCCGTAGGTGTCGTGCAGCTTGAAGGCCACGTCGCCCGGCAGCTGTTTCTCGCCACCTGCCAGTGCGGCATCGAGGATTTCCATGCCGTTGGCCAGCGTTTCGTAGAAGCGCTCTTCTTCGGCCTTCAGCACCTCGGTGATGCGCTGCGCCTGGCTCGCCATGTTCGGGTAGGCCTCGCCCATCACCTTCACCAGATCGGGCACCAGCTTGTGGAAGAACGGCGTCTTCTGGCCCAGCTTGTAACCGTGGCGGATGGCGCGGCGCACGATGCGGCGCTGCACGTAACCACGGCCTTCGTTGCCGGGGATCACGCCGTCACTGATCAGGAAGGCGGTGGCGCGGATGTGGTCGGCGATCACCTTGAGCGAGGGGTTGTTCAGGTCCTTGGTCCCGGTCTCGCGCGCAGCGGCTTTGATCAGCGCGTCGAAGATGTCGATCTCGTAATTGCTGTGCACGTGCTGCAGGATGGCGGCCAGGCGCTCCAGCCCCATGCCGGTGTCCACGCAAGGCGCGGGCAGCGGCGTGACGGCGCCGGTCTCGTCCATGTTGAACTGCATGAACACGTTGTTCCAGATCTCGATGAAGCGGTCGCCGTCCTCATCGGGACTGCCCGGAGGGCCACCGGCGATGTGGTCGCCGTGGTCGTAGAAGATTTCCGAGCAGGGGCCGCAGGGCCCGGTGTCGGCCATCATCCAGAAGTTGTCGCTCTTGTAGCGGCCGCCCTTGTTGTCGCCGATGCGGATCACGCGCTCGGGCGGCAGGCCGATCTCTTTCGTCCAGATGTCATAGGCCTCGTCGTCCTCTTCGTACACCGTGGCCAGCAGGCGCTCGGGCGGGAGTTTGTAGACCTCGGTCAGCAGCTCCCAGGCCCACTTCAGGCTCTCGCGCTTGAAGTAGTCGCCAAACGACCAATTGCCCAGCATCTCGAAGAAGGTGTGGTGGCGCGCGGTGTAGCCCACGTTTTCCAGGTCGTTGTGCTTGCCACCGGCGCGCAGGCAGGCCTGCACCGAGGCCGCGCGCACATAGGGGCGCTTGTCGGTGCCGAGGAACACGTCCTTGAACTGGACCATGCCCGAGTTGGTGAACATGAGCGTGGGGTCGTTGCCCGGCACCAGCGGGCTGGACGCCACCACGGTGTGCCCCTTGGAGGCGAAGAAGTCCAGGAAGGTCTTGCGGATGTCGGCAACGGAGGCAGGGCGGGTCATGTCGGTGGTGCTTCGGGCAGGTTCAAAACAGCTTGGCATTATCGCCCGGCCAGGCGCCGGGGGCGCCGGACGCTCCCGGCGTCTGGCGGCTAGCGGACCAGGCTCACACCGCCCGGTGCATGCCCTTCGAGCGTGGGACGCACCGCCGTCAGGAAATTGCTCAGCGATTCCGGCAACACGGCACCTTTGCGCCAGGCCAGCCCGACTTCCAGGTGCGGCAGGGCATGGGCCAGCGGCCGGGCTTCGATGCGGTCCCCCTCCAGTGACCAGGGCCGGTACAACATGTCCGGCAACACCGAGCAGCCCGCGCCGGTGGCCACCAGGCTGCGCACGGCTTCCACCGACGAGGTGCGGATCAGCACCGTGGGGTCCATGCCCCCCGCGTTCCACAGGGCGGTGGTGGCGTCGCCCAGCTCGTCCACCTGCAACAGGACCAGCGATTGCTGAGCCAGTTCGGTGGCTTCGATTCTTTCTTCGCCGGCCAGGCGGTGATTGACAGGGAACCACACCCGCCAGCCCGAACGCAGGATGGTTTCCGTCTCCAGTGCCTGGCGGTTCTGCAGCTGGGAAACCACGATCAGGGCGACATCGAGTTCACCGCTGATCAGCAGATGCTCCAGGTAGTCGCGCCGGTCTTCGGTGATCTGCACCTGGATGCGCGGGAACACGCGGCGAAACCGGTCCAGCAGAAACGGCAGGTAGTAGCCCACCATCAGGCTGGTCACCCCGATGTTGAGGCTGCCCGTGACGGTGTGGGGCCGCGAAGCCAGCGCATCGCGCGCATTGCGCATGGCCACTTCAATCTGGTGGGCGTGGCGCAGGAACTGGTGGCCGGCGTGGGTCAGCCACATGCCGCGGGCACGGCGCTCGAACAGCAGGGTGCCCAGGTCGGCTTCGATCTGGGCAATGGCCGCTGAAACCACCGACTGCGAAACCCCGAGCTCCTGGATCGCGGCTGAAATGGAGCCGGCTTCGGCCACCGCGATGAAATACCGAATGCTCTTAAAAGAAGTGCTCATAGCGCCATTTCGTCATTTCAGGCACCTCTTTGGCTCATTTAAAGGGTAAACCCGCAAATGCACTGCTTTGAGGCATAGGGTAATCCACTAAACATATGCTTTTTGGTGCAAGGTTTCTGTTTTTCCGATGGATTGTATTGCCCGTGCGATATGGATAAGCCCCGGGACAAAACCTAAGATGCCTTCAGGCTCGCAGCTGCGCGCCCCAACCACGCACATCAGGAGATCCCTATGTCCCAAACCCGCGCACTTCTCATCGGTTTGCTGGCGGTTGCCTCCGCCACCTCCAGCCTCGCAGCACCACCCAAGGCCATCGGCAAGGGCGAAGGACAGCTCAACATCATTGCCTGGGCGGGCTACATCGAGCGGGGCGAAACCGACAAGGCCTACGACTGGACCACCAGCTTTGAGAAGGCATCGGGCTGCAAGGTCAATGTCAAGACCGCCGCCACCTCCGACGAAATGGTGTCGCTGATGAAAGCGGGTGGCCACGACATCGTGACCGCCTCGGGTGATGCCAGCGGACGGCTGATCGCCTCCAAGCTGGTGCAGGAAGTGAATGTGGGCCTGGTGCCCAGCTACAAGAACATCGACCCCCGCCTGCAGAACGCCGCCTGGCACACCGTGGACGGCAAGCACTACGGCGTGCCCTACCAGTCGGGTCCCAACGTGCTCATGTACAACACCGACGTCTTCAAGAAGGTGCCCGACTCCTGGTCGGTGGTGTTTGAAGAGCAGACCCTGCCCGACGGCAAATCCAACAAGGGCCGGGTGCAGGCCTATGACGGTGCGATCTACATGGCCGACGCTGCGCTGTACCTGATGTCCAAGAAGCCCGAACTGGGCATCAAAGATCCCTATGAACTCAACGAAAAGCAGTACGCCGCCGTACTGGAGCTGCTGCGCGGCCAGAAGAAACTGACCCACCGCTACTGGCACGACGCCACCGTGCAGATGAACGACTTCAAGAGCGAGGGCGTTGTCGCTTCGGGCTCCTGGGGCTTCATGGTGAATGCGCTCAAGGGCGAGAAGAAGCCCATCGCCTCCGTGGTGCCCAAGGAAGGCGCCACCGGCTGGGCCGACACCACCATGCTGCATGTGAACGCCAAGAACGTGAACTGCGCTTACCAGTGGATGGAGCACCAGCTCAGCGACAAGCTGCAAGCCCCGCTGGCCGAGTGGTTTGGCACCGTTCCGGTCACCCCGGCCGCCTGCAAGGCCAAAGCCCCCGGTGGCAGCGACTTCTGCAAGGTCAACGGCTTTGACGACCTGAACAAGATCAAGTTCTGGAAGACCCCACAGGCCAAGTGCGCCACGCAGGGCAACTGTGTGCCGTATGCCAAATGGGCGATGGACTACATCGCGATCATGGGCGGACGCTGATCAGCGCCCCACGCTCCACCGCTGCGCGGGGCGCTGTCCCCCCAGGGGGCGCAAGTCGCCCTGGGGCGGCCCTGCGGCGAAATCACTTCAGTAGAGAAAACATGCCCGTCGCCATCGAGTTCCGAGACGTTTCCAGGCATTACGGTGCCGTGAAGGCCCTGGATGGTGTCAGCTTTACCGTGCAGGAAGGCGAGTTCTTCTCCATGCTGGGGCCCTCGGGCTCGGGCAAGACCACCTCCCTGCGGCTGATGGCCGGCTTTGAACAGCCGAGCCGTGGCAGCCTGACCCTGATGGGCCAGGAGGCCTCTGGTACGCCGCCGTACGAGCGCGACGTGAACACCGTCTTCCAGGACTACGCACTGTTCCCACACATGAACGTGCTGGACAACGTGGCCTACGGGTTGATGGTGCGCAAGGTGCCCAAGGCCGAGCGCCATGCCCAGGCCCGCGAGGCCCTGGCCATGGTCGCCCTGCCCGACCACGCCGAACGCACGCCGGCCCAGCTCTCGGGCGGCCAGCGCCAGCGCGTGGCGCTGGCACGGGCGCTGGTCAACCGGCCGCGCATCCTGTTGCTGGACGAGCCCCTGGGCGCGCTGGACATGAAGCTGCGCGAGCAGATGCAGGTGGAGCTCAAGGTGCTGCACCGCAAGCTGGGCATCACCTTTGTCTATGTGACGCACGACCAGGGCGAAGCCCTCTCCATGTCGGACCGCATTGCGGTGTTCAACCAGGGCAAGATCGAACAGATCGCCAGCCCGCGCGAGCTCTACCACCAGCCGCGCACGCGCTTTGTGGCGGACTTTGTCGGCAGTGCCAATGTGATCGATACCGCGCTGGCGCAAAAGCTCACCGGCCGGCCACAGGCCTTTGCCGTGCGGCAGGAAAACATCGCGATGCAACCGGCGGGTACCGCCCCTTCCGCCGGCCGCCTGCAGGTCGAGGGTGAGGTGCTGGCCATCCAGTTTCTGGGCGCCAGCCAACGGCTGGAAGTGCAGGTGGGCGGACAGGTGATCACCGCCTTGCAGGCTGAAAGCGAAGCCGCGTCGGCACTGGCCGCTCACACCCAGGCCGGCCAGCGGGTCGCTCTCAGCTGGTCGCAACAGCACATGGTGATGCTGGACGCCTGAGGCCACCGCCATGCGCACCCTCTCCAACCTCTTCTACCAGCGGCGCACGCTCACGCTGCTGCTGATGCTCACGCCGCCACTGCTGTGGTTTGGCGTGGTGTACCTGGGCTCGCTGCTGACGCTGCTGAGCCAGAGCGTCTTCGTGTTCGACGACATGAGCATGTCGGTGGTGACCGAATTCACCACCGACAACTTTGCCAACCTGCTGGCGCCGGCCAACCTGGACATCGTGTTGCGCACGCTGAGCATGGCCATCGCCGTGACGCTGGCCACCGTGCTCATCGGCTTTCCGATGGCCTACTACATGGCCCACCACGCCAGCCCGGCAGAAAAAGGCTTCTTCTACGTCGGCGTGATGCTGCCCATGTGGGCCAGCTACATCGTCAAGGCCTATGCCTGGACCGTGCTGCTGGCCCAGGGCGGCGTGATCTACTGGGTGTTGAATGCGCTGGGCCTGCAAGGGGTTCTGCAAGCGGTGCTGTCCGTTCCGGTCATCGGCGGCGACACGCTGGCCACGTCCAACCTGGGGCGTTTTCTGGTCTTCACCTACATCTGGCTGCCCTTCATGGTCCTGCCCATCCAGGCCGCCATCGAACGGGTGCCAGCCAACCTGCTGCTGGCCTCGGGCGACCTCGGTGCCCGCCCGTTCCAGACCTTCCGCACCGTGCTGTGGCCACTCGCCTTCCCGGGCGTGGTGGCGGGCTCCATCTTCACCTTCTCGCTCACCCTGGGCGACTACATCATTCCCCAGCTGGTCGGTCCCTCGGGCCTCTACATCGGCAACATGGTCTACACCATGCAGGGGACCATCGGCAACATCCCCATGGCCGCGGCCTTCACCTGCGTGCCAATCGTGCTGATCACGCTGTACCTGGCGATGGCACGCCGACTGGGGGCCTTCAATGCGCTCTAAATCCACGATGTTGCGCGGACCAGGCCTGCTGCGCCTCGCTGCCTACGCGGGTCTGGCGTTCCTGCACCTGCCTCTGCTGTTCATCGGCCTGTACGCCTTCAACAGCGCCGACAGCAACTACAGCTTTCCCATGGAAGGGCTGACCCTGCGCTGGTTCGCCCGTGCTCTCGAACGCACCGACATCCACGAGGCCATTTACCTCTCGCTGGCGGTGGCCGCGATGGCGACCATCATCGCGATGGTGCTGGGCACGCTGACGGCCGCGGCCCTGAACCGCGACCGCTTCTTCGGCAAGGACGCGTTCACCACCATGCTGATCCTGCCGATCGCCCTGCCAGGCATCGTCACCGGTCTGGCCTTGCTGTCGGCCTTCAAGCTCCTGGAGGTCAACCCGGGTTTCTGGACCATCGTGGTCGGCCACGCCACCTTCTGCGTGGTCATCGTGCACAACAACGTGGTGGCCCGCCTGCGCCGCCTGCCCAGCCGTTTGTGGGAGGCCTCGATGGACCTGGGTGCCGACACCCTGACCACGCTGCGCTACATCATCCTGCCGCAGCTCGGCACGGCCCTGCTGGCCGGCGGCATCCTGGCCTTCGCCTTATCAGTGGACGAGCTCATCGTGACGACCTTCACCGCAGGCTCCGACAAGACCCTGCCCATCTGGCTCATGGGCCAGCTCGGGCGTCCCCGTGAGGCGGCCATCACCAACGTGGTGGCGCTGGTCATCATGGTCATCACCATGCCGCTGATCCTGCTGGCCTGGCGCCTCACCCGCGATGGCGATACCAGCCCCCAGTCGCGCTGAACACCTTCTTTTTCATCCGCAGTTTCCCAACCCACTTCTGGACCCGAACATGGCTGCAATCCGCTTCCCCACCCAGCTCCTGATCAACGGCCACAGCGTGGCCGGCGAAGGGCGCGCCGAACCAATCCTCAACCCCTGCACGGGTGAACTGCTGTGCGAAGTCCGTGAAGCCAGCGCCGACCAGCTGCGCCTGGCGGTGGACGCGGCCAGCGCCGCCTTCCCCGCCTGGGCCGCGCTCACGCCGCGGGACCGCAGCGCCTTCCTGCTCAAGATTGCCGACGCCATCGAAGCCCACGGTGATGAATTCGCCATGCTGGAATCGCTGAACTGCGGCAAACCCCTGGCGGCCGCGCGCAACGACGAGATCCCCGCCATCGCCGATGTCTACCGCTTCTTTGCCGGTGCCATCCGCAACATGTCGGGACCGCTGGCGGGTGAGTACCTGCCGGGCCACACCAGCATGATCCGGCGCGACCCTCTCGGCGTGGTGGCCTCCATCGCCCCCTGGAACTACCCCCTCATGATGGCCGCCTGGAAGCTGGGCCCGGCCATCGCCATGGGCAACACCGTGGTGCTCAAGCCCTCGGAAAACACGCCGCTGACCACGCTGCGCTTCGGCGAACTGCTCGCCGGCATCCTGCCCCCGGGCGTGGTGAACATTGTGTGCGGCCGCGGCGACACCGTGGGCGCGCCCCTGATCCGCGACCCGCGCATCCGCGTGGCCTCGCTGACCGGCGACGTCTCGACCGGCAGCAAGATCATGGAGGCCGCTGCGCGCGGCATCAAACGCACCCACCTGGAGCTGGGCGGCAAAGCGCCGGTGATCGTGCTCGACGATGCCGACCTTGGCAGCGTGGTCGAGGGCCTGCGCACCTTCGGCTACTACAACGCGGGCCAGGACTGCACCGCCGCCTGCCGGGTCTATGCCACCGACAAGATCTACGAGAAGCTGGTGGCCGACCTGAGCAGCGCCGTCTCATCCATCAAGGTGGGCAGCCAGCAGGAACCCGGCGTCGAGATGGGCCCGCTCATCTCGGCCCGCCAGCGCGACCGCGTGGCCAGCTTCGTCGACCGCGCGGCCCAGCTGGCCCACACCGAGGTCACGGCGGGCGGCAGCACCCTGGGCAACAAGGGCTTCTTTTACAAACCCACCGTCATCGCCGGCGCGCTGCAGGAAGATGAAATCGTGCGCAGCGAAGTCTTCGGGCCGGTGGTGTCCATCACCCGCGTGACAGACGCGGAACAGGCCATCGCCTGGGCGAACGACTCCGAGTACGGCCTGTCCAGCTCGGTCTGGACGCGCGACGTGGGCGCCGCCATGAACATCGCATCCCGCCTGCAGTACGGCTGCACCTGGGTCAACACCCACTTCATGCTGGTGTCCGAAATGCCGCACGGCGGGATGAAACACTCGGGCTACGGCAAGGACATGTCGGTCTACGCGCTGGAAGACTACAGCTGCGCCCGACACATCATGGTGAAACACTAAGGCCCCCCCGCGCCGCTTCGCGTCACCCCCCTCTTTCGCCTTCGGCGGGAGGGGGACGGCACCAGAGGCCCGGCCAAGCCGGTTCCTCGGTGCCCCTGGGTAGCGTTGTTTCGTGCGGTGCGGGTCGCGCTCCGGCGCCGTGGAAATCTGAGACTTCACAGGCTGGGCCGGGGCCCACCCCACGCAAAAACTCAGGCGCTGCGCTGGCTTTTCAAAAACGCCAGCACCTGCGGCTCTTCGCTGAAGGCCACATTGAAGCGAAACCAGGGACTGGGCTGCAGGTCGGGCGCGAACAGGTGGCCGGGGCCGAGCAGGATGTCCTGCTCGGCGGCCTTGTAGGCCAGTTCGGTCGCGTTCGGGATGTCCGGGTGGCGCGCCCACAGGAACATGCCGGCCTTGGGCTCGCAGAACAGCGCGAAGCCGACGTTCTCCAGTTGCTGGGCCACGCGCTGGTGCGCCTGCGCCAGCCGCTCGCGCAGGCCGCGCAGGTGTTTGCGCCAGCGCCCGTCCACCAGGGCGCCATAGGCCAGGCGCTCGTTGAACTCGGACGAGGTCAGGCCCGAGATCATCTTGAGCTGGGCAAAGTCTTCCAGCAGATCCGGCGGCGCGGCCAGGAAGCCGACGCGGATGTTGGGCGAGATGGTCTTGGAAAAGCTGCTGATGTAGACCACGCGCTGCAGCTGGTCCAGGCTGGCCAGCGAGGGGCGTGGCTCGGGGTCGAGGTCGGCGTAGATGTCGTTTTCCACCACGGTGAACTGGTGCTGCTCGGCCAGCTGCACCACGCGGTGCAGGTGCGCGAGGTTGGCCACCGAGCCGGTGGGGCTTTGCAGCCGCGGCTGGGTGAAAAACACCTTGGGCTGGTGTTCGAGCACCAGGGCCTCGAGCGCAGCGAGGTCGTAGCCGGCGGGCGTGCGCGGCACGCCGATCAGCCTCGCGCCCAGAAAGCGCAGCGAAAACAGCAGGTTAGGGTAACCGGGGTCGTCCACCAGCACGGCGTCGCCCGGGCGCACCAGGCGGCGCGCCACCAGGTCCATGGCCTGGCTGGAGCCTTGCGTGAGCAGCACCTGGTCGGCGCTGACGGCGATCTCCTGCTCGGCCAGCAGGTCGCGCACCAACTGGCGCAGCGGCGCAAAGCCCTTGGGCTCGCCATAGCCACCGAGGTCCACGTTTTCAGCCGCCAGCGTGCGCAGGCTGCGGCGCAGGCCCTCCTCAAAAAGCCAGT
>JAABQK010000028.1 GCA_011391495.1 Hydrogenophaga sp.
TACGCGGCGCTGAAGAAGGACCTGGCTGCGTTGATGACCGATTCGAAGGACTGGTGGCCCGCGGACTGGGGCCACTACGGCGGCCTGTTCATCCGCATGGCCTGGCACAGCGCCGGCACCTACCGCACCGCCGATGGCCGCGGCGGCGCGGGCACCGGCAACCAGCGCTTTGCGCCGGTCAACAGCTGGCCCGACAACGGCAACCTCGACAAGGCGCGCCGCCTGCTCTGGCCGATCAAGCAGAAGTACGGCAACGCCATCTCCTGGGCCGACCTGATGATCCTGGCCGGCAACGTGGCGATGGAGTCGATGGGCTTCAAGACCTTCGGTTTCGGCGGCGGCCGCGCCGACATCTGGCAACCCGAAGAAGACATCTACTGGGGCGCCGAAAAGGAATGGCTGGCCACCAGCGACAAGGCCAACAGCCGCTACACCGGTGAGCGGAATCTGGAGAACCCGCTGGCCGCGGTGCAGATGGGCCTGATCTACGTGAACCCCGAAGGCCCGGACGGCAACCCCGACCCGGTGCTCTCGGGCCGCGACGTGCGCGAGACCTTCGCCCGCATGGCCATGAACGACTACGAGACCGTGGCCCTGGTGGCCGGCGGCCACACCTTCGGCAAGGCGCACGGCGCAGGCGACCCCAAGCTGGTGGGCCCCGAGCCCGAGGCCGCGCCCATGGAAGCCATGGGCTTTGGCTGGATCAACCAGCACGGCAGCGGCAAGGGCGGTGACACCACCACCAGCGGCATCGAAGGTGCCTGGAAACCCAACCCCACGACCTGGGACATGGGCTACTTCAAGGTGCTGTTCAAGTACGACTGGGAACTCGTCAAGAGCCCGTCGGGTGCCTGGCAGTGGCTGGCCAAGGACGTGGCCGACGAGGACATGGTCGTGGACGCGCACGACCCGGGCAAGAAGCACCGCCCGATGATGACCACGGCCGACCTCTCGCTGAAGTTCGACCCGGCCTACGAGAAGATCTCGCGCCACTTCGCCGCCAACCCGGACGAATTCGCCGACGCCTACGCCCGCGCCTGGTTCAAGCTGACCCACCGCGACATGGGGCCGAAGAGCCTGTACCTCGGCCCGGAAGTGCCGGCCGAAGACCTGATCTGGCAGGATCCGGTGCCTGCGGTCAAGCACCCGCTGATCGACGCGAAAGACATGGCCGCGCTCAAGGCGCAGGTGCTGGCCTCCGGCCTGTCGGCGAGCGAGTTGGTGTCCACCGCCTGGGCCTCGGCGTCCAGCTTCCGCGGCTCAGACAAGCGCGGCGGCGCCAACGGTGCCCGCATCCGCCTGGCCCCGCAGAAGGACTGGGAAGCCAACCAGCCGGCGCAGCTGGCCAAGGTGCTGGCCGTGCTCGAAGGCATCCAGAAGAGCTTCAACGCGGGAGCCGCCGGCGGCAAGCAGGTGTCGCTGGCCGACCTGATCGTGCTCGCCGGCAACGCCGGTGTGGAAGCCGCCGCCAAGGCCGCTGGCCAGGCGGTGGAGGTGCCCTTCACGCCGGGCCGCACCGACGCCACGCAGGAGCAGACGGATGTGGAATCGTTTGCCGTGCTCGAACCGCAGGCCGACGGCTTCCGCAACTACCGCAAGGCGGCCTACAGCGTGTCGCCGGAAGAGATGCTGCTCGACAAGGCGCAGCTGCTCACCCTGAGCGCGCCGGAAATGACGGCGCTGGTCGGCGGCCTGCGCGTGCTGGGCGCCAACCACGGTGGCTCGCAGCACGGCGTGTTCACGAAGCGCCCGGGCCAGTTGACGAACGACTTCTTCGTCAACCTGGTGGACATGTCCACCGCGTGGAAGCCGAGCGGCGACAACGCCTACGAGGGCCGCGACCGCAAGAGCGGCGCGGTGAAGTGGACGGCCACCCGCGTGGACCTGGCCTTCGGCTCCAACTCGCAGCTGCGCGCGATCGCCGAGGTGTACGCCCAGAACGACAACGGCCAGAAGTTTGTGCGCGACTTTGTCGCCGCCTGGAACAAGGTGATGAACCTGGACCGCTTCGATCTGAAGTAAGGCCCACCCCCGCCGCGCTGCGCGCGACCCCCTCAAGGGGGCAACGCGATGTGGCCCGGCCAGGCCGGTTCCGCCGCGTTCTGGGTTCGGACACTTCACGCCGGAAGTGCGAAACCAGCCCGGCGGTGTTTCCCGATTCGATTTCCTGCCCCCGCGCCGAAAAGCCCGGGGGCTTTTTTGTGCCGCTGCCAATGGAACGGCCACCCGGAGGTGGCCGTGGTGTGCCGCCCGTTATGCAGCGGGCGTCATGCACGGGAGGATCTTGCGCGTGGCGCATGACGGGGGCATGACACCGCCGGCGGGCGGGTCAGATCGTCATCGGGTCCACGTCCACCGCCCAGCGCACCAGACCGCGGGCTTGCGGGTCGCTGCGGCAGGCGTGCAGCACCGGTTGCCAGGCGGCCAGGAAGCGCTGCAGCGCGGCGCGCGAGGCGCTTTCCACCAGCATCTGCGCGCGCTCCACGTTGGCCACGCGCTGGATCGTCAGCGGCACGGCGGGGTAGAGCGTGATCTCGTCGCGGTGTGGCAGGCCGGCGGCCTGCCCGGCGGCGCTGTTGAGAAAAGCCTGCGCCGCCTGCTGCGTGCGGGCATCGGCGCGCAGCAGGGCCTGGAAGCCGTAGGGCGGCATGCCGGCCTGCTCGCGTTCGGTCAGCTGCCCGGCGGCGAAGGCCGGGTAGTCGTGCTTTTTCAGGGTGGCAAACAGCGGGTGCTGCGGGTACCAGGTCTGCACCCACATCTCGCTCGCGCCACTTTGCGCCGCGTCGCGCCCGGCGCGGCCCGCCGCCTGCATGAGCAGGGCAAACAGCCGCTCGGGCGCGCGGTAGTCGCTGGCGAACAGGGCCGAGTCGGCGTTGATGCCGGCCACCAGCGTGATGCGGCGGAAGTCGTGGCCCTTGGCGATCATCTGCGTGCCCACCAGCACGTCCACCTCGCCGCTGTGCAGCGCGGCCAGCTGCACTTCGAGGCTGCCCTTGAGCCGGGTCGAGTCCGCGTCCATGCGCGCCACGCGCGCCGGGCTGCCGTCGGGCCGTTTCACGTCGACCAGCAGGGCGGCGAGATGCTCTTCCACCTGCTCGGTGCCGCGGCCCACGGGCGCGATGTCGAGGTTGCCGCAGTCGGGGCAGGCGCGGGGCACGCGCTCGGTGAAGCCGCAGTGGTGGCAGCGCAGGGTGCGGTCCAGTTTGTGGAACACGCGGTACGCGCTGCAGTGCGGGCAGCCGCTCTTCCAGCCGCAGTCGTGGCAGGCCAGCACGGGGGCGTAACCCCGGCGGTTCAGCAGCACCAGGCACTGTTCGCCGCGTTCGATGCGCTCGGCCATCGCTGCGAGCAAGGGTGGTGCCAGCACGGCGCCCTTGGGCTGGTGGTTCATGTCCACCAGCCGCAGGCGCGGCAGCGAACCGCCGCCGATGCGCCCGGGCATGGTCAGCCGCACATAGCGGCCCTGGTCAGCCGCGTGCCAGCTTTCCAGCGAGGGCGTGGCCGACCCGAGCACCACCTGGCAGCGCGCCGGGGCCAACGCTTCACTCTCGATCTTGGCGCGGTACACCGCCAGGTCGCGTGCGGAATAGCGCGCGCCCTCCTGGCTTTTGTAGCTGGGGTCGTGCTCTTCGTCGACCACGATCAGGCGCAGCCCGGGCAGGCTGGCAAAGATGGCCATGCGCGTGCCGAGCACGATGCGCGCCGCCCCGGTGTGCGCCGCGAGCCAGCTGGACAGGCGCTGCGCCGGCGTCATGCCGCTGTGCAGGCAGACCACCGAGCCGGCGCCGAAGGCGGGCTCGAAGCGTTCGCGAAAGCGCGCCTCGAGTTGCGGCGTGAGGTTGATTTCGGGCACCATCACCAGCACCTGGGTGGGGCTCTCTGGTCCGTTGGTGCCCCCGGGCGTGGCGGTTTCCAGCACCGATTGCGTGGCGCGCAGGTAGACCTCGGTCTTGCCGCTGCCGGTGGCACCAAAAAGGAGCACCGGCGCGCTGGTGGTGGCCAGGGCCTGCAGGGCGTCGGCCTGCTCGGGGCTCAGGTCGTGGCCGCTCAGCTCGCCCGTGGTGGCGGGCTCGGCGGCCGCCGCCTTGGCGCGCTTCTTGAGCCGGCGGGCGAGTTGCACGCTGTCGAGCTCGCGCAGCTGCGGCGGCAGGGCGGCCAGCGCCACCTCGCCGAGGCTGCGCTGGTAATACTGGGCGCTGAACTTCACCAGCTGGCGCCAGCGGTCGTTGAGCGGCGGCAGGCCGTCGAGCACGCCGGCCACCGCCCTGGTCTGGGCCTCGGTCAGCCCTTCAGGCCGCTCGGACGGGCAGTCCCAGACCACCCCCAGCACCTCGCGCGAACCCAGCGGCACGCGCACCAGCACCCCCGGCGCGAGCGACAGCTCACTTCGGTAGGTCAGCGCCGCACCCACGCCACTGTGGGCGGGGGTGGCGACAACGATGCTGGGCCAGAAAGCCATGCTTAGCGTGTTTTCCTCGGTTCAACTGTTGAAAAGCGATGTAAGTGCTTGATTTGCCGGGGCTTCTGAGGCTATCCAGACTTTCTGTGGATAACTTTGTTGATAGACGTGTCGGGCGGGCCGGGAGGCCTTGTAAATCAAGGGCTTGCTTAAACTGCCCAGAAAAAAAGCAGAAAACAAAACTCAATGAAATCAACAACTTATGAAAGACACTGGTTGCTGGTCGGGGCTGCGGTCGGAAGAAAACGGATGACGCGCCGCAGCACAAAATTTGTGCATAACTGAGGCCTGTCAAGTGCTCTTTTTCAGAAATTTTGTGCTAACGGCTGGACGCCAGCCGGATTTCTGACCGGCGTGTGACGGTGAACGCACCCTCATCGCCGGCCACGCACGGACCGCGTTCAGCCTTGCGCGCGGATGCGTTTGGAGTGCGTGTGCACCGCGTCCACCAGCACCTTCACGTTCTCGGGCGGGGTGTACTGGCTGATGCCGTGGCCGAGGTTGAAGATGTGCGTGGGGCCGGTGCCGGCGCCCTGGTGCGGCTGGCCAAAACTAGCCAGCACGGCCGCCACTTCGCGGTCGATCGCCTCCGGCGGTGCGAACAGCACGTTCGGGTCGATGTTGCCCTGCAGCGCCTTGCTGTCGCCCACCGCGGCGCGCGCCTTGGCCAGGTTCACCGTCCAGTCCAGGCCCAGGGCCTCGCAGTCCAGGTCCTTCATGTCGTCCAGCCACAGGCCGCCGCCCTTGGTGAAGACGATGCGCGGAATGGTCACACCGTCGTGCTCGCGCTTGAGCTGAGCCAGCACGCGCCGGGTGTAGGCCAGGCTGAATTCCTGGAACTTGCCGTCGGCGAGCACACCGCCCCAGCTGTCAAAGACCATGACGGCCTGCGCGCCGGCCTCGATCTGCGCGTTCAGGTACGTGGCCACGGAGTCCGCGTTGATGGCGAGGATGCGGTGCATCAGGTCCGGGCGGCTGTACATCAGGCTCTTCACGGCGCGGTAGTCGTCCGAGCCGCCGCCCTCCACCATGTAGCAGGCCAGCGTCCAGGGGCTGCCCGAAAAGCCGATCAGCGGCACGCGTCCGTTGAGCGCCTTGCGGATGCTGGTGACGGCGTCGAACACGTAGCGCAGCTTGTCCATGTCCGGCACGGCGAGCGTGGCCACGTCGGCTTCGGTGCGCACCGTCTTCTCGAACTTCGGCCCCTCGCCCTGCGCGAACGACAGGCCCAGGCCCATCGCGTCCGGCACGGTCAGGATGTCGGAAAACAGGATCGCCGCGTCCAGCGCATAACGCTCCAGCGGCTGCAGCGTCACTTCGGTCGCGTAGTCCACGTTGGTGGCCAGTCCCATGAACGAACCCGCCCTGGCGCGCGTGGCGCAGTACTCGGGCAGGTAGCGCCCCGCCTGGCGCATCAGCCACACGGGCGTGTGGTCGGTCGATTGGCGCAGGCAGGCGCGCAGGAAAGTGTCGTTCTGCAGGGGGGCGTGGCTCATGGGGGTGTCCGTTGCGGTCGTCAAAGGGGAGCGAGGATTATCCCGCCTGGCGTGGATGGCACCGTTTGAGCGAGGGCATACACGGCGATACAGCGGCTGCAGCCAGCGCGTCAATGGGTTCGATGGTGGTGAGCGGTGACAAGGGCGATCGGGAAAACGGGCTTGGCCAAGCTGGCGGCCACGGTAGTAGCATGCATCCCGGACGCCTTTCGTTTGGATGAAGACCCGATGCCCATGAAGGTCGGGGCGCGGATTTCCACCGACTTGGCCCGTGCTGGTTTTCACATGATCCGCATAGCGGGCCAGTCCGGTTCCAACCCGCTCGGCTCAAACGTTTGGCATCAGAACCGCTTCGTCCCTCTTCTCCATGGAGGCCAATCATGAGCGCTTCAGGTCAGCTCACCATCAGCAGGCTCAATGTGCGAGCGGTCCATGTACCGATGCGGCTTCCATTGCAAACCAGTAGCGGAACCATCCGTATCGCTCCGCTGGCACTGATCGATCTCCACACTGACGAAGGCGTGACCGGGCGCACGTACCTGTTCTGCTACACGCCGCTCATCCTGAAGCCGGTGTGCCAGCTCCTCAAAAACCTGGAGCCGGTTCTTCGCGGAATGTCCGTTGCGCCCCTTGAGATCAACCACGCACTCCACTCCCGGTTCCGACTTCTGGGCGCGAAAGGCGTCGTCGGCATGGCCCTTGCCGGTATCGATATGGCGGCTTGGGATGCACTTGCGATCGTGGAGGGCCAACCGCTGGCACGCGCGCTGGGTGCCGGTCTTCTCGACCTCTCCGCCTACAACAGCTGCGGACTTGGACTGATTGGCGCTGATCTTGCACCTGCTGAGGCCGAGGCACTGGTGGCCGCAGGCTTTTCGGCGATCAAGGTCCGTCTCGGATATCCGGATCTTGAAACCGACCTCAAGGTCGTGAGGGCCGTGAAGTCGGCCATCGGCGATGGAATTCACCTCATGTCCGATTACAACCAGGCGCTGTCCGTTCCCGAGGCCATGCACCGGGTTCGAGCACTGGCCGACGAAGGTCTGTACTGGATCGAAGAGCCCTGCCTGGCGCATGACTACCAAGGCTATGCCCGGGTACGAGCCCTGTCCAGGTGCCCGATCCAGATGGGCGAGAACTGGTGGGGCCCAAGCGAAATGGCCACCAGCATTGGCTTCGGGGCCTCTGATCTGGGCATGCCGGATGCAATGAAGATGGGGGGTGTCAGCGGTTGGATGCAATCAGCCGCTCTCGCGGAATCAGCGGGAATGCCGATCTCGACCCACCTGTTCCCGGAAGTCAGTGCGCACCTCCTGGCCGCTACGCCGACCCGGCACTGGCTTGAATTCGTTGACTGGGCCTCGCCGATCCTCGCGCAGCCGATGCAGATCCAGAATGGGAAAGCCTCCATCCTTGACGCGCCGGGAACGGGAATCGAATGGGACGAGTCCGCAGTCAGCCGCTACCTCGTGCACTGACGTCTTTTCCTCTCGTGTCGAGCAGGCCGCAGGGGCAGGCCACGCACGTCCCCATTTCATTCTGGGCCGTTCGCGTTCGAACCACCCGCAGCCTCAGGACTTCGGCAGCCCGAACGGCTTGACCATCGGCCAGCCGTTCTTCGCCCAGCTGCTCATGCCGCCGTGCACGTAGCGCACGTTGGTCCAGCCGGCATCCTTCATGGCCTGCACCACCTTGCTGGAACGGTTCTGTGTGTTGCAGATGACCAGCACCGGCTGCGCCGGATCTTTCGGGATCTCGTTCACGCGCTGGTTGAGCTGCGACATGGGCAGCAGCATGGCGCCGTTGGCCACGCCGGTGGCGTGTTCCTTGGGCTCGCGGATGTCAACCATCAGCACCTGCTTGCTTTCGAACAGCTGGCGGCCTTCCTCCAGGCTGACGCGCAGCGGGTCCACCGCCTGGGGCGCGGGTTCGGACGAGCACGCGGCGAGCAGGGCGCTGGCGCACAGGCCGAGTCCGAGGCGGGTCAGGGTCTGGCGGCGGGTGGGGGTGGACATGGCGGGGTGCCAGGGCATGGGCGGCCTTTCAGGTTTTGTACTTGATGCTGCAGCCGTAGGCCTGGCTGGTGGGTGTGCTCACGGCCTTGCCGGCGAGCAGCTCGCCCAGGCCCTGGCGGATGTGGTTGGTGGCTTTTTCGATGTCGGCCACGCGCGCGGACGGGATGCTGTCGATGGCGCCGGCGTAGACCAGCAGGCCTTTGGCATCCACGATGTACATGTGCGGCGTGACGCGGGCTGCGTAGGCACGGCCGATTTTCCCGTCCTCGTCCATCAGCGTGGCGCTGGGACTGGCGCCTTTGTCGGTCATCCAGCGCGCGAGTTCCGGCGGACTGAGGTGGTCGGCGCTGGCGGCTTCGGTGGAGTTGATGGTCAGCCAGACCACGCCCTGGTTGGTGAAATCTTTCTGCAGCGCCTGCATGTTGCCCTGGTAGTGCTTGCGCACGAAGGGGCAGCCGGGGTTGTTCCATTCCAGTACCACGGGCTTGCCCCTGAACTGCGAGAGCTTGACCGGCTTGCCCGAGGTGTCGTTCAGCGTGAAGTCGGGCGCGGGCTGGCCGACGCTGGCGGCCAGGGCCACACGGGGCAGCAGGCTCGCGGGCACGGCGAGGGCGCTGGTGCCCCAGGCCAGGCCACGGGTGATGAAGGGGCGGCGTTGCATCATGTTCGAACTCCCTTGGACAGCAGAAGCCCTACGACACAGGAGCGGGGATTTGGTTCAAGACACCCGCGGCACCGCCTTTGCCGGGCCCCCAGGCCCGCTGCAAGTGGCGCAGGGGGTTACAGACCCCCGAGGGCGGCGCGGACTTCGTCCACACCCAGCACCTCGGACAGCACCTGCGGCGCCTGCCCGTTTTGGTGAATGACGTACACCGGCACGCCGTTGCGGCCCAGGCGGGCGAGTTCGGCGGTGACCACCGGGTCGCGACGGGTCCAGTCGGCGCGGAGCAGAGCCACGTTTTTCGCGGCCATGTCGGCCAGCAGGTCGGCGTTGGCCAGGGTGGTGCGCTTGTTGTACTGGCAGGTGACGCACCAGGCGGCGGTGAAGTCCACAAACACCGGCCGGCCTTCGGCCAGCAACGCGGCTTGGCGCTCGGGGCTCCAGGGCTGCCAGCTCAGGCCTTGCACGGCGGTGGCGACCGTGGTGCCCGGGCTGGCGTCGGCCATGCGGGTCACGTTCGGCCCCACGCTCCAGCCCAGCCACAGCAGGCTGGCGAGCGAGACGCTCGCCAGCACCGTGCGGCTCTTGCCGCGCAGGCCGAGCGCCCACACCAGCAGCGCCAGCACCACCAGCAGCATGAGCAACGCAGCCGCGCCATCGATGCCGCTCTGCTGGCCCAGCACCCAGAGCAGCCAGACCACGGTGGCGAACATGGGGAAGGCCATGAGCTGGCGGAAGGTGTTCATCCACGCGCCGGGGCGCGGCAGTGCGCGCGCGATGGCCGGCCACCAGCTCGCCGCCAGATACGGCAGCGCCATGCCCAGGCCGAGCATGCCGAAGACGGCGAGCGCCTGCACCGTGGGCAGGCCGATGGCCAGGCCCAGCGATGCGCCCATGAAAGGCGCGGTGCAGGGCGAAGCGATGGCCGTGGCGAGCACGCCGGTGAGGAAAGCGTCTGCGGTAGGGTTCTTCGCCTGCAGGCTGGCCACGCTGCCGGGCAGCACGCTGCCGAACTCGAACATGCCGGCGAGGTTCAGGCCGATCAGCGTGAACAGCACAGCCAGCGCGGCCACCACGCCCGGACTCTGCAGCTGGAAGCCCCAGCCGAGCTGCTCGCCCGCGGCGCGCAGGCCGAGCAGCAGGCCGCCGAGCGCCAGAAACGAGAGCACCACGCCCGCCGTGTAGGCCAGACCGTTGGCGCGATGGGCTTGCCGGTCGCCGGCGTGTTTCGCGAACGCCAGCACCTTGATGGCCAGCACCGGGAACACGCAGGGCATGAGGTTGAGGATCATGCCGCCGACAAGGGCGCCGAGAAGGGCGGCCCAGAGCGTGATCGGGGCGCCGCTGGCGGCGGGCGCGGCCTGCGCGGCGGCACGCGCGGCATTGGCTTCCAGCGCGGCGGTCAGCGCATCGGGCACCGCCGCGGGCAGGGCGGCCGCGGCGGGCCAGGCGCCTTGCACCGGCACGTCGAGCCGCACGCCGGGCAGGCCGGGGCCGCTGCCGGGCGGGTTGGCCGGGGCCACCACCAGCGCCAGTTGCGCGGGGCTGTCGCTGCGCTGCGGCGAGAGCGGCACCCGCGCCGTCCAGCGCGCACCGTCCCAGTCCTGTTGCCAGGCCGCCCCGGGTTCGATCAGGCCCGTGGCTTCGGGGAAGAATTCCAGGCGCTGACCCTGCCATGCAGCCGGCAGACCGGCCAGTGCCAGGTTCAGGAACCCGCTTTCGGGTCGGACCACGCTGTCCGCGGCGGGCTGGCTTGGCGGCGCCGCGGCGAATGCGGCTTCGAAGGCCTGGCCGTGCAGTCCGATCGAGCCCTGCACCGGGATGCGCAGCGTGAAGTTGCCTTCCTCGGGGATGCATTCCTGGCGGCAGGCGAGCCAGGCGGCGTACAGCTTCACCTCGATGTGGGTGCCGGTGAAGCCGGGGTCGATGGTGAGCGGCACCGGCAGCAGCACCGTGCCGTCAAAACCGTAGTTGGCGAGGGTGCCGAGCGGGAATTTGCGCGGCGTGGGCCAGGCGATGTCGCCCGCGGTCACGCCGGCGGGCAGTGTCCATTGCAGCTCGGTGGGCAGGCCCGAATCGCCCGGGTTCTTCCAGTAGGTGTGCCAGTGCGGCGTGTGCGTGAGCTGCAGACCGACCCACACTGGCTTTCCCGGGGCGACGCCTTCGGGCGCGTGGGCCAGCAATTCGGCGCGCACCTGCTCGGTCTGGGTCACGGCCTGGTTGGCCGGCCCGCCGAGCAGGCCCTGGGCCTGCGCCGACAGCGGCAGCAGCAGCGCGACCAGCAGGGGCGCCAGCAGGCGCCGGGAGACCGAGGTGGCCAGGAAGGACAGGGTGGGAAGCAGCATCGGGGGGCGGTCGGTGGTGGGGCGGGTTGCGGCTGGCGGACAGCGCAGCAGCGGAAGTATGAGGGGGCCAGCGGGATCAAGTTCCGCGACGCGCTGCAGCGCGGCTGTTCCGGGCAGGCCAGCAGCGCCCATGAATATAAGTCAGTGCTGTTGTTTTGTCTGCGCACCGGTCCAACACGCGGGTCACGGGTCGATCGACGCGATCCATGGCCTGCAGGGATCGTTTTGCGGGCTTCTGGGGTTCACACCGGCCCCCGGTTTCTGTACAAAGGCGGCCAGGGTGGTTGGCATGGAGGAGGGTCTGCATGGGATCGATCGTGGAGCGCGCCCTGCTGCCGTGGGCGCAACGGGTCAGGACGCGGGTGAACCTGCCGGTGCGCCTGAGCTGGGGCGAGCGCGGCGCCTCGTCGCTGGCGCTGGGCACCTTCGAGCAGCCGATGGTGGAGATCCGGGTGCGCGATGCCTCGGCCCTGCCGCTGCTGATCGAACCCGGGCTGGACACGCTGGGGCAGGCCTATGTGGAGGGGCTGATCGACGTGGACGGCCCGCTGAGCGACATCCTGGCCGTGGCGCACCGGCTGGCCGAAAGCGCCGAGCCGGCCAACGGCCTGATGGGGCGCATCCGCCGCCGGTTTGGCCACACGCGCGAGAGCGACAGCGAAGCCATCCAGTACCACTACGACGTTTCCAACGATTTTTACGCCCAGTGGCTGGGCGAGGGCATGGTGTATTCGTGTGCCTACTTCGAGCGCGGCGACGAGACGCTGGACGAGGCGCAGCAGAAAAAGATCGACCACATCCTGCGCAAGATCCGCCTGCAGCCGGGCCAGCGGCTGCTGGACATCGGCTGCGGCTGGGGCGCGCTGGTGCTGCGTGCGGCGCAGCAGTTCGGTGCGCAGTGCGTGGGCGTGACGCTGTCGAAGAACCAGTACGAGCTGGCGCGTGAGCGGGTGAAGGCGGCCGGGCTGGAGGACCGCATCGAGATCCGGCTGCAGGACTACCGCGACGTGCAGGACGGCCCGTTCGACCGCATCACCAGCGTGGGCATGTTCGAGCACGTGGGGCTGGACCACCTGGCCGGCTACTTCGGCCACATCCGCACGCTGCTCAAGCCCGACGGCTGGGTCATGAACCACGGCATCACCAGCACCGATGCCCACGACGGTGAAACGCGCCACGGCGGCGGACATTTCATCGACCGCTACGTGTTCCCGCGCGGTGAACTGCCGCACATCGGCACCGTGCTGCGCACCCTGCAGGAAGGCGGGCTGGAAGCGTTCGACGTGGAGAACCTGCGCCGCCACTACCAGTGCACCACCCGGCTCTGGAGCGAAGCCTTCGAGGCGAACGCCGAGCGCATCAGGCCCCTGGTGGATGAAAAGCGCTGGCGCATCTGGCGCATCTACCTCGCGGGCTGCGCCTGGGCGTTCGAGAGCGACGAGGTGTCGATCTACCAGGTGCTGTGCCGCCCGGCGGGGCAGGGTGCGCAGGGACTGCCGTGGTCGCGCCGGTGGATGTACGGGCCCCCCGCTGGTGCCGTCGCCTGAGCACCGACACCCGCGGGTTTTCAGTGCCCGGGGTTCAGCGCAGCAGCGACTCGATGACCGAGAGCGACTTGGCGCTGGACTCGATGCGCTGGTGCACGCCCTTCACGTAGGTCTGCAGCGCTGCGGGGAGGGTCTTGCCCAGGGTCTTGAGGATCTTGTCGCGCAGCGCGTTGGCCGACTTCTCGGTCAGCCGGGCCATCTCGCCCGAGCTGGCGGGCGCGAGCTCCCACACGGTGTGCATGGCCGCGCCCAGCAGCACGAGGCGCAGCTCAGCCGCTGGCAGATCAGCCCGCCGCTCCTCGGCACCGGCCCAGGGGCTCACCAGCGACTGCAGCGGCAGGCTGGCGTTCTTGCCCAGCAAGCCGGCCAGTGCACTGGCAAATCGCACCTCGGCATCGGGCAAGCCGGCGGCCTTGGCCGCAGCCACCACCTGGCGGCCCATGGCCAGCAGCTCGCGGAAATCCGGCGGGCCGGGCGGTTGTCTCCATTCCTCGAACAGCGGGTAGGCGAAGCGCAGGTCCAGCAGGTCCAGGATCGCGTGGCACCAGCGGATGCGTGTCGGCGCGAGCCAGGCCACGAGGTTTCGGTAGTACTGGCAGATTTCATTGGCGTACTCGGGGGTGCGGACACCACCCACATAAAAGCCGCTGCGCCCGCCGCTGCCCGCGCCGTCCAGGTTGATGTTGATCCAGTGGTGCCAGGTCGAGTCGCAGGCCACGCGGCCGACGCTGACCAGGTGCCCGTCGTAAGCGCTGACCAGGCCGAAGCAGCGCGGGTTCACCGCGGGTTTGCCGACGTCGGTGACGTAGCCGCCACCGGAAAAGCCGGTGGCGATCACATACGGCTTGCTCACGCCGGCCGACGGGTACTCCGGCCGCGCCGCGCCGGTGAACTGGTAGTTCAGCGCGTGGTTGGCAGGTTCGACGCACACGCCTTCGTGCGGGTGGTCGGGGAAGTGCAGGATCGGCCTGCCGTCTTGCCGCTGCATCAGCGGATGGGGCTGGTAGTCGTAGGCCACGGGGGTGGCCAGGTTTTCGAAGTAGCGCACGTGGATGCGCTGCGGGTGCGTGTCGGACTGGTCATTGAACGTGAAGAACGCGTCGTCCCCCGGGGTCAGTGTGTCGATGCGGTCGGCGTTGCCACCGTTGGGCGCGACCGGGGCCCAGGGCTCGGCGGGCTGCTCGGCGGCGTTGAACCAGCTGCGCATGCTGCGTACCCGCGGAATGCGCCCGCACAGCGCCGCGCCCAGGTCGGCGTGGTCGCCGGTGGCGAACACGCCGCCGCCCGCATCCATGAAGTCGGCGATGCGCTGCAGTTCGGCGTCGCTCAGGCTCAAGCCGCTGCCTGCACTGGCCGAGCCGATCAGCCAGAGCTGGTCGTAGTTGGCGAAGCCGAAGGCCTTGTGCGGTGCGGGGGGTGCCACGTCAAAGCGGAACCCCTGGATGTCGGCCACCTCGCCCAGGTGGCGGTTGGCGGTGGTGACCTGTGGTACGCGGTAGCCGGGAACCCAGGTCTTGAGCACGTTGCTCACCACCTCGTTGAGGCCGAAGCCTCCCGTGGAGAAGTCCAGCCCGTCGCACACCATGAGGATGCGCTGTGGACACACCTTCCAGAACACCGGCCACCAGGGACGGATGGGTGTGAAGGGGTCGATGTTGAACGGAATCCTCTCCAGGATTTCGGGGGGAATGCGGACGGGCATGGCGGTTCTCCTTGGCTGACTTCGTGCGGGGTGTGCATGTCCGGCGGCATGCACGGTGTGGGTGGCCCGACGCTGTGTGCTGCCTGTGCTCAAGCCACGCTCCGACACTACGCGGCGGTCGCTTCTCTCACATCCTCCTTCCGGTGGACTGTGTGGGGGTGCGCACCGGTGATTCGTCCCCAGACGGGGGGACATGGGGTCGATCCACGCACACGGGTGGCGCTGTCGGACGGCCGGCCATGCAGCACAACAGCGCGGCGCTCCCACGTAAGATGCCAGCCATGAAAGCCCCTGCCCGCCACTGGTCCGACCTCACCACCGCCGACTTCTCCGCGCTGGACCGCACACGCGCGATCGCCGTGCTGCCGGTGGCCGCGACCGAGCAGCACGGGCCGCACCTGCCGCTGTCGGTGGACACCGACATCGTCAACGGTGTGATCGCCGCCGCGCTGCCGCACATCCCGCACGATCTGCCCGCGCTGTTCCTGCCCACGCAGGCGGTGGGCTTCAGCCCCGAACACACGCGCTTCGCCGGCACGCTCACGCTCAAGGCCGAGACGCTGATCCGCGTCTGGACCGAGCTCGGCGAGTGCGTCGCCGCGAGCGGCGTGAAGAAGCTGGTGCTGCTCAACAGCCACGGCGGCCAAGTGGGGGCACTCGACCTGGTGGCGCGCGACCTGCGCGCGCGGCTCGGCATGCTGGTCTACAGCGTGAGCTGGTTCCACCTGCCGCTGCTGGACGCACAGGGTCAGGACGTGAACGCGCTCTTCAGCACCGTGGAACACCGCTTCGGCATCCATGCTGGCGAGATCGAAACGTCCATGATGCTGGCGCTCTCGCCCGAGCGGGTGCACATGGAGAAGGCCGAGTATTTCCGCTCCACGTCGCAGGACCGCGCAGAGCGCTTCGCCATTCTGGGCAACGGCAAGAGCGCCAAGCTCGGCTGGCAGATGCAGGACTACAACGCCAACGGCGCGGTGGGCAACGCCTCGGCCGCCACGGCGGACAAAGGGCATGCGGTGCTGGACGCGGCCGGCCGCGCGATGGCGCAGCTGCTCAAAGAGATCGACCAGCTGCCGGCGGACACGCTGACGCAGCGCACGGCCTTCGACTGAGGGGAAGTCCCCCTTTCCAGGGGGGAAGCCGCGCAGCGGCGCAGGGGCTCACGCGTACGTGATCCAGTCCTTGAACTCCATCGGGTCCAGATGGGGCAGCGTGTTGTAGGTCAGCATCGTGTGGCGTTTCGGGCCGAACAGGAACTCGGTCACCGCGCTGTTGCGGATGCGCATGTTGAGGTCGATCGTGCGTTCGGGGCTCAGGCCCAGCACATGACCCACGGCGGTGGCGATCGGCCCGCCGCTGGAGACGATCAGCACGTTCTTCCCCGCGTGTTCGGCGCGCACGTGGTCCAGTGCGCTGGTGATGCCGTGCACGAAGTCGGTGTAGCTGGGCATGCCCTGGGGGCTCACGGTACCCGCCATCCACTGCGCCAGGCCGTCGCGCAGCAGTCGAAAGTGCGCGCGGTAGCCCTCGGGGGTGTGCGGGTCGCCCAGGGTCGCGTCGCGCCGGCAGGGCAGCACGGCGCGGATCACCGCTTCGCTGTCGTACTCGTTCAGGCAGGGCCAGAGCAGCGGTTCCAGGTGGAGGCCGGCGCCCTGCGCGATGCCGGCCCAGGTCTGCGCATGGCGGCGCAGCGTGCCGGTCAGCACCGCGTCAAGGCGCAGGCCGCGCTCGGCCCAGTAGCGGCCCAGACGCTCGCTCTGGCGCTGGCCGAGTTCGCTCAGCTGGTCGTAGTCTGCGGCGCCAAACGAGGCCTGGCCGTGGCGCACGAGGTAGAGGGTTCCCATGGATGGCATTCTGTCCACGCCCCTGCGTGGGCTTTGTCCCGGCAGCGACTGCCCGGGTTCACGGCTTTCACGGATGCGTCTTGGCTCCCCTCTGGGGGCCAGGACCGCAGCGCATGGCGCGGAAGTCGCCTGGCTTAAGGGCCTTTATCGAGGCGATGTCCGCGGCTGGCTGTGCTTCAATGAACCGCTATGTTGGTTCATCCCCGTCCCCATGTTGTTTGACCTCCCGACCCTGCTGGCCCTGCGCGTCGGTGTCGATGTCCTGATTGCGCTGGCTTTCTGGGCCCAGATGCGGCGTTATCCCGCCATCGGTGGCCCGGGCTGGTGGTCGCTCTCGGCCCTGGCCGGCATCCTGGGCTCGGTGCTGCTGTGGGCACGCGGCACATGGCCCGACGCCCTCACGCTGCCGGTCGGCAACACCGCGCTGATGCTCAGCGCCCTCTTTGCCTGGATCGGTTTTCGCAGTTACATCGACCGGTCCCGGCCGCTGGCACCCATGGTGGCGGGTTCGTTGGCCTTTCTGTGTCTCACGCTCTTTTTCCTGCGGGTGTGGGATGTGCCGCTGGTGCGCCAGGTGTTGTTCACCGGATCGATCATCGCGATCACCGTGTTTGCCTGGCTGGACATCCACCGCTTCGACCGGCAGCGCCGGATACCCGAGATCCAGGCGCTCAAGCTGCTCACGGCGGTCGAGCTGGGCGGTCTGCTGGCGCTTGCGCTGGCCGTGCCGGTGCTGGGCATATCGCTGCAGGCGGTCACACCCTCTTTCATCTTCTTTTTTCTTCTCAGCAAACTGTTGCGGGTGGTCCTGTACGGCGCTCTGGTGTCCTACCGGCTGCGCCTGGACGGTGACAAGGCGCGCCAGGGTCTGCAGCTGCGCGAAGCCGATTCGCGGGCCCTGATCGAAAACCTCAGCGCCGGCGTCATGGTGTTCCGGCCCGATCAGACGCTGCTCAGCATCAACAGTGCGGCGCGGCGCTTTCTGGACTGGGTGGAGGGGGGCGCCAACGCGGCGCTGCCGCAGCCCACCCGGTCGGGCTGGCAGATGCTGGGCGAGGACGGTCAGCCCATGCGCCGCCATGAAATGCCGTTCGAGCGCGTGCTCGCCAGCGGGCAGGCGGTGCGCGATGTGGTGCTGGGCATGCCGGTCGGCGATGGCAGCGACGTGCGCTGGGCGCTCTGCAATGCCTACCCGGAGAACGATGCCCAGGGCGGTCTGCGCCATGTGGTGCTGACCTTCGTGGACATTTCTTCGCTGAAGGCGGCGCAGGCCCGGCAGAAGACGCTGCAGGCCCAGCTGGCCCAGTCGCAGAAGATGGAGGCGCTGGGCACGCTGGCCGGTGGCGTGGCGCACGATTTCAACAACATCCTGGCGGCGATCCTGGGCAACGCCGACCTGGCGCGCCAGGACCTGGCGCCCTTTGCCCCGGCACGCGAGAGCCTGCATGAGGTCAGCACCGCAGCGCGGCGCGGGCGAGAGCTGGTGCGCCAGATCATGGCCTTCAGCCGTCGCCAGCCCATGGCACGCGCACCGGTGTACCTGGGCGACGTGCTGACCGAGTCCTGCAGCCTGTTGCGCGCGGCCCTGCCGCCCCAGATCGAGCTGGTCCAGTCCTGCGCCCGCGGCATCCGGCCGATCCTGGCCGATGCCACCCAGCTCGGGCAGGTGCTGCTGAACCTGGGCACCAACGCCATCCACGCGATGCAAGGCCAGGCCGGGCAGATCGAATACCTGGTCGATGAACTCCCCGGTGATCACCTTGGCCTGCCCGCCGAGCTGGCGCAGGCCTGCGCGGCCGGTGCGGTGCGGGTCCGGGTGCGCGATAACGGCTGCGGCATGGACGAGGCCACACGCAGCCGCATCTTCGAGCCTTTCTTCACCACCAAGGCGGTGGGCAGCGGAACCGGGCTGGGTTTGCCGGTGGCGCTGGGCATTGTCCAGTCGCTGGGCGGTGCCATCGACGTGCAGACCGCAGAGGGCCAGGGCGCCACCTTTTCACTCTTTTTTCCGGTGTGTGCGTCAATGGTCACAGTTCCCAAGGCAAATGGGCCGGCCATGCCGTCGTCGCCAGACGAAGGCGGCACAATGTCCCGTCCAGGTGCACCTGCCGCGCCCGATCCAACGGAGACACCGAACATGGCCGATGCCCCGCCCGCCGACCAGCGTCACATCCTCTACCTCGACGACGACGACACCCTGGTGTTCCTGGTGCGGCGCCTGCTGGAGCGCCGGGGCCACAAGGTCACCGCCTTCACCGAGCAGCGGGAGGTGATCGAGGCGGTGCGCGGCAATCCGGGCGGATTTGACCTGCTGCTGACCGACTACAACATGCCCGGCATGTCCGGTCTGGATGTCGCCAAGGCCGTGCTGGCCATCAACCCCGCGCTGCCGGTGGCTGTGGCCTCCGGTTACATCACTGACGAGCTGCAGGCCCAGGCCATGGCCGCTGGCGTGCGCGAGGTGGTGTTCAAGACCGACGCGGTGGAATCCTTCTGCGAAGTGGTGGCGAGGCTCGCGGCGCCCCGCGCCACGCCCGACGGCGCGTCACCCCCCTGAGGGGCGATGCCAGCGGCCTGGCCGAGCCAGTTCCGCATCCCCGTTTGGCTTCCCTTCAGGCGCCGAGGACTTTGGCGAACGTGTTGCTGTCCACGTTGCCGCCGCACAAGGTGGTGCCCACGACCTGGCCTCTGTGTTGCGACCGTTCCTGCCAGGCGGCCGCGAAGCTTGCGGCCCCTGCGCCTTCAGCCACGTTGTGCGTGTCGGCGAACAGCATGCGCATGGCTTCGGCCACTTCGTCGTCGGTGACCTGCACGATGCGCTCCAGGTGCGGCAGCAGCAGATCGAGCGCTGCCTGGTCCGCCACACGGCATGCCATGCCGTCGGCCAGCTGGGTGCTCACCGCAGCCTCGACCACCTGGCCTGCGGCCATCGAGTCGGCGTAGGTCGTGGCATGGGCGCTGACCACACCCACGATGCGGACCGCATGGCCGAGAGCGAGCTTGGCAGCAATGGCCGAACACGCGCCCGAACCCTGGCCGATGGGCACGTAGACCACGTCGAGCTGCGGCACAGCCCGTAAGAATTCCCACCAGTAGGTGCTCACACCGAGCAGCAGGTCCTTGTGGAAGCTCGGCACCATGTGCGCGCCGCGTCCGGCGGCCAGGCGCATCGCGTGTTCGCGGGCTTCCTGAAAGTCGCAGCCGTGTTCGATCAGGTTCACGCCGAGCGCGCGCATGGCGGCGTTCTTCTCGGCCGAGTTGCCCAGCGGCACCACGATGCTGCAGGCCACACCGTGCAGGCGCGCCGCCCAGCCCATGCTCTGGCCGTGGTTGCCGCGCGTGGCACTGATCACCTCGCCCGGGAGTTCGCCGCGTTGCCTGAGCTGTTCGAAATAGGTCAGGCCGCCGCGGATCTTGAACGCGCCGACCGGGGTGTGGTTCTCGTGCTTGACCCAGCAGTCGGTGCCCAGGCGCTGCGACAGTGTGGCCCAGCGGTATTGCGGTGTGGCCTGGAATTCGCGGTACACCACCTGGGCCGCGGCTTCGATGTCTTGCAGGCTGGGCAGCTGGATGGGCATGGCAGGTTCCGGACGGTCAGCAGGCCGAACACAGCGTGCGTGGGCCGTGGGGGGTGTCGAGCAACGCGGTGAGCGCGGCTGTGCCTGGCGCCACGGCAAGCTGCTCCAGACCGATGGCATCCAGCGCCTGTCGCAGCTGGTGTGCGTCGGGGTGGTTGAGCGTGAGGCCCCGCAGCGCGAGACCGCTGGCGGGCATGGCGCCGGCGGGGTGCGTTTCACCCCACTGGATCAGCGTCGGCAGCGCACCGTCGAACAGGCGCTGGCCGTCGTCGCGCACGGTGATGCGCCATTGCAGCAGGCCCGACGGTGTGGGGCGCGTCGCGGCGATCACCGGGCCGCGCTGAATGCCGAGGGCGCGCAGGCTGGCGGCGGCCGCATCGACGTCGGGCACGCTCGCCACCCAGTGCACCAGTTGAGGACCGTGTTGCGCCAGCCGCGCCTGCAGGGCCGGGTCATCGAGGTCGAACCAGCGCTTCAGCCCGGCGGGCCGCGTTGGCGTGGCCTGCGGGTTCACGGCGATGATTTCCAGGTAGGCGCGCGGGGCCTGGGCGCAGGCCAGTCGCACAAGCCGGTTGTGGGTGCCGAACAGGGCGTGTTCGCCGCCGTGCCCGGGCACCACGCCGAGCGCGGCCTCGCACCAGGCCACGCCTTCGTCCAGCGTGCGCGCAGCCACCACGAGGTGGTCGATCTGCGCGCGCAGTCCCGGGGTCACAGGTTCACCCGCCCGTCGATGCAGGTGACGGATGCGCCGCCGACCCAGATCGTGCCGCTGGCGTCACGTTTGACGAACACGCGGCCTTCGCGTGCCAGCGCCGTGCCCTGCGCGGCCACGTAGCGTTCGGGCGCCAGGCCGGCACCGATGAGCCACTGCGCGAGCGCGGCGTTCAGGCTGCCGGTCACCGGGTCTTCGGCCAGGCCGTTGTTGCCCGGGAAGAAGGCGCGCACCTCGAACTGCGTGTCGCCATCGCCCTGCGGGCCGACCACGCCGACCTTGCCACTCAGCGGCTGTTGACCGCGGGCCTTCACATTTGGACCGACGACACCGATGTCCAACCCGGCCAGGATGCTGGCGTCGGGTTTGAGTGCCAGCACCTGCTCGGCGCTGGTCAGCATCACACCGCGCCAGTTCGGTCCGTTGTCGCACCAGGCGTGGGCGGTGATGTCCCCGCGTGCCACGCCCAGGCCGCGGGCGATCAGCGCCACGTCACCTTCAGGAAGAGGGCCGCTCCTGATCAGCGGCGGCGCCGCAAAAGCCAGGCGCTCGCCATCGCGCTGGATCTTCACCAGTCCCACGCCGCACTCCTGCACCACGTGTTCGCCTCTCGGCACGCCGCCCGCTTCCAGCCAGGCGTGGCAGGTCCCCAGCGTGGGGTGACCGGCAAACGGCAGTTCGCGGCCGGGGCAGAAGATGCGCACGCGGTAGTCGGCGCCGGCGGCCGCGCCTTCGGGCGTGGGTGGCAGCACGAAGGTGCATTCCGACAGGTTGGTCCAGTGGGTGAAGTGCTGCATCGCGGCCGTGTCCAGGTCTGTGCCGTCGAGCACCACCGCGAGCGGGTTGCCGCGGTAGGGCGTGGCGGTGAAGACGTCCACCTGCTGGAACGGGCGTTGCTTCATGGGCAGCTCTCCCGGATGGCGGCGGCGAGGGCTTGGATGCCGATGCGGATCTGCTCCTCGCTTGCGGTCACGAAGGACAGGCGCAGCGTGCGCGGGTCCGGGTCGGCCGCATAGAAGGCCGCGCCGGGCACGAAGGCCACACCCTTGTCCACCGCCTTGGGCAGCAGGTCGATGGCGTTCATGCCCTCGGGCAAGCGGACCCAGAGGAACATGCCGCCGTCGGGCGAATTCCACTGCACGCCCAGGCCAGCCATCTCTTGCGCCAGCGCGTCCAGCATCACCGCGCACTGGTGTTTGTAAAGCGCGCGGATGGTGGGCACGTGGCGGTCGAGAAAGCCGTCCTTCAGCACCTCGGCCACCATGCGCTGGTTGAAGCTGGGGCTGTGCAGGTCGGCCGCCTGCTTGGCCTGCAGCAGTTTGGGCATGATGGCCTTGGGGGCCACCACATAACCCAGGCGGAGGCCGGGCGCCAGGACTTTGGAGAACGAGCCCAGGTAGATGCAGCCCTCGGGGTTGCGCGCGGTCAGGGGCTTCGGCGGCGGCTGGTCGAACCAGAGGTCGCCATACGGGTTGTCTTCCACCAGGGGCAGGCCGATCGCGGCGGCGCGTTCCACCAGCGCGGCGCGGCGCGCTTCGCTCATGCTGCGGCCGGTCGGGTTCTGGAAATTGGGCAGCACGTAGAGGAAGCGCGCGCCGTCCGCCTTGGCGGCCAGGTCTGCAACGTCCACACCCTCGGCATCGCTGTCCACGCTCACGATGGCCGGCTCCATCGGCGTGAAGGCCTGCAGTGCGCCCAGGTAGGTGGGCGTCTCCACCAGCACCTTGCTGCCTTCGTCGATCAGCACCTTGGCCACCAGGTCCAGGCCCTGCTGGCTGCCGGTGGTGATCAGCACCTGATCGGCGGACACGTCCCAGGGCAGGTGGGCCGCGACCCATTCGCACAGCGGGCGGTAGCCCTCGCTGGCAGCGTACTGCAGCGCGGCGCGGCCGTCGGTGCGCAGCACGGTTTCGCAGGCGGCGGCAAAAGCGTCGACCGGGAAGGTCTTGGGCGACGGAAGGCCACCGGCGAAGCTGACGATACCGGGCTTCTCGGTCACCTTCAGGATCTCGCGGATCACCGACGGGTTCATCTTGTGGGCGCGTTTCGCGAGGGTCCAGCTGCTGCTCATGAAGTCTCCTTGTGGGATGGCGGGTGTGTGACGGGCGGAGCGGCCATGCGGCGCCCCATGAAGACGGTGGCGACCACGGCGAGCGCGAAGCCCAGGGTCATGACATCCAGTGACTCGCCCAGCAGCGGCACGGCGGCCAGGATGCTGATGAACGGCTGGAGCAGCTGCATCTGGCTCACGCGCAGCGCGCCGCCCAGCGCCAGGCCGCGGAACCAGGCGAAGAAGCCGGCCCACATGGAGAAGACGCCCACATACAGCAGCGCGAGCCAGGCCGACAGGTTCACCGGCTGGTCGGGCCAGGTCAGCAGCGCGCCCGGCACGGTGAGCGGCAGCGCCATCACACACACCCAGCTGATCACGCGTTCGGCGCCGAGAACCGGTGTGAGCTTGGCGCCGGCCACGTAACCCAGCGCGGCGGCGATCACCGCGCCGACCAGCAGCGCATCGGCCCAGGTCAGGCCGAAACCGTGGCCGGCTTGCGCCGCGCGCAGCAGGCTGTAGATCGCCACCAGCAGGCTGCCCAGCCCGGCGAACAGCCAGAAACCCAGGCGCGCGCGCTGGTGCAGCAGCCAGGCCGCGGCGGCGGCGGTGGCCAGTGGCAGCAGTGCGGTGATCACCGCGGCGTGGCTGGCCGTCACGTGTCGCAGCGCCCAGCCCAGCAGCAGCGGGTAGCCGATGGCATTGCCCAGCAGCGAAAGCGCGAGCGGTTTGAGCTGGGTCGGCTTGGGCAGCGGGGAGCGGGTGGCCAGCAGGTAGATCATCGACAGGCCGCCGGCCAGCGCGGCGCGTGCCCAGGTCACGAACCAGGGTGACAGCTGCGGCGCGTCGGCGGTGCCGGTGGCCAGTCGCGTCATGGGCAGGGTCAGCGCGAATACGATCACCCCCACCAGACCGAGCCACAGGCCCAGCGTCTCGTCGCGGCGGCCGGGCGCTGCAGCGAGTGCGGCGGCGGGCGTCATGGTGCAGCTCCCTTGCCCGGCGCCTGCAGGCCCATGCCGCTGACCAGCATCCACGCGGCGGTGAGCACCAGCGCCACCGCCATGAGGCGGTTGAAGGCCAGCAGGCGTGCGCCGGTGGCCACCCCGTCCACCACCGGCCCGGCCAGCCAGTGGCGCAACACCGAACCCACGCTGGCGTAGGTGAGGTTGCTGAAGAACGCATAGGCCAGCATCACCGGCAACACCTGGACGAACCGCGCGCCCACATCTGGCCGCCCGGCGATCCAGCCCGCCACGATGGACAGCGCCAGCATCCAGGCCTTGATATTGAGGAACTGCAGCAGAACGCCCTGGGTGAAGCTGACGTTGAGCCGTGCTGCGTTGACCTGGCCCAGGCTGCGGCTGCCCGCGAGCCGCCAGGCCAGCCAGAGCAGGTAGGCCACGCCGCCGGTCAGGATGGCCAGGCGCAGCGCGGGCACGGCCAGCACCAGCGCACCAAAGCCCGCCGTGCACAAGGCCAGCAGCAGGCCCCAGCCGACCGGCACCGCACACACGAAACGCAGCGCGCGGCGCAGGCCGAAGTTGGCGGCCAGCGCGGTCGACAGCGTGGTGTTGGGGCCGGGCGTGAAGCTGGTGGCCGTGGCCAGCACCAGCAGGGCGCTGAATTCGCTCGGGCTCATGGGCTTGTGCGGCAGGGAGGTCCGGCCAGCCAGGGGGCGGACCGATCGGAAATGGAAAAAGCTTGCGGGCGCATGGCCAACACTTTATCCTTTTGAAACCATACACAAGCCATACAGTTTGGGTGTTCAGTTGAAAAACTGTGTGGCTTCAACCGTCCACACACCGCCATGGTCACATGCCCGGACGCCGGCGCCGCCGATGCGCTGAGCAACGCACCCGCCCTGACCCGAACCGCCGCGCAGACGCTGGCCGAGCAGCTGGCCGAACGCTTCGCGGGCCGAATCCGCGACCGGCTGCTCAGCCCCGGTGCCCGTCTGCCGAGTGTGCGCCAGTGCGCGGCGCAGCACGGACTCAGCCCGTCCACCGTGGTGGCGGCTTACGACCTGCTGCTGGCCCAGGGGCTGGTGCACGCCCAGCGCAACCGGGGTTTTTTCGTGCGCGAGCGTGCGCCCCTGCGCGAGAGCATGGCGGTGCGCACCGGCTCTGCAGCGCCGGATGCGCCCGCGCGCATCACCGCCCCGGTGAACGCGGCGGCGCTGATCCGCGGCATGTTCCATCCGGCCGGCTCCCGCCCGCAGCCTGGCATGGGTGCTTTCCCGCCCGACTGGATGGCGTCCACCTTCATGCAGGCGGCGGTGCGCCGCGTCACCACGGCGCAGGCGCTGTCGGACAGTTCCCTGAGGTATGGCGAGCCGCTGGGAGACAGCCAGCTGCGCCGCGCGCTGGCCAGCCGGCTCCAAAGCCTGGGCTTGCCGGTCGGGCCGGGCCAGATCATCACCACGGTGGGCGCCACGCACGCGCTCGATATCGTCAGTCGCACCCTGCTCAAGCCGGGCGACGCGGTGATGGTGGAGGAGCCCGGCTGGGCGGTGGAGTTCGCGCGACTGGACGCCATGGGCATGCGCATCCTGCCCGTGCCGCGTGGACCGGCTGGCCCCGACCTGGCGGTGATGGCGCGCTACTGCGAAGAACACGCCCCCAAGCTGTTCGTGAGCGTGAGCGTGCTGCACAACCCGACCGGCTTCTCCCTGTCGCCAGCCAGTGCCCACCGCGTGCTGCAGCTCGCGCAGCAGCACGATTTTTACGTCGTGGAAGACGACACCTACGGTCACATCGCTCCCGAACACGCCACGCGCATGAGCATGCTCGACGGCCTTCAGCGCACCCTCTACGTCAGCGGTTTCGCCAAGATCCTGGCGCCCAACTGGCGGGTGGGTTACCTGGCCGCGCCCGCGGAATGGGTGGAGCGCCTGCTCGACACCAAGTTGCTCACGACCCTCACCACGCCCAGCCTGCTGGAGCGCGCGCTGGCGCACTGCATGGAGCAGGGCCAGCTGCGCCGCCACGCCGAGCGCATCCGCACCCGGCTCGACGGCGCGCGCAGCCGCAGCGTGAAGCTGGCGCAGGCGGCTGGCTGCCGCTTCGTGTCCGAACCCGCGGGTCTGTTTGGCTGGGTGGACACGGGCGTGGACACCGAGGCGCTGGCCCAGCGCATGCTGGACGAGGGTTACCTGTTGGCGCCCGGGGCGCTCTTTCACGCCGCGCGCGCGCCCAGCACGCTCATGCGCATCAACTTCGCCACCACGCAGGATGCGGCCTTCTGGACGGTGTTCAGGCGCCTGGCGGCCACACGCTGAATGAGAGGCCCACGATCGGCCTCGCGGGCGGCGGGCTCAATCGCGTGGGTGGCTCGCCATGCCCTCGAACAGGTCGCCACCGCTCACGGCCAGCAGGGCCATCAGGGCTTTGTCGATCGCCTGCGCTTCGGACTGCATGAGGGGCAGGACCCGTTCAAACAGCCTCCAGTCGCCGGCGCGGGCTGCCAGTTCCAGACCCTTGGCCAGGCGCGCCCCGCGCTCGGCGGTCATGCTGCCCAGCGAGCCCTTGAGGCCGTGCGCGTGGGCCACGGCCGAAGCACTGTCGCGGACCTCCAGTGCCCGCTGCATTTCCCGCTGGCGCGCCGCCAGGTCTGCGCGCAGGGCCAACGCCAGCTGTTTCAGGGTTTCGTCATCGCCGTCCAGGCGGCGGCGCAGTTTCTCCACATCCAGCGCATCCGTGTGCGCTGTGATCCGTGCGGCGGGCCGTGTCGCTGCAGCTGCCGGGCCGCTCTCCGGGGAGCCCCTGTCCGGCGGACTGGACGCCGGGCGTTTCATCGCCTGGTCGATTTCTTTCATCAGTGCCTGCGGACTGACCGGCTTGGCCACGTAGCCGTCCATGCCGACGGCGATGCACTGTTCGCGATCCCCCGACATGGCATTGGCCGTCACCGCGACGATGGGCACGCGGGAAAGTTTGCGGCGGGTCTCGATGCCCCGGATTTTCTGTGTCGCTTCCAGCCCGCTCATGCCGGGCATCTGGACGTCCATCAGGATCAGGTCGATACCGCCCTGCTCCCACAGCGCCACTGCCTGTGTGCCGCCGCGCGCCACGCGCACCGTGCAACCCAGCCGCAGCAGCAGCTGGCGCATCATCAGTTCGTTGACCGGGTTGTCTTCTGCCAGCAGCACCACCATCCCGGCGTAGCGCAGGCCGGCCTGGGCCATTTCGCTCAGCTCCATGGGGCCGGTCAGCGGACCGCTGTCGCCTGCCGGGGCCACGCGCAGGGGCAGTGTGAGCGTGAAGGTGCTGCCCTGACCGAGCTCGCTGTTCAAGCCGATCTCGCCCCCCATCAGGCGCGCCAGTCGGGCGCAGATCGCCAGGCCCAGCCCGCTGCCACCGTACCGGCGCGCGGTGGAAGCGTCGGCCTGGGTGAAGGCGTCAAAGATGCCTGCCTGGTGCCTTCTGGCGATGCCCACGCCGCTGTCCTGCACCTGCAGTTTGAGGCGGGCAGGCTCGTCGCCGAGCGCAGGGACCACCTTCGCATGGACCGCGATGCGACCCTGGCGCGGGGTGAATTTCAGGGCGTTGGACAGCAGGTTGTCCAGCACCTGTCGCAGCCGCCCGGGGTCGCCCAGCACCGCGCCAGGCAGGTCGGGTGCGAGCAGCAGTTGCCAGTTCAGGGGTTTGTGGCGTGCCTGCTCGGCGTACGGCCCGACCGCTTCCTCCAGGGTGCGGCGCAGGTCAAACCGCACGTTCTCCACCTCCAGCTTGCCGGCCTCGATGCGCGAGAGATCCAGGAGGTCGTTGAGCAATCGCAGCAGGGCCTGGGCCGAACTGTCCATCAGGCCCAGCCAGCCCGCCTGTTCCGGATTCACGGGCGAGTCCATCAGCATGCGCGTCAGCCCCATCAGGGCGTTCAGCGGCGTGCGTACCTCGTGGCTGATGTTGGCCAGGAACTCGCTCTTGGCCCGGCTGGCCTGTTCGGCCAGCGCCCGGGCCCGCTCGCTGTCCTGTTCCGCCCGTTTGCGCTCCTGGATGTCCGCCAGTGTGCCCATCAGGCGCAAGGGTTTGCCGCGGTTGTCGTGCTCGGCCACCATGCCATGGGTTTCGACCCAGAGCCAGCCGTCTGCGGTGCGCACCCGGTGCTGCAGCACCGCACGCTGGCTGCGGCCTGCGAGCAGATCCCGCAGCTGAACTTGTAGCGGTTCGACATCGTCGGGATGCAGTCGCGATCGCAGGTCGCTCACGGCCCAGAAACCGTCCATGGCGATGTCGCCCAGCAACTCGCCCCAGCGGGCCGTCAGAAACATCTGGTCGGAGGGCAGCTGCCAGTCCCACAACACCAGCCCGGCGGCATCGACCGCGAGCTGCAGGCGATCGCGGGTCTCGTCGAGCGCCTCCTCGGCCAGCAGGCGGCTGTTGGATTCGCGGTGTACCGAGCTCCGCAGGCGGTCGAGCTCGCGGTTCTGCCGCTCCACCTCGGCCAGCAGTTTGTGCGTGCGCTCACGCTCCTGCTGGAGTTCATTCAGGGCGCGTTGCAGATCCAGTGCCAGGCGGTCGGGCGTCATCGGTTGTGTATGGGGGGTAGGTTGGCGTGACAGGCGTCACGCCGG
Organism: Hydrogenophaga sp.; assembly: GCA_011391495.1. Classification (GTDB taxonomy): domain Bacteria; phylum Pseudomonadota; class Gammaproteobacteria; order Burkholderiales; family Burkholderiaceae_C; genus Hydrogenophaga. The sequence continues at coordinate 27,985 of JAABQK010000028.1, forward strand.
GCTGGCTGGCTCAAGTGCCTCCCAGCGCCTCCCAGCGCTCCATGGCCTGCAACCAGTCCATCTCTATGTCGGCAAGCCGCTTGCCAAGTTGAGCCGCCCGCGCCGGATCACTGGCATAGAGTGCTCCCCCGTTCAGAACCTGGTTGATCTCCGCCTGCTCGGTTTCGAGGGCAGCCATCCGTCCGGGCAAGGCATCGAACTCGCGCTGCTCCTTGTAGCTGAGTTTCTTTTTCGCAGTGGCGACCGGCACGATCCCCGCGGCACCGCCGGCGGCGGCCGGTTTGGCAGCAGGCTGCTCGGTGGGCGCTGCGCGTTCCCGTTGCAAGGCCTCGGCGCGTGCCGACTGCGTCATCCAGTCCTGCACGTCGCCGACATATTCGCGCCAGCGGCCATCGCCCTCGCTCACCAGGGTGCTGGTGACCACGTTGTCGAGAAATCGCCGGTCGTGGCTGACCAGGAACACCGTGCCTTCGTACTGTTGCAGCAGATCCTCCAGCAGCTCCAGGGTGTCGATGTCCAGGTCGTTGGTCGGCTCGTCCAGCACGAGCACGTTGGCCGGGCGGGCGAACAGCCGTGCCAGCAGCAGGCGGTTGCGCTCGCCGCCCGAGAGTGTGCGCACCGGGGCGTTGGCGCGCGCCGGAGAAAACAGGAAGTCGCTCAGGTAGCTCTTGACATGCGTCCGCTTGCTGCCGATCTCGATCCACTCGCTGCCCGGGCTGATGAAGTCCTCCAGCGTCGCATCCAGGTCGATCTGGTCGCGCATCTGGTCGAAATAGGCCACGCTTTGCTTGCTGCCCTGGCGCACCGTGCCACTGTCGGGCGCGAGTTCACCCAGGATGATCTTGAGCAAGGTCGTCTTGCCGGCGCCGTTGGGGCCGATCAGGCCGATCTTGTCGCCGCGCAGAATCGTGGCCGAAAAGTCGCGAATCACCGTTCGCTTTCCACCGTCTGCCGTGGGGAAGGACTTGCTGATGTGATCGAGCTCCGCCACGATTTTTCCGCTGGTCGTGCCGCTGGCGACTTCCAGCTTCACGTTGCCCAGGGCATTGCGGCGTTGTGCCCGCTGCTCTCGCAGATGCTCCAGCCGGGTGATGCGGCCCTGTGCTCGCGTGCGGCGCGCCTCCACGCCCTTGCGTATCCACACCTCTTCCTGCGCCAGCAGTTTGTCGGCCCGCGCATTGATCACGGCCTCCTGGGCCATCTGTTCTTCCTTGAGCTGCTGGTACTGCGCGAAGTTTCCCGGGTAACTCAGCAAGCGTCCGCGGTCCAGTTCCACCATGCGCGTGGCCACCCGATCGAGGAAAGCGCGGTCGTGGCTGATCGTGACCACGCTGCCCTTGTATTCCAGCAACAGGTCCTCGAGCCAGGTGATGCTGTCCAGGTCCAGGTGGTTGGTGGGTTCGTCCAGCAGCAGCACATCCGGTCGACTCACCAGCGCCTGCGCGAGCGCCACCCGCTTTTTGTTTCCGCCTGAGAGGGATCCAACCGTGTCCTCACCCTTGAGGTGCAGTCGGTGCAGCGTCTCTTCGACCCGCTGTTCCCAGTTCCAAGCGTCCAGCGCTTCGATGCGGTTTTGCAGTGCATCCAGATCCAGTCCGTCCGCACCGCTGAGATACAGGTCGCGTGCAGCCCGGGCATCCGCGAGCCCCACGCTGGCGGCCTCGAATACCGTGCTGTCCAGATCCAGTAGCGGCTCCTGTGGAACATAGGCCACGCGCAAGCCGGTTTGTACTTGGAGCGCGCCGTCGTCCGGCTTCTCCAATCCAGCCAGTATCTTGAGCAGGGACGACTTGCCCGTGCCGTTGCGTCCAATCAGGCCTACCCGCTCTTGCGGCTCGAGTGAAAAGTCGGTGTGGTCAAGCAGCGCCACATGGCCAAATGCCAGTTGGGCGTCTTG
>JAABQK010000029.1 GCA_011391495.1 Hydrogenophaga sp.
ATGCGAAAGCAGGACATAGTGATCCGGTGGTTCTGTATGGAAGGGCCATCGCTCAACGGATAAAAGGTACTCTGGGGATAACAGGCTGATACCGCCCAAGAGTTCATATCGACGGCGGTGTTTGGCACCTCGATGTCGGCTCATCTCATCCTGGGGCTGTAGCCGGTCCCAAGGGTATGGCTGTTCGCCATTTAAAGAGGTACGTGAGCTGGGTTTAAAACGTCGTGAGACAGTTTGGTCCCTATCTTCCGTGGGCGCTGCAGATTTGAGGAAGCCTGCTCCTAGTACGAGAGGACCGGAGTGGACGCACCTCTGGTGTACCGGTTGTCACGCCAGTGGCATTGCCGGGTAGCTAAGTGCGGAAGAGATAACCGCTGAAAGCATCTAAGCGGGAAACTCGTTCCAAGATGAGATCTGCCGGGGCCTTGAGCCCCCTAAAGAGTCGTTCAAGACCAGGACGTTGATAGGTCAGGTGTGGAAGCGCAGTAATGCGTTAAGCTAACTGATACTAATTGCTCGTGCGGCTTGACCCTATAACTTTGACGTTAAACGTCATAAGTGAATGTCATCTGACTGAAAAGTCATAGTTATGCCCCCATGGCCTGCAACAACAGTTGCCCCATGACGTTGGCAGCAATCAAAAACAGCTGATTCGAAGCTCTATGAATTCGTTCTCGTTGTGTGAAAACACATCAGGAACAACCGTTTATGCCTGACGACCATAGCGAGGTGGTACCACTCCTTCCCATCCCGAACAGGACAGTGAAACGCCTTTGCGCCGATGATAGTGCGGATTCCCGTGTGAAAGTAGGTCATCGTCAGGCTCTTATCCCCCTAACCCCCTCGTGCCTTCGGTGCTTGGGGGTTTAGGCTTTTTTGGCTGGGATCATTTCGGCTGAAGTTGACCGCATTCCCGCCTTCAGCAATTGATGATCAGACTGTCCTCCATACGCAGGGCGCCGCTACGCTCCAGTTCTTTCAAATACTGAAGCATCCATTCCTTCTGTGCTGAAACACCGAGTGCCTCTTCAGGCATTGCATTGTGCAGATAACTGGTCTTTCTGGCCCAAGCCAGCAACGCGTCAAACGAGATACGCTGCCAGTCCAGCAATCGGAACTTGATCAGTACTTTGATCGCATGCTGGTGGTGTTTCTCGGGTGCCTTGGTGAATTGATCCAGACGGCTGCGTGCACGTCGAATGGCTTCATTGGTGTTCTGGAAAACAGCGCCGTGCCCGGGGATGACCGTCCGCGCCTGCAATGCTTCGATGGTGTCCAGGGTCCGGCTCACCTCTTCGAAGGCCTGAAAGCCCTCCAGTTCCGGAAACACAACGCCAAATCCGTTTTGCCAGAGGGCATCAGCCGAGATCAGCAGCCGATGCTCTGGCTGAAACAGCACGATGGAGTGCGGATCATGTCCTTTTGCGGCGTGGATCTCCCATGAACACGAACCCAAGCGGATGTCCGTGCCAGGTCGCAACACCCCTTGCCGGGTGAATGCAGGACATTCTTGCCCAGTGGGTTCGTATGTGAGGGCCACCGGGTCCCACTGGTCGACGGAGAGGACCTGTCCAGGAGGTATCAGTGTCTCGAGAAGCGGGTACTGCAGTTGCAGCGCAGCGTTTCCGCCGCAGTGATCGCTGTGCAAATGGGTGTTGAGCAGGAGGTCGAGTGGTCTCGATGGGATGGCCTGCTGCAACAACGCGAGGGTCTGGCCGGCATGGGAGTGATAGCCCGAATCAACCAGTGCCGTGGGGCCGCTGCCCTGTATGAGGACATTGTTGGCCGAGAGCCAGCCGCGCTCGAAGACCGTCACACCCGATGCTGCGAGAACGTCCGTGATCAGTGGCGCGCTCATGTGTGATCAGTGGGTTGTCAGGCTTTGGACGGGTGTTCGGAGGGCCCGGCGAAGAATCTTTCCGACATTGGTCTTGGGCAATTCATCCCGGAATTCGATGTATTTGGGGCGTTTGTATCCGGTCAGGTTGTCGTGGCAATAACGGGCAAGATCTTCCTCGGTGAGGGTCGGGTCGCTTCGAACCACGAACACTTTGATGGCCTCACCCTGTTTGGAGTCCTCGACCCCGATCGCAGCGCACTCCAGTACGCCGGGACACGACGCGATCACATTTTCAAGTTCATTGGGAAAGACGTTGAAGCCGGATACCAGAATCATGTCCTTCTTCCGGTCGACGATGCGGGTGTAGCCACGGTCATCCATGATGCCCACGTCGCCCGTGCGCATGAATCCATCGGAGGTGAAAGCACGCGCGGTCTCTTCAGGCTGGTTGAAGTAGCCCGTCATGACGTTCGGTCCGTGGATGCATATTTCACCCGCCAGCCCGTTGACCAGCGTGTTGCCCTGGTCGTCCTTGATGGCGATGGTGATGCCCGGCAGGGGCAGCCCAATGGTTCCGGTGAACCCGCGATCGGTGACCGGATTGTTGGTTCCAATGGCACAGGTTTCACTCATGCCCCAACCTTCGATCATGGGGCAACCGGTGACGGCGAGCCACTGCTTGGCGGTGGACTCGGACGCTGCCATTCCTCCCGCCTGCGAAAGCACGAGGTTGGAGAAGTCGAGCTGTCGGAACTGCGGGTCTTGCAGGAGGGCGTTGAACAAGGTGTTCACCGCAGGCAGCAGGTGAAACGGACGACGTTTCAAGGTCTCGACAAACTTGGGGATGTCACGGGGGTTGGGAATCAAGGTCATGTGCGCTCCCCACCTCACGCTGAGCAGGCTCAGCGTCAAGGCGAAGATGTGGTACAGCGGCAAGGCGGCGATGCTGTTGACTTCACGCACATCTCCCACCTGTCCCAAGGCCGGCTGAAACCAGGCCTCCGCCTGAAGAATGGCGGCAATGACGTTGCGGTGGGTCAGCACCGCCCCTTTGGACAGACCGGTCGTGCCGCCTGTGTACTGCAAGAACGCGGTGGATTCCAACGTTGCCGTGCTGGGTTTGAGTGCCTTGGAGGCACCTTCCGCGAGCGCATCCCGGAACGATGCAATTGTGCGACTCCCGAGCGGGCCGGAAAACGGCAGCTTGAAGGGAGGCACCAACTTGGCCAGGTGCCGTACCGCAAAGCTGATCCAGCGGCCGTACCAGAAACCCAGCAAATCACCGAGGGAGGCCACGACCACGTGTTGCACGGCAGTGTGGTCAATCACTTCTTCCAGCGTGCTGGCAAAGTTCTCGAGGATCACGATCGCCTCGGCACCGGAATCCTGGAGTTGGTGCTCCAGTTCGCGCGCGGTGTAGAGCGGGTTCACATTGACCACGGTGTAGCCAGCCCGGATCACCGCCGCCATGGCCACCAGGAACTGCGGCACATTGGGCAGCATGACCGCGACACGCGCACCTGGCGACAGGCCCCGTGACTGGAGCCAGGAGCCGAGTGCCGCGCTGTACTGCTCCAGCTCGCCGTAGCTCATCCAGCGTTCCATGCAGACCGAAACGGGTTGCCGGGCGTTCTTCCGAAACGACTCTTCCAGCAACGCACTCAGCGAGCGGTATTGCTCGGGATGCACGACATGGGGAACGCCGGGGGGATAGTGGGACAGCCAGGGACGGTTCATCTTCGTAAGGTCGGTGGTGAAGCCCCATTCTGGCGGGCTGCGCAGGTGCGACACACAGGGGCAGCCCTAGGGGGGTGTCACCGAAAGCACAGGGGCGATGGTTTGGATTCAGGCCTGCGCGAGTTCCAGGGCCAGTGCGTGGCTGCAGGTGGTCAGGTCGGCATCGAAGAGGGTGTCGATCCAGCGCTGTTCCCGCTGGGCAATGGCCGCCAGGAAGGTGGTGGCGTCGCCGAGGGTGGAAAATGCCGAGAAGCCGCGCTCCAGAAACTGCTGCAGAGCGGAGAGTCCGGCGGCCTGGGCGGGTGCTCGCATCATCCTGAGCGCGATCAACAGCGACTTCATGCGGGTGAGGCGCTGCAACTCACCGCCCATGTGCTGCACCACCGCCAGCTGACGTTCCCGGTCCTTGCGTTCGCCCGTGAGTCGCCAGCTGCGGACGTACCGCTCGCTGTACGAGACCGCGTTGCCTTGCCCCATCCAATGCTCTGCCAGCTGGTGGTCCAGGGTTTCGGTGAGAGCGTGGGTTTCGGCCAGGTCCACCGCCAGCTGGGACACCGCATCGGGAAACAGGCGCTCCAGCGCGCCGGCAATGCGACCAAACTGCTCATCGCGTTGGGCAAAATCGTGCTCGCCGTAGAGCTCATCGAGGAAGAACCGGGTGGCGGCGCGATAACGCGGAGCGAGCAAGAAATCGCTGTACGTGGCGCGAAAGCGCCGCGCCTGCAACTGCTTGACTTCGTGCACCGCAGTGGCCAAGCCTGCGCTGTGAGCCTGCTCCCGCAGATGGGTCACGCGCTCCAAGTGCATGCGGATCTGGTCAGCCGCGCTGGTGAATGTTGTCATCCTGAATACAGTCTAGTCCCGAAGCGTCAGATGTCCTTAGGTGGCTTGCACTAGCGCGAGGGCACCGCGCATCCTCGACGGCGTGAGATAGTCAAAAAATGCAGGATCCGCACGCGCCACACCCCCGAATGATTCCTTCCCCTTGCTCTGCGTCCCGCGTCGCGCGTGCGCAGCAGGCCATTGCGTGGGGCGCGCTCGCTCTGACGGCGGGATGGGCAGGGATGCTGTGGGACAGGTCCCGCCTTGGCGCTCTGGCCGGTGCGGTGCTGTTGCTCTTCGGCTATGCGCTGGTGCTGGCACTCGAATTTGTGGCTGTCGCCCGGGTCAACCGGCAAGACCCGGCGCCGCGCGCGCCTGCGCTGGCGCTGCTCGCCGCGTGGTGGCAGGAAGTGCGGGTGGCGCCCATCGTGTTTTCCTGGCGGCAGCCGTTTCGCTGGCGCTGCCTGCCTGATGACAACGAGCCGCAGGAGGCGGGTGTCGCGGTCGTCTTCATTCACGGATTCGTGTGCAACAGGGGCCTCTGGTTGCCCTGGATGCGCGAACTGCGCGCGCGCGGCATGGCCTACACCTCGGTCAATCTGGAGCCGGTGTTCGGCTCGATCGACACCTACGTGCCGCTGATCGATGAAGCGGTGCAGCGCGCGCAGGCGCTGACCGGGCAGCCACCGGTGCTGGTATGCCACAGCATGGGCGGACTGGCCGCACGCGCCTGGCTGGTCGCCACGCCGGGCGCGGCTGATCGGATCCGGCAGGTCGTGACCATCGGCACGCCCCACCACGGCACCTGGCTCGGTCGGTTCAGCCACGTGACCAACGGGCGCCAGATGCGGCAGGACGGCAGTTGGTTGGGCGGGCTGCAAGCCCGTGAAAAACTGCAGCGGCCCCAGGGCACATATGTGCGCTTCATCTGCTGGTACTCCAACGCCGACAACATCGTGTTCCCGGCCTCGTCCGCCACGCTGCCCGGGGCCGACAACCGGCTGGTGAGCGGAACGGCGCACGTGGCGCTGGCCTTTCACCCCAGGGTGATGCGGGAGTCGCTGGCGATGCTCGCTTCGGCCGCGAGCTCACCTGCAGAGCGGACCGAGGCATAAAACGGCGTGAAATCGGGTGCCGTCATCTCGAACAGCTGGGCAAAACTGTCGATCACGAAATACGTGGCCTGGTAGTCGTCGATCTTGTAGCGGGTGCGCATGCAGCGCAGCAGGTCCAGGGCGATGCGTTGCGGTTTCTGGCTGGTCACGCTGTGCCGCAGTTCACCCGACGAACTGAGGATGCCCGCTCCGTAGGCGCGCAATCCGCCCCTCTGCTGGATCAAGCCAAATTCGATGGTGTACCAGTACAGCCGCGAGAGCAGCTCGCCCGCGCCCAGGTCGTGCGCCTTCAGGCCCCCCGCACCATAGCGCTGCACGTAGTCGGCAAACACCGGGTCGAAGAGCAGCGGGACGTGTCCGAACAGGTCGTGGAACACATCCGGTTCGACGATGTAGTCGAACTCCTCGGGCTTGCGGATCCAGTCGGTGACGGGAAAGCGCCGATGCGCGAGCAGCTCAAAAAAAGGGCGCTCGGGGATCAGGCCGGGCACGGCGACCAGCTCCCAGCCGGTGGCGGGTTTGAGGCGCGCGTTCACCTCCTCGAAGCGGGGGATGTGATCGCACGCACCCAGAGAAGGCAGTGCTTCAATGAACGCATCGCAGGCCATACCGGGCAAGAGGGCCGACTGGCGTTCGTAGAGACGCCGGTACGTGTCGTGGTCGGCCGTGGTGTAAGCGGCCCAATCCTGCGCACAGGTGTAGTCGTCGTGCGCGCGAGCGTAGTCGCCGCGCGGCGGACGCTCGCTCGCGCCATAGACAACGGGTTCAACAGCCATGGGGGTCTCCGGTGGAAAGGCGAAGTGCTGCACAAGACCTTCGAAAAAGGTGCAGGGCAAGGCGCGGCTGTGAAGACAGTGGCAGTGCCACGCCCAGCAGGGACAACGCGACCATGCGCCCTTTCTCGAAGGTCAACCCTTCAGCACACCGCGCCGAATCTGGTCCAGTTCCATGCTCTCAAACAGCGCCTTGAAGTTGCCCTCGCCGAATCCCTCGTTGCCCTTGCGCTGGATGAACTCGAAGAAGATCGGACCGAGCTGGTTTTCACTGAAGATCTGCAGCAGCAGTTCGCCTGGTTGACCGTCCACGAGGATGTTGCGCTGCTGCAGCTCGGCCACGTTTTCACCATGGCCCGGAATGCGCTGGTCCAGCAGTTCGTAGTAGGTCTCGCCGGTGTTGAGCAACTTCACGCCGCTGAGTTCCAGCGCGTCCACGGTGGCGTACAGGTCGGTGGATCCCATGGCGATGTGCTGGATGCCCTCGCCCTGGTAACGGTCCAGGTACTCCTGGATCTGGCCCGATGTCCCGTTGCCCTCTTCGTTGATCGGGATGCGGATTTTGCCGCAGGGGCTGGTCATGGCCTTGCTCTTGACGCCGGTGGCCTGGCCTTCGATGTCGAAATAGCGCACTTCGCGGAAGTTGAACAGCCGCTCGTAGAAACCGGCCCATTCGTCCATGCGGCCGCGGTGCACGTTGTGCGTGAGGTGGTCGATGTACGTGAGCCCGTGACCGACCGGGTTCAACTCGGCGCCGGGCAGGGGTTCGAAGTCCACGTCGAAGAAGCCGATGTTGCCGATGTCGCCGGTCTTTGCGCCGTTCTTGCCCCGCCACCGGTCGATGAAATAGATGATCGAATCACCAATGCCCTTGATCGCCGGGATGTTGAGTTCCCCGGGCGCCGCCGTGTTGGCGTAGCCCCAGGCGCCGAGTGAAATGGCGCGTTCATAGGCCGCCTTTGCATCGCGCACGCGAAAGGCGATGGCGCAGACGCTGGGGCCGTGCAGGCGAGCGAAACGCTGGGCGAAGCTGTCGGGCTCGGCGTTGATGATGAAGTTGATCTCGCCCTGGCGGTACAGGGTCACGGCCTTGTGGCGGTGTTTCGCAATCGGCTTGAAACCCATGCGCTCAAACAGCGCGCCCATGGCAGCCGGGTCCGGTGCGGCGTATTCGATGAACTCGAAGCCGTCTGTCCCCATGGGGTTTTCCCAATGGGTCGTGGCGGACGTGACGGCGGTGGGCAAGGCGGCGTTCATGGCTGTCTCCTGGGCGTGTCGGGCAAAGCGCCACTGTATCGGCGTACGCTGTCACGATTCCAGCGTTTTGGGATGCGCCGTTTGGCGTGTTTGCAGGTTTCCTGCAAAATGAACTTTATGCAAGCACTGGACAAGCTCGATCGCCACATACTGCGCAGCCTGCAGGCAGACGGCCGCGCCACCTACGACCAGATTGCCGAAGCCGTGGGACTGTCTCCCAGCGCCGTGTTGCGCCGAGTCAAGCGGCTGGAAGAGGCTGGCGTGATCGACCGCTACGTGGCGCTGGTCCGACCTGAGGCCGTGGGGCTGGGCCTGACCGCCTATGTGAACGTGCGGCTGGAGAAGCACGCGGACAGCGCCAAGCGCAACCCGATGGACCAGTTCCGCGCCAGCGTACAGGCTTGGGCCGAGGTGGTGGAATGCGCCGCACTCACCGGCGAGATGGACTTCCAGCTGCGCCTCGTGGTGGCGGACATGGCTGCGTATTCGCGCTTCATGATGGACACCCTGCTCAAGCACCCCAGCGTGCAGGACTGCAAGACCAGCTTCGTGATGGACCGCGTCAAAAGCACGACAGCATTGCCCGTGTGAGTGCGAGGCAGGCCTCTGCACGCACCAACCTGGGGCGCTCTGCTGGCCGCTGGTCGGTCACAGGGCCGGTTTAGGGCGCAATGCCCTTGTCGAATCAGGGAAAACCCTTATATTTCCCTGCATGATCCATCCGACCTCTTGGTTTAGCTCCTCACCGGCCAGTGCCAGCGAGCCCTCGCCAGCGGGTGCGGACGTCCGGGCTCCGGAGTTGGATCGGTCCGCGTCGGCAGTCTCGGTGGTGGTGCCCATACGGTCCATGGGCCCAGGCCATCTGGCGCGCATTGCAGACCATCTGCTGGCCCTGGATGCACAGGACCGCTACCTGCGCTTCGGCTACGCCGCCAACGACGAGCAGATCCAGCGTTACGTGGACCAGCTCAATTTCGACCGTGACGAGCTCTTTGGCATTTTCAACCGCAAGCTCGAGCTGATCGCGATGGCCCACCTGGCATTTTCCGTCGACCCGAGTTGCACCAGCTGCGCAGAATTCGGCGTATCGGTGTCGAAGGCGGGTCGCGGTCGGGGTTACGGCAGCCGTCTGTTCGAGCGCGCGGTGATGCACGCCCGCAACGAGGGTGTGCACATGCTCTTCATCCATGCACTGTCGGAAAACACGGCCATGCTCAAGATCGCCCGCAAGGCGGGGGCTCTCATCGAGCGCGATGGCTCGGAGAGCCAGGCCCATCTGCGTCTGCCGCCGGCCGATTTTGATTCGCGGGTGACCGAACTCATCAACGAGCAGGTGGCGATCACCGACTACCACTTCAAGGTGCAGGCCCGGCAGTTCTGGAGCGTGCTCGCCCTGCTGCAGGAGATTCGCCAGGGTGTGCGCGAAGCACGCGAACGCGTGCGCGGCTGAACCTGCGGCGCCGAGGCCATCGGGGAGGGCCTTTGCCTTGCGTCATGCCCATGCGGTATCCTTTGCCCCCTCAGCAACTACCGCATTCCTTCAGTGGCCGACAACCCCCCCAGTCCCGGGCCGCAGCGCAGCCTGCGGCATGAAGACAAACGTGGTTTCCTGCAAAAGCTCGCAGAGTTCATCCACCCCGGGCCCGATTCCAAGGACGAACTGATCGAGGCCCTCGCCGACGCCGAGGACAACGACATCATCAACGCCGAATCGCGCGTGATGCTCGAAGGCGTGATCCGCATCGCCGACATGACGGCCGGTGACGTGATGGTGGCGAGCCCCCGCATGGACCTGCTCAACATCGAAGCGCCCTATGACGAGCTGCTGCACCTCGTCATCGACACCGCGCACTCGCGTTTTCCGGTGTACGAAGGCGAGACCGAAAACATCATCGGCATCCTGCTGGCCAAGGACCTTCTCAAGCTGCAGCGCGCACCCGAGCTCAACCTCCGCGCCCTGCTGCGCCCGGCCACCTTCGTGCCGGAAAGCAAAGGCCTGAACGACCTGCTGCGCGAGTTCCGTGGCAACCGCAACCACCTGGCGATCGTGATCGACGAGTTCGGCCGCGTGGCAGGACTCATCACCATCGAGGACGTGCTGGAGGAAATCGTCGGCGAGATCGAGGACGAGTTCGATGTGGTCGAAGACGACGGCGACATCTTTGCCCTCGCCGACAGCACCTGGCGCGTCAGTGGCGACACGTCGATTGAACGCATCAACGAGTCCTTCGGGCTGAAGCTGCCGGAGGAGGCCTTCGACACCATTGGCGGCCTGATCGCCCACACCATGGGCCATGTGCCCAAGCGCGGAGAAGTCCACGAGCTCGAAGGTCTGCGCTTTGTGGTGCTGCACACCAAAGGTGGCGCGGTGAAGTGGTTCAAGGTGATGACCGTTCCCGCGGGCGCCTGATCGCCGCGTCGGGCGCCCCACCCCATGCGCAGCCTCTTCGGCAACCTGCATCCCCCCTCCAGCTTTTCACCGCTCAGCGGCAGGCCGCCCGGGCGGGCTTCCGGCGGCACGTCACTGGTCTGGCTGCTGGTGTGTGTGCTGGCCGGCCTGCTGCAAGCCGCCTCTTTGGCCTGGCCGCTGCGCAGCTGGAGTCCGCCGGGGCTGTTGCCGGGTGAGCCCAGCGGCTGGTTGCAGCTGGGCTCGCTGACCCTGCTGGTGCTGGCGCTGCAGCGCGCCCCACGCGTGCACCATGCGGCGTGGCGCGGCTGGCTGTTTGCCACCAGCTGGCTGGTCGGCACTTTCTGGTGGCTCTTTGTTTCGATGCACACCTACGGTGGCCTGCCCGCCTGGCTGGCGGTGCTGGCGGTGCTGGCGCTGGCCGCGGCGCTCGCGCTCTACTACGGCCTGGCCACCGGGCTGCTGGCCGCCTGGGCGCCGCGCTCGCGGGTGCTGCAGGCGCTGCTGTTTGCCGCGCTGTGGACGCTGGCCGAGCTCATGCGCGGGCAGTGGCTGACCGGCTTTCCCTGGGGCGCGGGCGGCTACGCGCAGGTGGACCTGATGGCGGCCTGGGCACCGTGGGCAGGTGTGTACGGCATGGGGGCGCTGGCCGCGCTGCTGGCGTATGCCTTCGCCTCGGTCCTGATGGGGGCCTGGCATGTCGCCCGTGCCTGGCTGACGCGGCCGGTGCAGCATCCCGGGCGGCGTCCGCCAGCCCCAGCCCCAGCGGCTGCTGCGTCGTGGCGGATGGTTGACGGCTCTGCCACCCTGCGCAAGCTGGCGGCCCTGGGTGTGGCGGTTGCGCTGACCTTTGGCGTGCTGATGGCGGAGCGCTGGTTGCCGCAGGGGCAGCGCGACACCGCCGGGGTGGGCACGCTGCGTGTCTGGCTGCTGCAGGGCAACATCGCGCAAGACGAAAAATTCGTGGCAGGCACCGGCATGGCCCAGGCGCTGTCTTGGTACCCCCGGCAGGTCGCCGAGGCTGTGCGGGCGGCCCAGGCCAGGGCAGGCGGTGCACCCCAGCTGGTGGTCGCGCCCGAAACCGCGCTGCCCCTGTTGCCCCAGCAGCTCGGCCACGCCTTCTGGCAAGCCCTGCTGGGGCAGCTGGCGCAGCCCGGTGTCGCGCAACCGGTGAGCGCGCTGCTGGGCCTTCCGCTGGGCAGTTATTCGCAGGGCTACACCAACTCGGTGTGGGGCCTGAGCCCCGAAGCGGCGGCGCGTGTCGGTGCCGAACTGGCCCGCGGCAGTCAGGCGGCGGCCACGCAGGAGGCGGTGCATCTGCCGCCGGGGAGCTTCTACCAGTACGACAAACACCATCTGGTGCCTTTTGGTGAATTCATTCCGCCGCTGGCCCGCTGGTTCATCGATCTGATGCACATCCCGTTGGGCGATTTCAGTCGGGGTGCCAGGGTGCAACCGCCCTGGGTGCTGGACGGGCAGCGCATCGCGCCCAACATTTGCTACGAAGATTTGTTCGGCGAGGAACTCGCCGCCGCGTTCCGGCACCCTGACGACGCGCCCACCCTGCTGGTGAACCTGAGCAACATCGCCTGGTTTGGCGACACGGTGGCGATCGACCAGCATCTGCACATCTCGCGTCTGCGGGCCCTGGAGCTGGGCCGTCCCATGCTGCGTGCCACCAACACCGGCGCCACCGCCGTGATCGACCACCATGGCGTGGTCACGCACCAGCTGCCCCGGCTCACGCGCGGCCGGCTGGAAGCCAGCGTCGAAGGCCGCAGGGGCACCACACCCTATGCCCGCTGGGCCTCGCGCTGGGGGCTGACGCCGCTGTGGGTGGGCTGCCTGACGCTGGTCCTGCTGATCGCCAGCACCCGCCGCCGGGGCCACCGCCGCCGGCGCGGCTGACCATGTGCCGCGCGCAGTGGTTCGCCGGTGCTGGCGGCCCGTAAAATCGGATCTCTGCGCAGCGCACCCCGGCGGTGCGGCTGTTCCTCACACGAAGACCACTTCCGGCCCGTGCATTGCATCGGCCCAGCCCGCATGTTGACCTTCCAGCAAATCATTCTGAAACTGCAGTCCTACTGGGACGCCCAGGGCTGTGCCCTGCTGCAGCCCTACGACATGGAGGTCGGTGCCGGCACCAGCCACACCGCCACCTTCCTGCGCGCGCTCGGCCCCGAGCCCTGGAAGGCCGCCTACGTGCAGCCCAGCCGCCGTCCGAAAGACGGCCGATACGGCGAGAACCCCAACCGCCTGCAGCACTACTACCAGTACCAGGTGGTGCTCAAGCCAGCGCCCAGCAACATCCTGGAGCTGTACCTGGGCTCGCTCGAAGCGCTGGGCTTCGACCTGAAGAAGAACGACATCCGCTTCGTGGAAGACGACTGGGAAAACCCCACGCTCGGCGCCTGGGGGCTGGGCTGGGAGGTCTGGCTCAACGGCATGGAAGTCACGCAGTTCACCTACTTCCAGCAGGTCGGCGGCATCGACTGCAGGCCCATCACCGGCGAGATCACCTACGGCCTGGAGCGCCTGGCCATGTACCTGCAGGGCGTGGACAACGTCTACAACCTGCAGTGGACCGACACCATGAGCTATGGCGACGTCTACCTGCAGAACGAGAAGGAACAGTCGGCCTACAACTTCGAACACAGCGACGCCGACTTCCTGTTCACCGCCTTCGGCGCGCACGAGAAGCAGGCCCGGCACCTGATGGAGCAGCAGCTCGCGCTGCCGGCCTACGAGCAGGTGCTCAAGTGCGCGCACAGCTTCAACCTGCTGGACGCGCGCGGTGCGATCAGCGTGACCGAGCGCGCCGCCTACATCGGTCGCATCCGCAACCTGGCCCGCGCCGTGGCCCAGAGCTACTACGAGAGCCGTGAACGCCTGGGCTTCCCCATGGCGCCCCGCGAGTGGGTGGAGCAGATGACCAAGAAGGCTGCCTGAGGCCTTGCGGGACAGACCGGCGCGCAGCGACGCGCTGTCCTCAACCGATTGAACTGGATAGCCAAGAATGACAACGAAGAATTTGCTGGTTGAACTGTTTGTGGAAGAGCTGCCTCCGAAGGCGCTCAAGAAGCTGGGTGACGCGTTCGCCGGCGTGCTGTTCGAGCAGCTGAAGGCCCAGGGGCTCGCCGGCGCCGACTCGGCTGTGACCGCCTTCGCCTCACCGCGCCGCCTGGCCGCGCACATCAGCCACGTCTGGCTCAAGGCCGGGGACAAGGCCGTGCAGCAGAAACTCATGCCCGTGGCCGTGGGCCTGGACGCAGACGGCCGGGCAACGCCCGCGCTGCTGAAAAAGCTGAGCGCCCTGGGTGCCGACGTGTCCGATCCGGCCGCTGCCGTGGCTGCGCTCAAGCGCGCGCCCGACGGCAAGGCCGAAGCCCTTTTCTACGACAGCCTGGTCACCGGTGCCGCACTCGACTCCGGCCTGCAGAAAGCGCTGGACGAAGCGATTGCCCGGTTGCCGATCCCGAAGGTCATGAGCTACCAGCTCGAAACCGACTGCGGCATTCCGAACTTTTTGCCCGGCTGGACCAGCGTGCACTTCGTGCGCCCCGCGCATGGCCTGGTGGCGCTGCACGGCAGCACCGTGGTGCCGGTGAAGGCGCTGGGGCTGAGCGCGGGCAACCGCACGCAGGGCCACCGTTTCGAGGCGGCGAAGTCGCCGGTGCTGCTGGCCGATGCCGACAGCTACGCCCAGACCCTGCTCACAGACGGCTCGGTGATCGCCAGCTTCAACGACCGGCGTTTCGCGATCGTGCAGCAGCTGGCCCAGGCCGCCGAGCGCCTGGGACCGGGCTACGAGGTGCTGATGGACGAAGCCCTGCTCGACGAAGTGACCGCGCTGGTCGAGCGGCCCAACGTGCTGACCTGCGGCTTCGAGGAGCAGTTCCTGGAGGTGCCGCAGGAGTGCCTGATCCTCACGATGAAGGCCAACCAGAAGTACTTTCCGCTGGTGGACACTTCGGCCAAGCTGACCAACAAGTTCCTCGTGGTCAGCAACATCAGCCCGGACGACGCCAGCGCCGTGATCGGCGGCAACGAGCGCGTGGTGCGACCGCGCCTGGCCGACGCCAAGTTCTTCTTCGACCAGGACCGCAAGAAAACGCTGGCCTCCCGCGTCGAAGGCCTGGGCAAGGTGGTCTATCACAACAAGCTGGGCACGCAGGGCGAGCGCGTGGAGCGCGTGCGCGCCATCGCCCGCGCCATTGGCCAGCAACTGGGCGGCGATGTGCTCGCCCAGAGCGCCGACACCGCGGCCCAGCTCGCCAAGACCGATTTGCTGACCGACATGGTGGGCGAGTTCCCCGAGCTGCAGGGCATCATGGGTGGCTACTACGCGCGCCACGATGGCCTGAGCGAAGACATCGCCTTCGCGATCGAAGACCACTACAGGCCGCGCTTCGCCGGCGATCAACTGCCGCGCACACAGACCGGTGTGACGGTGGCGCTGGCCGACAAGCTGGAAACCCTGGTCGGCATGTTCGGCATCGGCAACCTGCCCACCGGCGAGAAGGACCCGTTTGCGTTGCGCCGCCACGCGCTGGGCGTGATCCGCCTGCTGGTGGAGAACGAGCTGGCGCTTGACCTGTCGGCCCTGCTGGCGGTTGCCGCGCAGGCGTTTGGCGACAAGATCACCGATGCGAGCGCTGCGCTGACCGACTTCATTTACGACCGCCTCGCCGGCAGCCTGCGCGAGCAGGGCTACAGCGCGCAGGAAGTCGACGCCGTGCTGGCCCTGCGTCCGCAGCGCCTGGCCGACGTGACCCAGCGCCTGCAGGCCGTGCGTGCCTTCGCGGCACTGCCCGCCGCTGCGGCGCTGGCTGCAGCCAACAAGCGCATCGGCAACATCCTCAAGAAGTCCGAAGGGGAGGGCGCTGCGGTGCAGGAAGGCCTGCTGGTCGAAACAGCCGAAAAAGCGCTGTTTGCCGCCATGCAGCAGACCGTGCCCGGTGCCGATGCCGAGTTTGCCCATGGCGACTACACCGCCTCGCTGATGACGCTGGCTGCGCTGCGCGTGCCGGTCGACGCCTTCTTTGACGGCGTGATGGTCAACGCCGACGACCCGGCGCTCAAGGCCAACCGCCTGGGCCTGCTGCGCCAACTGCACGAAGCCATGAACCGCGTGGCCGACCTGTCGCGTCTGGCCGCGTAACCAGACGATCAGGCCGTCCCGGAATCCCGAAGGAAGCCCGCATGAAACTGCTGATCCTCGACCGCGACGGCACGCTGAATCGCAGCCGCGACGATTACGTCGCGTCGCCCGACGAGTGGGAAGCACTGCCCGGTGCGCTGGAAGCGGTGGCGCGGCTCAACCAGGGCGGCTGGCGCGTGGTGCTGGCGTCGAACCAGTCCGGCATCGGCCGCGGGACCTTCGACATGGCCTCCCTCAATGCGATCCACGCCAAGATGCACCGCCAGCTCGCCGCGGCGGGGGCGCGGGTGGAGGCGGTGTTTTTCTGCCCGCACGCACCGGAAGACGCCTGCACCTGTCGCAAGCCCGCGCCGGGTTTGTTTCAACAGATTGGCGCGCGCTTTGGCCTGCCGCTGGCCGATGTGCCGACCGCAGGCAATGCGCTGCGCCACGTGCAGGCGGGCGCCGCCGCGGGCAGCCCCACCCATCTCCTGCTGACAGGCCAGTCCGAATACCTGCGCGGACGCACCGGCCTGGGCGCCGATGCCGACCTGGCTGCGCTGCTCCCCGAGCTGCCGCCCGGCACCCGACTGCACGAGGACCTGCCCGCCTTTGCCGACTGGCTGCTGGCGCAGGACGCTGCCACAACCTGAAACCCATCCCATGATCGTCATCAACTTCCTGCGCTCCGTCCTGCACCTGCTGTTCATGGCGGTGACCGTGATTCCGTGGGCGCTGGCGGTCGTGCTGGCTGCGCCGTTTCTCAACAGCACGCAGATCTACTGGATGTGCGCACGCTGGCTCAAGCTGGCGGTGGACGGCGGCACGCTCATCCTGGGCATCCGCAACCACGTCATCGGCTATGAAAACCTGCCGGTGGGCAGCACGGCACCGGCGGTGCTGCTGCTCAAGCACCAGTCCACCTGGGAAACCTTCAGCATGCCCGCGCTGATGCCGCACCCGCTGGCCTATGTGTTCAAGAAGGAGCTGCTGTACGTGCCGTTCTTCGGCTGGGCCATGAGCCGCATGGACATGATCCACATCGACCGCAGCAAGCGCGCCCAGGCCTTCAACAAGGTGGTGGAGCAGGGTCAGCGCCTGTTGAACCAGGGCACCTGGGTCATCATGTTCCCGGAGGGTACGCGCATCGCCCGCGGCCAGAAGGGCCAGTACAAGAGCGGCGGCACGCGCCTGGCCATTGCCACCGGCGCACCGGTGATCCCGATCGCCGTCACGTCCGCCAAATGCTGGCCGCGCAAGGCCTTCATCAAGACGCCGGGCGTGGTGGAGTTCTCCATCGGCAAGCCCATTTCCAGCGTGGGGCGCGAGCCCGATGAGCTGATGCGCGAGGTGGAAGCCTGGATCGAAGCCGAAATGCGGCGCCTCGACCCCGAGGCGTACCGATGAGCAGCACCCCCGCCGCGCTGCGCGCGACCCCCTCAAGGGGGCAACACCAGCGGCCTGGCAAAGCCAGTTCCGCGGTGTTCTGGGTTGGGGCACTTCGCTCCGGTGGGGCTTAAGTCCATGCAGCGCTTCGTGCAACTGGCGCTCGATTTCATCGTGGGACCAGAGCCGGTGGTTCCCCGGCAGGTGCCTGCGCCGCGAGCCCGCCTTGCCGAGCCCGATGCCCCGCCCGCCGAACCATTGAGCCAGGTGTTCCAGCCCGGCACCTGGCACCACCCGCGGGCCAACCGCCTGCTCAGGCTGGGCGGTTGCGACGTGGCCTACGAATTCAAGCGCGGCAAGCGGCGCACCATCGGCCTGTCGGTCAGTCCCGATGGCCTGAGCGTGAGCGCGCCGCGCTGGACGCCTCTGGGCGAGGTCGAGGCGCTGCTGCACAACAAGGCCGCCTGGGTGCTGGAGAAGTTGCAGCACGCGCGCCAGCGCGCCGGTGAACTGGCGCAGGCGCGCACCATCTGGGCCGATGGCGCCGAGTTCCACTTTCTGGGCCAGCGCGTGCGCCTGGTGCTGGACCCGGCGCACGGTTTTGCGCAGGTGGGTGCCCTGCTGGAGATGGCCGGGGCAGACGCAAGCGACGCGCTGGCCACGCTGCGCCTGGGGCTGGCGCACAACGCGAGCGAAGCGCAGATCCGCGATGCCGCCCAGGCCTGGCTGATGCGCCAGGCCAAGCGCGTGTTTGCCGAGCGGCTCGACCATTTCGCGCCGCAGCTGGGCGTGCGCTACGAACGCCTGCGCCTCTCCAGTGCCGGCACGCGCTGGGGCAGTGCCAGCGCCGACGGCACCATCCGCCTGAACTGGCGGCTGATCCACCTGAAGATGGAGATGGTGGACTACGTGGTGGTGCACGAACTCAGCCACCTGCGCCACATGGACCACAGCCCCCAGTTCTGGGACGTGGTGGCGAGCATCCTGCCCGACCACGCCGAGCGCCGGCGCGCGCTCAAGCGGTCGGCGGTGCCACTGGGGGAATAGAGCCCCCTGGCGTTCCGCGCCTTCTCGTTACGCCCTGGAAGCGAAGGCCTCGCTCAGACCGCCGAAAAGCGGTAGATGCCCGACGCATCGCGTTCGCGTCGCACCTGACCGTTGAACCACAGCCGGTGCAGGTGCGCCACCGCTTCGCCCATGGCGAAGGTCGTCTGGTGCAGGTCCAGCGGGCGGGGGAACAGCACCGCAATGGCATCGGCGCCGCTGCAGGGTTTCTCGCGGCAGGCCTCCAGCAGCTCGACCAGCCGGTCTGCGTGGTGGTCTTGCAGTTGCTGGATGCGCTCGTGCAGTCCGGTGAACGGCTTGCCGTGCGAGGGCAGCACCAGCGTGGCCTCGGGTAGCGGCAGGTACTTGTCGAGCGAGGTCAGGAACAGGTGCAGCGGATCGCTTTCCGGCTCCATGTCGTACACGCTCACGTTGGTCGAGATGCGCGGCAGCACCATATCGCCACTGATCAGCAGCTGCAGTCCGTCGCAGTGCAGTGCGATGTGTTCCGGCGCGTGGCCGTAACCGCTTATGCAGCGCCAGCCGCGTCCGCCGATGGACACGGTCTGGCCGTCCATCAGGCGGCGGTAGCGCGGCGGCACGGCCGGCACCATGCCGGGGTAGTAGCTCGCACGGCCGCGGATTTTCTCCAGGCTGTCGGGGTCGGTCATGCCGTGGGTCGCGAAAAAATCGGCGGCGCTGGAGCCGCCGAAACCGGTCGTGCTTTGGGATCCGATGCGGGCCGAGTGGTAGTCGGTCGCGCTGATCCACAGCATGCAGGACCACTTTTCACACAACCAGTGCGCCAGTCCGATGTGGTCCGGGTGCATGTGGGTCACGATCACGCGCAGGATGGGCAGGCCTTCCAGTTCGTTCACGAAAATCTGCTCCCACTGCGCCTTCGCCTCGTCGCGGCTGATGCAGCAGTCCACCACCGTCCAGCCCTGTACTGCACCATCCGGGCCGTCCAGCGTGTCGCGCAGCAGCCAGAGGTTGATGTGGTCCAGCGCGAACGGCAGCGCCATGCGGATCCACTTCACCCCCAGCGCCACCGTGAGCGCGTGGCCGGTTTCGGGCAGCGTTTCGCCCAGCGGGTAGTGCAGGCGGGCTTCAAGCTGCTCTCGGGTGGGGGCATGCATGCGGGGTGGATTCCGTTAAGATGTTTCTGAGTGACGTTAACGTAAACGTCACATGCTGCGGCATTCTACGGAGTGATGTGCCCTGCGCAGTGTCCGCAACCCGACAAGTCCCCATGGCGAGCAACCCGACCTATACCATCAGCGATCTGGCGCGCGAGTTCGACCTGACCACGCGCGCCATCCGCTTCTACGAAGACATGGGCCTGCTGCAGCCGCAGCGCGAAGGCCCGGGCGGGCGCAACCGGGTTTACAGCGCGCGCGACCGCACGCGCCTCAAGCTCACGCTGCGCGCCAAGCGCCTGGGCCTGTCGCTGACCGAGGCCAAGGACATCATCCAGATGTACGACAGCCCGCGCGACACCGGGCCGCAGCTGCGCAAGTTCCTCGCCGTGCTGGCCGAACACAAGCGCCAGCTGGAAGAACAGATGGCCGATCTGGTGGCCAATCTCGACGAGGTGAAGGTGCACGAGAAAGAGGCCCGGGCCCTGCTGGCCAAGGTGGAGAAAAGCGCGCCATCGGGCAAACCGGCCAAGGCCTGACCGGCGGGCCGGCTCAGTCTTCAGCCGCTTCGTCGGGCCAGACCACCTTGCCCTGACCCGCGTCGTTCAGTCGCGCCACCAGCGCGGCGGCGTTCTGCGCGGGCAGCTGGATCGTCACGTCCACGCCCTCGCCGTGCTGCGCATCGAGCAGGCTGGCGTCGTGGGCATCGAGCTCCCGCCGCAGCCAGCCTTCCAGCGCATAGGGCAGGGTGCAGCGCAGCGTCCGGTAGCGGATCACCGGCACCTTGTCGCCCTTCAGCAGCGCCTGGGCCACGCTGTCGGTGTAGGCGCGTACCAGTCCACCCGCACCCAGCGGCGTTCCGCCGTAGTAGCGCACCACGGTGGCGAGCACGCCCTCCAGGTCCTGGTGCCGCAGCACTTCCAGCATGGGGCGGCCGGCGGTGCCGCCGGGTTCGCCGTCGTCGTTGGCGGCGGAGTGGCCGCCGGCCATGAGCGCCCAGCAGACGTGCGTGGCGGTCGGGTGTTCGGCGCGCAGCTGGGCCACGCGGGCCAGTGCGGCGGCGCGGTCGGGCACCGCCTCGACGCAGCCGATGAAGCGGCTTTTCTTGATGACCCGTTCGCTGTGGACCGGGGCAGACAGGGTGAAGGGCATGGCCCGCCAAGCATAGCGGGCGCCGTCCGGGTTGACCCGGGGCTTGCCGGCAGCGGAAGCCATCGGCCATAATTGACGTTTACGTAAACGTCAAACAAAGGCCGTCGGCCTGCCTGCCAGGCGGAAAGCCACCCATGACCACCTTCCCGTCCACCGAACCCGACGACCAGGGCGCATTGCGTGAACGCGTGCAGGCCAGCCTGGACCGCCAGGGCATGATGCAGCCGCTCGGCGTGCGCCTGCTGCGGGTGGCACCGGGCACGGTGACGCTCGCCTTGCCGTATTCCGAGCGCGTGACGCAGCAGCAGGGTGGCTTTCACGGCGGCGCCATGGGCGCACTGGCCGACATCGCCGGCGGCTATGCCGCGCTGACCGTGGCGCCCGAGGGCATGGAAGTCACGACCGTGGAGTACAAGATCAACTTCCTCGCGGCGTTCCAGGGCGGCGAGCTGCAGGCCACCGGCCGTGTGGTCAAGGGCGGCAAACGCATCATTGTCACCACCGCCGAGGTGGTGCATGTGGCGCCGGACGGCAAACGCTCGGACTGCGCGGTGATGCAGCAGACCCTGGTGCCGGTGCCCAAGACCTACTGAACACCTTTGAACAGACCCAAGGAGACAAGCCATGAACAACCTGCCCGGCCTCAATTTCCAGCTCGGTGAAGACATCGACGCGCTGCGCGACGCGGTGCGCGAATTCGCCCAGGCCGAGATCGCGCCACGCGCGGCACAGATCGACCGCGACGACCAGTTTCCCATGGACCTGTGGCGCAAGATGGGCGACCTGGGTGTCCTGGGCATCACCGTGCCCGAGGCCGATGGGGGCGCCGGCATGGGCTACCTCGCCCACATGATCGCGATGGAAGAGATCAGCCGCGCCAGCGCCTCGGTGGGCCTGAGCTACGGCGCCCACTCCAACCTGTGCGTGAACCAGATCAACCGCAACGGTACGCCCGAGCAGAAGGCCAAATACCTGCCCAGGCTCATCAGCGGCGAACACGTGGGCGCGCTGGCCATGAGCGAACCCGGCGCGGGCTCCGACGTGATCAGCATGAAGCTGAAAGCCGAAGACAAGGGCGGCTACTACCTGCTCAACGGCAGCAAGATGTGGATCACCAACGGCCCGGATGCCGACACCCTGGTGGTCTACGCCAAGAGCGAGCCCGAGATGGGCGCGCGCGGCGTCACCGCCTTCCTGATCGAGAAGGGCATGAAGGGATTTTCCATCGCGCAGAAGCTCGACAAGCTGGGCATGCGCGGCAGCCACACCGGCGAGCTGGTGTTCCAGAACGTCGAGGTGCCGGCACAGAACATCCTGGGTGGCCTGAACATGGGCGCCAAGGTGCTGATGAGCGGGCTGGACTACGAACGCGCCGTGCTCACCGGCGGGCCGCTGGGCATCATGCAGTCGGTCATGGACAACGTGATCCCCTACATCCACGACCGCAAGCAGTTCGGTCAGAGCATCGGCGAGTTCCAGCTGATCCAGGGCAAGGTGGCCGACATGTACACCGTGCTGCAGGCCGGCCGGTCCTTCGCCTACACCGTGGCGAAGAACCTCGACCTGCTCGGCACTGAGCACGTGCGGCAGGTGCGCAAGGACTGCGCCTCGGTCATCCTCTGGACGGCCGAGAAGGCCACCTGGATGGCCGGCGAGGGCGTGCAGATTTTTGGTGGCAACGGCTACATCAACGAGTACCCGCTGGGCCGCCTGTGGCGCGACGCCAAGCTGTACGAAATCGGTGCCGGCACCAGCGAGATCCGCCGCATGCTGATCGGACGCGAACTGTTCGCCGAAACCTGCTGATTCCTGGCGGAGCGGGCTTGTCCCACAATGGCTGCTTTGTTCCAACCCGCCTGATGTCCCATGTCCGCATCCCTGCAAGATCTCTTTGACCACAACCGCGAATGGGCCGCGGCCATGGTGCGCGAGAAGCCCACGTTTTTCACCGATCTGCTGGCCCAGCAGAGCCCCCAGTACATGTGGATCGGCTGTTCCGACAGCCGCGTCCCGGCGAACCAGATCACCGGCCTCGCGCCGGGCGAGGTGTTCGTGCACCGCAACGTGGCCAACGTGGTGGTGCCGACCGACCTGAACTGCCTGTCCACCATCCAGTTCGCGGTGGACCAGCTGCAGGTGAAACACCTGATGGTGGTGGGGCACTACGGCTGCGGCGGCGTGAAGGCCGCGCTGAACGACACCCGCGTGGGCCTGGCCGACAACTGGCTGCGCCACATCAAGGATGTGCGCGACCGCCACGCCGCGCTGCTCGACGCCACGCCCCCCGAGCACCGGGTGGAGGTGTTGTGCGAGCTCAACGCCATCGAACAGGTGATGAACGTGGCGCAGACGACGGTGGTGCAGGATGCCTGGTCGCGTGGCCAGTCACTCACCCTGCACGCCTGGGTGTACGCCCTGAGCGACGGCCTGTTGCGCGACATGCTGATGACGGTCGATGCCGCCAGCGGGCTCGAGTCCACCTACCAGGCGGCGCTGGCTGGCGTGGCCGCCAAGCGCCGCGACGAGGCCCTCTGACGCGGGCCTGCAGCGAGAGCAGCCATGTTTCCCCAGCGACTCGATTCCACCGTGGCCTACGACATCGCCAAGGCGATGATGGACGGATTCAACCGCCACTACCGGCTGTTCCGCACCGAGTCGGCCCGCGCCAAGCACCGCTTTGAAACGCGCGACTGGCGGGGCCAGCAGCGCGCCCAGCGCGAGCGCATCGAGTTCTACGATCTGCGCGTCAACGAATGCGTGATGCGCCTGCACAAGGAGTTCAAGGCCGAGAAGCAGCCCATGGACGTGTGGGAGCAGGTCAAGCTGCTCTACATCGGGCTGCTGGTGAACCACCACCAGCCCGAGCTTGCCGAAACCTTCTTCAACTCGGTCTGCACCAAGATCCTGCAGCGCGCCTACTTCCAGAACGACTTCATCTTCGTGCGCCCGGCGGTCTCCACCGAGTACATCGAGAACGAGGAGCCGAGTGCCAAGCCCACCTACCGCTGCTACTACCCCACGGCCGAGAACATGGAGGCTGAGGTGCTGCGGCTGATCCAGGATTTCGACCTGCGCGTGCCGTTTGAAGACATCGAGCGTGACGCGCATCTGGTGCTGGAGGCGATGAAGCCGCACTTCGACCATGTGAAGTTGCGCGCCAACTTCCAGTTCCAGGTGCTCTCGGGCCTGTTCTTCCGCAACAAGGGCGCCTATGTGGTGGGCAAGATCATCAACGGTTTCCAGGAGGTGCCGTTTGCGCTGCCCATCCTGCACAGCCAGACCGACAAGCTGGTGGTGGACGCGGCGCTGTTCGGCGAGGACGACCTGCTGATCCTGTTCAGCTTTGCGCGCGCCTATTTCATGGTGGACATGGAAATTCCCAGCGCCTACGTGCAGTTCCTGCGCAGCATGATGCCGCGTAAGCCGCGCGCCGAGTTCTACAACGCGCTCGGTCTGGCCAAGCAGGGCAAGACGCTGTTCTACCGCGACTTCCTCTTCCACATGCGGCACAGCACCGACAAGTTCCGCATCGCGCCCGGCATCAAGGGCATGGTGATGTTGGTCTTCGACCTGCCTTCGTTCCCGTTCGTGTTCAAGGTCATCAAGGACTTCTACCCGCCGCAGAAGGACACCACGCGCGAGCAGATCCGCGACAAGTACCTGCTGGTGAAGCAGCACGACCGCGTGGGCCGGATGGCAGACACGCTGGAGTTCTCCGAGGTCGGTTTCCCGCGCGCCCGCTTCACCGACGAGCTGATCGCCGAGATCCAGAAGTTCGCGCCCAGCCAGCTCGAGATCAGCGACCGCAACGGCGACGGCGACATCGAGGTCATCCTGAAGCACGTCTACATCGAGCGGCGCATGATCCCGCTCAACATCTACCTGCAGGAGGCGTTCGACGCCCTGCAGGCGCAGGCCGCCGATCCGGGGGCCCGCGCCCAGCTGGAACGTGCGGTGGTGGAGTACGGCAACGCCATCAAGGACCTGGTGGCCGCCAACATCTTCCCCGGCGACATGCTGTGGAAGAACTTCGGCATCACGCGCCACGGCAAGGTGGTGTTCTACGACTACGACGAGATCGAGTACATCACCGACTGCAACTTCCGCCGCGTGCCCGCGCCGCGCAACGAGGAAGACGAGATGTCGGGCGAGGTCTGGTATTCGGTGGCGAAGAACGACGTGTTTCCCGAGACCTTCGGCCCCTTCCTGCTCGGCAATCCGATGGTGCGGGAGGTGTTCATGAAGCACCACGCCGACCTGCTGGACCGCGAGTTCTGGCAGACGCACAAGGAGCGCATCGCCGCCGGTCATGTGTACGACGTGTTCCCCTACGAGCGCGACCGGCGCTTCCATGTCCAGGCGGACAAAGAACTTTTAGCTTGAACTTTCACCGGAGATTTCCATGAACCCAACAGATCCCATCGTCATCGTCGGCGCCGCGCGCACCCCCATGGGCGCATTCCAGAGCGACTTCGCGACCCTGTCCGCGCACGACCTCGGGGGCGTCGCCATCCAGGCCGCGGTCGAACGATCCGGCGTGGACAAGGCGCTGGTCGATGAAGTGCTGTTCGGCAACTGCCTGATGGCCGGCCAGGGCCAGGCCCCCGCGCGCCAGGCGGCCCTCAAGGGTGGTCTGCCGCTGTCGGCCGGCGCGGTGACGCTGTCCAAGATGTGCGGCTCGGGCATGAAGGCCACCATGCTGGCGCACGACATGCTGCTGGCCGGCAGCGCCACCGTGATGGTGTCGGGCGGCATGGAAAGCATGACCAACGCGCCCTACCTCATGCTCAAGGGCCGTGGTGGCTACCGCATGGGTCACGACAGGATCTACGACCACATGATGCTTGACGGCCTGGAAGACGCCTACGAAGCCGGCCGCAGCATGGGCACCTTCGGCGAAGACTGTGCCGCCAAGTACCGCTTCACGCGCGAGCAGCAGGATGCGTTCGCGATCGCGTCGGTGACGCGCGCCAAGGCCGCGACCGAGAGCGGTGCGTTTGCGAAAGAGATCGCGTCCGTGACGGTGAAAGACCGCAGCGGCGAGCGCACCGTGTCGGTGGACGAAGGCCCGGGCAAGGTCAAGCTCGACAAGGTCACCTCGCTGAAGCCCGCGTTCAAGAAGGACGGCACCATCACCGCCGCCTCGTCGTCGTCCATCAACGACGGCGCGGCCGCACTGGTGCTGATGCGCCAGTCCACGGCTGTGAAGCAAGGCCTGAAACCGCTCGCACGCATCGTGGCCCACGCCACGCACGCGCAGGAACCCAACTGGTTTGCCACCGCGCCGGTGGGCGCCACGCAGAAGCTGCTGGCCAAGACCGGCTGGGCGGTGGGCGATGTGGACCTGTGGGAAATCAACGAAGCCTTCGCGGTGGTGCCCATGGCGCTGATGACCGAGCTGTCCATTCCGCACGAGAAGGTGAATGTGAACGGCGGTGCCTGCGCGCTCGGCCACCCCATCGGCGCCAGCGGTGCGCGCATCCTGGTGACGCTGCTGCACGCCTTGCAAGCCCGCGGCGGCAAGAAGGGTGTGGCCACGCTCTGCATCGGCGGCGGCGAGGCCACGGCGATGGCGATCGAACTCTGTTGAAAGCCCGGCCATGCTGCTGACCCAAGACCAACTCATGATCCGCGACGCGGTGCGCGCCTTTGCCCAGGAGCAGCTCTGGCCGAACGCGGCGAAGTGGGACAAGGAACACCACTTCCCGAAAGACGTGCATCGGGGTCTGGCCGAGCTGGGGGCTTACGGCATCTGCGTGCCCGAAGCGCTGGGCGGCGCCGGGCTGGACTATGCGACCCTCGCCGTGGTGCTCGAAGAGATCGCGGCTGGCGACGGTGGCACCAGCACCGTGATCAGCGTGACCAACTGCCCGGTCAACGCCATCCTCATGCGCTATGGCAATGCCCGGCAGCAAGAGCAGTGGCTGCGCCCGCTCGCCGCCGGCCAGATGCTCGGCGCGTTCTGCCTGACCGAGCCGCATGTCGGATCGGACGCCTCGGCGCTGCGAACCACCGCCGCGCGCCAGGGCGACGGGTACGTGATCAACGGCGTCAAGCAGTTCATCACCAGCGGCAAGAACGGCGATGTGGCCATCGTCATCGCGGTGACGGACAAGGGCGCCGGCAAGAAGGGCATGAGCGCCTTCATCGTTCCCACCAGCGCGCCCGGCTACGTGGTCGCGCGCCTGGAAGACAAGCTCGGCCAGCACAGCAGCGACACGGCACAGATCAACTTCGACAACTGCCGGATCCCGGCCGAAAACCTGATCGGCAACGAGGGCGAGGGCTACAAGATCGCCCTGAGCGCACTCGAAGGCGGCCGCATCGGCATCGCCTCGCAGGCCATCGGCATGGCGCGCAGCGCCTTCGAGTGCGCGGTCACCTACGCCAGACAGCGCGAGAGCTTCGGCCAGCCCATCTTCAACCACCAGGCGGTGGGGTTCCGGCTGGCGGAGATGGCCACCCAGATCGAAGCGGCGCGCGCCCTGGTGATGCATGCCGCCGCGCTGCGCGACGCCGGCCAGCCCTGCCTGAAAGAGGCCGCCATGGCCAAGTTGTTCGCCAGCGAGATGGCCGAGAAGGTGTGCAGCGACGCCATCCAGGTGCACGGCGGATACGGCTACGTGAGCGACTTCCCCGTCGAGCGCATCTACCGCGATGTGCGGGTCTGCCAGATCTACGAAGGCACATCCGACGTGCAGAAGATCATTATTCAAAGGGCGCTGTAAGCGCCCACCCCCGCGCCGCCTGCGGCGTCACCCCCTCAAGGGGGCGGCACTTGCGGCCCGGCAAAGCCGGTTCCGCGGTGCCCTTGGACCAACTCCCCTTCCGGCGCGAAATGTCTTCCACGCGGAATGCCGTGGAACCGGCTTTGCCGGGCCACAGGCATCGTCCCCCCTCTGGGGGAAGCCGCGAAGCGGCGCAGGGGGGAGCCCTGGCCCAGGGGTAACATCCACTGCATGAAGATCATCATCCTGGGTGCTGGCCGTGTGGGCGAAAGCGTTGCGGAAAGCCTGGTTTCCGAGCAGAACGACATCACCGTCATCGACCAGGACCCGGCGCGGCTGCGCCTGCTGGAGGAGCGGCTCGATCTGCGCGGTGTCGTGGGCAACGGCATCCAGCCGTCCGTGCTGCGGGAGGCCGGAGCCCAGGACGCCGACATGGTGATCGCCTGCGCCGCAGCCGATGAAGCCAACCTGGTGACCTGCAAGGTGGCGCACGACATCTTCAACGTGCCCACGACCATCGCCCGCCTGCGCTCGCCGGAGTTCATCGAAGGCGACGAGCTGCTGGGCAAGAGCGGTTTCGCCGTGGACCACGTGATCTGCCCGGAAGAGTCGGTCACGCGCTACATCCACCAGCTCATCAGCTATCCCGAAGCGCTGCAGGTGCTGGAGTTTGCCGACGGCCGGGCCAGCCTGATCGCGATGCGCGCGACGCACGGGGGTGCGCTGGTGGGGCACACTATCGGCGAGTTCCGCGACCGCTTCCCGCACGCCGAGATGCGCGTGGTGGCGCTGTACCGGCTCGACACCGAAATGGAGGCCACCAAGACCACCCGCATCCTGGCGGGTGACGAGGTCTTCGTGCTCGCCGACACGCGCAAGATCCGCGCTGTGCTCGGCGCCATCCACAACGTCGACAAACCTGTGCAGCGGCTCATGATCGCGGGCGGTGGCAAGGTGGGCCTGCGGCTGGCGCGCAGCCTGGTGGGGCAGTGCGAGGTCAAGCTCATCGAGCAGGACAAGAGGCGCTGCGAATACCTGGCCAGCCAGCTGCCGTCGAACATGCTGATCCTGCACGGCGACGGCACCGACGAGGACCTGCTGCTCGAAGAGAACGTGGGCGAAATGGACCTGTTCCTCGCGCTCTCCAGCGACGACGAGGACAACATCATGGCCGCCATGCTGGCCAAACGGCTGGGTGCCGGGCGCGTGATGTCGCTCATCAACCGCCGCGCCTACGCCGACATGATGCAGGGCAGCACCATCGACATCGCCATCTCGCCGGCCCAGACAGTGATCGGCGAACTGCTCACCCACCTGCGGCGTGGCGACGTGGCCGCGGTGCACAGCCTGCGCCGCGGCGCGGCCGAGGCGCTGGAGGGC
>JAABQK010000002.1 GCA_011391495.1 Hydrogenophaga sp.
GCAGGCGCTGTTTGGACAGGGTCAATACAAAAAGCGATGAACAAATTGCCAGAGCCTAAAGAACGGTCCTTCCCAGCGGGTACAATCAACAGCTTAGTCGGAGCGTAGCGCAGCCTGGTAGCGCATCTGCTTTGGGAGCAGAGGGTCGCGAGTTCGAATCCCGCCGCTCCGACAATTCATCAAGAAGCAAAAAGGCCCACTCTGTGGGCCTTTTTTGTATCACCCGTCTGCCCGTAGCTCAACCGGATAGAGCAGCTGCCTTCTAAGCAGCAGGTCGGGGGTTCGAGTCCCTCCGGGCAGGCCATAAATACCCTTTTAAATCAACGACTTACCAAAAACAGGTCAGTCCAGGATATACCCAATTTGGACCATTTCTGGGGTCCCACTCTCCCCAATCTGACCCAGGAAGCGCTCCCAGTTGGCCAGCAGGTCGCGTGGACGCGCCTCACCTCGCGTGGCTTGTAGAAGACTTCACCTCTGTGGTCTCTCGACGGCCGGGGGTGCCGGGCGTGCGCCGCATGTCCATGTCTGCGCCCTTGAGGATGCGGCAGATGTCCAATGCGCTGGGCCGCGTAAAGCGTATCCCTGAGCGGATGAAAGCCCCCGTGCAGTGCGGTGCGGTAACTCAGCGCCGCCTTGGTGGCGTGCTCGGCCTGCACATCACACCCTGCAGCTGCTGGGACAGCTGATCGATGGTGGTGACGATGTTCTCAATCGCCGTGCTGTCCTTGGCTTCCAGCAGCAGGACTGCGTTGACCACGCATCGCCTGGTTGGGGATCGGCTCCGCTGCCTGCTTGAGCTCGAGCAGCGCAGCACGCGTTGTCAGACCCCTGTCACCTCACCCGAGTGCCAGAACGGACTTGTGATGGAAGGCCTTTGGCGGCGGCAAGGGTTTCCCCGGGCTGCAATCAGTCGTTTTATGCACTATATTGCACAACATCAGACAGCAGCGAGCGGGCTTCCCTCGCTGACAAAATGCACTATACGTCACACTCCATGCCAGCCTCCGCGACAACGAGCATCGGCCCCTCACCTCTGAAAAGCCTTCACTCACTTTCAAACCTGAATAGTTTAGATATCAAGTACGGGTAATTCAGTATCCCCAAGACATGCCTGCCCGCATACAGTGAACCGATCTTTTTCCCACCAACAGGAGACCGAACATGACCACCCGCCGACTGATTCTCACCCGCAGCGCTGCCGTGATTGGCGCCGCATCCAGCGGTCTGCTGTTGCCGCAGATCGTGCGCGCGCAGTCCGACAAGCTTCGCGTGGGTTTCATGCTGCCGTACACCGGCAACTTCGCACCGCTGGGCGTGGCGATCGAAAACGGCTTCCGCATGGCCTTGAACGAACAGGGCGGCAAGCTGGGTGGCCGGGAAGTCGAGTTCTTCAAGGTGGACGACGAATCCAACCCAGCGAAGGGCATCGAGAACGCCACCCGCCTGGTGCAGCGCGACAAGGTCGATGTGCTCGTGGGCACGGTGCACTCGGGTGTGCAGATGGGCATCCACAAGGTGGCACGTGAAAGCGGTGTGCTCAACCTGATCCCCAACGCCGGCGTGCACATAGCCACCCGCGGCCAGTGTGCACCCAATGTGTTCCGGACTTCCTTCACCAACTCCCAGCCCACGCTGGCACTGGGCAAGGCGATGGTCGATCGTGGCCACAAGAAAGCGGTCTGGATCACCTGGAGTTACGCTGCTGGTGACGAGGCTTTCGAGGGATTTGAGCAGAGCTTCACCGCAGCCGGTGGCAGCATCGTCAAGAAACTGGGCCTGCCCTTCCCGAACATGGAGTTCCAGGCCCTGCTGACGGAGATCGCCTCGCTCAAGCCCGACGCAGTGGCCTGCTTCTTTGCTGGCCCCGGCGCAGCCAAATTCATGCGCGACTACGCCGCTGCCGGGCTCAGCAAGACGATCCCGCTCTACGGATCGGGCTTCCTGACCGAAGGCGTGCTGGAGGCCGCTGGTGAAGCTGCCAATGGCGTGATCACCACCATGCACTACGCCGACTCGCTGGACACGCCACGCAACAAGCAATTCCGACTGGAATACGCGAAGGCCTTCAAGAGCCAGCCCGATGTCTACGCCGTGCAAGGCTACGACAGTGGCCAGCTGCTCGTGAAGGGCGCCAACGCCGTCAAGGGTGACTTCTCCAACAAGAAGGCCCTGTACGCCGCCATGGAGGGAGTCGTCATCGACAGCCCGCGCGGCAAATGGACCATGAGCAAGGCCCACAACCCGATCCAGGACATGTACCTGCGCAAGGTGGAAAACAAGGAAAACAAGGTGATCGGTGTTGCGGCCAAGGCCGTGGCCGACCCAGCCACCGGATGTCGCATGGGCTGACACGCCCCTCCCCCCGCGTCACAGACCGGGCGCCCGGGCGGGCGCGGGTCTGTCGCTCGCCCAAAATCCACTCAACGCCATGGACTTCGCCAATTTCCTGATCCAGCTGCTCAACAGTCTGCAGTACGGCCTGTTGCTGTTCATGCTGGCTGCGGGCCTGACGCTGATCTTCGGCATCATGGGTGTGGTCAATCTGGCCCACGGCAGTTTCTACATGCTGGGCGCCTATCTCGCCTGGTTCCTGGCCTCGCAGTTCGACAGCCTGGTGCTGGCCATCGTGGTCGGTACCGCGCTGGCCGTGGCCCTGGGCTGGCTGCTGGAGTGGCTGCTGTTCCGGCATTTCTACCACCGCGACCACCTCGATCAGGTGCTGCTCACCTTCGGGCTGATCTACATCTTCGAGGAAGCACGCTCCATCCTGTGGGGCGACGATGTGCATGCGGTGCAGGTGCCCGAGCTCGTGAACTGGTCGATGCCGCTGACCGAGAACCTCTCGTACCCGGTGTACCGGCTGGTCATATCGGCGGTTTGCATCGCGCTGGCGCTGGGCCTGTACTTGCTGATTTCGAAAACCAGGCTGGGCATGAAGATCCGGGCAGGCGCCTTCAACCGCGAGATGACCGAAGCCCTGGGCATCAACATCCGGCTGATCCATGCCGTGGTGTTTGCCATGGGCGTGGCGCTGGCAGCCATCGCGGGCATGATTGCCTCGCCGATCTCCAGCGTCTATCCCGGGATGGGCAGCTCGGTGCTCATCATGTGTTTCGTCGTCGTCGTCATAGGAGGCATCGGCTCGGTGCGCGGTGCACTGGTCTCGGCCCTGCTGGTCGGCCTGGTGGACACCTTTGGCAAAGTGCTGGTGCCGCAGATTGCCGGCATGGCGGTCTACATGCTGATGGCCGGCGTCCTCCTCTACAAGCCCGAAGGGCTGTTCAAACAATGAGCACCCGCACATGAGTTCGCCCAAAGCCCAACTCGAACGATTGCCCAAGGGTGTGCAGGTGTTGCTGGCCCTGGGCGGCATTGCGCTGGCCGCCTTCCCGCTGGTACCCCTGGAGGGATCGGACTTCTACCTGCAGATGCTGTCGCAGATGATGATCCTCGCGATCTTCGCCATGAGCCTGGACCTGCTGCAGGGGGTCACCGGACTGGTGTCGCTGGGTCATGCGGCCTATTTCGGTCTTGCCGGTTACGCCCTGGCGTTTCTCACACCGGCGGACGTGCCTGTCAGCCTGTGGTGGTCCCTGCCGGCAGCCGCGCTGGGCGCCGGACTGGCGGCACTGGTGATCGGCTTCTTCGTCGTGCGCACGCATGGCATCTACTTCATCATGGTCACCATGGCGTTTGCGCAGATGGTGTTTTTCCTGTTCTTTGACAACAAGGAGCTGGGGGGATCGGACGGTCTCTACGTCAACTTCCGGCCCGACGCCAGCCTGTTCGGCTGGCACGGCATCGACTTGGAGAACAAGACCACATTTTTCTACTTCACACTCGTGGTGCTGGTGGGGGTCTATGCCTTCTTGCGCCGGCTGCTGTTCTCGCCGTTCGGACGCGTGCTCGCCGGTATCCGTGTGAACGAGCACCGCATGCGCGCCGTGGGCTACGGCAGCTTTGGCTACAAGCTCACCGCCTTCACGCTGGCGGGCACCCTCGCCGGCGTCGCAGGCTACCTGTGGGCCGCACAGACCGGCTTCGTGAACCCGGAACTGATGGGTTTCCACATGAGCGCGCACGCCATCATGATGGTCATCCTGGGCGGCATGGGCAACTTTGCAGGCGCCATCGTGGGGGCATTCGCCTTTGAATTTGTGATGCACTTCTTCAAGGATCTGACCAAGCACTGGCAACTGCTCATGGGCGTGTTCATCGTGCTGGTCGTGGTGTACGCGCCGCGAGGGCTGCTGGGCTGGGCCGATCGACTGCTCAAGAAGCGGGAGTCCCCATGAGCGAACTGCTGCTCTCGGCACAGCACCTCACCAAACGGTTTGGCGGTCTTGCTGCGGTCAACGACGTGTCGGTCGACCTGTTCCGTGACCGCATCCACGCCGTGATCGGCCCCAACGGCGCGGGCAAATCCACCCTCACCAACCTGCTGTCAGGCGACCTGCCCGCCACCTCCGGCCGCATCACCCTCAACGGCAAGGAAACAGTCGGTCATTCGCCGGAATCCATTTCACGTCTGGGTCTGGGTCGCAGCTACCAGAAGACGAACATCTTCTTGCCCTTCACCGTCTGGGACAACGTGCGCCTGGCCTCGCAATCACGCGAACGTCACGCACCCTGGAACCCGCTGCGCTGGATATCGGCCGCCTCCGCGATGGGCGCGGTCAACCTGCGCTGCGAACGGGCGCTGGAA
This sequence comes from Hydrogenophaga sp., assembly GCA_011391495.1. Taxonomy (GTDB): domain Bacteria; phylum Pseudomonadota; class Gammaproteobacteria; order Burkholderiales; family Burkholderiaceae_C; genus Hydrogenophaga. The sequence goes on from JAABQK010000002.1 coordinate 4,709, forward strand.
CTCGCCGGACTGACACAGCGTGCCCAGACGGTGGCCGGCACGATCAGCCACGGCGAACAACGCCAGCTGGAAATCGCCATGACGCTGGCCACCGAGCCCACCGTGCTGCTGCTCGACGAGCCGCTGGCCGGCATGGGACAGGCCGAAGCGGAGAGCATGGTGGCTTTGCTGCAAAAGCTCAAGAAGGACCACGCCATGATGCTGGTGGAGCACGACATGGACGCGGTGTTCGCGCTGGCCGACCAGCTGACCGTCATGGTCAATGGTCAGGTGATTGCCAGCGGCACACCCGAGCAGGTGCGCGGTGATCCGCTCGTTCAAGCGGCGTATCTCGGCGAGGAGCACGCATGAGCGCCACACCGCTGATCCAGGCTCTGGGCCTGCACACCCACTACGGCGCCAGCCACATCCTGCGCGGTGTGGGCTTCACCGTCGGCCAGGGACAGACCATCGGGCTCATGGGCCGCAACGGTATGGGCAAGACCACCCTGCTCAAGTCCATCATGGGCATCGTGAAACCCAGTGCTGGCACCGTGCACATCAAGGGCCAGCCCATGACCGGGGCGTCCACCTTTGAGATTGCCCGGCAAGGCATCGCCTATGTGCCTGAAGGCCGCGGCATCTTCGGCAACCTGAGCGTGCGCGAAAACCTGGTGATGTCGGCCCGGGCGGGAACCCAGGGACAGCGCGACTGGACCTATGACCGCGTGCTGGAAACCTTCCCGCGACTCGCCGAACGTCTGAACCACGGTGGCCAGCAACTCAGCGGTGGGGAGCAGCAGATGCTCACCATCGGCCGCGCGCTGATGACCAACCCCGACGTGCTCATCCTCGACGAAGCCACCGAAGGCCTGGCGCCGCTGATCGCGCGCGAGATCTGGCGCATCTGTGGCCTGATCCGCGAATCTGGCATCAGCAGCATCATCGTGGACAAGAACTGGAAGCATGTGACCCAAATCACCGACCGCAACGTCATCCTCGTCAAAGGCGAGGTGGTGTTCGAAGGCAGCTCGGACGAACTGCTCGCCAAGCCCGAATTGCTGGAACAGTACCTGGGGGTGTAAGCCCACCCCTGCCGTGCCGCCCGCGCCCCCTCAAGGGGACAACGCAATGCGGCCATGTTCTGGCTTGAAGATACCTGCCCCGGCGAGCGCGCTGCACCTAAAGCAGCGGACGCAACTCACGCGCTGCGTCCAGCAGCAGTGGCAGCAAGTCGTGCCGCATCACCGCGGGCTCCAGACGGTCTGGTGATGCCACCACATTCAAGGCCGCCACCGTTTTTCCCTGCATGTTGCGCAGGGGAACGGCCAGTGCGTGGACCCCCAATTCATGCTCCTCGCTGGCCAGGGCAAAGTCGTCGGCACGAACCTGGGCCACGGCTTCGCGAAAGGCCTTGTGGTCCACTGTGGTTCTGGGAGTCAGTCGCGGCAACTCGCGCCCCTTGAGCCACGCGCTGAATCCGGCGCGTGGCAGCGCCGCCAGCAGCACCCGCCCGGTCGAGGTGGCGTGCACCGGCAGCCGAGCGCCCAGGTGCAGACCGTAGGCCATGAGTCGCTGACCACCCACCGAGGCGCTGCGCGCTACGATCACCACCTCGTCCCCATCGAGCACCACGGCCGAAAAAGATTCGCGGGTCTGCGCCGCCAGCCGGTTGAGTGTGGGCTGCAGCAGGCGCGGCAGGCGCGCCGAGGCGAGGTAGCTGCCCGAGAAGCGCAGCACCTTGGCGGAGAGCCAGTAGTAGCTGCCGTCGGTCTCCAGATAGCCCAGATGTGCCAATGTGAGCAGGTGGCGGCGCGCCGCCGTGCGGGTGAGCCCGGCACGTTCGGCCGCCTGCGTCGCGTTGAGGCGCTGGCGCTCCGTGTCAAAGCTTTCCAGCACCGCCAGGCCTTTGGCCATTCCTTCGATGAAATCGGCCTTGGCAATGCCCGGAGAGATGTCGTTCATGACGGGATTATGGGTGAAGGCGCGCCCATTGCGCGGTGATCGCGCACATGTGCTGATGATCGCGCAATGCCGTCCTGTGTGCCTTGCCCTGTCGGCAGGCCCGGCCTAACCTCTGGCTCGTTCTTTCTGCCTGCTGTCACGGATCCTCCCGGAGCAGGCGCCTTCCACACAAGTCCAGGAGAGTCTCACATGCGTACCCAGGTTGCCATCATTGGTGCAGGCCCCTCCGGCCTGCTGCTCGGCCAGTTGCTGCACAAGGCTGGCATCGACGCCATCATCGTCGAACGCCAAAGCCCGGACTATGTGCTCGGCCGCATCCGCGCCGGCGTGCTCGAACAGGTCGCCACCGACCTGCTGGACGAGGCGGGCGTGGGCCAGCGCATGCATGCCGAAGGCCTGGTGCACACCGGTTTTGACATGCTGTTCAACGGCGAACGCCACCGCATCGATCTGGAAGGGCTCACCGGCGGCAAGAAAGTCATGGTCTATGGCCAAACCGAGGTGACGCGCGACCTGATGGATGCCCGGCATGCAGCCGGCCTGCCCACGGTGTACGAAGCAAACAACGTGCAAGTACACGACTTCGACACCACGAAGCCGCGGGTGACCTACGAGAAGGATGGCCAAGGCCATACCATCGAGTGCGACTTCATCGCCGGCTGCGACGGCTTCCACGGCGTGTGCCGCGCCAGCGCGCCGCGCTCGGCGATCAAGGAATTCGAGAAAGTCTACCCCTTTGGCTGGCTCGGCCTGCTGTCAGACACGCCGCCGGTGCACCACGAACTGATCTATGTGAACCACCCGCGCGGCTTTGCACTGTGTTCGCAGCGCAGCGCCACGCGCAGCCGCTACTACCTGCAGGTGCCGCTGACCGACAAGGTGGAGCAGTGGACCGACGACGCCTTCTGGCAGGAGCTGAAATTGCGCCTGGACCCAGAAGCGGCCGAAAAACTGGTGACCGGCCCCAGCATTGAAAAGAGCATCGCGCCGCTGCGCAGCTTCGTCACCGAGCCCCTGCGCTTTGGCCGCATGTTCCTCGCCGGAGATGCCGGCCACATCGTGCCCCCCACCGGTGCCAAGGGCCTGAACCTGGCCGCCACCGACGTGAAATACCTGTCCAACGCCTTTGTGGAGTTCTACCAGGACAGGAGCGAAGCCGGCATCGACAGTTACTCCGAGCGCTGCCTCAAACGCATCTGGCGTGCCGAGCGCTTCAGCTGGTGGTTCACGTCCATCATGCACAACTTCCCCGACGAAGGCGCCATCAACGGCAAGCTACAGCAGGCCGAACTGGACTACCTGATGCATTCCGAATCCGGGCTGCGCACCATTGCCGAAAACTACGTGGGGCTGCCACTGGATTTTGGCACCCCGCGCGGCTGACAGACCGCCTGGTCGGTCCAGCCGACTCGAACATGGAAGGGGCGCCTATGGCGCCCTTTTCTTTTGGCCGACCGTTTTGCACGCCCTGGCCCAAAGCCCGCATCGCTGGGCACAACACCCCACACAAGCGCGGGAACTTACCGCTCCTTACATGGCACTTAATATCTGTGTAAGTTGCACATTCCATAATCATCCACTTCATGCATCCACGGTCATGACACCACTGCTTCCACCCCAAGCCCCGAATCCTCAGGCTGACCAGCACGCATTGCTCCATGCGCTGGACAGCCTGCTGGAGCCATTGGCCTGGCTCTGCGTTAGCAAGACCATCTCGATACAGACGGTGGAAGAGCACCTGAGGCAAGCCTTCGTACGAGCGGCTCGCCAAGCGAGCGAAGGCGCCAACCCGGACCGTCTCAACAGCCGCATCAGCACACTGACCGGACTGACCCGGCGCGAGGTGACCCGCATCCAGGGACTGGAACAACCCGCCAGACCGCCCAGCCACACCCCCGTCGCGGCGATCCTGACGCTCTGGCTTTCACTGCCCGACTACCAGAACGGAACCGAAGGCCCCTTGGAGCTGCCCCGCACGGGAGCGGCACCCAGCTTTGAAGCGCTGGCCCAGAGCATCACCAAAGACGTTCACCCGCGCTCCCTGCTGGACGCCATGACCCGCCTCCACCTCGTGGTGCGGGACGAGGCCTCCGACCGCGTGCGCCTCGTCCAGAACGCTTATGTGCCACGCAACGACTGGACAGAGATGATGCGTTTTCTGGGGGCCAACACGGGCGACCACCTGCGCGCCGCGGTGGCGAACGTACTGGGCTCCGGAGACCAACATTTTGAACAGGCCCTGTACGCCGACGAGCTCTCGCCCGAGTCGCTGGTCAAGGCCCGCCAACTGATCAGCGATCAATGGCGCCGCCTGCTGACCGAGATGGTGCCCCAGCTGGAAGCCCTGATGAAAGCCGACGCCGACGCTGGGCGTCCACAAACCCAAAGCCTGCGCCTGGGCTTGTATTCGTGGATGCAGGCCATGCCTGCATCCACAGCAATCAACCCACAGACGGATTCCGAGGAATAAAACCATGCAGACCCATTTGTCTTACCGACTCCCCACCTTCAACCGCAGGCAAGCCCTGCTCGCTGTGTTGGGCAGCGCCTTCTTGCCCGGCTGCGGCGGCGGGACCGACGTCGCCGGGGTCAGCAGTGGCGGCACCGGTTCGTTCACCAGCGGCGTGATCGTTGGCCTCGGCTCCATCATCGTCAACGGCATCCGCTACGACGACAGCACCGCCAGCGTGGCGATCGACGGGGTCACCAGCACCGCGACAGCCCTGCAACTGGGGATGGTGGTGCGAATCCAGGGTTCGGCCGTCACGCCACCGACCACCGCCGGGGCACTGGCCACGGCGACGGCCACGAGCATCGCCTACGGCAGTGAATGGAAGGGGCCGGCGGACGAGGTCAATGCCAGCGCCGGCACCTTCACCCTGTTGGGACAAACGGTGCGGGTGCTGGGCACCACCGTTTTCTCGGAGGGCAAGTTCGACGGCACGCTGACGGGCAAATTCGTCGAGGTCTATGGCTTCGTCAACGCCAACGACGGCAGCCTGCAGGCCTCGCGGATCGAAGTCGAATCCGAGACGCCCGAGCGCTACCGCCTGAGCGGCATCGTCACCGACCTGAGCGCCACCTCCTTCCTGCTCGGCTCGGCCCTGATCAACCACGCCTCGGCCAGCAAGTCCGCCAACCTGCAGAACGGACAATTGGTTCGGGTGGAACTGTTGACCACCCAGCAGGACGGCGCCTGGGTGGCCACCGAGATCAAGCTTGACGACTACAGCAACGAGCTGGAAGACGACGACGAGGCCGAAATCGAAGGCGCCATCACCTCGTTCACCTCCGGCACCAGCTTCAGCGTCAACGGCATCCCCGTGGACGCCAGCCGCATCACACCGCCCGCCGGGCTGGCCCTGGGTGTTCGGGTGGAGGTCGAGGGGGCCATCAGCAGCGGCGTGGTGATCGCCGCCGAGATCGACATCAAGACGGACGACGAGGTCGAGTCGCAGGCCTTCGAGTTCCATGGCGCGATTTCCGCCCTGGACACCACCGCCCAGACGTTCGTGATTCGAGGCTACACCGTTCGCTACAACGGCAGCACGACGTTCGAGCCCTCTGGCACCACATTGGCCGACGGTCTGTATGTCGAAGTCAAAGCCGAACTTCAGGCCAATGGCGACCTGCTGGCCACCAGGGTCGAAGTCAAAACCAACGACTGACCTGTCACGACGACATCCCCCATCACCACCGTCGCCGCGTGCGGCATCCACCCCAAGAAGGAAGACGCATGAAGACCTCTCATTTCCCCGGCCGCCCCGGCGCCCGAGCGCGCCGCTGGCTGTCGCTGGCCGCGGCCGTCGCATGGGCCGCCTCGCTGTCCGCCTGCGGCGGCGGCAGCTCTGGCGCCAGTTCGACCAGCACCCAGGTTGCCACCTTCATCGACTCGGCCGTGGAGGGCCTGGCCTTCAAGTCGGCAAGCCGCAGTGGCCTGACCGACCGCCATGGCAACTTCCCCTACACACCGGGCGAGACCGTCACCTTTTCCATCGGCAACATGGTGCTGGGCAGCGTCACACCCACCGGCCACAAGGTCACGCCACTGCAGATCGTTCCGGGCGCCACCAGCGCCACCGATGCGCGTGTGACGCGCATCCTGCGCACGCTACAGACCCTCGACAGCGACGGCAACCTGGAGAACGGCATCCAGATCACCGCCTGGGCGCGCGAAGTCGCCAGCCTCAAGCCCAGGATCCGCCTGGACGACGACAAGACCACCGACGACGACGTGAAAGAACGCCTGCCCAACGGGGACTACACCCGTACCGAAGACGAGGCCCGCCGGCACTTCGAGGACCACGAAGACGACGAGTCCAACGAGCACCTGGGCTACGACAGCAGCGGTTCGGGCTCCGGATCGCCGGTCGCTCAACCGGCCAACACCACCGGGCGCCTGCTCGCCTCCAACTGCTTCCAGTGCCACGGCACCCTGGGCCGGGGCGGCTTCGACAGCATCCGCGGTGGCGAGGCCAGCGAAGTCCGTGAGTACCTGGGCAAGGCAGCCAGCAGCGACATCATGGCCGCGCATGCGCAGGGCTACACCCGCGCACAGCTCGACGCCATCGTCGCCTACCTCAACCAGCCCTGAGCCAGGAGAAAAACCATGACACAAAGCAAAGACATCCTGGCCCGCCGCCGCTGGCTGATGCTGGCTGGCGCCAGCGCGATCACCGCCCTTGTCCCTACTCTGGGCTGGAGCGACGACGATGAAGAGGAAGACGGTTCGGACGGCGGTAGCAACACCGCCATCAGCCCCGCCTCCACCGGCCTGACCGGCAAGCTCGTGGTGGTGGGCGGTGGCATGGCTGGCGTCACCGCCGCCAAGTACCTGCGCCTGTGGGGCGGCAGTGGCCTGACCATCACCCTGGTCGAGCCCGCCACCACGTATGTCTCCAACATCATGAGCAACCTGGTGCTCAACGGCAGCCGCACGGTCACCAGCCTGGGCTACACCCACGGCAACCTCGGCACCAAGTACGGCGTGAACATCGTGCGCGCTGCGGTCATCGGCATCGACAAGGCCGCCCGCGTGATCACCCTGTCCGACGGCAGCCAGCTGCCCTACGACCGCCTGGTGCTGGCACCAGGTGTGGAGTTCGAAGACGCCTACGGCCTGACGCAGACCGACTACGAGACCCGCACACCCCACGCCTGGCGGGCCGGCCCGCAGACGCAGCTGCTGCGCGACCAGCTCGCCGCTATGCCCAACGGCGGCACCTTCGTCATGACCATCCCCAAGGCGCCCTACCGCTGCCCACCCGGCCCGTACGAGCGTGCCTGCCTGGTGGCCGACTTCCTCAAAACCTCCAAAGGTGCGGGCAGCAAGGTCATCGTGCTGGACGAAAACACGCCCGCCGACGCCGCCAACCCCTACTCCGCGATCCAGGCGGAAGTCCACACCTTCACACAGGCGTTCACCAGCACCCACGCCGGCATCATCGACTACCAGTCCGGCGTGACGGGCATCCAGATCGACCCCGCCACCAAGGCGGTGAGCTACACCGACCGCATGGGCATCGCCCACTCGGTCAGCCCGCAGGTGGTCAACCCGATCCCGCCGCACCGTGCCACCGGCAGCAGTGCAACGGGCTGGCTCGCCCAGGCCGGACTGTCCAACAGCGCCAACGGCAAGTGGGCCGTGGTGAACGTGCTCAGCTTCGAGAGCACCGCGACGGGCGCTGCCGGCGTGCACATCATCGGTGACGCCTCGCAGTGCGGCCTGCCCAAAGCTGGCCACGTGGCCAACCAGGAAGCCAAGATCTGTGCCGACGCCATCGTGCGCGCGATGAGCGGCCAGCAGCCCGACCCCGCTCCCGTGGCGAACTCGGCCTGCTACTCGCCGATCACCGCCACCACGGCCTCGTGGCTGACGGCGGTCTACCAGGTCGAAGGCGGCGCCTTCAAGGTGGCCAACGGCGGGGGCGTGACCGCGGGTGCCAAGCCGGTCGAAGCCAGCGGCCCGAGTGCAGAAAACTTCAAGGACATGAACACCTGGTTCAACGCATTGATGGGCGATTCCTTCGCCTGAACCGTTTTCGGCTGTCACACCCAACGGGCGACGCTGTCGCCCGTTGGCGTTTCTGCGCAAAGGCTTGCGGGTAAATTGCAGGGTCACGCACCCGCAAACCACGCCCCGAGACAACGCATGAGCCGCACACCCGCCCCCACCGCCCTCCCAGCTGCCAAACCGCTCAAGCCGCTGCGCGGCGTGCGCGTCCTCAGTCTGGCCCTCAATCTGCCCGGCCCGGCCGCGCTGATGCGCCTCAAAGCCATGGGCGCCACCTGCCTCAAGGCCGAACCACCCGGCCCCAAAGGCGCGGCCGCCGGCACCAGCGGCGACCCGATGGGCCAGTACAACCCCCAGGCCTACGCCACGCTGCACGACGGCATCAAGGTGCTGACCATCGACCTCAAGAGCGAACAAGGCCAGGCCCGGCTACACAAAGAACTGGCCCGCACCGACGTGTTGCTCACCTCGTTCCGGCCATCGGCGCTGGTCAAGCTCGGCCTTTCCTGGAGAGCGCTGCGCAAGGCCTATCCGGCGCTGTCCGTGGTGGCGATCGTCGGTGCGCCGGGCGCACGCGCGGAAGAGCCGGGACACGACCTCACCTACCTCGCCGACGCCGGCCTGGTGACCGGGCTGGACCTGCCCGCGACCCTGTTTGCGGACATGGGTGGTGCACTCATGGCCAGCGAAGCCACGCTCAAGGCCGTGCTGCTGCAGAAGACCAGCGGCAAGGGCAGCTTCCAGGAAGTGGCCCTGGCGGACTCGGCGGCCTGGCTCGCCCTGCCCCGCAGCTGGGGCCTGACGCAGCCCCGCGGCGCCGTGGGCGGGGCGCATGCTGGCTACCGCGTCTACCCCTGCAGGGACGGACGCGTGGCGGTCGCAGCCCTTGAGCCCCATTTCGCGGCAGCGCTCTGCGCAGCGGCGGGTGTTCCCATGGCCGACCTGCGCACCCTGTTCAAGCCAGCCACCCATGTGGCGATCGCCGCCTTCCTGGCAGGGCAAACGCGACAGCAACTCGACCGGCTGGCCATGGACCACGACATTCCACTGCACACACTGGCGGCATAATCTGGCGCTTTCAACCACACCTGCAGGTCGATGCGAAAACAAGGAACGGTGGTTCGCTGGGACTCGGAGCGCGGTTTCGGCTTCATCCGCAGCCCGGATACCGTTGTCGAAATCTTCTTCCACCGGCGCGACTACAGCGAGAACCGCGCCCCGGCCGAGGGTCTTTCGGTCACGTTTGAAGAAATTCACGTGGGCGGCAAGGGTCCCCGTGCCCTTTCGGTGAGACCCACACCCAATGCCATCGAAAGCCCGGCGCCGCCGGTCGACCTCGACGACCCGGTGGCCCTGTTGCCGCGCAGCCGCCCGGTGCAGCGCTCCACGCCACAGCATGTGAAAAAACGCGAGGAGCGGCTGTACTGGACGGCGCTGGGCCTGATGGGGTTCTGGCTGCTGCTGTGGCTGGTGGGCATCGGTCTGGGGCGGTTTCCCTGGGTGATCCTGACCGGCGTGATCATGATCAACCTGGCGACCTTCTATGTCTACTGGCGCGACAAGGAAGCGGCGATTCAAGGCGGCTGGCGCGCCAGCGAGAACCAGCTGCACGGTCTGGCGCTGCTGGGTGGCTGGCCCGGCGCCTGGTTCGCCCACCAGATCCTGCGTCACAAGTCCAGCAAGCAGGCCTTTCGGACGCTTTACTGGGTCACGGTGGCGGTGAATTTCCTGGCGCTGCTGGCCTGGATTTTCTGGCCCCAGTTCAGCGGCTGAGGCCTCCGCCGCCTGGGTCGGTCAGCCAGGCTTGCGCCTGGATAAACCGCCTGGACGGGTCCCGCCCCCGGTCTGCCTGGGTGGCAAGCCGGTGTGCTGCGTCAGCAGGCGACCCTGGGTCGGCTGTGAGGGCCTGGCGCCCGGTTTGACCACCGCCGCCGCCCGCTCGCTGGGCTTGACGCCCACGGGTGTGCTGTTCTTGCGCCGTGCGCTCTGGTAGCCGCCATCCGTGAGTGGCTGGAAGGTGGGGATCAGGTGCTGCTTGCCGTTGCCAATCAGGTCCGCGCGGCCCATGGATTTGAGCGCCTCGCGCAGCAGCGGCCAGTTGTTCGGGTCGTGGTAACGCAAGAAGGCCTTGTGCAGGCGACGGCGCTTGTCGCCGCGCACAATGTCCACCCGCTCAGCCCGCGCATCGCGGTGGATGCCCTTGAGCGGGTTGAGGTTGGTGTGGTACATGGCCGTGGCGGTTGCCATGGGGCTGGGGTAGAAGGTCTGCACCTGGTCAGCCCGGAAGCCGTTCTTCTTCAGCCAGAGCGCGAGGTTCATCATGTCTTCGTCGCTGGTGCCAGGGTGGGCGGCGATGAAGTAAGGAATCAGGAACTGCTTCTTGCCCGCTTCCTCGCTGTACTGGTCGAACATCTGCTTGAAGCGGTCGTAGCTGCCAATGCCGGGCTTCATCATCTTGGACAGCGGACCCCCTTCGGTGTGCTCGGGCGCGATCTTCAGGTAGCCACCCACATGGTGCTGCACCAGTTCCTTCACATACTCGGGGCTCTTGACCGCCAGGTCGTAGCGCAGGCCGGAGCCGATCAGGATCTTCTTGATGCCGCGCAGTTCGCGCGCACGGCGGTAGATCCTGATCAAGGGGCCATGATCGGTGTGCAGGTTGGAGCAGATGCCGGGATAGACACAGCTCGGCTTGCGGCAGGCGGCTTCGATCTCCGGGCTCTTGCAGCCCAGCCGGTACATGTTGGCCGTCGGGCCACCCAGGTCGGATATGACGCCGGTGAAGCCTTCCACCTTGTCGCGGATGTCCTCCACCTCGCGGATGATGGACTCTTCCGAGCGGCTCTGGATGATGCGGCCCTCGTGTTCGGTGATGCTGCAAAACGTGCAACCGCCAAAGCAGCCACGCATGATGTTCACACTGAAGCGGATCATTTCCCAGGCCGGGATCTTGGTTGCACCGTCGTGCTTGCCGTGTTCGTCGGCATAGGCCGGGTGCGGGCTGCGGGCATACGGCAGGTCGAACACGTGGTCCATCTCCGCCGTGGTCAGCGGAATGGGCGGCGGGTTGATCCACACGTCGCGCGCCGTCGCGCCCTCGCCATGCGCCTGCACCAGCGCGCGGGCGTTGCCGGGATTCGTTTCCAGATGCAGCACCCGGTTGGCATGGGCATAGAGCACGGCGTCGCTTTTCACCTGCTCGAAGCTCGGCAGGCGGATGACGCTCCGGTCCCGCGGAGGGACCCTGAGCTTGTGCTTGCCCTGCAACGCGGGGTTGGGCATGAAGGTCAGCGGCTGAACCCTGGAGCCCGGAACCCCATCCGTTCGGGGGTCCGCCCGGGGAGCTGACGGGCGATCGTCCTTCGAACAGGTCTCACCCTGGGCCTGCGCCTGCTCGCTGGTCGTCAGGTAGGGGTTGACGTGGTCTTCCACGCGGCCGGGCTGGTCCACCTCGGTGGAATCGATCTGTATCCAGCCCTCGGCTGTGGGGTCGTGCGGGCGGCGGATGAAGGCGGTGCCGCGCACGTCGGTGATGTGCTCGACGGGTTCGCGCGCGGCGATGCGGTGCGCCACTTCCACCAGCGCACGCTCGGCGTTGCCGTAGAGCAGCAGGTCACACTTGGCATCCACCACGATGGAGCGGCGCACCTTGTCGCTCCAGTAGTCGTAGTGGGCGATGCGGCGCAGGCTGCCCTCGATGCCGCCGAGCACGATGGGCACGTCCTTGTAGGCCTCCCGGCAGCGCTGGCTGTAGACGATGGCGGCCCGGTCGGGGCGCTTGCCGCCGACGTCGCCCGGCGTGTAGGCGTCGTCGCTTCGGATCTTGCGGTCCGCCGTGTAGCGGTTGATCATGGAATCCATGTTGCCCGCTGTCACACCCCAGAACAGGTTGGGCTTGCCCAGGGCCTTGAAGGCTTCGGCGCTGGTCCAGTCGGGCTGGGCAATGATGCCGACGCGAAACCCCTGCGCTTCCAGCACCCGGCCGACCACCGCCATGCCGAAGCTGGGATGGTCCACGTAGGCGTCACCCGTCACCAGCACGATGTCGCAGCTGTCCCAGCCGAGCTGCTCCATCTCGGAACGGCTCATGGGCAGGAATGGCGCCACCCCGAACCGCTTGGCCCAGTAGGGGCGGTAGCTGGTGATCGGCTTGGCAGCACGCGCGAAAAAGGAGACGTCGACAGGGGCGTTCATGGGCTCGGAAAGTTAACCTGGGAGTGTACGTTTTAAGCGCCCGATAAGACATCCGCTGGATAACTCTCCCTGTTGGGAAAAGGGCGTTACAGGATGATGCAGAAAGAATTACCCCCTTACTTGCCCGCTTGATCTGCATCAACTGCGCCACCCCGTTTGGGCCCAATATGGAGCCAAGCTGATACGGGTAGGGGTAAGTCGCCTCCGTTGAGGCTTTTTCGGCATTTCATTTTTATCCAAGGAGTTTTCATGAAATCGCGTACTTTGATCAAGGCCATGGTGGTGGCTGTTTCGCTGAGCGGTGCAGGCATGCTCATGGCACAGGACCAGCTCAAAACGCAGGACAAAGACAAGCTGATGACCCAGGACAAGGACCAGCTGAAGACACAGGACAAGGACCAGTTGCGCGATCAGGATCGGATCTACGGCCACGAGCTGATGACCGAGCAGGAGCGTGCCGCCCACCGAGATCGCATGCGCCAGGCCAAAACCCTGCAGGAGCGCGAGCGCATCCGTGAAGAGCATCGCCTGCAAATGGATGCACGTGCCAAGGAGCGTGGCGTCAAGATCATCCATGAAGGCCCGGGCGCGGGTGCAGCCGGTTCAGCTGGTGCGGCAGGCGGCAACGGCAAGAAGTGAGCCCACGGTGGTCAGAACTCACAAACCGTGACCACGGGACGCCGGCCGCTGTGCCGGTGTCCTCGTTCGGCGCCTGCGGATGCCCGCGTCGCGCCATGTTTCCATGTTTTGCAGGACCATCATGAAACGACAAACCACGATCAAAGCGCTCGTCGCAAGCCTGGCCTTGACGGGTCTGGGTCTGGCCAGCGCGCAGGACCAGTTCAGGACGCAGATCCAGGATGTGTTGCGCACCCAGGACCAGCTGCAGGACCGGGATCGCATCTACCGCGACGACCTGCTGAGCGAGCAGGAGCGCATTGCCCTTACCGAGCGCCTGCGCCAGGCCAGAACCGAGCAGGAGCGTGAACGCATACGACTTGAGCACCGCGAAAAGATGGACATGCGGCTGCGGGCCATGAACCAGGTGCAGAACCCCTCTGCCGGCAGCGGCACCGGTATGGGCAATCCCGGCAAAAATCAGGGGCCCATGATCATTCGGCCCAAAGGCAGCGGTCGACAATAAGCGGCCAGCAACCGAACGCCGACACCTGTGCAGGCGTCGGCCATTCGCCCCGTAGCTGGCGGTGGGGCAGCCAGCAGCCTGACCCGGCCCTGCCGACCCGGGTGGCGGAACCAGATCCAGAGCGTGCCAGCATGTTCGGAGGAGGCGGAACCCCATGCGCAGCCTCACCCGGATATGCAACACAAGCAACCAGAGGTACCGTGCATCCCGTTACCACTCTTACGGTACTCATCAGAATGTAAGCCTCGTCGCCATTAGCATGACTGCTTCACTTTTTGAAGGAGCTGACATGGCACTGCACTTTGGCAAACGCGAGACCGAACAACCGAAACCCCTGAATCAGGGGATGGCCGCACAACGCTATGGCACCGTACCCAGCCCCAGCAATACCGTACCGGCCCCCACGCCTGCGGTGGCTGAAACCGCACCGGTTTCCCTGCCCGAAACCAGCGTTGCCAGCACAGTGCCCGAGGGCGGCAGCAAGCTCACGGTCGGCCCCAACATCAAGCTCAAGGGCGTGGAAATCACCGACTGCGACACCCTGGTGGTGGAAGGTCTGGTGGAAGCCACGATGGATTCGCGCGTGATCCAGATCGCCCAGCAAGGCGCCTTCAAGGGCTCGGCCGAAATTGACATCGCCGAGATCCACGGCGTGTTCGACGGCAACCTCACCGTCCGCCAGAAACTGGTGATCTACGCCACTGGCAAGGTCACCGGAAAGATCCGCTACGGCAAGGTGGTGATTGAAGAAGGCGGTCAGCTGTCGGGCGACATCGAATGCTCGGTGGCGGCTTCCACCAAGGTGAGCAGCAAGCCGGCCATGTCGCTGGCGGCCTGATACCCGTCCGGGTGCAAAACGCCTGCACCCGGACCCACAGCCCAAGCCCCCGTATGGCCATCGCGCGCCGTCGGGGGCCGGGATGTGCAGCGGACATTTGCTCCGCCCCGGTCGCCCCGTTATCCTCGGTGGCATGTACGCCGGTTTCTTTGGCCTCAAGCAGGCCCCCTTTTCCATTGCCCCGGACCCGCACTACCTCTTCATGAGCGAGCGCCACCGCGAGGCGCTGGCGCACCTGCTGTACGGCATCGAGGGGGGTGGCGGTTTCGTGCTGCTGAGTGGCGAGATCGGCGCTGGCAAAACGACCATCTGCCGCTGCTTTCTGGAACAGATACCCGCGCACTGCAACGTCGCCTACATCTTCAACCCCAAACTTACCGTGGGAGATCTGCTCAAGACGATCTGCCACGAGTTTCGTGTCGAAGTGAGACACGAGGGCATCGGTCCGGCCACGATCAAGGACTACCTGGATCCGCTGAACGACTACCTGCTGCGCAGCCACGCGGCCGGCCAGCACAACATCCTCATCATCGACGAGGCTCAAAACCTCACCAGCTACGTGCTTGAGCAGCTGCGCCTGCTGACCAACCTGGAAACCAGCGAGCGCAAGCTGCTGCAGATCATCCTGATTGGCCAGCCCGAACTGCGCCAGATGCTGGCCCGGCCGGAACTGGAGCAGCTGGCCCAGCGTGTGGTCGCGCGCTTTCACCTTGGCGCGCTCAACGAAGCCGAATCGCGCCAGTACATCCAGCACCGCATGGCTGTGGCAGGCCTGCAAGGCCCGCTGCCGTTTTCAGACGACGCGCTGCGCCGCATCCACGCCATCACCCGCGGCGTGCCGCGCCGCATCAACCTGCTGTGCGACCGCGCCCTGCTGGGCGCATACGCCACCGGGCAAGCCAGGGTTGAACGCGCCGTGGTGGACAAGGCAGCCCGTGAGGTCTTTGAATCGGATGACATGGCGCTGACCGCCCCGGCCAGGACACCCTCCATGCGCTGGGGCACACTGGCGCTGGGCGCACTGGGCGGAGCCGTCTCTGCCGCGGCCCTGTTTGCCCTGTGGACCCTCAGCAACCCGGCACCCACACTGCCCACCGTGGCCTTGCCACTCACGCCAGCCGACCCGAAGGGCAGCACCACGCAGGCGCGTTCTGCGCCGCCCCAGGGCGAGCCGCAGCTGCCGGCAGCCCGGGAGCCCGCTCTGGACCATCCAGCCGCAGCCGCCAGCCCGCCAGAACCCATGCCCGGGCCTCCCCCGTTGAGCGCCCTGCTGCGCAGCGAACGTGCGGCGCTGCGCGAACTCGGTCCGTTGTGGGGACAGGAGCTGACCCACGGCGATCCCTGCGCCAGCGCACTGCGCGCGCAACTGCAGTGCTACCGCACCACCCGCATGACCCTCCATGGCCTGCGGGAAATGGACCGCCCCGCTGTGCTCACGCTGCGCCTGCCTGGCGAGGACACGGGCTGGGCCGTGTTGACCGCGATCACCAGCGAGACCGCCACCCTGCGTGCAGGCGAGAGCAGCTGGCTGATGCCGCTCACCGCGCTCGCCGACGTCTGGCGCGGCGACTACGCCACGCTGTGGCGCACGCCGCCCGGACAGACGGGTCCACTGGGCAATGGCAGCCGTGGCCCGGCAGCCGAATGGCTGGGGCAACAGCTGAAGACCCTGCAGGCCCGGGGCCAGATGCCCGCTGCAAACGGGGACCTGAAAGCTGGCGTTCAGACCTTCCAGCGCAGCCAGGGCATTGACAGCGATGGCCTGGCTGGCCCCATGACCTTCATGCTGGTCAACCGCGCCGTGGGCGTGGAAGAACCGCGCCTGCGTCCGGCCCAGCCCTGATCCACCATGTCCTACATCCTCGATGCACTCAAACGGGCCGACGCCGAACGCGAGCGGGGCCACGTGCCGGGTCTGCACACCCAGATGCCTGCGGGTGCCAGCGCCGACGCACACCGGACCCGGCGCGGGCTGCTCTGGTTCGCTGCTGCACTGGGCAGCGCCGCAGCGCTGGCCGCTGTGGCCTGGTGGTGGTGGCCGACCTCGGAGCCTGCAGCGCTGGCCCCGGTGTCCAGCACGATCAGCGCCGCGGATGAAAAGGCCCCGTCAGTACCGGTCGAGCCTGGGCCAGCCCCCAGTGCCGCCCCGCAACCGGCCCTTCCCATCCTGGCCCCACCGCCCCCGCGCAGCGAACCCGGCCCGGCAGCGCGCGCCGTCACAAGTCCAGCCCCGGTCGCGGTGCCGACCCCGACCGCAGCACCGGCTGCGCCCGGCACGGTCACGGGCACAGCGGGCGCTGCGGCCCCCGCGAGCACCAGCCCGCTCGGCAGCAGCACGGCGCCCGCCGCGACCGGGCAGCCCGGGCCCGTGCTCAGCTTCGCCGAACTGTCGCCCGAGGACCGGGCGCGCCTGCCTGCCGTCAACGTCAGTGGCTCCACCTACTCCCAGAACCCCGGCCTGCGCATGCTGATCGTGAACGGCCGGGTCGTGCAGGAAGGCCAGGACATTGCACCTGGCCTCAGGCTGGAGACCATCGGGCCGCGCAACGCCGTGCTCAACCACCAGGGCCTGCGCTACAGCATCGGATATTGACGCGACCGAGCAACGAGAACACAACCATGAGCCACAGCGCCCCCACCGCCGTCCTGCAAGCCAGTGGCCTTTGTTTCTCCTGGCCAGGCCGCCCCCTGTTCAAGGACCTGAGCTTCAGCATCCCGCCCGGTGTGAACCTCGTGCGGGGTGATGACGGCAGCGGCAAGAGCACCCTGCTGGCCCTGCTGGCTGGCGACCTGTCCGCCCAGGGCGGCACGCTCAGCGTCAATGGCGTCCGCCTGGACGAGCAGCACGACGCGTACCGCCACCAGGTGTTCTGGATCGACCCGCAGACCGAGGCGCACGACGCCCTGAGCGCCGCCGGGTACCTGGAGAGCCTGAGCCACCACTACCCCCGCTTCAGCACGCAGGCCCTGGCCGAACTGGTGGAGGGCTTCGCGCTCGAACCCCACCTCGGCAAACCGATGTACATGCTATCGGCCGGCAGCAAACGCAAGGTCTGGCTCAGCGCGGCGTTTGCCGCCGGTACGCCCCTCACACTCATCGAAAAGCCCTTCGCTGCGCTGGACGCCCCGTCGAACCGTTTCCTGCTGGAGCTGCTGCGCAACGTGGCCAGCCACCCCAGTCGCGCCTGGCTGCTGGCCGACTACGAAGCACCCGACGGCGTTCCGCTGACGAGCGTGATCGATCTCTGAAACAGGCCTTGCCGGGAATACGCGACCACATGCGAAAACTCCTGACCGCCATTTTTTTGCTGCTGAGCCATCCAGCCTGGGCCGAATGGCAATTCGTCGGGGGAAGCGAACGGGCGGACTACTACATCGAAATCCAGACCATCTTGAAGGAGGCAGACAGGCGACAGGTGCTGGAACTGCTGGACCTGAAAGTGCCCGACAGCCGTGGCAACCGCTCGTACCTTGCGCTCACCGAATACGAATGCCCGACCATGCGATCCAGGATTCTCCGGTCTGCCTGCTTCGATGGAGCGATGGGTGGCGGCAACAAGACCCATGAGCGGCTCTCCCCTGGCGACTGGCTGGCACCGGAACCCGGCTCGGCTGGCAACACCAAGATGAAACTGGTCTGCGCCCAGTAGCTGCGGAGCATGGGCCGGGCCCGGGTCGCGGGGATCGGTGGCTGCTGAAGTTCTCGCGCCCGGGTGATCGCACTACCTCACACCAAGGCGCCTTCGCAGCCTCAACCTCTCCAGGCCTGCGCCCATTGCGGTGGACCTCTGAACGGACGGCTCAGCGACCATTTTTCTGGATGAAGGCTTCCGGCTCCTGGATCATTGTGTCGCGCTGTTCATCTGTCGGGCGCATGACGTTGCCCTGATCGCCGGTGAGGGTGACACCACCCGGCTGCTTCAGGACGAACAGACGGCTCCGGAAGACCTTGCACTTTTTCTGGGTCTCCACCCGGGCCGCCTCGGCTTGCCGCTGATCCCGCAGCCGCTCGGCCTGGCGCACCTCGTCGCGCGCCTTCTGTTTCTGGATCCGTTGCTCGGTCTGTGGCCATGCAGCACGTGATTCCCGGCCCGTACCACCCCGGCAGGCGGGTCAACGCCCGCCCAGGCCCATCCCGCGCGAAATCACCTCTTTCATGATTTCGTTGGTGCCGCCGTAGATGCGCTGCACGCGCGCGTCGGCGTAGGCCCGGGTGATCGGGTATTCCCACATGTAGCCGTAGCCGCCGAACAGCTGCACGCATTCGTCCATCACCTTGCACTGCAGGTCGGAGCACCAGTACTTGGCCATGCTGGCGGTGGCGGTGTCCAGCTTGTCCACCGCCACCAATTCGCAGCACTTGTCCACGAAGACGCGGGCCACCTGCACCTCGGTCTGGAGCTCGGCCAGCGTGTAGCGGGTGTTCTGGTAGCTGGCCACCGCCTGGCCGAAGACCTTGCGCTCTTTCACGTAGTCCACCGTCCAGTCGATCGCAGCCTGCGCCGAGGCCACCGCGCCGATGGCGATCTGCAGCCGCTCCCAGGGCAGTTGCTCCATCAGGCAGATGAAGCCGCGCCCTGCGAAGGCTTCACCACCCAGCAGGTTCCCGGCCGGCACCGTCACGTTGTCGAAGAACAGCTCGGAAGTGTCCTGCGCCTTCATGCCCAGCTTCTTCAGGCGCTTGCCCTTGCTGAAACCCGGCATGCCCTGCTCCACCAGCAGCAGGCTCGTGCCCTTGGCGCCCGCGCTCGGGTCGGTCTTGGCGACGACGATCACCAGGTCCGCATGCCAGCCGTTGGTGATGAAGGTCTTGCTGCCGTTGAGCAGGTAGCTGCCGTCGGCCTGCCGGATCGCGGTGGATTTCACGCCCTGCAGGTCACTGCCCGCAGCAGGCTCGCTCATGGCGATCGCGCCCACCATCTCGCCGCTGGCGAGCCTGGGCAGGTATTTCTGCTTCTGTTCCTCGGTGCCGTAGTGCAGGATGTACGGCGCCACGATTTCGCTGTGCAGGCCGAAGCCGATGCCGCTCACGCCGGCACGCGCAATCTCTTCCATCTGCGCCACCGAGTACAGCTTGTCGGCCCCGGCGCCCCCGTAGGCCTCCGGCATGGTCATGCACAGGAAGCCGTTCTCACCGGCCTTGCGCCAGACAGCGCGATCCACATAACCCTGCTCTTCCCAGCCCTCGTGGAAGGGCGCAATTTCTTTCTCCACGAAGCGGCGGAAACTGTCGCGGAAGGCTTCGTGGTCGGCATTGAAGAGGGTGCGGTCGATCATGTGGATGGGTCCTTGGGAAATGTGACTGAAATGAAAAGGGGTTCAGGCCAGGCCGGTGGACAGCCAGCGCGCCCAGTCGGCCGCGCCGTTGCGATTGGCCCGGTCTGCTGCGCTCTGCCAGTCGTAGGCCACGGCGATCAGGGCCACCGTCCAACCGTTGCGCGCGTCGCGCTCGCACAGCGCGTAGCGCGCATGGGGCGTGCCGGTCTGGTGGATGTGAAAGGCGATGTGGTCATCGTCGAACGCTGGAAGTCCCACGCTGCCGGGGTTCACGCACAGCGTGTGCGGCGCCTGCGGCAGCTGCAACGTCCGCGGCAGGTGGCTGTGGCCGCAGAGCACGAGACTGGCACCCTGCCCCGCCGAACCGGCCAGGCGCCCGGCCACTTCGATCGCGGTGGCCGGGCGCGAGCCAGCGGCTTCGACGGTTTCGAGCAGGTAGTCCAGATCGCTGTCGGGTCGGCCGTGGCACACCTGCACGCATCCTTCCAGCGCCAGGCTGGCCGGCAATGCCCCCAACCAGGCCCGCTGGGCTGCCGTGGTCTCTTCGTACGCGAACAGGTCGCTCGCGCCCCCGGCCACCTCGGCGCAGTGCAGCAACTGGCGTTCGTGGTTGCCGGCGATCGTGGGCAGCTGCAGCGCCATCAGGAGATCGGCCGTCTCGCGCGGCCAGAGCGGACCGCTGAGGATGTCGCCCCCGTTCACGATCAGGTCCGCCCCGCGCCGGGCGATGTCGGCCAGCACGGCGTTGAGCGCGGGCAGGTTACCGTGGATATCGGACATGGCGGCGATGCGCATGGATGGACCGAACGGGTGTCGCTGGTTTGACGGTTGTGACCGCATTTTTGCAGAGCAGATGCTTGGTAAAAGTCTATACTGTTCCGGACATTTCGCAAACCACCGCACCCGACGGTGCTTTCAGGCCCGTCCATCCGGAGACAGTCATGAGTGAAGCATTCGTATTCGACGCCATCCGCACCCCCCGTGGCAAGGGCAAGAAAGACGGCAGCCTGCACGAGGTCAAGCCGGTCAACCTGCTGGCCGGTCTGCTGACCGAGCTGCAGCGCCGCAACGACCTGGATACCGCCGCGGTGGACGACGTGGTGATGGGCGTGGTCTCGCCCATTGGCGAGCAGGGTTCGGTCCTGCCCAAGGTGGCCGCGCTCAAGGCCGGCTGGGACTGGCGCTGCTCGGGCGTGCAGCTCAACCGTTTCTGTGCCTCGGGCCTGGAGGCGGTGAACATGGCCGCCATGAAGGTGAGGAGTGGCTGGGAAGACCTGGTGGTGGCCGGCGGCGTGGAGAGCATGAGCCGCGTACCGATCGGCTCGGACGGTGGCGCCTGGGCGCAGGACCCGGAAACCAACAGCGCGACTTTGTTCGTGCCGCAGGGCATCGGCGCTGACCTGATCGCCACCATGAACGGCTTCAGCCGAGCGGATGTGGACGCCTTTGCACTCGAATCGCAGAAGCGGGCCACCGCCGCTCGCGCCGCCGGTTACTTCGACCGCTCGGTGGTCGCCGTGAAAGACGCGCTGGGCCAGACCATCCTCGACAAGGACGAGTTCATCAAACCCGCCACTACGATGGACGGCCTGGCCGGCCTCAAGCCCGCGTTCGAACAGCTCGGCGCCATGGGCTTCGACGCCGTGGCCCTGCAACGCTACCCACAGGTCGAGCGCATCCACCACGTGCACCACGCGGGCAATTCATCCGGCATCGTGGACGGCGCGGCGGCCATCCTGATCGGCTCGGAAGCCGCTGGCAAGACGCACGGCTTCACGCCGCGCGCGCGCATCGTCGCGGCTGCGCTGTCGGGCGCGGACCCGACCATCATGCTCACCGGTCCCATGCCCGCCGCGCGCAAGGCGCTGGCCAAGGCCGGCCTCACGGTCGACCAGATCGACCTGTTCGAGGTGAACGAAGCCTTCGCCGCCGTACCGATGAAGTTCATGCAGGAGATGGGTGTGCCGCACGAGAAGGTGAATGTCAACGGCGGTGCGATCGCGCTGGGGCATCCGCTGGGCGCCACGGGCGCGATGATTCTGAATACGCTGATCGACGAGCTGCACCGCCGGAAACTTCGGTACGGACTGGCAACTTTGTGCGTCGGCGGCGGCATGGGTATCGCCACGATCATCGAAAGGGTCTGACGACCCACCCCCGCGCCGCGCTTCGCGCGTCACCCCCTGTGAGGGGGCAACACCAGCGGCCCGGCAAAGCCGGTTCCGCGGCGTTCTCGACCAGACACTCCGCCCGCAAGGCATCCCAGGAGCCCGACATGATCACCCAGACCATCCGCTACGAACTCGCCAACGGCATCGCCACCATCACCTTCGACGAGCAGGGCTCGCCGGTCAACACCATGTGCCTGCAGTGGCAGGACGACCTGGACGCCATCGCGGCCCAGGTGGTCAAGGACCGCGCGCAGATCCGGGGCATCGTGCTCGCCTCGGCCAAGAGCACCTTCTTCGCCGGCGCCGACCTCAAGGGCGTGATGCGCTCCACCGTGGCCGATGGCCCGCGCGTGTTCACCGAGATCGAACGCATCAAGCGCAACTTCCGAACCATCGAGACGCAAGGTGTTCCGGTGGTGTCGTGCCTCAATGGCGCAGCGCTCGGCGGGGGCTGGGAGGTGGCGCTGGTGGGACACCACCGCATCGCGGTCAACAACCCCAAGGTCCAGTTCGGCCTGCCCGAAATCACCCTGGGCCTGATCCCGGGCGGTGGCGGCATCACCAAGATGACCCGCGTGCTGGGCCTGATGGCCGCGCAGCCCTACATCCTGGAGAGCAAGCTCTTTGGCCCCGAGGAGGCACTGGAGATCGGTGTGGTGCACGAGCTGGTGAGTGCGCCCGAGGAACTGCTGCCGCGTGCGCTGGCCTTCATCGAAGCCGCCCAGGGCAAGCCCGAGGCCTGCCAGCACGTCTGGGACCGCAAGGACTACAAGATACCCGGCGGCACGCCAAGCAACCCCAAGATTGCCGGCATGCTGACCGTGGCGCCCGCGGTGCTCAAGCAGAAGACCCGCGGCCTCTATCCTGCTCCGGAAGCGGCGCTGGCCGCCATGGTGGAAGGCGCGATGGTCGACTTCGACACCGCCATGCGCGTGGAAAGCCGTTACCTGGCCGGGCTGATGACCAGCACTGTGGCCAAGAACATGATCAACACCTTCTTCTTCAACATGAACGCCATCAAGGGCGGGCAGTCGAGGCCGAAGGACGTGCCGCGGTACCAGCCGAAGAAGGTGGGCGTGCTGGGCGCGGGCATGATGGGATCGGGTATCGCCTACTCGCAGGCCACCAAAGGCATCGCGACCGTGCTCAAGGACGTGAGCATCGAGGCCGCCGAGAAAGGCAAGTCGTACACGACCAGGCTCACACAGAAGCGCGTGGACAAAGGGCAGATGTCGGCCGAGAAGCAGCAGGGCATCCTGACACTGATCACCCCCACCGCCAGCGCCGCCGACTTGAAGGGCTGCGACCTGATCATCGAGGCCGTGTTCGAGCAGCGCGAGCTCAAGGCCATGGTGACGAAGGAAGCCGAGCCCATGCTGGCCGAGGGTGGCTTCTTTGCCAGCAACACCTCCACCTTGCCCATCAGCGGCCTGGCGCAGGCCAGCCGCGATGCGAAGAAGTTCGTCGGCATCCACTTTTTCAGCCCGGTGGACAAGATGAAGCTGGTGGAAATCATCCGCGGCAAGGGCACCGATGATCAGACCATCGCCCGCGCCTACGACTACGTGCAGGCGCTGGGCAAGCTGCCCATCGTGGTGAACGACTCGCGCGGCTTCTACACCAGCCGCACCTTCGGCACCTTCGTCATGGAAGGCGCGGCCATGCTGGGCGAAGGCATCCCGGCGCCGGTGATCGAAAACGCCGCGATGCAGGCCGGCATGCCGGTCGGCCCGCTGGCGGTGCTGGACGAAACCGCGCTCTCGCTCTCGGTGCATGTGCTGGAACAGACCCGCATCGACTTCCAGAAGGAAGGAAAACAGTACGTCGCGACACCCGGCGAGACGCTGGTTGAGCGCATGGTCAAAGAACACCAACGCCCCGGGCGCGCGGCCGGCGGTGGCTTCTACGACTACCCCGAGGGCCAGAAGAAAGTGCTGTGGCACGGGCTGAAGACCCTGTTCGAGAAGCCCGGCGTCGGATGGAACCTGCAGGACGTGAAAGACCGCCTGCTCTACCGCCAGGCGGTGGAGACGGCGCACTGCCTGGCCGAAGGCGTGCTGACCAGCGTGCACGACGGCAACATCGGCTCCATCTTCGGCATCGGCTTTCCGGCCTGGACCGGCGGCGCGCTGCAGTTCATCTACGGCATGGGCATCGACGCGTTCGAGAAGCGCTGTGCCGAACTGGCCGCCCAGTACGGCAGTGGCTTCGTGCTGGGCGACGCTGCGCGCGCCGCGATCCGACAGCACCAGCCGGTGTACTGATCCGCGTCAGACCGGCGTCCGCGAGGACCGGTACACTTTTTCCCAGCAGCCGGCGCAGGCCTCAGCCCGCCGGCTTTTTTGCGAACCCCAACCAGCCCCCTCCACCATGAAACGTCTCGAAGGAAAAGTCAGCCTCATCACCGGCGCCGCCCAGGGCATTGGCCTGGCCACCGCGCTCAAGTTCGCGCGCGAAGGCGCGGTCGTCATCGTCTGCGACGTGAAGCAGGCGGCGGTGGACGATGCGGTGAAGCAATGCCAGGCCGAAGGTGCCACCGCGGTCGGCTTCGTCATGGACGTGACCCAGCGCGCCATGGTGGACGCGGTGGTGGCGCAAGTGAAGGAGCGCTTCGGCCGCATCGACGTGCTGGTGAACAACGCGGGCATCACGCAGGACGCCCGCCTGCAGAAAATGACGCTGGAGCAGTTCGACCGCGTGATCGACGTGAACCTGCGCGGCGTCTTCCACTGCGCGCAGGCCGTGGCCGACAGCATGACCGCGCAGGGCAGCGGCGTGATCCTCAACGCCAGTTCGGTGGTGGGCATCTACGGCAACTTCGGCCAGACCAACTACGCGGCCAGCAAGTTCGGCGTGATCGGCTTCACCAAGACCTGGAGCCGCGAGCTCGGCCCCAAGGGCGTGCGGGTGAACGCGGTGGCGCCGGGCTTCATCAGCACCCCCATCCTGAGCACCATCCCCGACAAGGTGATCCAGGAAATGGAGCACCGCGTGCCGCTGCGCCGCCTGGGCCTGCCCGACGAGATCGCCAACGTCTACGCCTTCCTGGCGAGCGACGAGGCCAGCTACATCAATGGCGCGGTGATTGAAGTGTCGGGCGGCATGTCGGTCTGACATGAAAGCCCCCTGCGCCGCTTCGCGTCTTCCCCCCCTGCTGCGCGGGGGAACGCACCCAGTGGCCGGGCATAGCCCGTTCCACGGGTGCCCTGGAGGGGGCACGCGCGCCGGAGGGAATGTCTTCTTCAACTTGGCGCTCTGAGTGAACCTGATGGATACCCCCAACCAGCCCCGCTCACACGCCGACCTGTTCTGGTCCTTCACCTGGCTGGCGCTGCAGGGTTTTGGTGGCGTGCTCGCCGTGGTGCAACGCGAGCTGGTGGAAAAGAAGCGCTGGATGACGCGCGAGCAGTTCGTGGAAGATTGGGCTGTCGCGCAAATTCTTCCGGGGCCCAACGTGGTCAACCTCTCCCTGATGATCGGCGGGCGCTACTTCGGCCTGCCGGGCGCACTGGCTGCGCTGGCCGGCATGCTGGCCGCGCCGCTGGTGATCGTCCTGCTGCTGGCCGCGCTTTACGGCAGTGTGGCCGATCTGCCCATGGCCCGGGGCGCGCTGCGCGGCATGGGCGCAGTGGCTGCCGGGCTCATCACCGCCACCGGCATCAAGCTGATCGCAGCGCTGGACAAGAACGCCATGGGGCTGGGTGTGTGCATCGCCCTGGCCGCGCTCACCTTCGGGGCGATTGCGCTGCTGCGCTGGCCACTGGTCTGGGTGCTGCCGGGCATTGGCGGTGCGGCCTGCCTGTGGGCCTACCGGGTGCTGGGGCTGCGCGACAGCCTCGAGGCGTCATGAGCATGGCCCCCACACTCACGAACTGGGCAGACCTGTTCCTGCATTTCGCCTCGCTCTCGCTGCTGGCGGTGGGCGGCGCCATCACCACCGCACCCGACATGCACCGCTACCTGGTGGGCGACCACGGCTGGCTGAGCGACGCGCAGTTCACCTCGTCGATCGCATTGTCGCAAGCCGCACCGGGCCCCAACGTGCTCTTTGTCGCCCTGATCGGCTGGAACGTGGGACTCAACGCGGGTGGCGGCCCGTCGGCCGGCTTCACGGCCTGGGCACTGGCCCTGCTGGGCGTGCTGGTGACCATGCTGGCCACCCTGCTGCCCTCCTCCGTGCTGACCTACACCGCCACGCGCTGGGCGCACCGCAACCGCGAGCGTCGCACGGTACGCGCCTTCAAGACCGGCATGGCGCCCATCGTCATCGCGCTTCTGGTGGCCACCGGCTGGCTGCTGAGCGCAGCCCACAACCAGCCCGCGCGCGACTGGCCGCTGTGGCTGCTCACGGCCTGCGCCACGCTGCTGGTGTGGCGCACCCGCATCCACCTGCTGTGGATGATCGGCGCCGGGGCGGTGCTGGGCGCGCTGGGGTTCGTTTGACAGGGTTCAGCGCGGGCTCTCAAAGAATACCGCGTTGGTGTAGTCGCTGATCTCGAAATACACCTTCTTTTCGCCGCCGTCCACCTGCATGTTCAGGTTTTCGTCGAGCACGCCATAGCCGTAGCGGTAGGCGCGGGGCGTGTTGTCGTCGGTACCCAGGGCGGTGCTGATCTTGTCGATTTTCAGGAAACGGCGTACCACCTTGTCACCGGCGTAGACCTCCAGCACGCCGTTGGTGCCAGTCCAGTTCTGGATATCGCGGCTGATCTTGTTCTGCTGCTCCTGCGTGCAGGCGGCCAGCAGGCTCGCGCCCAGCACCAGAGAGGCCAGTGCAACACGGCGGGTGTTTGTGTGTGTCATTCAATCCTCCAACAGTGATAGCAGGCATTGTGCCGCGCGTTCGCGCAGCACCCGATCGGCCACGGGGTCGAGTTCGGTCGGCTCGGGGTTGATGACCACCACCCGTGCGCCGCGCTGGTGGGCACCCAGCGCCAGGCCGGCAGCCGGATAGACCACGCCCGAGGTGCCGATCACCAGCATCAGGTCGCAGGCCTGCACGGCGGCCTCGGCAGCGGCCAGCGCTTCCGGCGGCAGGTGCTCGCCGAACCAGACCACGGCCGGGCGGCGCAGGTTGCCGCAGACCGGGCAGCGCGGCGGGTGGCCGTCTTCGAGCGCTTCCACCGAGCAGCAGGCCTGCTGGGCGTCCAGCCAGCGGTCTTGCAGCAGACTGCCGTGCAGGGCGATGGCGCCGACATGGCCAGCCCGCTGGTGCAGGCCGTCCACGTTCTGGGTGATCAGGCTCATGCGCCCGGGGTGGCGCTGCGCGAATGCGGCCAGCGCGTAGTGGCCAGCGTTGGGCTGCACCTCACGCACCAGATCGCGGCGGAACTGGTACCAGTCCCACACGCGCTGCGGGTGGGCGCGAAAGGCTTCTTCCGTCGCCAGGTCCTGCGGGTTGAACTGCGCCCACAGACCGGTCTGCGCATCGCGGAAGGTGGGCACGCCGGATTCGGCGCTCATGCCCGCACCGGTCAGCACCGCGATGTGGCGCGCATCGCGGATCCAGCTGCGGACACCTTGATCACTCAACACCTACAACCTTCAGTAAAAAGAGAGCGGTTGGAGTGCAAGGGTTTTGTCGAGGCCAGCGTGGAACCGGCATTGCCGGGCCGCAGCGGGCGCCCCCTGGGGGGCTGAGGGCCGCGGCTCTAAGTCTGCCTACGCAGACTTGGACAGCCCGAAGTGACACCGGCTCCGACGGTGGCGCGGCCTGCAAGGCACGCCGAAGGCGGCGCGGGGGGATCAGGTTCTTTGGCGCAGCGCCTCGTACAGGCAGACGCCGCTCGCCACCGACACGTTGAGGCTCTCGACCGCCCCCTGCATGGGAATGCTCACCAGCTCGTCGCAGGTCTTGCGCGTGAGCTGGCGCATGCCGGCACCCTCGGCGCCCAGCACCAGCGCCACCGGGCCCCTCAGGTCCACCTGGTACAGCGTCTTGGGTGCGTCGTCACTGGTGCCGATGATCCAGATGTTGCGTTCCTTGAGCTCATTGAGGGTGCGCGCGAGGTTGGTCACCATGAAATACGGCATGGTCTCGGCCGCACCGCTGGCCACCTTTGCCACGGTGGCGTTGATGCCCGCCGCGTGGTCCTTGGGTGCGATCACCGCGTGTGCACCGGCACCATCGGCCACGCGCAGGCAGGCGCCCAGGTTGTGCGGGTCGGTGATGCCGTCAAGCACCAGCAGCAGCGGTGACACACCATCGGCTTCGAGCTTCTCGAGCAATTCGTCGAGCGAGTGCACCTGTGGTAATTCCTGCACCCGCGCGGCCACGCCCTGGTGACCGTGGCTGCCAGCCAGCTTGGCGATGCGCAGGCCATCGGCCTCGATCAGGCGCACGTTGGCCTCTTTCACGCGGTCGATGAACTGCCGCATGCGCGCGTCGCGGCGCGTGGGCTCGAAATAGATCTCGACAATGGATTGCGGCGCGGTTTTCAGGCGCACGCCCACGGCATGAAAGCCGAAAAGCACTTTGGAAGAAGACATGGCGGCATTATCCCCGGTGCATGGGCTGCGCCGGCCCCGGCGCGCCATCGGACCCACAAGGACCGAGCGCGGCGTTCAGGCCTCTGCCTGCGCACCCTCGGCCACCTGGCCGGCCACGATGGTGATGCGCCGCTCGCAACGCTGTGCGATGGCGCGGTCGTGCGTCACCAGCACCAGCGTGGTGCCCTGTTCGCGGTTGAGTTCAAACATCAGTTCCATGATGGTCGCGCCGGTGGCGAAGTCCAGGCTCCCGGTCGGTTCGTCGGCCAGCAGCACGGCCGGCTGAACCACAAAGGCACGGGCCAGCGCCACGCGTTGCTGCTCACCGCCCGAGAGCACCTTGGGATAACTGGCCAGCCGCTCGCCCAGACCCACACGCTGCAGCATGTGGGTGGCCGTGGCGCGGGCATCGCGCCGCCCCGCCAGCTCCAGCGGCAGCATCACGTTTTCCAGTGCGCTCAGGTTGCCCAGAAGCTGGAAGCTCTGGAACACGAAACCGATCTTCTGTGCCCGCAGCGCCGCGCGCTGGTCTTCGTCAAGCGCAAAAAGATCGACACCGTCAATGTGAACCGAGCCACTGCTGGGGGTATCCAACCCGGCCACGATCGACAGCAGCGTGCTCTTGCCCGACCCGGAAGCGCCGACGATGGCGGCGGTTTCCCCCTTGTTCAGGGTGAAATCGATATCGCGCAGAATGGTCAGCGTCCCTGTGGAGTCGGTCACCGACTTGAACACATGCTGCACGGCAATCATCACATCCGACATGGAAAGGCTTTCTGTTGAAACGACGTCACTTTACCGCGCTGACCTGTCTGGCTACCTTGCTGGGGTCTTACCCGCTCGCTGCCCCGGCCCAGGCGACCGCGAAGGCAGCAACAGCCAGGCCCGGCACCCCGGCCACCATACTGGTGGTGGGCGATTCGCTGAGCGCGGAGTACGGCCTGCAGCGTGGCAGGGGCTGGGTCGCCCTGCTGGAGGCCCGGCTCACCACCGAGCAGGTGCCGGCTCGTGTGGTCAACGCCAGCATCAGCGGCGACACCACCTCGGGCGGACGCTCGCGCCTGCCCGCGCTGCTTCGACAGCACAAACCAGCGGTGGTGGTGATCGAACTTGGTGGCAACGATGCCCTGCGCGGCCTGCCGCTGACCATGACGCGTGACAACCTAGCCGCCATGGCCCGCACGGCGCGCGAGGCTGGCGCCCGCGTCCTGCTGCTGGGCATGGAAATGCCACCGAACTACGGGGCGAAATACAGCCAGGAGTTCCGCCAGGTCTTCACCGCTGTCGCCAAGGCCGAGCGGGCGGCACTGCTGCCCTTCTTCCTGAAGGGCGTGGGGGACCGCCCCGACCCGACCGAGCTGTTTCAGAGCGACCGGATCCACCCCAACGAAACCGCGCAACCCATCATGATGGCCAACGTGTGGCCCGAACTGCGCAAGCTGCTGCCCCAACGATAATCAGGCATGCCCGTCCACCAACTGCCCGCCACCGAGGCCCTGGCCCGACTCGACAGCTTCGACACCATCATCGACGCCCGCACCGAAGACGAATACGCCCTGGACCATGTGCCCGGAGCCATCAACTGGCCCACCCTGGACAACACCGAGCGCATCACCATCGGCACGATGTACAAGCAGGTCAATGCATTCGAGGCCAAGAAGCGCGGCGCGGCCCTGTCGGCGCGCAACATCGCGGCCCACATCGAACGCGAGGTGATCGACAAAGCCCGCACCTGGAAACCGCTGGTGTACTGCTGGCGCGGTGGCAACCGAAGCGGTGCACTCGCCACCATCCTGGGCGCCATCGGTTTCAACGTCACGCTCGTT
This sequence comes from Hydrogenophaga sp., assembly GCA_011391495.1. Lineage (GTDB taxonomy): Bacteria > Pseudomonadota > Gammaproteobacteria > Burkholderiales > Burkholderiaceae_C > Hydrogenophaga. The sequence continues at coordinate 34,605 of JAABQK010000002.1, forward strand.
GAAGGCGGCTACAAGGCCTGGCGTTCCGCGCTGGTGGACGACCTGCCGCGCCTGTCCGAACGCCTGCACTACCGCGTGGTCTGCGGTCCCACCGGCAGCGGCAAGACCCGCCTGCTGCAAGCCCTGGCGGCGCAAGGTGCCCAGGTGCTGGACCTCGAAGCCCTGGCCAACCACCGCAGCTCGGTGCTCGGCCACATACCCGGCGTGCCGCAACCGAGCCAAAAGCGCTTTGACAGCCTGATCTGGGACGCGCTGCGCCGCTTCGACCCGGCGCACCCGGTGTTCGTGGAAAGCGAGAGCAAAAAAGTGGGCAATGTGCGCGTGCCCGACGCACTGATCGACGCCATGCGCGCCAGCGCCTGCCTTGACCTGCAGCTGTCCAACGAGGAGCGTGTGGCGCTGCTGCTGGAAGACTACGATTTTTTCGTCACCGATCCGGATCTCTTTTGCCAGAGACTGGAAGCCCTCAGCGAACTGCGCGGCAAGGCCGTGGTGGGCGATTGGATCGAAAAGGTGAGAACAGGCCAGACTCCGGCTGTGGTCCTGCAACTGCTGACCGAGCACTACGACCCGATGTACGCACAGTCCATCGAGCGGAATTTCAAGCAGTACGGACAGGCCCTGCCCTGCGTGCTCAAGGATCGCTCGCGATCATCCCTGGCGGAACTGGCGCGCTCGCTGCTGGAGCGCGAAAACCCCGCGAGCGCTTCTTAGGGCTGCTTAGGCTGCGCTGCCGCCCGCGTCGCCAGCAGGGCCGCTGTCAGGACTTGCCGCATCGGGTGCGGCACCCGGCTCTGCGTCCAGCTCTTGCCCCGATTCGTCGTGGTGTTTGCCAGCTGCCTTGGCTTTGAGCTTTTCTTCCTTCTTTTTCTTCTTGGCGAGCTCGCGCTGGCGTTTTTCGTATCCGTAATTGGGAGTGGCCAAAACAGTCTTTCTGTGAACAGGTTGGAAAAAAGATCAGGCGCTGAGTGTAGCCAGCGCCTGCGCAAGATCGGCACGCAGATCGTCCACGGCCTCCAGGCCGACAGCGAACCTGACCAGGCAGCCTGTGTGGGGCCATGGTAGGCTGCGGATCGTGGGCACGTCGTAGGGAGCACACAGACTGATGGGCCCCGCCCAGCTCCAGCCGAGCTTGAAGAGCTTGAGGTGATCGCAAAACGCATCGATCTGCCGCTGGCTGAACTGCGGGTCGAACACCACGCTGAACAGGCAGGCGGCGGCATGCGCGTCGCGTTGAAAGCTGGCGTGGCCGGGCGAGCCGGGCAACGCGGGGTGGAGGACCTGCACCACGCCTTTCTGCTCTTGCATCCAGCGGGCGAGTTCACGGGTAGCAGCGTCTTGCGCGTGGTAGCGCAATGCCATCGTGGGCAGGCCGCGCAACACCAGCTCGGTGTCGTTGCCGCTCACCCCCAGGCCCAGACGCATGTGGGTCATCAGCACCTGCTGGTGCAGTGCTTCATCGCGTGTGACGACCGAGCCCATGAGGACGTCTGCACCGCCGCTGGGGTATTTGGTGAGCGCCTGCATGGACACGTCCACACCCAGCTCGAACGCCTTGAAGGCGATGCCTGCGCCCCATGTGTTGTCGAGGGCGGTGAGCGTGTGCCTCCCGTCCTCCCGTGTTGCGTTGGCTCGCCGGACCACGTCCACCAGAGCTGGAATGTCGGGGTATTCCAGCGTGATCGAGCCCGGTGCCTCCAGCCAGACCAGCCGGGTGGCCGGGACGATCTTGGCGGCCAGGTCAGCCGGATCCAGAGCGTCGTAGTAGCGGCGGGTGATGCCCCAGGCGGCCAGTTCGACGCTGGCAAAGGCCTTGTTGGGGCCGTAGGCGTTGTCGGGAATCAGCAGTTCGTCGCCCTGTCGCAGAAACGCCATGTCGACCAGCGAGACCGCAGACAGTCCGCTGGGAGCCAGCACGCAAAAACGCCCTCCTTCGATGGTCGCGATACGCTCTTCCAGAATGAACGTGGTGGGGGTACCGTGCAAGCCGTAGGTGTAGCCGCTCTTGTCTTTCCACTCCTGCGTGCGCAGCGCATGCACGTCGGGGAAGATGACGGTGGAGGCCTTGTGCACGCCTGGCGCAAACGCCTCGAAACCCTCAGGCGGGCGGTAAGGATGGTGGATCAGGCGGGTGGAGAGGTCGCTCATGTCAGGCCGTCGCCAACCGGGCCAGGGCACCGAGGAACCCGCTTGGCCGGGCCGCCAGTGCCGCCCCCTCGAGGGGGTAGCGCGCAGCGCTGCGGGGGGGTGTCATGTCACAGTTTCCACTTCTCCAGCAGCTGCGCCGGACGCATGCTGTCGTAGCCCTCGAAGGGCTGGTGAATCCAGGGGTTGGTGGGCAGGTATTCCACCGAATAGTCTGGTGTGAAGGTGGACAGCTGTTTGGTCCAGATCACGGCACTGCGCAGTTCCGTGATGGGCTTGTAGTTGTTCTTCAGCATGCCGATCACGGCGTTCAGCGTATGGCCGGAATCCGCCAGATCATCGACCAACAGCACCTTCCCGGCGATTTCTCCCTTGGGGGTCGTGATGTACCGAGCAATGTCCAGCGATCCCTGCACCTTGCCGGCCTCGGCGCGGTACGAACTGGTGGACATGATGGCGAGCGGCACATCAAAGATGCGGGACAGAATGTCGCCCGGACGCATGCCGCCACGGGCCAGACACAGGATTGTGTCGAACTGCCAGCCCGACTGGTACACCTTGAGCGCCAGCTTTTCGATCAGGTTGTGGTACTCGTCGTAGGAGACGTAGAGGTGTTTGCCGTCTTCGGTCAGCATGGAGGCTCCGGAGGGGAAAGTGGTTTTTGATTCTGCACGAAAGCGGAGCCGCCAGCCATCAGGCCTGGTAGGGATGGTGGATCAGGATGGTGTGATCGCGGTCCGGGCTGGTCGACACCACGTGGATGGGCACACCGGTGGTTTCCTGGATGCGGTCCAGGTAACGTTGCGCATTGACCGGCAGGCCGTCATACCGGGTGACGCCCACAGACGAATCGGTCCAGCCCGGCAAGGTTTCGTAGATCGGCTTGCAGCGCGCGATCTCGTCGGCGCCCATGGGCAGGATATCGATGGTTTCACCGTCGAGTTCGTAGCCGGTGCAGAGCTTGAGTTCGGTCAGGCCGTCGAGCACGTCGAGCTTGGTGATGCACAGGCCCGTCAGGCCGTTGACCTGGGCCGAGCGCTTGAGCAGGGCGGCGTCGAACCAGCCACAGCGGCGCGAACGGCCTGTGGTCACGCCCTTCTCTGCCCCCACCGTGCTCATGTGGTAGCCCGGCGTGCCCGGCACCTCCCAGTCCAGCTCGGTCGGGAACGGGCCGCCCCCCACCCGGGTGCAGTAGGCCTTGGTGATGCCCAGTACGTAGTGCAGCAAGCCCGGACCCACACCCGAACCTGCGGCGGCGTTGCCGGCCACACAGTTGCTGGAGGTGACGAAGGGATAGGTGCCATGGTCGATATCGAGCAACGTGCCCTGGGCGCCTTCGAACAGCAGGTTGGCACCGGCCTTGTGCGCTTCGTTGAGCTCGCGCGAGACATCGGCGATCATGGGCTTGAGCTGTTCGGCCTGGGCCATGGCTTCGGCATACACAGGCTCGAACTGGATGGCGCCATCCTTCATGTACGCAGCGATTTTCTCGTCCCAGGCCATGCTGGCCGAGCCGAGGTAGGTGGTCAGCATGTGGTTGTGCAGATCGAGCAACTCACGCAGCTTGCTGGCGAAACGTTCGGGGTATTTCAGATCCTGCACCCGCAGGGCGCGGCGGGCGATCTTGTCCTCGTAGGCTGGACCGATGCCACGGCCGGTGGTCCCGATCTTTTCAGTGCCTGCCTTCACTTTGGCAGCCTCGCGGGCAATATCGATGGCGGCGTGGAACGGCAGGATCAACGGACAGCCTTCGCTCACGCGCAGGCGAGAGCTGACCTCCACACCAGCCTTCTCCAGACCGGCGATCTCTTCAAACAGTTTGCCGACCGAGAGCACCACGCCGTTGCCGATGTAGCACTTGACGCCGGGGCGCATGATGCCACTGGGGATGAGGTGCAGTGCGGTCTTCACGCCGTTGATCACGAGCGTATGGCCGGCGTTGTGTCCGCCCTGGAAACGCACCACACCGGTGGCCGTCTCGGTCAGCCAGTCGACCAGCTTGCCCTTGCCTTCGTCACCCCACTGGGTACCCACCACGACCACGTTGCGCCCGGGAATCACCGCGCTGCTGTTGTTGCTCATCTGCTGTTTCCGTTTAAATGTTCTTCAGGGTCCACACGCCACCGTCTGCCGGCACACGCACCAGCTCGCGATCACAGTGGAACTCATCGACCTCGTGTTCATGGCCGGGCAGGACGCACACCACCGTGTGGCCCTGGGAGCGCAGACTGGCGATGGCTTCGCGCAACTCGGCGTCCATGCCCCAGGGGGCCCGGATCGCAGCGACCAGCGGTCGCGGCGCAATGGCCGACACCAGCTCCCTGAGATCCAGACTGAACCCCACCGCCGGGCGCTTGCGGCCAAAGACAGCACCGACCTCGTCGTAGCGTCCGCCGCGGGCCAGCTCCACCGGCTCACCCTTTGGCGCCTTCGCAAACAGGGCAAAACGCATGCCGGTGTAGTAGGCGTAACCACGCAGATCGGCGAGGTCGATGGACACGTCCAGGCCCTGGGCATGCGAAGCCAGCCAGGCCAGGCTGTCCAGCGCCGCATGCAGCTCAGGCGATGGCTGCAGCGTGCGACGGGCCTCTTCCAGCACGGCCACACCACCGAACAGGCGCGGCAGTGCGCACAGGTCGTGGCGCACGGGCCCGGGCAGGTCCTTCGAGAGTGCTTGAAGCTCGGCCACATCCTTCGTGGCGAGGGCCGCATGGATCGCCGTCACACGCGCAGCGTCCAGCGACACGGGGGCGAGCACGGCGTCAATGACGCGGACATCTGCCATGTCCAGCAGAAGGCCCTGCACGCCAGCGTGCAGCAGGCAGCCCCGGGCGAGCTCGATCACTTCCAGATCGGCTTCCAGACCGCTGTGGCCGTAGATCTCGGCACCGAACTGCAGCGGTTCGCGACTGGCCAGCGGACGGTCGATGCGGGTGTGCACCACCGGACCGCAGTAGCTGAGCCGCGCAACACCCTGACGGTTGAGCAGATGCGCATCGATTCGGGCAACCTGGGGCGTGCTGTCAGCGCGCAGGCCGAGCGTACGTCCCGAGAGTTGATCGACCAGTTTGAACGTCTGCAAGTCCAGTGCTTCGCCGGTGCCGGTGAGCAGGGATTCCAGGTGTTCCAGCAGGGGGGGCATGACCAGCTCGTAGCCATAGCCACGTGCGGTATCCAGCAAACCCCGGCGGAGTTCTTCGATGTGACGGGCCTCGGACGGCAGGACATCGGCAATGTGATCCGGGAGGACCCAGGCAGACATGGGCATGGTGGGGACGCTGTTAAAAACGAGATTTTACCGGGCTGGCGAGAGCGCCCGTCTGCACGCCGGCGGGGACCTCCCGGCTAACGGCAAAGGCATCGGGAGATCAGGCCGTCCACCACCAGAGCAACGCTCCAGCACACAGACTGCAGAGTCCGAAGAACCGGATCTGGCCGTCGTGCAGCTTGAGCATCTCAGAAAATACCCGGCGCCAGGCACCGGGCGCCACGAAGGGAAACAGGCCCTCGACCATAAGCACCAGCGCGAGCGCGGGCCAGAGCAGATCGGCAGCCACGAACGGCTCGCCCTACTTGGCGACGCTACTGCTGCGCATGGCCTTGAAGAAGTCGGAAGACGGGTCGATCACCATCACGTCAGACTTGCCCGCGAAACTGGACTTGTAGGCCTCCAGGCTGCGGTAGAACTGGGCAAACGCCGGGTCGCGACCAAAAGCCTCGCCGTACAGGCCGGCGGCCTTGGCGTCGGCCTCGCCCTTGATGGTCTGGGCCTGCTTGTAGGCATCGGCCAGAATCACCTCGCGCTGGCGGTCGGCATCGGCGCGGATTTTCTCGCCTTCGGCAAAGCCGGTGGACCGCAGTTCGTTGGCCACGCGCTTGCGCTCGGTCTCCATGCGCTGGTAAACGGAAGCGGTGATGCTCTCTGCATAGTCCACGCGGGTGATGCGAACATCCACCACGTCCATGCCCCAGGGCTTGTCTGCCCCGCTCACAGCGACCAGCACCGCGCGCTTGACGTCCTCCATCAGCTGTTCGCGGCGAGAAGACAGCAGCTCGTTGAGGGTTCGCTTGTTGACTTCCTGTTGAAAGGAATTTCGGACCACCCGGTTGAGCTGCAGCGCGCCCGCTGTCTCATTCAGACCCACGTTGCGGATGTAGCTCTGAGGCTCGCTGATGCGCCAGCGCACATACCAGTCGATCACCACACGCTGCTTCTCGGCGGTGAGCGTGGGCTCGGTATCGGTGCTTTCCAGCGTGAGCAAGCGCTTGTCGATGTAGGAAACGTTCTGCACCAGGGGAATCTTCCAGCCCAGACCGGGTTCGGTCACGACCTTCTTGATCTCACCGAGCTGGAACACCACGCCGAACTGACGCTGGTCCACGACGAAGAAGGTGGCACTGAGGAAGGCCAGGGCCACCAGGACGGAAGTGGCGATGAATCCAAGCTTGTTCATAAGGGGTTTTCTCCGTGGGCCGGTACTCAGCGGCTCTCGCGCTCACGCGAGCGCGCCGTGTTGTTGGTGCTGCCAACTGCGCTGGAGGCTGGCGCAGGACTGACTGGGGGCACGGCAGCGGGCGCCGCCACTCCGCCACTCTGGGCGGTGATCTGCATGATCTTGTCCAGTGGCAGGTACAGCAGATTGGAACCCGCCTTGGTATCGACCAGGACCTTGGTGACGTTCGAGTACATCTGCGCCATCGCATCCACATACATGCGTTCGCGCGTGACCTGGGGCGCTTTCTGGTATTCGGTGAGCACCGAGCGGAAGCGCTGGGAATCACCTTCGGCCTGGCCGACGATGCGGGCTCGGTAACCTTCGGCTTCCTGGCTCAGGCGGGAGGCCGCACCACGGGCGCGCGGCACCACATCGTTGGCGTAGGCCTCGGCCTCGTTCTTCGCACGATCACGCTCCTGGCTGGCCTTGAGCACGTCGTCAAAGGCTGCCTGCACCTGCTCGGGCGGTCGCACATGGGTCAGGTTGACGCCTTCCACGACCACGCCCACTTTGTAGCGGTCCAGGATGGTCTGCATCAGGTTGCGCACGCGCGGCGCGATCTGATCCCGCTCTTCAACCAAGGCTGCGTCCATCGCCATCTTGCCCACGACCTCGCGCACCGCAGTCTCGGCCGCCTTGATCACCGCACCCTCGGGATCACGGCTCTCAAACAGGTACGCGCGCGCATCGTTGAGACGAAACTGGACCACGAACTTGATGTCAACGATGTTCTCGTCTGCGGTCAGCATGGAAGATTCGCGCAGGCCGGTGGCAGGCACGATGGCATCGCGACCCACGTCAACCGAACGCAACTGGGACACGAAGATGGTCTCATGGCGCTGCACCGGGTACGGCAGGCGCCACTTGAAGCCCGCACCCACCGTGCTGTGGTACTTGCCAAACTGGGTGATCACAGCCTGCTGGCCTTCCTGCACGATGAAAAAGCCCGTGCCCAGCCAGATCAGCACGGCCACGCCAGCCACCAGGCCGGCGCCAATGCCTGCGGTCTTGGGGCTGGGATTGAAATTCGGCATGCCGCCACCCGATCCGTTGCCTCCGCCCTGCCCTCCGCGTCCGCCCTTGCCACCGAACAAACCGCCCAGCTTTCGGTTGAAGTCACGCCAGAGTTCGTCCAGGTCCGGCGGACCCTGGTTCGGGCCTTGCGCCTTGGGTGGGCGCTGGTCTCGCGGAGGCTGCCGGGGCTCGTCATCGGGCCGGTTGCCGGAGGCATTGTGGGGAGCGTTTTCGTCCCGCGACTCGTCACCACGACCCCAGCGGGGGTCGTTGAGGTTGAACATGCCCAACACTGCGCGCCGGCTCCGCCGGAGATAGCCGCTCAAGCCGTTTTCAGCGCTGGAGGCTGGGGATTGCAGATTCACATCCATGTGTTGCCAACTTTTTTCGAATCAAAACCATCACATTGTGCCCAATCAGGGGCGCACCTTCACATTGCCGGTTATCTCCCCCGGGGTATCGGCGATTTCACCCACTTGCTGGCCCATGACCTGACGGGCCAGCAAGGAGCGCAGATCCGACAACCCAGCGCCCGTGTGGGCACTCACGAAGATTCGAGGGACCGAACGGCCGTCCAGTTCCATCACATCCACCAGCACCTGCGGCAGCTTGGCAGGATCCATGGCGTCGAGCTTGTTGAAGACCAGAATCTGAGGAACCTGGTCAGCCCCGATATCCTTGAGGACACCGAGCACGGAGGCGATCTGCTCGGGATGCGCCGGGTTCGAGGCATCCACCACATGCAGCAGGAGGTCAGCATCCGCCGCTTCCTGCAGGGTGGCGGCGAAAGCGTCCACCAGACCGTGCGGCAGGTCACGGATGAAACCCACGGTATCGGAGAGCGAGACCGAACGGCCTGCCTCACCCAGGTACAACTGGCGGGTCGTGGTGTCGAGGGTCGCAAACAACTGGTCCGCGGCATAGGCTCGCGCCTTCGCCAGTGCGTTGAAGATCGACGATTTGCCGGCGTTGGTGTAGCCGACCAGTGAAATGGTGAACGCATCCCGGCGCTCGCGCTGGCGGCGCTGGGTCGCGCGTTGCTTCTTGACCTTTTCCAGCCGCTCCTTGGTGCGCTTGATGGCCTCGCCGATCATGCGGCGGTCCAGTTCGATCTGCGTCTCACCAGGGCCACCCCGCATGCCGATACCCCCGCTTTGCCGCTCCAGGTGGGACCAGCGCCGAACGAGGCGGGTGGACAGGTACTGTAGCCGTGCCAGCTCGACCTGGAGCTTGCCCTCGTGGCTGCGCGCACGCTGGGCAAAGATCTGCAGGATCAAGAGGGTGCGATCATTGACCGGCAGCCCCAGCTCCCGCTCCAGATTGCGTTGCTGGGCCGGACTGAGCGCCTGGTCGAACAGCACTTCGCTGGCGCCACTGGACTGGGCCAGCATTTTGATTTCTTCCGCCTTTCCAGAACCCACGAAGAGGGCAGGATCCGGGGCGCGGCGCTTGCAGGTCACCCGCTCGGCGACAGAGAAGCCGGCTGTTTGTGCCAGCAGGCCAAGTTCTTCCAGTTCGCTATCGAAATGGGGCAACCCGAAGTCCACCCCGACCAGAACGACTGATGGGGCAACTGGATTGTGGGGGGCGGAAGGATTCAAAACAGATCAATCACCACCAACGCCGTGACCCGCACGGCGGCATTCAGAGACTGAATCAAGAGGCTGGAGCTTCTTCCGGTGAAGCGGCAGAGAACTGCACCGGACGACCCGGCACGATGGTGGAGATGGCGTGCTTGTAGACCATCTGGGTGACGGTGTTGCGCAGCAGCACAACGTATTGATCAAACGACTCGATCTGCCCCTGCAACTTGATGCCATTGACCAGGTAAATCGACACGGGCACGTGCTCGCGGCGAAGCTGGTTCAGGAAAGGGTCTTGCAAGAGTTGGCCTTTGTTATTGCTCACGATATGCTCCGTGTTCAAAAGTTGTTGATAAGGCTGGACCTTACCACACCGGCGCACCAGGAGTGGCGCGCCGCCGGGGGCGACCTACTCCTTGAAGGGGTTGGTGGATGTCTTGAATTCGATGCGCAACGGCGTGCCCACCAGGTCGAAAGCCTTGCGAAAGCGCCCTTCCAGAAATCGCTTGTAGGCTTCAGGCACGTGTTCCAGCGAATTGCCGTGGATCACGATCACCGGCGGGTTCATGCCACCTTGGTGGGCATAGCGCATCTTGGGGCGGAACATGCCGCTGCGCTGCGGTGCCTGGAAAGCCACTGCCTCCATCAACAGGCGTGTGAGCACCGGAGTGGACATCTTGCGCATGGCTGAAGCATGCGCCTGGGCAATGGATTTCCACACCGGTCCCAGACCCTGGCGCTTCTTGGCTGATATCAGGTGCAGCGAGGCGAACTTGAGGAATGCGAGGCGGGTTTCTATCTGGCGCTCGATCTGCTCGCGCTGGTAGGCGTCGACCGCATCCCATTTGTTGATCGCCAGCACCACGGCACGCCCACTCTCCAGGATGAAGCCCGCAATGTGCGCATCCTGGTCGGTCACGCCCTGGGTCGCGTCCAGCAGCAGCAGGACCACGTGCGCGTTTTCGATCGCCTGCAAGGTTTTCACGACCGAAAACTTTTCAATCGCCTCGAATACCTTGCCTTTGCGGCGCAGACCAGCCGTATCAATCAGCTCGTATTTCTGGCCATCCCGTTCGAAGGGGACCGAAATCGCATCGCGGGTGGTGCCCGGCATGTCAAATGCCACCAGCCGTTCCTCGCCCAGCCAGACGTTGATCAAGGTGGACTTGCCCACATTGGGCCGACCAGCCACCGCGAGACGGATCACACCGGTTTCGGCTTCTGCCTCATCGTCGTCCGCATCGGTAAGACCAGGAATGGCGTCAAGCGCCACCTCCAGCATGGAACGCACGCCCTGACCATGCGCACTCGAGACCGGCATCACCTCACCCAGGCCCAGCTCGAAAAACTCGACCAGCTGAAGACCCTGGGTCATGCCCTCGGCCTTGTTGGCCACCAAGACCGTGGGTTTGCCCAAGCGGCGCAGGTACTGTGCAATTTCATGATCCTGCGCGCTGATGCCAGCACGCGCGTCGACCACAAAAATCACCACGTCCGATTCGGCAACGGCCTGCCGCGTTTGCTTGGCCATCTCACGGTAAATGCCCTCGCTGGCATCGGGTTCGAAGCCACCGGTATCGATCACGATGTACTCGCGCGCGCCCAGCCGCCCGTTGCCGTAATGGCGATCGCGCGTGAGGCCGGCAAAATCGGCCACGATGGCATCGCGTGAACTCGTCAGGCGGTTGAAAAGGGTGGACTTGCCCACATTGGGCCGCCCCACCAGGGCGATGACGGGTTTCACGAAACAATACCTTTCAACTGCATGGACCGGGACAAAGGTCCGGAGGGCGCACCATCACGCTCGGGCTTGCCCAGCGACCGGCAACCGGCAACCTGCAACCGGCAACGATCGCGCTTACTGGGGACGCCAGGCGTACACACCGCCGTTCAGCGTCTGCACCACCAAGGTCTGGCCGGCCAGCACCGGCGCACCGATCACTGGCGAGCCGTCGGTGGACAGGCGTGTCATTTCGCTGCCATCTTCGCGCGACAGCAGATGGACCAGCCCGGCACCGTCGCCAACAGCCACCACGCGCCCCACCGAAAGCGGTGCTGTCAGGTCACGGAATTTCAGCCGCTCGATGGTCCAGGCGGCGTCTCCATTGCTGCGCTGCCAGGCGCGCACGCGGCCGTCGGCTTCGCTGCCGAACACCAGCCGGTCGTCACCGTGCACGCCGGTTGTGCCTTGTGCCGGCTTGCTCCAGGCCAGACTGCCACGACTGGCATCCACGCAGCCCACAGCGGCGGAGTAGGCCCGTGCACAGACGCTGTTGCCCACGCGACTGACCGAGCCGACCAGATCCACCAGCCGTTCGACTTCGTTGGTCCCCCTCGCAGTGGCAATGGGAGCCTCCCAGCGAACCGCTCCGTTTTGGGGATTCAGGCCCGTTAAACGACCCGACAACCCGGCCACCAGGGTGTCCCCGACCGCCAGCAACACCCCCGCCTGCCGCAGCACCAGTGGCTCACCCGGGCGGGACTGCGTCCAGAGACGGGCGCCCGTCTGACCATCGAAGGCCGACACGGCCCGGTCGGCGGTCACGACAAACACGCGGCGCCCGGCCACCAGCGGTGCGGTGAACGAACGCGCAGACAGGCGCACGCGCCAGCTTTCCTTGCCAGCGAAGATGGCCACCAGCTCGTTTTCCTGCGTGATCACCGCAGCGGTCTCACCGTCAGAACCGACACCGGTCGCCAGCGGTGCGCCCACGCTCAGGCGCCAGACATCCTTGCCCGACTCGGCGTCGAGAGCGGCCACGGTGCCTGACGCACCCACCACAAACACCCGCCCGCCGACTGCCAGCGGCGACACCACGGTGCCCGGCGCCGCACCCAGCTGGGTGGACCACACGAGCTGCGTCCCCATCAGCGCAGCAACAGGCGCCAGCTCGGCTGCTTTCGCCTTGTCCGGGCTGGAGGAACAAGCTGCCAGAAGCGCAACCGATGCCACCGTCAGAGCCAGCAAACCGCGTGACCAACGGTCGACCGAAGGATTCATGATGGAAGGGATTTTCACCGGCCGGACTCCGTCACGGGTGAAAGCGAGGCGACATCCACGCCCAGCGCAGCAAGCTTGATCTCAACCAGCTTGCGGTAATCGGCCCGATCGCTGAAACCGCGCCAGGCGCTCTGGTACTGCGCCCTCGCCTCGTCGGCCTTGCCCTGCGCCATGTAGACGTCACCCCGGCGATCAGCCACCAGCGGCTCGAATGGTTTGGGCACGGAAGCCTCAAGCGTCTTGAGGGCCGCGTCATACGCCTTGGCCTCGATGTCCAGCCCGGCCAGCCGCAGGCGGGCCACCGCCTGGTACGCGCTGTCAGGCGACTCGTCGGCCACCCAGGTCAGCGCGGCCCTGGCGCTGTCAACTTTGCCGGCTTCGAAGAGCGTCTTGCCCGCCAGCAGTGCACCCTGCGACGCAAACGTGGTACGGCCGAACCCGTTTTTCATGTCGGCCAGTGCGCGTTCCATGCGCTCTGCATCGCGCGCCAGCGCGGCGCGCTCGATCTCGTCGTACAGAGCCGCCGCCTTGGAGGCCTGATCACGCTGCCAGTACTGCCAGCCATTCCAGGCGGCCATGGAACCCAACACCGCGATCAGCACCCAGGTGATCAGGTTGCCGTATCGGGCCCAGAAGTGTTTGATCTGGTCGAGCTGTTCCTGCTCTTCAAGGTCGAGATGTTTGGCCATGGGTCGTTGTCTGTGAATGTCGAGGGATTGTAGGGGGCGCCCAGCGGCGGATGCGGGGTCCGGCTTGGGTCAGTGCTGGCGCAGGCTGCCAGCCCAGGCCGAGACTCCCGCCAGCGGACGGGACACCTGCGCCAGTGGCTCACCAGCGCCCTCGCCCGGTCGCGGCCCACGCAGGGGCTTGACCGACACCACACCTTGCTGCAGTTCGTCTGCACCAAAGATGAGTGCGAAGCGTGCGCCACTGGCATCGGCCTTCTTGAACTGCGATTTCATGCTACCCATGCCCTCGGCGCTGCCCGCATGCATCTGCACGCTCACGCCGTGCTGGCGCAGCGCACGCAGCACCGGCATGACCAGCGGCACGCTGGACGCATCGGGCACCACGGCGTAGGCGTCGGGCGCCGGCACTTCGGGCAGCCGGCCCTGCTCCTTGAGCAACTCCAGGATACGTTCCATGCCCAGGGCCCAGCCCACGGCCGGCGCAGCCTTGCCACCGATCTGCTCGAAGAGACCATCGTAGCGGCCGCCAGCGCACACCGTGCCCTGCGAGCCCAGCTGGGTCGTGACGAACTCGAACACGCTGAGGTTGTAGTAATCCATGCCACGCACCAGCCGTGGATTGATGCGGTACCCGATGCCGAGCGCATCGAGCAGGCTGCGCAATCGGTTGAAATGATCCAGCGACTCGGCCCCCAGAAAACCCATGAGGTGCGGAGCCGCGTTGACCATGTCCTGCATGGCCGGATTCTTGGTGTCCAGAATGCGCAGCGGATTGCTGTGCAGACGTCGCCTGGCGTCCTCGTCCAGCAGGTCGGCGTGCGACTCCAGGTAGGCAATGAGGGCCTGCCGGTGCGCCCGCCGCTCCTCGGCCTGACCCAGGCTGTTGATTTCCAGCTCGATGCCGGTCAACCCCAGCTCGGCAAAAAGGTCACAGGCCAGCACGATCAATTCGGCGTCCACATCCGGCCCCGCAAAGCCCAGCGCCTCGGCTCCGAACTGGTGGAACTGGCGGTAGCGCCCACGCTGCGGCCGCTCGTGCCGAAACATCGGACCCATGTAATACAGCCGCTTGCCGCCGTCGTACAGCAGCGAATGCTCCAGCGCGGCACGCACCACGCCGGCGGTGTTCTCGGGTCGCAAGGTCAGCTCCTCCCCGTTGAGACGGTCTTCGAAGGAGTACATCTCCTTCTCGACAATGTCCGTGACCTCGCCCAGGCCACGGACGAACAGGGCCGTGGGCTCGACGATGGGCGTGCGCATGTTGCGATAGCCGTAGCGCCGCATCAGTGCGCGCAACGTGTCTTCCAGCCACTCCCAATGCGCGGATGCGGGCGGGGCGATGTCGTTCATGCCTTTGACGGCACTCAGTTTTTCTGCCATGTGTGGTGCTTTCCGGCTGCTGCTGACCCGATGGCCATGGCGCCCGCTCGAGCGAGCCGGCGCCAGAACCGATGTCAGGCGGTACCGAACCTCTTCTCGATGTAGTTTTCGACGATCTGCTGAAACTCGCTCGCGATGGCCGGGCCGCGCAGGGTGAGCGCCTTCTGCCCGTCGATGAAAACCGGGGCCGCCGGTGCTTCACCCGTGCCCGGCAGGCTGATGCCCAGGTCCGCATGTTTGCTCTCGCCCGGGCCATTGACGATGCATCCCATCACCGCCACCTTGAGGTTTTCCACCCCGGGGTAGCGCGCGCGCCAGACCGGCATGGAGCCGCGCAGGTAGTCGTCGATCTGCTTGGCCAGCTCCTGAAACGTGGTGCTGGTGGTGCGACCACAACCGGGGCAGGCCACCACGCTGGGCACAAAGGAGCGCAGGCCCAGCGCCTGCAGTATCTCGGACGCGATCAGCACTTCCTGTGTGCGGGCCTCACCGGGCTGGGGTGTGAGCGAGACCCGGATGGTGTCGCCAATGCCCTGCTGCAGCAGCACCGAGAGCGCCGCGGTCGACGCCACGGCACCCTTGGTCCCCATGCCTGCCTCGGTCAGCCCCAGATGCAGCGCGTAATCGCAGCGCTGGGCGAGCTCCCGGTACACGGCAATCAGGTCCTGCACACCGCTGACCTTGCAGGACAAGACGATGTTGTTCCCGTTCAGGCCGATCTCTTCGGCCCTTTTCGCGGATTCGAGGGCCGAGGTGATCAGCGCTTCGTACATGACATGGCGCGCATCCCAGGGCTCGGCCCGCTGGGCGTTCTGGTCCATCAGCCGGGCCAGCAGATCCTGGTCCAGACTGCCCCAGTTGACGCCGATGCGGATGGCCTTGTCGTAACGCGCCGCAATCTCCACCATCTGGGCAAACTGCCGATCACCCTTGTCGCCCCGCCCCACATTGCCGGGGTTGATGCGGTACTTGGAGAGCGCCTCGGCACAGGCCGGGTAGTCGCTCAGCAGACGATGGCCGTTGTAGTGGAAATCACCAATCAGCGGCACCTGCACACCCATGCGGTCCAGTTGCTCCCGGATGTACGGGACGGCTTTGGCCGACTCATCGTTGTTGACGGTGATCCTTACCAGCTCGGAACCCGCTAGCGCGAGCTCCTTGACCTGGATCGCGGTCCCCACCGCATCGGCGGTGTCGGTGTTGGTCATGGACTGGACACGCACGGGCGCATCGCCCCCCACGGTCACGCGATGACCGCCCCAGACCACCACACCTTGCCGGGTCTGGCGTGTGAGCGCACCGGCCAGGGGAATCGGCCGATCGTTCATGGGGTGCAGCGCGACCATGGATGCAGCGTCGGCATGGGATGAGGCCATCTTCACTTCACCTCGAAACGGGCCACACTGTTGCGGACATAGGGCGTCACATCCAACGGCTGCCCCCTGACGGTCACCTGCACCGCGTCGGCGCGGCCCAGCACCACCGCATACGGCGGCGCGCTGGAAAAGTCGATCACGTCGCCCGTCTTGAGCATGCGCTTCATGACGACAACGCCCGAACCGTTGACCACCTCGACCCAGGAATCGCCCGTGGCCTGGATACTCAACAAGCGGCTGGGCGACGCGGGCACCGAAGCGGCCGGCTCCGCTGCGGTGGTTGGCGGACCCTGCGCGGGAGCCGCCTCGGTTGGGCTCAGGACAGGTGGGGACGGTGCAACACCCGGTGTCGCCGGCTCGGCAACAAGCTGGCTCTGCTCCGGTGGCATGGGCTTCACATCCAGGGGCACTGGCTCGACGGACGTCAACGTGGTACCCGTTGCCGGAAGCGACGGATCCGGCGTCATGACCTGGGCGGACCGGTCTGGAAACACCGCATCAGGCTGCGTTATCCTGTCGGGCAGAAAAATCAGGACCAGGGCGCCCAGCATGAGTGCAATGGCACCGAGCACCGCAGGGCGGGAGAGCCAGCCCACAGGACTGGACGGGGCCGCACCCACAGGCGGCTTGAACGGGGCGTTGATGGCGTGCAGCGAATCACCCAGTTTCGGTGTGACGGCCTGCGGGATCTGAGCCAGTATGGGCGCTGGATCCACCTTGAGATGGCGACAGGCGCTCGACGCGAGCGCCCGGGCGAACGTCATGTCGGGCAACTCGTTGTAGCGGCCGGCCTCCAGCGCCTCCAGTTTCTTGACGGGCACCTTCAGCGCTGCCGCGAGCGCTGCAATGTGCAGCCCAGCCGACTCGCGGGTTTGCCGCAACAGGAACGGCTGCCCCGTCGGGTTTCCGTCGTCCTCGCCAACACCCTGCCGCTGCTCACTCATCGAACGCACCCCGCTGGTAGGCCGTCCACTCGGGCGATTGCGGGTAGCGGCGCCCCAGTTGCTGTGCCAGCTGCTCCATGGCCGCCGTGTTGCGCAGTCGGCGCTCGATCTTGATGCCCAGCCACAGGGTTTCGGCATTTGCCAGTTCAGAGTTGTTCACCCTGCGAATCGTGAATTGCGCCCGAGCGTCGTCTCCCCGGCGGAACAGCAGCGAAGCCAGGTTGTAGGCCACGTAAGGGTTTCCAGGGTCCAGCTCATAAGACCTGCTGAAGCTGCCTTCGGCCTCGGGACGTCGCCCCATGCGGAGCTCGCAGGTTCCCTTGAGCATCAGGGTTTTCGCCTGCCCGCCATAGACCGGGCTGGCAAGCGCCCGGGTGAAGGCCTGGATGGCTTCCACGTGGCGCCCCTGGTTGCAGACGAACCAGCCGTAGTTGTGCAGTGCGTCGGGATCGCGCGGATTGATCTGAAGGGCACGTTTGAAACTGTCTTCGGCCAGTCCGTTGTCGTTCAGGCGCATGTACACGAGACCCCGCAACACGTAGGCCGGACCGTAGGCCGGATCGGCCATGAGCGACTGCTTGATTTCATCCAGCGCCACGGTCGTTTGCCCCTGCTCAAAATATCCGGATGCCAGCTCGAGCCGCAGCCGGGCACGTTT
The DNA here is from genome assembly GCA_011391495.1 of Hydrogenophaga sp. Lineage (GTDB taxonomy): Bacteria > Pseudomonadota > Gammaproteobacteria > Burkholderiales > Burkholderiaceae_C > Hydrogenophaga. The sequence continues at coordinate 51,891 of JAABQK010000002.1, forward strand.
GCGTGCTTCGGGCTCGTCGGACTCGGTGATGGGTTCGGCTGTGGTGGATGTCGCCGAGGACCCGCCGGCAGCGCAGCCAGAGAGGGTGCCCTGCCCCATCAGCAGGAAGAACAGCAACCCCATCCAAGCAGCACATCGGCGCATCGAATCCTTCATCGACCCGGCTGCTGGCCGGTCGCTTCTCCGGCCCAGCCGCGCCCATGGTCCGATGGAAAGCGGGTGTGTCATGTCTGTCTCTCTCCTGCTGGAATGAAGCGGATCGGGTGCTCGGTGGCCGCACGGCGCTGGGCGAGTCGGCTGGCCGCCTGGGTGCGGTCCAGCACATCACCGGCCAACTGGCCGCAGGCCGCATCGATGTCGTCGCCGCGGGTCTTGCGCACCGTCGTCACCACACCGCCTTCGTTCAGGATCTGCCCGAAGCGCAACACCACGTCACGCGGTGAACATTTGAGCCCCGAATCGGGAAAAGGGTTGAACGGTATCAGGTTGATCTTGCATGGAACACCGCGCCCACCATGGCCCTTGACCAGCGCCAGCAACTGCCGGGCGTGCTCCGGCTGGTCATTCACCCCGTCGAGCATGCAGTACTCAAAGGTGATGAAGTCCCGCGGTGCTGCGGGCAGGTAACGCAGACAGGCGTCCAGCAACTCCGCAATCGGGTACTTGCGGTTGAGAGGTACCAGCGAATCACGCAGCGCGTCGTTGGGCGCGTGCAGCGACACCGCCAAGGCCACCGGCACGTCCTTCGCCAGACGATCGATCATCGGTACCACGCCGGAGGTGGACACGGTGACGCGACGGCGCGACAGGCCATAGCCATGGTCGTCCAGCATGACGCGCAGCGCGGGCACCAGAGCGCTGTAGTTTTGCAGCGGTTCGCCCATGCCCATCATCACCACGTTGGTGATCACGCGATCGCTCCTGCCCAGGTGCTGGCGCAAGAAGAACTCGGCATGCCAGAGCTGGGCCAGGATCTCACCGGTGGTGAGGTTGCGGGAAAATCCCTGGTGGCCGGTCGAGCAGAACCGGCACCCCACAGCACAGCCAGCCTGGGAAGATATGCAGAGCGTGCCCCGGTCGTCTTCGGGGATGAACACGGTTTCCACCGCATTGCCATCGCCCACGTCGAACAGCCATTTAATGGTGCCGTCGGCCGAGTCCTGGCGCGACAGCACCGGAAGGCCGGCAATGTGGCAGACCGAAGGGAGCTTCTCGCGCAGGCTGCGCGCAAGATCGGTCATCTCGTCGAAACGGGACGCCCCTTTTTGATGCATCCAGCGAAACAGCTGGACAGCGCGAAAGCGCTTTTCGCCCAGCTGTTCGCAAAAGGCGGCCAAGCCCTCGAGATCGAAGTCGAGCAGGTTGACCGTCATGTCATGGTGTTCGCGCGGATCAGCGCGAGTAGACGTTCATGCCGGCGAAGAAGAACGCCACTTCGGCGGCGGCAGTCTCCGGGGCGTCGGAGCCATGCACGGCGTTGGCGTCGATGCTGTCGGCGAAGTCGGCGCGAATGGTGCCGGCAGCAGCCTTCTTCGGATCGGTCGCGCCCATCAGGTCGCGGTTCTTGGCGATGGCGCCTTCACCTTCCAGCGCCTGGATCATCACCGGGCCGGAGATCATGAAATCCACCAGGTCCTTGAAGAAAGGACGCTCTTTGTGGACGGCGTAGAAGGCCTCGGCTTCGCCGCGCGACAGGTGGGCCATGCGAGCGGCCACGACCTTCAGGCCGGCTGCTTCGAAGCGGGCGTAAATCTGGCCGATGACGTTCTTGGCAACGGCGTCGGGTTTGATGATCGAGAGGGTGCGTTCGATGGCCATGGTGATCCTTGAATTATTGGAGTCGATGATGGAATCTTGCGACAGATCGCAAAGCCCATCATTCTACATTGCCCGCATGAATTTCACTCGGAAAGGCCCGACCTAGGCCAGTGGCGCACGAGCCGGCGGGCCCACGACGGGCTTCAGCGTCCGCCGGTGCGGCCACCGCCGCCGCGACGACGCCCACCCGAGGGAGGCCCGCCTCGGCCGGCCTCCTGCTCTCGCTTGCGCTGCAGGGCGTCCTGGCCGATGTAGCCGAACGAGGTTTTCATCGGGTCGGGCTGGCTTGCACCACCCTGACCCGCTCCTTTGCCACCTCGAGGTTTCGCCGGTGGTGCTGCAAACATGCTGCTGCGACGCACATCCGGTGCCTCGCCACGACTACCGGGCGGGTTGCCGAAGTTGCGACCTCCCCCTTTGGCGCCCTGCCTGGGCGCCGGCTTGCCGCGCAAGCCTGGCTGGCGGCCGCCCGGGCGCGCAGGACGCTCGGCGCCCTCGCCGCCAGCCGACATGCCCGCAGCCGCGGTGAGACGGTCGATGTCGCGCTGGTCCAGTTCGACCCAGACACCACGTTTCAGGCCGCGCGGCAGCATCATCGCGCCGTAGCGGATGCGGATCAGGCGACTGACCGCGTGACCCACCGCCTCGAACATGCGGCGGACCTCGCGGTTGCGTCCTTCGCCAATGGTGACGCGGTACCAGCAGTTGGCGCCCTCGCCACCACCGTCCTCGATGCTGGCGAACTGGGCCACGCCGTCGTCCAGCCGCACACCGTCGAGCAGACGCTGTTTTTCTTCGTTCGACAGGGCGCCGAGCACGCGCACGGCGTATTCACGCTGGAGGCCAAAACGCGGGTGCATCAGGCGGTTGGCTAGCTCACCCGAGTCGGTGAGCAGCAGCAGGCCTTCGGTATTGAGATCGAGCCGACCGACCGACTGCCACTTGCCCTGGTACAACTTCGGCAGACGGCGGAACACGGTGGGCCGGTTCTGCGGATCATCGTGCGACACCACTTCGCCAGCGGGCTTGTGGTAGGCCAGCACGCGCGGGGGTGGCGGCGTCATGCGCACGCGCACCGGCTTGCCGTTGACCTTGATCACGTCACCAAACTGGATGCGCTGGCCAATATGGGCTGGCTCGCCGTTGACCGAAATTCGGCCTTCCAGGATGAGCTGCTCCATCTCGAGACGGGACCCCATGCCCGCCTGCGCCAGCACCTTGTGCAGCTTGGGCGATTCGGCCTGCGGCGCAAGCACCCGCTTGGACGGCAGCGGCAGATCCTGCTCCTGCTCGGCGTCAAAAACGCCGCTGACCACGTCGTCGAACTTCAGGACTTCGGTGGCCTCGGCTCGCCGGGTCGCGGCGCGGCCACCCTCGGACACGGCGCCCTCGGCGGTAGCTGGCGCCTCAGAGGAAGCCTGGGGCGTCTCGTCGGCAGGCACCTCGGCATTCATCTCAGTGGGGTGGTTGGGGTTTTGCGCCGGGTTCATGGTGCTCCTCTGGGGACGGTTCCAACAGTTGCGGGTCGGAGAAGGGATCGGTGGACGGGATGTCGGGGCTGGCTTCGGCAGCCTGCGGCTGGATGGCTGGGACCTCGACAGCATCGGCAGTGGGGATCTCAGCCGCGTCGGGCTGCAGGCTGACCGACAGGGACTCGAAGTCCAGCCGGTCCAGCGCAGACTCCTGCACCTCACTGCCTTCGAGTGGCGGCAACTGGTCCAGCGAGGAAAGGCCCAGGTCGTCCAGGAACTGGCGCGTGGTCGCAAACAGGGCGGGGCGACCGACCGTCTCGCGGTGGCCGATCACCTCGACCCAGCCGCGGTCTTCCAGCTGCTTGAGGATCAGGGAATTGATGGTGACACCGCGGATGTCTTCCATGTCGCCGCGGGTGACAGGCTGACGGTAGGCAATGATGGCCAGCGTTTCGAGCGTGGCGCGTGTGTATCTGGGCGGCTTCTCGGGGTGCAGACGGTCCAAGTAGGGGCGCATCTCCGGGCGGCTCTGAAAACGCCAGCCGCTCGCCACCTGCACCAGCTCCACCCCGCGCCCGGTCCACTCCAGCTGCAGTTCGGCCAGCAGGGTCTTGAGGGTGTCGGGAGAGACTTCCATGTCGAACAGCACGCTCAGCTCCCGCACGGTCAGCGGTTGGGGCGCACAAATCAAAGCCGTCTCGAGGACGCGTCGGGCATCCGTGGTGTTCATTGCTGGTGTCTGTCAAAAACCGGTATCCGGTTCGGCTGCGTGAAGATGCGGAACGGTGTCTGCGCTGCCGGCCCGGTTCGTGGGCGCTATGACCAGGCGGGCAACAAACTCAGACCGTCGGGCGACAACATGCGGCTGGGGCGGTCAAGCCATGGGGCAACCATTGCAGGAGGCGAACCCGGCATCGGGCTCAAGCACCGCTGGAGTGGCTCTAGGCCAACTGGGCCTCATTGTAATGGAGCCCGGCATGCTCAAGCCCTGCCAGAAAATCGGCGGGGGGCACGCTGAAAAAACTCAGGGACTCACCGGTGGTGGGATGGGCCAGGCGCAGCCGCGCAGCGTGCAGCGCCTGCCGGTCCATGCCCCAGAGTGCCCGACCGCCGTACAGGGTGTCGCCCACCAGCGGGTGCCCGAGCCAGGCCATGTGAACCCGGATCTGGTGGGTGCGACCGGTATGCAGTTTGCAGACCACCAGGCAGGCCTGATCGGAACTCTCCAGCAGGCGCACCGTGGTCTGCGCAGGCTTGCCGGTGCTGGCGTCGGAGCGAATCACCGCCATGCGCAGCCGGTGGTGGGGGTCCCGACCGATCGGCTGGTCCACGCCCTGCTCGACCGCCCCCTTCCAGCGACCGTGCGCCAGCGCCAGGTAGTGGCGCTGCACATCGCGCGCGGCGATGGCTCGCACCAAGGCCTCAACCGCCCGCCGGCTCTTGCCCACCAGCATGAGCCCCGAGGTGTCTTTGTCCAGACGGTGCACGATGCCTGCACGCGGCAGGCTGGCAGCCGCTGCATGGTGGGCCAGCAAGCCGTTGAGCAGCGTGCCACTCCAGTGGCCTGCGGCCGGGTGAACCACCAGACCGACCGGTTTGTTGATCACCAGCAGATCGGCATCTTCATAAACCACGTTCAGGTTCATGGCCTGTGGCACAAAGGCCTGGGCCTGCTGGGTCGGCCGCAACTCGACCTGCAGGCGATCGCCCGCTGCCATGCGGGCCGCCGGCTTGTGCAGCACGGTTCCGCCCGACTGCACCGCGCCATCGGCCATGAGTTGTTGCAGATAGGAACGCGAGAACTCGGGAATGAGTCTGGCCAGCGTTCGGTCAACGCGCCAGCCGTGCATCTCCACGGGTACTTCACACCAGCGGATTTCGCTCTCCACCAGCACCTCGTCGGCAAGCGGTGTGTCTTCGGACGCCGGATCCTCGGACTGCGGCGGCGAAATACCCCCCGTCGATATAATTTCGGTTGCCAAAGCCTGGTTGTTCCGTTCTAAAGGTGTTCGAGTGATGCTTCTGTCCAGATTATCTGCTGTGTCACTGGTTGTCCTGGGTGCAACGCTTGCCCTCGGCGGGTGCAACACGACGCCCGTGGACCAGACGGCAGGCTGGAGCCCCAACAAGCTGTACAGCGAAGCGCTCGACGAACGCAACGCAGGCAATTTTGAAAAAGCCATCACGCTCTACGAGAAACTCGAAGGGCGGGCCGCCGGCACGCCGCTGGCGCAGCAGGCGCAACTCGACAAGGCCTACACGCATTACAAGGCTGGCGAGCCCGCCCAGGCCCTGGCGGCCATCGAACGCTTCCTGCGGCTGCACCCCGCGAGCCCGGCGCTGGACTACGCGCTCTACCTCAAGGGCCTGGCCAGTTTCAACGACAACCTGGGACTGTTCGGCTCATTGGCCCGGCAGGACCTGTCCGAGCGCGACCAGAAAGCCGCCAAGGAATCGTTTGAGGCCTTTCGCGAACTCGTGTCGCGGTTCCCCGATTCGCGCTACGCTCCCGACGCGCGCTTGCGCATGACCTACATCGTCAATTCACTGGCGCAGTACGAGGTTCATGTCGCCCGTTATTACTTCGAACGCGGCGCTTACCTGGCCGCCATCAGCCGGTCCCAGGCGGCCTTGACCGACTACACCGATGCACCGGCCCTCGAAGAGGCGCTGCACATTCTGGTGCAGTCCTACAACGCACTCGGCATGACCCAGTTGCGTGACGACGCCCGCCGCGTGATGCAGGCCAGCTACCCGCAAAGCGAGTACCTCAGCCGGGGCTTCAAGAAGCGGAGCGATCCGTGGTGGAAAGTCTGGTAGACACCAGGGCCTCCAACGCGCCCTGCATCTGTGCTTCATCCACCAGCCTGTGCATCGTGGGTAGTTCGGCCAGCAAGCGATTGCCATAAGAGCGTGTCAACAGACGCCGGTCGGCGATGACCAAAATACCTTGATCCGATTCGGAGCGTATCAGCCGTCCCACCCCCTGTTTGAGGGACATGGCGGTTTCCGGCAGATAGCAGCCGTTGAATGCACTGTGCCCTGCGGCCTCCAGTTCATGCACACGCGCCTGGATGAACGGGTCGTCGGGCGGCGGGAAAGGCAGCTTGTCGATCACCAGCAGCTGCAGCACATCGCCTGACAGGTCCACGCCTTCCCAGAAGGCCATAGACGCCACCAGAACCGCGCCCACCACCGGATCGGGCGCAGCCGTCTGGGCTTGTCCGGCGAGGCGAAAGCGGGCCAGCAGCGCCCGCTTGGACAGCTGACCCTGTGCCAACACCTGCAGCGGGGCACAGCGTCCTTCAGACACCAGATCCTGAAGCTGAGCCGCCATGCGGCTGGCAGCGCGCAGCGTGGTGGTGAGCACCAGCGTGCGCCCGCCCAGTCGGGAGGCCCAGCGCGCCACCCTGTCGGCCAGCGCACGTGTGTGACCCGGATCGGAGGGCTCAGGCAGATCGTGCGGCACGTAGAGAGCTGCCTGTGCAGCATGGTCAAATGGACTGGACACGCGCAGGGTACGCAAGCGGTCCAGAGCCTGCAAGCCAAGCCGCTGGGTGAACCAGCTCAACGATGCGTCGCTGCCCAGGGTGGCCGACGTGAAGACCCAGCTGCGTGCGCTGCCCGGTTCCGAGTCCAGCAGGGAAGAGAACAGCGGCGAACCATCCACCGGGGCTCGCGCCAGGCGCCAAGGCCTTGCTGCGGTGCCCCCGGCGCCCCATTCCAGCCAGCGGACCACGGGGGTATTCGGGTGGGCATCATCGGGCTGCGTCAACACCCTCCATCCAGCGCCCAGGGCCTCCGTACGTTCGAGCAATTTTTGCAGCTCCGCTGCGGCGCCTGAGGTCGCCTCCAGCGCATCGCGTGTCGCGGTCAGCGCATGCTCGACCACGAGCACAGCACGCACCCAGTCGCTGACGGCCACACCGTGGGGACATCGCTCCATCCAGCGGCTTCGCACAGGCCCGGCAGACGGTGCCAATGGCAGCTGTGACACCGCGTGGGCGGCCTGCACGAGCCGCAACGCCAGGTGACCCCAGGGCCGCATCCCCCTGGCCCACAGGGCTCCCTGGGTGGACAGGTCGCGAGCCAGATCGTGCAACTGGGCCGAGCCCACCGACTGACCCAGAAACTGGATGGCGATGTCGTTGAGCTGATGAGCCTCGTCGAACACCACCACATCGGTAGCCGGCAGCCGTTCGGCCACACCCGAATCGCGCAGCTGTTGATCGGCCAGAAACAGGTGGTGGTTGATCACCACCCAGTCGGCCTGCAAGGCCTCGCGACGGGCCCGGTTCACATGACAGTCGGCGACGCGGGGACAAGCGCTTCCCAGGCAGTTTTCCCGGGTGGAACTGATGATTGGGCGCAAGGGCGAGCGTTCATCCAGTCCCGACAGTTCCGCCAGATCACCGTTGCGCGAACCCAGCGCCCAGCGCTGCACCTGCTCGAGGGCAGAGGCCAGGCCCGGATCGTGCCGTCCGGTGGTTGCGCCTTGCCGCGCCTGCTCCAGGCGGTGCAGACACACATAACTGCCGCGCCCCTTGAGCAAGGCCGCGCGCACCGGCAGCCGCAGTGCCTGGCTCACAGCAGGGATGTCGCGACCGAAGAGCTGGTCCTGCAGCGCCTGGGTGGCGGTGGAGAGCAGCGCGCGCTGCCCACCCAGCAGCAGGGGCACCAGATAGGCAAAGGTCTTGCCCACACCGGTGCCCGCCTCCACAACCAGACGCTCGCCTGCCTCCATGGCCTGCACCACGGCCAGCGCCATCTCCAGCTGGCCAGCACGCGGGTTCAGACCACCGCGCGCTCGCGCCAGAGCGCCGCCTGGTGCCAGCGCATCCCGCACGCGGTCCGCCAGCGGCGTCAATCGCGCACCGCCGCCAGCATCGCACCGCCGACGGTGGACAGGGAACAACACCTGCAGGCAGCCACCGCCCTACCGCGCCCCATGAGGCCACGATTTGAAAGAAGGCGGAGCGTGCCGCAAAGATAAATGGTTACCATAGAAAACAGAAAATTCTTTCCGGCACTGGTCACTTCAGCCCTATTTCCGATATGTCCAAAGGCTACCGCATCCAAGCATCCACCGGCATCCACCGGGGGGACCGCGATTACCAGCAAGACCAGGTGTGCCTGCTGCACCATCCCCGCAGCAGCGGCTGCCTGCTGGCCGTGGTGGCCGACGGCATGGGCGGACGCAGTGGCGGACGCAAGGCGTCCGACCAGGTGATGCTCACTGCCCGTCAGCTGTTCGAACGCTACGACCCCGAAACCGACGATGCGGACTCGCTGCTGCGTCAGATCGTGGAGGAATCGCACCTGGTGATCAAGCTCACCGCTGTGTCGGCCGAACAGGAGCCACACAGCACGGTCGCCGCCTTCCTCATCAACCCGGGGGGCGACTGCCACTGGGTGCATGCGGGCGATTCACGCATCTACCATTTCCGCAACGGCAAGATGGTGTTCCGCACCATGGACCATTCGTACGTGCAGACCCTGGTCAACCAGGGTGAAATCACCGAAGAAGAGGCGCTGGACCACCCGCACTCCAACATCCTCATGGGCTGCCTGGGCACCGACAACGACCCACCGGTGGACATCCATGTCGTACCCCACCTCGCCCCTGGCGATGCCATCATGTCCTGCAGCGATGGCGTCTGGCACTACTTCACCCCGGAGGAGTTCTCCAGCACCATCGCCATGCTGTCGCCTCGCGAAGCCTGCGAGTTCCTGATCCAGAAGGCGCGCTCCCGGGCAAAGGGCATGGGCGACAACCTGTCGATGACCATCGTCAAACTCGAACCCTTGAACTGAATTTGGGTTGTAGACGGCTTGGTTGCAGGCTACGTGCGGGCGCGGTCCCTGGCCGCTCCTTGGGCGGCTCTGTTCCTGCACAGGTCCTGCGACGAATCCCCTCACCCATGCGCTGCCGAGCTCCACTCAGGTCAAGCCCGTGTCCACCATCCGGTGCTCCAGAGCCAGGAACTCCGCAGACTGCATTTCACTCAGGCGCGAGACGGTGCGAGGGAATTCGTGCGACATGGGGCCCTCGGTGTACAGCTGCTCGGGCGGCACGGCAGCCGACATCACCAGCTTGACCCGCCGGTCGTAGAGCACATCGACCAGCCAGGTGAACCGACGCGCCTCGGATGCCTGGCGCACCTGCATCTGCGGCACGTTGGACAGCAGCACCGTGTGGAACTGGGTCGCGATTTCCAGATAGTCGTTCTGCGAGCGGGGCCCGCCGCAGAGCGTGCGGAAGTCGAACCAGATCACCCCGCCTGCCCGGCGCACGGCGCGGATCTGCCGAGACTCGATCTGCATCACGGGGTCTTCATCGCCCATCGCAGCCAACTGGTTGAAGGTCTGCTCCATCGCAGCGTCGGCAGCAGGCCCCAGCGGGCAGTGGTACAGGTCCACCAAGGCGAGCGTCCGCTGACGGTAGTCGGTGCCGTTGTCCACATTGATCACCTCCAGCTTCTGCTTGAGCAACTCGATGGCCGGCAAGATGCGGTCGCGGTGCAGGCCATCGGGGTACAGGCCATCGGGGTGGAAGTTGGACGTGGTCACGAAACCCACACCGGCCTTGAACAGGGCGTCGAGCAGGCGGTGCAGGATCATGGCGTCGGTCACGTCCGCCACATGGAACTCGTCGAAACAGAGCAGTTTGTAGCGCCGGGCCATGCGCAGTCCCAGCTCATCCAGCGGATTCACCGTTCCCTGCAGCTCACGCAGCTCGCGGTGCACTTCCCGCATGAATTCGTGAAAGTGTAGCCGCGTCTTGCGCTTGATCGGCACGGCGTTGAAGAAGCAATCCATGAGAAAGCTCTTTCCCCGCCCCACCCCGCCAAACATGTAGACCCCGCGCGGAATCTCCGGCTTGACGAACATCTTCTTCAGAGCGTTCGAGCGGCGCTGCTTGTAAGTCGCCCATTCGGCAGCGCAGCGTTCCAGCGCGTCGATGGCCCGCTGCTGGGCGGGGTCGGTGGTGTAGCCGCGCTCCTTGAGCGCGGCTTCGTAGGTGCTGCGGACCGACAAGGGCGAACCCGGATCAGAAGTTCAGGGTTCGCTTGTCCACCGCGAGTGCGGCTTCCTTGGTCGCTTCCGACAGCGAAGGATGCGCGTGGCAGATGCGGGCGATGTCTTCGGCACTCGCCTTGAACTCCATCGCCACCACCGCTTCGGCAATCAGCTCGGATGCCATTGGTCCGACGATGTGCACGCCCAGGATCTCGTCCGTCGTCGCGTCTGCCAGGAACTTCACCATACCTGTCGTGTCGCCCAGCGCGCGTGCGCGGCCATTCGCGAGGAAGGGGAAGGTGCCGGCCTTGTACGCCACGCCGTCCGCCTTGAGCTGCTGCTCGGTGCGGCCGACCCAGGCGATCTCGGGACTGGTGTAGATGACCCAGGGGATGGTGTTGAAGTTGACGTGTCCGTGCTGGCCGGCGATGCGCTCGGCCACGGCCACGCCTTCTTCTTCCGCCTTGTGCGCCAGCATCGGGCCACGCACCACGTCACCCACTGCCCAGACACCCGGCAGGCTGGTCCTGCACTCGGCATCGACCACGATGGCACCGCGCTCATCGAGCTGGAGACCCACGGCTTCGGCGTTCAGGCCGATGGTGTTGGGCACGCGACCGATCGAGACGATCAGCTTGTCGGCATCCAGCGTCAGGGCTTCGCCCTTGGCGTTGGTGTAGGTCACGCTCACGCCCTTCTTGCCGGTCTTGATGTCGCCGACCTTCACGCCGAGCTCGATCTTCAGGCCCTGCTTGTCGAAGGCCTTCTTGGCTTCCTTGGCGATCTGCTCGTCCACCGCGCCCAGGAAGGTCGGCAGACCTTCGAGGATGGTGACGTCCGCGCCCAGACGGCGCCAGACCGAACCCATTTCCAGACCGATCACACCCGAGCCGATCAGCACCAGCTTCTTGGGCACAGCGCCGATGCGCAGCGCGCCGTCGTTGGACAGCACGGTTTCTTCGTCGAAAGGCGTGCCGGGCAGTGCGCGGGCATTGGAGCCCGTGGCGACGATCACCTGCTTGCCCACCAGCGTCTCGGGCTTGTCCCCGGTCACCTGGATCTCGTAGCCGCCCTCCACGGCCTTCACAAAGGAACCTCGGCCGTGAAAGAACGTGATCTTGTTCTTCTTGAACAGGTACAGGATGCCGTCGTTGTTCTGCTTCACGACGGTGTCCTTGCGGCCGACCATCTTCGCCACGTCCATCGTCACCTTGCCGGTGCTGATGCCATGGTCGGCAAAGTGGTGGCTGGCATGCTCGAAGTGCTCACTGGACTGCAGCAGCGCCTTGGAGGGGATGCAACCGACGTTGGTGCAGGTGCCGCCCGGAGCCGGGCCGCCGGCCGGGTTTTTCCATTCGTCGATGCAGGCGACCTTGAAACCCAGCTGGGCGGCGCGAATGGCGGCGATGTAACCACCGGGACCGGCACCGATGGCGATCACATCAAAAGATTGGGACATGTTGAAACTCTCGTGTTGGGGCCGGCCTCATTCGGCAGGCACAAAAATCCACAGCAGGATGTAGAGCACCAGGCCCGTACCCCCGGCAAAAAAAAGCACCGCCAGCAGCAGGCGCCAGATCCAGGACTCCACACCGGTGGCGGAGGCGATACCGCCACACACCCCGGCGATCCACTTGTCGGAAGTGGAGCGGCGCAGGCTGTTGAGCGACTGCGCCAGCTTCGACGGAGACTCCGCACCCGACCCGATTCCCAGCAGCCGGGCTTTCGCCCGTTCGAACTCTTCCGTGGACAGGCTGCCGCGCTCGCGCAGCTGTTCCAGCTTCAGCAGTTCGTCGGCCAGGGACATGATCGGGTTCCTTCGGAGCTCAGATGTCGAACAGCAGGCGGGCCGGGTCTTCCAGCGCTTCCTTCATCGCCACCAGACCCAGCACGGCTTCGCGGCCGTCGATGATGCGGTGGTCGTAGGACATGGCGAAGTAGTTCATGGGACGCACCACCACCTGGCCGTTCTCCACCATGGCGCGGTCCTTGGTGGCGTGAACACCCAGGATGGCCGACTGTGGCGGGTTGATGATGGGGGTGGACATCATCGAGCCGAAGGTGCCGCCGTTGGAAATCGAGAACGTGCCACCGGTCATGTCGTCCATGCTCAGCTTGCCCTCCTTCGCCTTCTGGCCGAACTCGGCGATCTTCTTCTCGATGTCGGCAAAGCTCATCTGGTCGGCGTTGCGCAGGATGGGCACGACCAGACCGCGCGGCGAACCGACGGCGATGCCGATGTCGAAATAGCCGTGGTAGACGATGTCGTTGCCGTCCACCGATGCATTGAGCACCGGGAACTTCTTGAGCGCGTGCACAGCGGCCTTCACGAAGAAGCTCATGAAGCCCAGCTTCACGCCGTGTTCCTTTTCAAACCGCTCCTGCATGCGCTTGCGCATCTCCATGACCGGAGCCATGTTGATCTCGTTGAACGTGGTCAGGATGGCGTTGGTTGATTGCGATTGCAGCAGCCGCTCTGCGACGCGGGCACGCAAGCGGGTCATGGGCACACGCTCTTCCGGGCGGTCGCCCAGATCGGGCGCCACGGTCGCCACCTGAGGCAGCGACCTGGTCGGCGCACCGGTCGGGATCGCCACCGGCGCAGCCACGGCGGCCTTGGCGCCGCCGGCGACCGCAGCGAGCACGTCACCCTTGGTCACGCGACCGTCTTTGCCACTGCCGGCCACCGACGCGGCGGCAAGGTTGTTGTCGGCCAGCAGCTTGGCCGCTGCGGGCATGGCCACACCGGCCTTGGACTGGGATGCCACAGCCGCAGCCGCAGGCGCCGCCGCCACGGGGGCGGGCGCTGCAGCAGCCGGCGCCGGCACCGCAGCGACCGAGGCCACGGCACCCGCCACAGCGGCGGTGTCGATGCGCGCAATCACCTGCTCGGCGGCCACGGTCGCACCGTCGCCTTGCAGAATTTCGACGATCACGCCCGCGGAAGGCGCAGGGCATTCCAGCACAACCTTGTCGGTTTCGATGTCGATCAGGATTTCATCGACGGCGACAGCGTCACCGACCTTCTTCTTCCACTGCAGCAGGGTGGCCTCGGCCACGGACTCGGAGAGCTGCGGAACTTTGACTTCTACGATTGCCATGTGTCTTCTACCTTGATTGTTTTCAGGGGCGCTGCGTGCACCGGGCGCGTGGTCGTTCAGGACCCGTGCGCCGGGTGCCGGCGTCATGCCCGGTTATTTCGTGAGGATGAAACCCTTGAGTTTGCCGAAAGCGGCCTCGATCAGGGTCTTCTGCTGCTCCTGGTGCAAGTGCGCATAACCCACGGCAGGCGACGCCGATGCGGCGCGACCGGCGTAACCGAGCTTCTGTCCGTCGAGCATGTTCTCGTGGATGTAGTGCTGCACGAAGAACCAGGCGCCCTGGTTCTGCGGCTCGTCCTGGCACCACACGATCTCGGAGGCGTTCGGATATTTCTTCACCTCGGCGGCAAACACCTTGTGCGGGAAGGGGTAGAGCTGCTCCACACGCAGGATCGCCACGTCATCGGCGGCCTTCTCTTCACGCTTCTTGACCAGGTCGTAGTAGACCTTGCCCGAGCAGCAGATGATGCGCTTGACCTTTTCGGCCTTCTTCACCACGTCGGCGTCCTGTTCCGGGATCACGGTCTGGAAACTGCCTTTCGTGAACTCGGACACCGGCGAGGTCGCGTCCTTGTTGCGCAGCAGCGACTTGGGTGTGAAGATGACCAGCGGCTTGCGCAGGTTGCGCACCATCTGGCGGCGCAGCACATGGAAGATCTGGCTCGCCGTGGTCGGCTGCACGAGCTGCATGTTGGTGTCCGCGGCCATCTGCATGAAACGCTCCAAGCGCGCCGAACTGTGCTCGGGACCCTGCCCCTCATAGCCGTGCGGCAGCATCAGCGTGATGCCGTTGACACGACCCCACTTCACCTCGCCCGATGCGATGAACTGGTCGATCACCACCTGCGCACCGTTGGCGAAATCGCCAAACTGCGCTTCCCAGATCACCAGGGTGTTCGGGTCGTTCGACGCATAACCGTATTCAAACGCCAGCACGGCCTCTTCGGACAGGATGGAGTCGATCACCACGAACGGAGCCTGGTTGTCGGCCACGTTCTGCAGTGGCGTGTAGGTGCCTTCGTTCCACTTCTCGCGGTTCTGGTCGTGGATGACCGCATGGCGATGGGTGAAGGTGCCACGACCGGAATCTTCTCCGGACAGACGCACCGGGAAGCCACTCGCGACCAGTGAGGCGAAGGCCATATGCTCGCCCATGCCCCAGTCCACCGGAATATCGCCACGTCCCATGGCCGCGCGGTCTGCGTACACCTTCTTCACCAGCTGGTGCGGTGTCACGCTCTCGGGGATGGAGGTCAGGCGCTCGGCCAGACGCTTCCACTCGGCCATCGGAATGGCGGTGTCGCCAGCGTCGGTCCATTTCTTGCCCAGAAAGGGGCTCCAGTCAACGGCGTACTTGCTCTTGAAATTGGTCAGCACCGGGTCCACCGTGTGGCGGCCGGCATCCAGCGCCGCGCGGTAGGCACGGGCCATGTCGTCGCCCAGCGTTTCGCCCAGTCCCTGCGCGGCCAGACGGTCGGCGTAGAGTTTCCGGGTACCCGGGTGGGCGCTGATCTTCTTGTACATCAGCGGCTGGGTCAGGCTGGGGGTGTCCTGCTCGTTGTGGCCCAGCTTGCGGAAGCAGATGATGTCCACCACCACATCCTTGCGGAAGGTCATGCGGTATTCCAGCGCGAGCTGGGTGGCCAGCACCACGGCTTCGGGGTCATCTCCGTTGACGTGCAGTACCGGCGACTCGACACCCTTGACGATGTCGGTGCAATACAGGGTGGATCGCAGGTCGCGAGGGTCGGAGGTGGTGAAACCGATCTGGTTGTTGATGATCAGGTGCACCGTGCCGCCGGTCGTGTAACCGCGGGTCGCGGCCAGCGCCAGGGTTTCCTGGTTCACGCCCTGGCCGGCAAAGGCGGCGTCGCCATGCACCAGCACCGGCAGCACCTGCTTGCCCAGCGGATCCCCGCGGCGGTCCATGCGGGCGCGCACCGAACCTTCGACCACCGGGTTCACGATTTCAAGGTGTGACGGGTTGAACGCCAACGAGAGGTGGACCGGGCCACCGGGGGTGGTCACGTCCGAGCTGAAGCCCTGATGGTATTTCACATCACCGGCAGGCAGTTCTTCGGGAGCGGTGTGGTCGAACTCGGCAAACAGGTCCTTGGGCATCTTGCCCAGGGTGTTGACCAGCACGTTCAGTCGGCCACGGTGCGCCATACCGATCACGATCTCCTGCACGCCCTGTGCGCCGGCCTGCTGGATCACCTCGTCCATGGCGGCGATGAAACTCTCGCCCCCTTCCAGCGAAAAGCGCTTCTGGCCCACGTACTTGGTGTGCAGGAAGCGCTCAAGGCCCTCGGCCGCGGTCAGGCGGTCCAGGATGGCTTTTTTCTTTTCGGCATTGAACGCCGGCTTGCTGCGGATCGACTCCAGCTTTTCCTGCCACCAGCGCTTCTGCGTCTGGTCGCTGATGTACATGTACTCGGCGCCGATGCTGCTGCAATAGGTCTCGCGCAGTGCATTGAGCAGATCGCGCAAGGACATGACTTCCTTGCCGAAGAACGTGTTGCTGGTGTTGAACACGGTCTCGAAGTCGGCGTCGGAAAATCCATAGAAGGCCGGATCGAGTTCGGGAATATGGTCGCGCTCGGTGCGCTTGAGCGGATCCAGGTCGGCCCAGCGCGAACCGACGTTGCGATAAGCCGCAATCAACTGCTGGACAGCGACGCGCTTGCGACCGAGATCGGAGTCTGCACCAGCGGCCACCACCACACGGGTGCCGCCTTGCTTGGCTCGCTCGGCAAAGGCATTGATGACGGGCAGGTGCGGCACGTCGCGTGCATCGCTGCCGTCAACGGCGGGCACGTGCTGCAGTGCGTCGAAATAACTGCGCCAGGTTTCAGACACGCTACCCGGGTTTTCCAGGTAGTTTTCATACATCTCTTCCACGTACGGCGCGTTGCCGCCAAAGAGGTAAGAGTTGCTTTTGTAGGCAACATAGACGTTGCCCGTGTTGGCTTGGGAATCGCTCATAAATCCGCTGACCTCCGTTTCCCTTCGGGAAACATTAGCTGGTTAAAGAAAACCTCCCGCGACACGGCTGGACCGAATGGCGGATGCGACAGTGACTGTGGAAGGACCTGACTGCGAGGCGCGATTGTGCCACCTCGACCATCCGACAGGTAAAAAGAATCCCGCTCGCGCAGGCAGAAGGTAAGAATTTCGGTGCGGCGTGGCCCATTCGCACAGGCGACAGCGTGGCGTCAGGCTCAGCAGTTTGCACACGCCCGAATGGCCTCAATGCAAGCAGCTTTGGGGCAACGGCGTAAGCTCAGATGGGGTCGTGTTCGCTTGTCAGGTGGCAGAGTCACGCATTGCGCGTGGAGCCAGCTCTCAGGAGGCCGCGTGTGCCCGCTGTGGCATCAGGAGACCAAGCGTGGAGACAGTCGCTCAGACGCGGGCACTGCGGTGGGCTCGTCCATTTCGATGGCAATCTGGGTGCAAACGGTACGGCACAGCGTTACCGCCTTCTCGCTTTGAACCCGGTAGATCACCTGTGTACCATCCTTGCGCTTGGCCAGCACACCGGCTCGGTACAGAAGGTTCAGATGCTGCGACAGATTGGGCTGCGTCGTGTCAATTTCCTGCAGCAACTCGGAAACCGACTTTTCCTTGTCGCACAGAGCACTGAGGATACGCAAGCGCATGGGCGTGGCCAATACGCCAAAGAGCTCGGCGGCGAGCTCAAAGACGCGAACCTTTTCCACGTTCGCTTCGGATTCGATCATTTGGTCCATAGCTTGCAGCTTATTGGTCAATATAAGCATGCATGATACTTAGAAAACCCGACGAAGCCCACGGGTTTTTGAACGGTTTGGTCGTGAACGGGACAGCCGAAGATGGAAAACCCGGTGCAGCCATACCGCCACACCGGGTTCGGACAGAGACACCGCCAGCGGTTCCCGGCCCCGATCAGCCCTGCATGTCCCGGATCTGCTGGAGTGCCGCTGGATCGTCCATGGTGGTGAGATCGCCCGCATCGCGACCTTCGCAAACAGCTTGTATGGCGCGGCGCAACAGCTTGCCACTGCGCGTCTTTGGCAGCACCGTCACAAAACGCACCCGCGCCGGACGCGCCACCGCGCCGAGCTGCTCGTCGACCAGCTTCATGACCTCTCCTTCGAGCTTGAGCCGTGCCGCTTCGTCGGTCAGCAAAGACGCGTCTTTCACCACCGCGAACGCCATGGCCACCTGCCCCTTGAGCTGGTCGGCGACGCCCACCACCGCCACCTCGGCGATGCGCGGATGGCTGGAGATGCTTTCTTCAATCTCGCGCGTACCCAGGCGGTGCCCGGCCACGTTGATCACGTCGTCGGTACGGCCGAGGATGAAGTAGTAGCCGTCAGCGTCGCGGATACCCCAGTCGAAGGTGCTGTACACCATCTTGCCCGGCACGCTGGACCAATAGGTCTTGACGAAGCGCTCGTCATCGCCCCAGATCGTCTGCATGCAGCCGGGTGGCAGCGGCCCTTCCACCGCCACGACACCCTTTTGGTTGCCGCCTTTGAGTTCGGCACCGGTCTGGTCGTCGAGCAGTTTCACGTCATAGCCATAGACCGCCTTGCCCGGCGAGCCGAACTTGCTGTCGGCCTTTTCCACACCGTTGCAGATGGCCAGGATCGGCCAGCCCGTCTCGGTCTGCCAGTAGTTGTCGACGATGGGTTTGCCTAGCTCGTCCGAAATCCATTTCGCAGTCGGTTCGTCCAGCGGCTCACCGGCCAGAAACAACGCCTTGAGGCTGGAGAGATCGTATTTTTTGATGAACGAAGAGTCGTACTTCTTGAGCACGCGCACCGCGGTAGGCGCACTGAACATCACCGACACCTTGTACTTCTCGACCAGGCTCCACCAGATGCCGGCGTCTGGCCGGATCGGCAAACCTTCGTACATGATGGTCGCCATGCCGCCGATCAGCGGACCGTAGATGATGTAACTGTGCCCCACCACCCATCCGATGTCACTGGTGGAGAAATAGGTCTCACCGGGTTGGCCCATGTAGATATGCTTCATAGAAGCGGCCAGTGCCACGGTATAGCCGCCGGTGTCGCGCTGCACGCCTTTGGGTTTGCCGGTGGTGCCGCTGGTGTAGAGGGTGTAGCTCGGGTGCGTGGCATCGACCCATTCGCAAGGCACCACGGTGTCCATGTGGGTCGCGCGCTCGACAGCGTAGTCCACATCGCGGCCTTCGACAGCGCTGAACACTGCCAGACCGCGGTTGACCATCACGACCTTGGCCGGCTTGTGCGCCGACAGCTTGATGGCTTCGTCCAGCAGTGGCTTGTATTCCACCACCTTGCCGCCGCGCGAGCCGGCATCGGCGCTGACGATGGCCACCGGCGAAGCGTCTTCGATGCGGCTGGCCAGCGCGTGGCTGGCGAAGCCCCCGAAGACCACCGAGTGGATGGCGCCGATGCGCACGCAGGCCAGCATGGCAAACGCGGCTTCCGGAATCATGGGCATGTAGATCAGCACGCGGTCACCCTTCTTCACCCCCTGGCGCTGCAGGATGGCCGCCATGCGCTGCACCTCGGCGTGCAGTTCACGGAAGCTGTAGACCTTCTCCATGTTGGTCTCGGTCGAGACGAAGATCAGCGCGTTCTGCTCGGCGCGGTCCTTCAGGTGGCGGTCCACCGCGTTGTGACAAAGGTTGGTCAGGCCGCCCTCGAACCAGCGCGCGAACGGCGGTTTGTCGTAGTTGCAGACGCGGTCAAAGGGCTTGTGCCAGTCCACCAGCGCTGCCTGCTCGGCCCAGAACGCGTCGCGGTCCTCGATCGAACGGCGGTGGAATTCGGCGTAGCTCTGTGGGTTGCTCATGAGGGTCTCCTGCGTGGTGGTTTTGTGTCCCGGCGAACATTCGCCTCCGTGAAAACCCGGAGGGTGCAAACTGAATTCATAATTATGGAGCCCATACTTTCGAGAGTCTGACACCGGATCAAACGCCAGCTGAAGCCACCCCGTACCTCGCTCAGGTGCACCCACCGAGAACCAATGTTCGCCATAAGATGGACAGCCCGGCAGCGCTCACCTCGCAGGGCAGCAACCCGTCTTGGTAACGAGATCTCCCAATGTGCCTATTTGCCGTGACTATTTGATAAGCGCCTGCAGTTCGCGAAACGCCGGATGATCGGCCGTACGCATCCATTCGAACGCCACCATCTCGGTGGTCACCAGCTCAGCGCCTGCGCTGGCCAGGCGGTCGAAGGCCGCATCGCGGTTGCGATCGGTACGTGAACCGCAGGCGTCGGTCACCACCCACACGTCGAACTCCTGCTCGATCAACTCGAGGGCCGTCTGCAGCAGGCAGACATGGGCCTCGCATCCGGCCAACACCAGTGTGGGCCGGTCGGGCGTTTCCACCTGGGGCTTCTGCAGGTGCTTGGGCAGACTGCGGGCGTTGCCTCCCGTGGCGCGCACGGGTGGGCGCAGCCAGTCGGCAAGCCCTTCCGCAACAGCGCTGAAATGCATCTTGGCCAGCGTCTTGCGGCACAGCCCGCGCAATTCGGCTGCATTGGGCCCAAGCTTCTCCGGGTTTTGCTCGGTTCCCCACACCGGCACCTGCATGACCTGCGCCATCTGCGCCAAACGCACGGCATTGCCCAGCACCTGCGACCCCTCAAAAATGGCCGGCATCAGACGCGCCTGGAAATCGATGAGAACCAGTTGAGATTCGGAAGCGTCAAGCAGCATGGAAGAGTCCTGAGTTTGTGAACGGAAGTGGAATCGTGGTGATGAACCCAAGACGCACTTGCCAGCGATTGTGCCCAATGCGCTGGGATATCAGACCAGAAACAGGTCTCGCCGCACATCTCCGTCACGTTCATGGCAGCGTTTCCAGCAACAGATGCCGGGCGCGGCAACCACAACAGAAGATGTGCCAGATCCTGGCCCAGGCAACGCTACCGAGCACACCAGAAGAAGAGAAAATGCATGTAAATCAATCTGATGCATGACTTTTCTAACTTGACTTCTCTCTGCGAGCCCGATAACCTGCAACGATGAAAATTTGGATCATGGCTTCTTTGCTGGGTTGGGCTGTCGTGGCACACGCTGCGCCAAGCGACCCCGCCTTTGAGGACATGGATGCTCTGCTGGTCAACAAGGGGCTGATCTCCCGGCTGGGGGAACAGGTTCACCATGCACGTGAGTCGGTCAGCGAAGGTGCGTCCAGCTTGGTGATCAATGCCATGGGTTTCCTTGGCGTTCCCTACAAATACGGCGGCGACAGCGCCGAGGCAGGACTTGACTGCAGTGGCCTGGTCCGGACGGTTTTCGAACAGTCGGTTGGCAAGGTGCTTCCACGCCGTGCAGCGGATCAGGCTGCTGCAACACAGCCGATTGATCGTAGTGAGCTCAAGCCCGGTGATCTGGTGTTCTTCAACACCATGAAACGGGCCTTCAGCCACGTAGGCATTTACCTCGGCGACGGCAAGTTCATTCACGCACCCCGCTCTGGCTCACAGGTGCGCGTGGAGGACATGCGCATGACCTACTGGCAAACCCGGTTCAACGGCGCGCGCCGCGTACCGTTTGCCAACGAATCGGCCTTGGCCACGTCCGTTCGCTAAGCAGCCAGAAATCGCTCGATCGACAACATGTTGAGAGGCCGGGCAGAGCCCGGTCTTTTCATGCTCGGCTTTGATGTACCTTGGCCCGGGCTGCCAAGCGCGATGGCGGGTTCTGCGGCCTGCGAAGAAACCCCATACCTTCAGGCGCTGGACCACAGGTCCTGCGCCTTGGCGAAGGCCAGCAGCCCCACCTTCTCGCCGAGGTCGAGTCCGACGACGTTGCCCTCATAAAAGTGGATGCCGCCGAAAAGCCGCGATTCGCCGGCCTGGCGCGCTGCGGCGGTGAACGTGGGCCAGGACAGCACCACATCGGTCACTGGCTCCAGCGGATCGGCTTTGAGCGGCGTGTCCTGTGTGTAGAAAAGTCCAAAACGGTCACTGCCGGTGAATTGCTTGAGCACGGTTGCGGCGGCCATGGAGAAGCCACTGTGTCCCGAGGTGAACTCTGAAAACGGTGGGGTGGGAAACGAAGGCACCTGAAACGGCCGCCAGGACTCGCCAGCGATCTCCTGGATGCCCTTCCCCGCTCCGGCCCAGCCCCTGATGCGCCGCCCATGAAAGAGGTGGCGGATGGCGGTCACCGGGCGCACGTAGTCGAAATGCCGCTTGGCGTCCCAGGTGGCAATGCTGGCGTCGAAAATGGCATTCGCCAGCGCAAAGAACAACTTGACGCTGTCGTCCAAGTCCATCTGGTCGCGCTCGACCACGTGCGCCGCGAACTCGCACCAGTGGCCCGGTGGCAGCTCCGAGCGAGGTCCATCGGCCCAGTACTCGGCGATCACCTTCTGCTCCGGGTTCAGGTTCACCTGGACGTCCATCACGTGTTTGGCCTGATCAAGGTAACCTTGGCTCAGTGGGTTCTTGGGCGGTGTCACAGGCCGGAACTGATGACCAGTGCTCATGGCGAACGGCTTGACCAGCCCCCAGTGCGGTGCAATGAAGGCGGGCGCCTTGGCCTCGTGATCGGCGGTCAGATAGGTCAGGCTCTGCCAACGGCCCGGGAACTCAATGGCGTCAACCGATGCCGCCAGCACCGCGGCCATGGACCGGTTGACCGGCGTGTAGCCCGTGGTGTCGGCGTACAAGCCCGCTTGGTTGGCATGATCGGTGTGCCGGAACGCCAGCACGGCGTTGGCCGCCAGATTACCGACTCCCACCGGGTTGTTCGCACTGGTGTTGGTGTCACCCGGCGTCACACCCTCGGCGAGCAGCTTCGCGCTCAGCATGCCCTCGAAAGCCGAGCGGAAAAGCGGCTCGAAGATGCCGGGCGGAAACTGGTCCACGATAGCGCGGTAGATCGCCTGGCTCACGGCCATGCGACGGTTGGCAATGGTGCGCTGCGCCACCGGTCGGCGCGGCGTGCTGCTGTGCCGCGGTTTGGCATCGTTGTCGTAGACGGACCAGGCGTCGTACGCAGCGGTGTAGATGATGCCCAGCGAACGGGCCACCTGCGGGGGTCCGCCGCGCCCCCGATCAGGGCTGCTGAACGGCAGTTTGCCCAGAGCCCGAATCGCCTCCAGCGCAATATGGTTCCAGTCGGTGATCAGGTTCATGGGCGCCTTTCGTGAGATTGGAAAGGTCATCACTGTGGAGCCTGGCTTCAGGCGACGCATCCCCAAACTGTGCGAAACTGTTCTGAACTGTTACTACAAACGAGGTATGACATCCCGAGACCCCACCACCAGCATGTCGCCTGAAGATGCGGGCGATGCGGCGCTCTCCGCCGCCCAGCTGTCATTTCAGCAATACAAGGTGGTTCTGGTGATGGATCTGGTGGAGTCGGTGCGCCTGATGGCAAGCAACGAGGCGACTGTGGTCGACCACTGGCGTGGCTTCATGGAACACGCCAGCCAGAGGGTACTGCCCGACCATCAAGGCCGCCTCGTCAAAAGTCTGGGTGACGGCCTGCTGGCCGAATTTGACCAGCCAGTCGATGCGGTCCAGGCCGCGATGGCGCTGCACCGCTATTTCGGCGCGCGCAACCAGACATTGCAGACCGAACAGCAACTGCATCTGCGCGCCGGCATCAACGCGACCCACCTGTATGTGGACACGCACGATGTGTACGGCCACGGCGTCAACCTCGCTGCCCGCATTGCCGATTTGGGTGCGCCGGGCGACACCGTGGTCACCGCCAGCGTGCGCGACGGCATCGTCGACGGCGTGGACGGCGAAGTCGAGGACATGGGCGAGAGCTACCTCAAGCACTGGCCCGAGCCGGTGCGCACCTGGCGGGTCTGGCCAACCGAACGCGAGAGCGGCAGTGCGGCGCGTCCCAAGGCGCCAGCCGCCGTGCAGAAGGACCTGCGGCCAACCATTGCCGTGATCCCGCTCGACTGCCACCCGCCCTCGCCCGACCACCAGGTCATTGGCGAGTTGATTGCCGATGGTGTCATCACCCAACTCGCGCGCGCGGGGCAGCTGCGGGTCATTTCGCGCCTGTCGACCACCGCGTTCAGGGGCCGCCAGGCCGCCCTCAGCGACATCCAGCACCACCTCGCTGCCAGCTTCGTGCTCAGCGGCAGCTACAGCGTGCTCGGCGGCAAGGTGGTCATCAATGCCGAGCTGTGCGACATCCGCCGCAACGACGTGGTCTGGACCGACCGGCTGGTCGGCCCGGTCGATGACCTGCTGCAGCTCGACAGCCAGTTGATCCACCAGCTCACGGACGCCAGCACCCAGGCCCTGATGGACTGCACCATCCGCCGCGCCATGGTGCTGCCTGTACCCCAGCTCGACAGCAACGCCCTGCTCTTGGGCGGCATCGCCATGATGCACCGCTCCACCGCGCGCGATCTGGACCGCAGTCGAGAACTGCTGGACGCCGTCACTTACCGGCACGCGCGCGTGGCCACCCCATGGGCATGGATGGCCAAATGGCACATCCTCAACGTCATCCAGGGCCGTAGCGCCGATGCGCCGGCCGAGTTCCGGCGTGCCATCGACATATCCGACCGCGCGCTCGACCTGGAGCCGCACAGCTCGCTCGCACTGGCCATCAAGGGTCACCTGCTATGCCACCTGGGGGTCGATCTGGACGAGTCCCGGCAGCTTCTGCTGCTTGCGACCGAACTGAATCCGAACGACCACAACGCCTGGCTCTACGCCGGCTTCTGGTCCACCATGTGGGGCGATCCAGCCGATGCAGTCAAGGAGTCCGAGCGTGCGCTGGAGCTCTCTCCGCTGGACCCGCAGCGCTTTTTCATTGAGATGCTGGTAGCGCACAGTTACCTGATGGCCAACGATCTTCAAAAGGCCATTGACATGTGCCAGCACTCCCTTCGCCGCAACCGCTATTACCTGGCTACTTTGCGCGTCTTGATGACGGCTCAGTTTGAATTAGGCAACACCGAAGAAGCCCGGCGGACACTCGATGTTCTTCTTGCATTGCAACCCAACCTCTCTGTGTCCCGATTTCTCTCGTACGGCAGCAATAGCCCGTTGCGCATCCGAGCAGTTCATGCAATGAGGTCTCTGGGTCTTGCTGAGTAAGGTTTTCAACGTTTGTAGAAGGATCGAACATGAGTAGCTTTGGCGGTATGGGCGGTATGGGTGGCATGGGTGGCATGGGTGGCATGGGTGGCATGGGTGGCATGGGTGGCATGGGTGGCATGGGCGGCATGGTCACTGCGGAATCCGTTGTGCTTTCTCGCAATGCCATCGCAGGCCCCTTTGAGGGCCCGGTCATTTCCCCGCCGGTGCCCGGCTTCAACGAGCCGGCCAACCTGCATCTGTGGGCGGACGGGCCGCGGCTGGTCGCTTGCTTCAGCGAACTGGTCGAGGGCCTGCAGGTCAGCGCCCACAAGGGCAAGGCCGGGCTGCATTTCGTCGAGGTGGCCAAGAAGGGATGCAAGCAGCGCGAGCTGCTGGCACTCGATGCGCCCGATCTGCCCCTGCTCCAGGTCCAGATGGAACTGGTGGCCGCCTACGCCGACCTGCGTGGCGACCGCGGAGCAGAAATCCTGTCGCAAATGGGCCTGCCGGTGCCGTTCTGGGCGACCATCATCGGCATCCTTGATCACAGGCAGAAAAAAACCCTTCAGTTGCTGGCCCTGGCGTTTTCGCTGGCCAATCACGTGGAGATGCGCTTCAAGCAGATCTTTTCCTTGGTGCGCCCGGTCGAGCTTTCGCCTCAGATCCAGCCCATGATCCCCACACCAGGGCACGGCGCCTACCCCAGCGGCCACGCCACCGAGGCCTTCGTCGCCGCCACGGTGCTCGATGCCCTGCTGCGCGCCGCGCGACCCGGCACCAGCCACAAGGCTGGCCACGATGCCACACGCGTGCAACTGCAGCGCCAGGCCTACCGCATCGCCGTCAACCGTACGGTGGCGGGTGTGCACTACCCGGTGGATTCGGCCTGCGGCCGCGTGCTCGGCTCGTTGCTGGGCGAGCTCATGTTGAGCCGCTGCAGCGGCACCAACCTGCGCCAACGCGAGTTCCTCGGCAGCACCTACACCGGCCCCGGCGGCAGCGCGCGTGACTTCGACCTGCAGGACTCGATCGACAACGGTGAAGCCGGCCGCCAGGTCGGTCCGGCCTTTGGCCTGCCGGCCGGCCAGCTGATGACCTGGCTCTGGAACGAGGCCGTCAAGGAGTGGCAATGAAGACCGGGCGCACGGGCGCCCGCCCCGCGACCGGTCACTGGGCCGACCTGCCCCGTGGCCGCTTCACTGGCATCGACTGGTCTACACCCGGCGCCCTGGACCGCAGCGACCCCTACCTGGCCTGGACCGAGACGACCGGTTTTTCGGGTTTCCGCGACGCTTACGGGCGCCCCGCAGCCCCCCAGTGGCTGCCACTGCTGATCGAACTGTCTGCCGACTGCACGGTGGCCGATCTGGTGGCGGCAGCGGACCCGGCATGGCTGCAGGTGCCGCGGGTCTACCTCGATCTGGGCGACGGCCTGCGCTTTTGCACGGTCCGAGCCCGGCGAGGCTTTTTTGATGCACTGCGGCCTGGGCGTGTACTGCATGATCGGGTGCTGCGCTACGACCTGGGACTGCCGGTCGGCCACCACGCCCGTGCCCTGGCCCACCATGCCGCTGATGGGCAGGCCACCGCCACTGCGCCAGCCCAGGTGGGAGGCAAAGTGTTGGTAGTGATCGACAATGGCCTAGCCTTGGCACACGCCGACTTCCTGAAGGGCACGAATCACCAGACCCGCGTCGCCGCCTTCTGGCGCCAGGACGAAACCGAAGGCCCGCACGGGCGCGCCGCAGCCTCGCCGAAGCCGCCCCCCCTCGACCCGGCCCGCACCGGTCCGACCCCGGCCGATCTCGGCTACGGCCACGAGCTGACACGTTCGGCGATCCAGGCAGCCATAGCGGCCCACACCCTGAGCGGGCGTGTCGATGAAGATGCGTTGTACCGCCACTGGCAGATGTGGGAGCTGAACCACGCAGCCCAGCACGGCACCCATGTCAGCAGCCTGGCGGCCGGACCGCGGGTCTACACGCGCACCATCGGCTCCGAAGACAGCCCGCCTGACTGGCAGCCTGCCAACGACGACGCATCGCACTCCAGCCTGCTGGTGGCGCAGTTGGACTGGGCGAGCGTGGCCGACAGCTCCGGCGGTGCCCTGACCGTCAGCGTGATGGACGCCCTGGCCTGGTCCTTGGCCCGCTGTGCCCCGCAAGCTTGCGTGACCATCAACCTCAGCTGGGGCGCCCTGGCCGGACCGCACAACGGCAGCTCGATGCTGGAGGCCGGCATGGCCCAGCTCATCGCGGCCAGCGGTCGCGACTGCCACCTGGTCATCCCGGCAGGCAACGCCTATCAGGACCGCACCCACGCCAACGCGTTGCTCGAGGGCAAACCCAAGCACAGCGGCAAGGGCAGGTCCTGCAGCGAGGTCACGCTCCACTGGCGCGTGCACCCCGACGACCAAAGCCAGAGCTTTCTGGAGCTGTGGTTCGAGGACCACGAAGAGGCCCACCGCATCCTGGACCAACTGGCCATCGAGCTGACGCCACCGGGATCACCCACGCCTCTGCCCGCCATCGAGCTCGGGCAAAGCCGCGTCTGGCCCTCGGCCGCGGCACCAGAGGTCGCTGTGCTTTTCCCTATGCAGAGTGCGCTCGGCCACCCGGGCAGTTGTGCCCTGATTGCCTTGGCCCCGACGGCGCGCTGGTTCAAGGATGCGGTCATCACCCGGGCAGGGGTCTGGCAGGTGCGCCTGAGCAACCACGGGCAGCGACCCGTGTTGGTGGACGCCTACATCGAACGCGACGACGTTGCCATCGGCGCAGCCGACACCGGCGCCCGCCAGTCCTGGCTGGATGACCGTCACTACGACTCCAGCGGCGGCCTCGGTGGTTTCATCGACCACCCGGACAACCCTTCGCTGGTGCGGCGCAGCGGCACCTTCAACGACATTGCCAGCGGCGCCGGCACCGTGTCGGTGGGCGGCATCCGTTACTTCGCCAGCACCATGGACCCCATGGCCCGCTACAGCCCACGCTCGCCCGACCCGGATGCGAGCCGACCGGAACGGCTCGGTGTGCAGAAGGTGCCAGACCGTTTTGCGGTCAGCGACGACCACGCCACGCTGTGGGGCGTGCGCTCGGCCGGCACACGCAGTGCAGCCCGGGTGCGCCTGGTGGGCACGAGCATGGCGGCGCCGCAGGTGACGCGCGATCGGGTCAACCGGAAGTAACCGATGGTGATGCCACCCCGACGCAGCGTCACCAGCGCGCTGGCAGGGGCTTGAGCAGCCAGATCCAACGTTCGCGCACCGCGATGTAGCCACCGGTCTCCAGATCGCGCAGCAGGCGGCTGACCATCTCGCGGGAACACGCCAAGTGTTGCGCCATGGTCTGGTGGGTCATGCGCTCCTGAAGCACGCGTTCACCGTTCGCATCGGGTTCACCGGCCAGCTGGGTCAGCAGGCGGACCAGGCGACCGTAAACGTCGATCAGTGCGACGCTGCGCGCGCTCTCGGTCGCCAGACGGGCGCGCCGGATGAGGCGCCCCATGAGTTCCAGAGCAAACTCGGGGTGCTCGGCGATGTAGGCCAGCAGCGTCGCACGGGATACCACCGAGCACACGCTGGCCTCCACAGCCTCGACGTTGGCAGACCGCGGTCCGCCGTCCAGTGACATCTCGCCCACATATTCGAGCGGCCCGTAAATGCCCAGTGTGAGTTCTTTGCCCTGGTCGTCGCCCAGAAAGGCCCGCAGCCGCCCCTGCTGCACGATGTAGATCGTGTCACCCAGCTCCCCTTCCTGGATCAGGAGCGCACCTCGCCGATAGCGGCGCTGAACGCCCAATGCCGCCAGCGCCTCGATATGGTGAACCGGATGTAGATTTCGAGGCTGGAGCGTGGAGGCGGGCATTCAATGTCAGGGTTGGGCAAACTCCGTGACATTGTGCGGCATCGGCGTGATGATGCGCAACGCAGGCACCACCGGGGGCAGGCTGTTGATGCGCTGCATCAGACGGCGGATGCTGGCACATCCCGTTTTTTCGCGCAGTGACTTCACCTGGCTGCGGATGGTGGACTGCGCCACGCCGTTCTCCTTGGCGATCTCTGGCACGCCCAGGCCGCGGCACAACGCGATGAGGACGGACTCTTCGCTGGGGCTGAGATTCTGCGAGCGGGCAAACATGCGCACGGCCAGGTTGTCGCATGCGTTCTGGCGCGACAACAGCACCAGCACCGTAGGCGTATCGGTTTCAAGCGGATGGCTCAGGGGAATGAAGGCCACCGGCAGTTCCCGCGTATCGCTGTTGAGCAGGACCAGACGCCGCTGCCCTCGGCAGGCGTGTTCGATGGCCTGCTGGATCTGGCGTGTGAGCTCCGTGGTGGAGCCGAGCAACACGTTGCCAGGGGACATGAGCATGTGTCCACTGAGCAGTTCGTGCCGGGCCAGGTGATTGGTCTGGAGAATCTGGCCCCGCGCATCGATGACCAGAATGCCGTAGTCGATCTCGTCGAGCACACGCAACATGTGCCCGAAACCCAGCCCCGGCAGGTCGGCATGTGCCTGGCTGGCCTGAACCGCGTTGCCCCAACCGGCTTCGTTTGCTTTCCACATGATCGCCACCTCCATCAAAGAATGGAGTCAATGTAGGCTGGGGTGCACTGAAATGCGCGTGGCTGGGTGCCGCGATATCTGTGACTTATTCCCGTCCGGTGGGTGGCGACGCAACAATCGCCGCGGTCGGTGCCTGATACCGCACGGCCCGCTGCCGGCAAAGCGGCTCGCCAGCGATCCTCTTCAGGCCCTGCTCCTGAGCGCACCGTCCCGGATCGCCGACAGCGTGCCGCGGGTGGTGATCACCTCGGCGTCAAGCAGGACTTCGATCAGGCTTCCGGTCGGCGCAGCCAGCGCGCGCTGCAGGGCGCCTTCAAATTCGGCAGTCTGTGCAACGCGCTCGGCTGTGTAGCCGTATGCCCGGGCGAGAGCACAGAAGTCGGGGTTGGCCAGTTGGGAACCGCAGACGTTGGCCGGATATTCGCGCTCCTGGTGCATGCGGATGGTGCCGTAGCTGCCGTTGTTGAGCAGCAGCACGATGCTCTTGGCCCCATGCATCACGGCCGTGGCGAGTTCCTGACCATTCATGAGGAAGTCGCCGTCGCCCGCGATGGTGAAGACCGTGCGCCCGGTGAGTATGGCGGCCGCGATGCCGGCCGGCACGCCGTAGCCCATGGCGCCATTGGTGGGCGCGAGCTGGGTCTTGAGGCCTTTGACGAGACCGTGGTAGCGGTAGAAGCGGTGCAGCCAGCTGGCGAAATTGCCCGCGCCGTTGGTGAGCACCGCATCGGCCGGCAGATGGCGCTGCAGGGTGTGGATGATGAGCGGCATGTCGATGCTGCCAGGCAGCACGATGCCGCCGTTGGCCACGTCCACATTGGCCTCGTAGTCGGCGTGGCAGGCCTGCGTCCACTGGCCCCAGGCCACACCCGGTGGTGCCGTGAGGACTTCAAGGCTGCGCGCGGCCGCGTTCATGGTGGCGTTGATGGCGAGCGTGGGCTGGTAGACACGGTTCAACTCTTCGGCGCTGGCGTGGATGTGCACCAGTTTTTGCTTCGGGCAAGGCGCCTCGATCAGTGTGTAGCCACCGGTTGTGGCTTCGCCCAGACGCGGGCCGATGGCGATCAGCAGATCGCTCTCGCGCACGCGCGCGGCCAGCGCCGGATTGATGCCCAATCCCACATCACCGGCGCAGTTCGGGTGGTGGTTGTCAAAACAGTCCTGAAAACGGAATGCGTTGGCCACCGGCAGCTGCCAGTTCTCGGCGAAGCGCTGCAGAGCGCCAGCGGCCTGCGGCGTCCAGCCGCCACCACCGGCGATCACCAACGGGCGCTCGGCCTGCAGCAGCAGCTCGCGCAGGGTGCGCAACGCACCCGGATCGCTCCAGGCCTGCACCGGCTCCACCCGCGGCAGCGGCTCGGCGTCCACCCTCTGCGTGAGCATGTCTTCGGGCAGCACCAGCACCACAGGCCCTGGCCGACCGTTCATGGCGGTGGCGAACGCGCGCGCCACGTATTCGGGAATGCGACGGGCGTCATCGATGCGCTCCACCCGCTTGGCCATGCCCTTGGTGCTGGGGCCAAAGAAGCTCAGGTAATCCACTTCCTGAAAGGCCTCGCGGTCGCGAGCGTCGCTCGCCACATCGCCCACGAACAACACCATGGGCGTGGAGTCCTGAAAGGCGGTGTGCAGGCCGATCGATGCGTTGGTCGCACCCGGCCCGCGTGTCACGAAGCAGACCCCGGGACGGCCGGTGAGCTTGCCCTGCGCCTCGGCCATGAAAGCGGCACCGCCCTCCTGCCGGTTGGTGATAAAGCGGATGCGCTCGGCATGAGCGTGAAAGCCATCGAGCACGGCGAGAAAACTTTCCCCCGGCACGCCAAAAGCATGGGTCACGCCCTGGGCGATCAGGCATTCAATCAGCAGGTGGCCGGCGAGTTTGTGGGTCATGGGTGGCATTGTGTCGCGCCTGCAACCGTCAGGCTGTCCGGCGCCCGACACCCACTGCGGCATAGACCGAGATGAACAGCACCAGCGCCGCACCGGCCAGCGTCAGCGCGTACCAGCCCCGGTCCATGAAGAGACCGAACACCAGGGGCGAGATGGCAAACCCCACGTCCAGACCGGAATACACGGTGCCGTAGACGCGTCCGGTGGCACCCCTGGGCGTGGCCTTCTTGATCATCATGTCGCGGCTGGGACCACCCACACCGACGGCAAAGCCGGTGGCCGCCAGCGCCACCATGGTGCCGACTGAGCCGAGCCAGCCGGTAGCGCAGAGCAAGAGCAAGGCGGCGCCGCTGGACATGGAAATCGCCACCACACGGTCGCTCGACCAGCGATGTCCCTGACCATACGCCGCCACGAAACCACCCACCAGCATACCCAGGGCGCCGCACAGCATGTAGGCGCTGATGGTGAGCGTGGCAGCTTCCACGCTCACGCCGTGCAGGTTCTTCAGGATCGAAGGCGCAAAGCTCTGCACCACGGCCAGCGTCATGGTGGAGAGCAGGAAGAACGTGAAGCACCACCACACCACCGGCAGCTTCAGGTAGGCCAGCTCGGAGCCCCTGGGTGCATCGGCATGGCGCACCACCACCTCGGTGCGAAGCTTGTCTCGCTGCCAGAACAGCAGCACCAGCACACCCACATAGAGCAAGGCGGCACCGTAGTACGCCACACGCCAGTCCGCCAGTGCCGAGATGCCAACCAGGAACGCAGGCGCCAGCGCCCAGCCCAGGTTGCCGGTCAGACCATGCGCACTGAAAGCATGACCCAGGCGCTGCGGGGAGACGCGCTGGTTCAGGATGGTGAAGTCCGCCGGGTGGAACGGTGCATTGCCCAGGCCGGCCAGCGCAGCCACCAGCACCAGGCCCAGGTAACCAGTGGCCTGCGAGGCAGCCAACGCCGCCAGCAAAAAGCAGCTGATGGCCGCAAACAGCACCGGGCGTGCGCCGATGCGGTCGACCACGAAACCGGCCATGGCCTGGCCCGAGCCCGAGATGACGAAGAAGATGCTCATGAGCAGACCGACATCGGAATAGCTCAGGCCGAAGTCGCGCATGAACACCGGAAACAGCGGCGCGAGCAGCAGGTGCGAAAAGTGGGAGGTGCCGTGCGCAAGACCCACCAGACCGATGACGGCAGCGTCCTGCTTGAGGGGAATGGGGTTGGCTGGCGCGGCGGAGTCCAGGGCGGCAGAGATCATGAGCACATGTTAAGCGGTGCAGACGATCACCATACCGCGCGGGGCGACCACGCAGGCGTCACGCCACCGGTGGATCGCCGGAGGGTCGACACCAGCCTATGCGATCGACTGGATGGCGGATTGCACGACCGAATGGGCGTCCACGGGTCTCAGCCAGCGCCGGTCGATCAGCTTGATGCAACTGCGCTTGCTCATCGAATGCGTGCGTCCACCCGTGCTGGTGAACATGAAGAGCGTGCGATTGTCGCTGGCCCAGAGCATCTGCGCGCGCAGCCATTCACCCTGGGAGTGCAGGTCCACCCAGTCCCCCTCGCGCAGATCCGACAGCATGCGCTCCGCGTCCAGCAGCGGTGGCTCAGCAGCTTCTGGCGATGGTGCACTGCCCGCAGTATCCGCTGCCGTTGCTTCGCCCAGCGCCGCATGGTCGCTGGACGGCTCTTCGATATAGCCGGCGGCAGCGAGTTCGCTTCGATCCAGCCAGGGTTCGGCCGAGGTGGGTGGCGTTCGGTGCTCTGCCGTGGCGGCAAAAGTGTCTTCGAGCGCCATGGGCGCCGAATCCTGCGTGGGAAGCACCTCCAGCGGTACCGGAGACGAGTGACTGACTTCTTCGGTATGAGCACGGGAACGGGTGCGGCGCAGTACCGACTTGTGCAGGCGCATCAGCGCTTCAAAAAAAGTCTGGGTTTCCTCCTCGGTCGTACCGAGCATGTCGAGCCCACGGTGCAGGGTCTGAATCATGCCGGGCAGCACCTCCGAAACCAGTGCCGGACTCTGAGCGATCACATCCTTGCGAACGCTCCAGAGCAGGCTCGACACCACCGCGCGGTAGCCTCCCGGGTCGGCGTCGTCGCTGCCATGGATGAGCTGCGCAGATGCGATCACCAGCGACCAGGTTCCATACAGGAAATCCAGGATCAGGTCTGGCGCCCCGTCCAGCTCCGGCTGCCGACTCAGGTCGAGGCTGATCTGGTCGGCAAGAGCCTGGCGCTCCTGTGCAAAGCGTAGGGCCTGCAGGCGCTGGTCACGCAGTGCATTGTCACGCTGGTCCTGGCTGTCCCAGGTCTCGCGCAATGCACCCAGCGCATCGGCAAAAACCTGCGGGTCATCGGTCCCGGACTCGTTCAGCGCCTGAAAGACCCGCAGTACCGGCTGCAGGAAGCGTTCAAATTCGGGCGAAAACTCGTCGTTGTAGTTGAACGCGCGCTGCGCCACGCTCTCGACCAGCCGGCGGGCGGGATGCCGGGCTTCGTTGAAGAAGCGCGGCTGGACCATGGCCATGCGCAGGAGTGAGGGCTCCAGCGCCACCATGGCCTCGCGCACGGGAGCGAGCAGCAAGGGGTCACGCGCCACCTGGTTGACCAGCTTGCGCACCACATCCAGGCCCATGGCCTGCGAAACGCGCAGCGCCTTCGCCTTGAGCTCCAGCAACAGGCGGGTGCGTTCGTGTGCGGCGGCAAAGCGGCCCCAGGTGTCGCGACAGAGCGGGGAGCCGATGTCAACCGAACGCACAGGACGGTCGACCAAAGGCATGTCCTGGTATCGGCTGCTGCGCTCCGGCACCCTGTCCGCCAGCAGCGGCAACGACGCATAGCGATCGATCGCAGCCAGTTCACGCTGCACCTGCGCGTAGTAGTCGGCGGTCAGCGTCTGTTCGAATGGCTCGCCGCCTTGTTTCAGGAAAGTCTGGAGCAGCTCGGGTTCCAGCGCCGATTGGGCGCGCGCCATCGCCGTCATGCTCAACAACGGCCCACCCGGAACTGCCAGCACTTCGCCAGCCACATCCCGAATGGCGGGACTCAGGTTGAAGGGAAGCAGGTCCCGGCTGGGTGGCGGTGGCGGTCGATAGGCCTGCGGATCGTCCACGAGACGCACCCGATAGCCGGCCTCATGCGAGGCGGCACGCTGCAATCTGACGGCCAGCCGCTGGTACAGACCGCGCAGTTCAAGCCCCAGAGGGGGCACCAGATGGCGAAGCCACCGGGTACGGACCTTGGGATCGGATTCGACGGACACCATCAGCTCGTGCAGCACACGCACAAACACCGAGGGACGCAAGGGATTGGCCTCGGCGTACGCGGTGTCGGGCCCCATCAGCGCACTCATGCGTGCATCGAGCATGGCCAGTTCCTGTTCGACCAGGGGCATGAGTTCCTGCAGCAGGCGTCCTGAGGTCTGCACTTCGTCGACCACACTGTCGAGTTGCAGCGGCCCGCCCGACGCCCCCACCGGAGACAGGAGCGGCACCGGGCCGGACAAAGCCCCTTCGCCACCGGCGCCAGAAAAGGCATCGCTGAGCCGTTGTGCATAGTCGCGCGCCCATGCCGACCGGTTCAGCAGCAGGTCCCACCAGGGTTTGGAAGCACGGTCGTACACCACCACTTCATGGTCCTGGCTTCCTTCACGCTGCAGCGAACTGACGGCAACGTCGAAGCAGCGCCCCAGCAGATCGGGCACTTCGTCAAGCACGTCCGTCAGGCACGTATCCAGCGGGGAAGAGCAAATCGTCATGAATGATCAAGAAGCGCCACGGGTCGTGACCGGAACTTTCCTCGGCTTTTATACCTTCAAAATGCCGCGCCAGCAGATCGAAAAGCGGCTAGGTCGGGCCCTTGTTTTGGTGTTCTGACGGAAGGTGCAAGCCGGCCTCCGGACGGCAGCTTCCGTGGACCCAACGGGCGCCAGCCAGCCAGGCCAGGGCCTCATCAGCAGGACCCGGTCGGTCAGCGGACTGCACCACACCGGGCCGCCGAACCCGCTGGCGTGCCCTGAAACTGTGCGCCGCCGAACGGCCAGAATACCGGGTGGCCGGGGACCGCGCTTCGCAGACGCTGTCAACGCCCTGTCACGGTTGGCCTGTATCTTGCAAATCCACGAGCAGCCACCAAGGCCGCCTGCAGGGAGAAAACACATGCAAACCATTGAACGCTTTTCCAAGACGCCGAAAGCCTGGGAGGCCTTGGCGCGACCGGGCCAGATCGGGCGCCGGGCCCACACGCTGCTGCTGATGGCCAATGGGCGGCGCAGCGAACGAGAACTTGCAGCGCTGCTTGGGGACGATGTGTCCGAACTGGCGCATGGCCTGCAGCAGCAAGGCTTCCTGCAGCCGGTCGAACTGGCCACCTTCAGTGACGACGGGGATGGCACCGCCTGCCTCTGACAGCGCCAACCGAGCCCTTCAGATCACGCCGTCCAGCAAACCCAGTGGGTCCTGTGCGTTGCTCCCGGAGATGATCGGTCCCTGTTTGAAGATGCCACTCACGCGCAATGCCGGCGCGCCGTCGGATGTGACCAGCGCCTGGCCAAACAGCATGTTGCGTGTGGTGCGCAGCACTTCACCCTCGCCCTGCACCCAGGCCCCCAGCGCGGCTGGGCCCATGTAATCGATCTGCAGGCTGATGGTGGGCAGAAATCGGCGCTCATGCGACACGTGGTACATGGCTGCGCACGGAATGAGCATGTCGGCGAAGGTGGCCAGCATGCCCCCGTGACAGATGTTGAGCGGGTTGGTGTGGCGTGACTCGACGCGAAAGCCCAGCTGCACACGGCCTCCCTCCAGACGCGCAAAGAGGGGTCCGTTGTGGCCAACGAACGGGCCACCCAAGCGCACGGCTCGAAAGCCTTCGGGAACGGCGGCGCCCGGAGGGGCCATGGAATCGGTAGCGTTCATCCGGTGATGCTAAGCGCATGGCACCGCTCTCCCCGTCTGCCACGCGACAGGGATGGCACCGGATCGGAACCGATCAGAGCCAGCGCTTGAGCAGACCCATCACCTGGTCGAACCGGGCGCCATAGGGCGGGTAAAACAGGCTGCCCATCGCGAACCGGGACTGCAACAGCACCGGCTTTTGCAACGTGAAGCGCAGGAATCCGGTTTCGCCGTGGTAGGCGCCCCAGCCGCTCTCGCCCACACCGCCAAACGGCAGGTTCTCATGGGCAATGTGCATGAGCGTGTCGTTCACCGTTACCCCGCCACTCACCGTCTGCTGCAACACGCGTTCGCGCGCAGCACTGTCGCTGCCGAACCAGTACAAGGCCAGCGGGCGAGGACCGGCATTGATGACACCAATGGCATCGTCCAGTCGATCGTAGGTCAACACGGGCAGGATGGGGCCGAAGATCTCCTCCTTCAGCAGCCGCAAGCCAGGCTGGGTGTTGAACACCAGCGTCGGGTTCATCTGGCGACCACTGGCCGCGATGGGCGCACCGGCCTGGACCTGGGGCACGATTTCCGCCACCCGGGCACCCTGTGCCTGCGCTTCCGACAACATGGCCTGCAAGCGCGCATGGTGTCGGTCACTGAGGATGGCGGCGTAATCGGGATTCCCGGCGATGGTGGGAAACAGACGCGCCACGGCCCCCGCAAAAGCCTGTTCGAATTCAGCCTCGCGCCCGCTCGGCAGCAACAGGTAGTCGGGCGCAATACAGGTCTGACCGGCGTTGAGCAGCTTGCCGTGTGCGATCTTCAGCGCGGCACTGGCCAGGTCGCACGAAGGGTCGATGATGCAGGGCGACTTGCCGCCCAGCTCCAGCGTGGTGGGCGTGAGGTTGGCCGCCGCTGCCGCGGCCACCTTGCGGCCCACGGCGGTGGAACCCGTGAAGAACAGGTGGTCAAACGGCAGGCTGGCGAAATCGTGAGCCACGTCCGCCCCGCCCTGCACCACGCAGAGCTCGTCTGCCGCAAAGGCCTGGTGCAGCAGCGTGGCGAGAAGGGCCGAGGTGTGGGGCGTGAGTTCGCTGGGCTTGAGCATCACGCGGTTGCCTGCGGCCAGCGCGGTGGCCGCGGGGCCCAGGGTGAGCTGCAGCGGATAGTTCCAGGGGCCGATGATGCCCACCACGCCCAGCGGCTGACGCTGGATGTGCGCACGGGCCGGCTGCAGGTAGATTGGCGTGGCCACACGCTGAGGCCGCGTCCAGGCAGCCAGGTGTTTTTTCAGATCGCTGAGCAAGGCCCGCAGCACGAAAAAATCGGCCACTTCGGTGAGCTGGCGGGAGCGCACACCAAAGTCGGCCTGCACCGCATCGGCCAGTTCCGTCCCATGGGCATCGATGAGCGCCCGCATTCGCCGCAAGCGGTCGTGTCGCAGCGTCAGCGGCACCTCGATCTGTGCGCGGCTGGCATGGAACTGCGCATCAAACAGCGCGCGCAGGGGAAGGTCGGGTGGGGCTTGTGTCATGCGTCAAATGATAGGCCTCTACCCGCCAGGACGGGTAGAGGCCTGCATCCAGTCAGCGCACGGTCGCTCCAACGATCCGCACGAACGGGGGGTCAGTCGGCCGACAAGGCCTCGCCGAACTCGAAGACGCCCGGGTGTCGCACCGGATCGACGTCCACCGGGATCACCGACTTCGGCGGGTACTTGCCTTCCAGCAGCAGTTTCGAGAGCGGATTCTCGATGCGCTGCTGGATCGCGCGCTTGAGCGGCCGGGCACCGAACACCGGATCGAAGCCGACCTTGGCCAGCTCGGCCAGAGCAGCGGGCGCCACCTCCAGACGCAGGTCCATCTTCTGCAGGCGGGCCTGCAGGGCTTTCAGCTGGATCCCGGCGATGGACGCGATGTGCTGCGCGTCCAGCGCGTGGAACACCACGGTCTCGTCGATGCGGTTGAGGAACTCGGGCCGGAAGTGGTCCTTCAGCTCGCCCCACACAGCTTCCTTGATCTCGTCGTAGGGCTGCCCGACCATGGCCTGGATCAGGTGCGAGCCGATGTTGCTCGTCATCACGATCACGGTGTTCTTGAAGTCCACGGTGCGGCCCTGGCCGTCGGTCAGACGGCCGTCGTCCAGCACCTGCAGCAGCACGTTGAACACGTCCGGGTGGGCTTTCTCCACTTCGTCGAGCAGCAGCACGCTGTAGGGCTTGCGGCGCACGGCTTCGGTGAGGTAGCCGCCCTCCTCGTAGCCCACATACCCGGGCGGCGCACCAATCAGGCGGGCCACGGAATGCTTCTCCATGAACTCGCTCATGTCGACGCGGATCAGGTGGTCTTCACTGTCAAACAGGAAGCCCGCCAAGGCCTTGCACAGTTCGGTCTTGCCAACACCGGTGGGGCCCAGGAACAGGAAAGAGCCCGTGGGGCGGTTCGGGTCGGACAGGCCCGAGCGCGAGCGGCGGATGGCGTTGGCCACCGCCGAGATCGCTTCGTCCTGCCCCACCACGCGGCTGTGCAGCTTGTCTTCCATCACCAGCAGCTTGTCGCGCTCGCCCTGCATCAGCTTGGCCACCGGTATGCCCGTGGCGCGCGCCACCACTTCGGCAATTTCTTCGGCGCCGACCTGGGTGCGCAGCAGTTGCGGCTGGCCCTTGCCGTCCTTGTTCGCGGACTTGCCGGACTCCACCGCCTGCGCGTCCTTGAGCCGTTTTTCGAGCTCGGGCAATTTACCGTACTGCAGTTCAGCCACTTTGTTGAAGTCGCCCTTGTCGGTGAACGCCTTGATCTGGGAGCGGATGCGGTCCATTTCCTCCATCACGTCCTTGGAACCGAGGGCCTGCGCCTTTTCGGACTTCCAGATCTCGTCCAGATCGGAAATCTCCTTCTCCAGCCGGGCAATCTCTTCCTCGATCAGGCTGAAGCGCTTCTGAGAAGCTTCGTCCTTTTCGCGGCGCACGGCTTCGCGTTCGATCTGGAGCTGGATCAACCTGCGATCCAGCTTGTCCATCACCTCAGGCTTGGAATCGAGCTCGATCTTGATCTTGGACGCCGCCTCGTCGATCAGGTCGATCGCCTTGTCGGGCAGGAAACGGTCCGTGATGTAGCGGTGGCTGAGCTCGGCCGCGGCCACGATGGCCGGGTCGGTGATCTGCACGCCGTGGTGCACCTCGTACTTTTCCTGCAGGCCACGCAGGATGGCAATCGTCGCCTCGACGGTCGGCTCGCCCACCAGGATCTTCTGGAAGCGGCGCTCCAGCGCAGCGTCCTTCTCGATGTACTTGCGGTACTCGTCCAGCGTCGTGGCGCCCACGCAGTGCAGTTCACCGCGCGCGAGCGCGGGCTTGAGCATGTTGCCGGCATCCATCGCACCCTCAGCCTTGCCGGCTCCCACCATGGTGTGTATCTCGTCGATGAAGACAATGGTCTTGCCTTCGTCCTTCGCCAATTCGTTGAGAACGCTTTTGAGGCGCTCCTCGAACTCACCGCGGAATTTGGCACCCGCCAGCAGCGCAGCCATGTCCAGGCTCAGCACGCGCTTGCCCTTGAGCGAATCGGGCACCTCGCCGGCCACGATGCGCTGTGCAAGACCTTCAACAATGGCCGTCTTGCCCACGCCGGGCTCACCGATGAGCACCGGGTTGTTCTTGGTGCGGCGCTGCAGCACCTGGATGGCACGGCGGATCTCGTCGTCGCGGCCGATCACCGGGTCCAGCTTGCCCATGCGGGCACGCTCGGTCAGGTCCAGTGTGTATTTCTTCAGGGCCTCGCGCTGGCCTTCAGCTTCCGGGCTGTCCATCTTCTGGCCGCCGCGAACCGCCGTGATCGCGCTCTCCAGGCTCTTGCGGGTCAGGCCGTTTTCGTTCGCGATGCGGCCCAGTTCACCCTTGCTGTCGGCGACCGCAAGCAGGAACAGTTCGCTAGCGACAAACTGGTCGCCACGCTTGATCGCTTCCTTCTCGGTCGCCTGCAGCAGCTTGGCCAGTTCCTGCCCCACCTGCACCTGATCCTGGCCCTGCACTTCGGGCAGACGCTTGACCGCCGCCTCGGCCGCCTTGGCCAGGCCCTGCACATTCACACTGGCACGCTCCAACAGTGACTGCGGGCCATCGGCTTGCCGCAGCATGGCCAGCAGCAGATGGGCCGGCTCAATGTAGGCATTGTCGGCTCCGAGGGCCAGCGTCTGGGCCTCGCCCAAGGCTTCCTGGAACTTGGTGGTGAGTTTGTCGAGTCGCATGGATAAACGCTCCTGAAGTTCTGAATTGCGCAGTAGGTGGCACTGCTCCTTTCATTTTCAAGGGCGGCTTGCGACACGCCCCTACCAAAGCGCCACTCGATTGATCCAGATCAGCATCTGACAGGGGGCGCCTCGTTCATGGCCAATGCAAGTGCGGCAAGGCCGTCACAGCCAGCCAGGGTCGAAACGGCAGCGTCAGGCCGACGCCTCCTGACGCCCCGTCGGCAAGCGCCAGTAGGCGTAGGTCCAGGCGGTGCTGAACCCTGCGCGCCGGTACAGCGCCAGCGCCGGCGCGTTGTCGGCCACCACCTGCAGGAACACGCGCTCGATGCCGCGCCGCAGCGCCTCCAGCGCCATGGTGTGCAACAGGCGTGCAGCCAGGCCCTGTCCCCGATGGGAGACTGCGGTGCGCATGCCGTGCACACCGAGCCAGCCAGCACCGAAGGCGGCGGCTCCGCAGGCCACGGTCTGGCCGTTTTCGCACACGCTGGCGTAGAGCGTGCTGCGGGCACGGGCCAAGGACCGCGCGCGGCTCGCACCCTCCAGCGGGTCGAACCCCTCACCCATGAACATGGCCATCCAGCCTGTATCAGCACTGTGGTTGAGTTCCGCCGCGGGGCCGGGGTGCACGGCCAGCAGGTCTTGCACCTGGCCGACCTGGGTCAGGGTGGGCTGGTCACGGACATACCCCTGGGTGCGCAATGCATCGTGCAGCGCTTCGAAGGCTGGCCCGTCGGGCAGGCGAAACGCGGGCACAAAGCCCCGGGCACGGTAGCGTGCGGTGATCGCATCCAGT
This sequence comes from Hydrogenophaga sp., assembly GCA_011391495.1. Taxonomy (GTDB): domain Bacteria; phylum Pseudomonadota; class Gammaproteobacteria; order Burkholderiales; family Burkholderiaceae_C; genus Hydrogenophaga. The sequence continues at coordinate 92,747 of JAABQK010000002.1, forward strand.
ACCGATGGGTCAGCGCCTGCATGGCACAGGGGCACGGCACTGCGGGCGCGGCCGATGCTGCCGCCATCCATGGGCAGCAACCAGCCGGGCAAGGTGTCGATCCATTCCGGCGCCACCGCGTCCAGCGTGGCACGCTCGATGGCTTCGATGTCCGTTGCGGACAGGTCGGGGAAAGGTTGGCGCGGTCGGATCGACATGTCGGGGTCCGGGCCGCTTCGTGGGCGGCACATCCGGAACATCAGCGTTCAGGCGTTGCGGCTCTGGATGCCCCATTTGGCGAGCGCAGCGTCGTCGCTCACGCGCGCATCCACCCAGCGTGCCCCCTCTGGCGTCTGTTCTTTCTTCCAGAATGGCGCCTGGGTCTTGAGGTAGTCCATGAGGAACTCGCAGGCCTGGAAGCTCTCCCCGCGGTGCGCCGAACTCACCGCCACCAGCACGATCTGGTCCAGCGGCTGCAGCAGGCCCACCCGGTGGATCACACGCGCCGCACAGATGTCAAAGCGCTTCAGCGCCTCGTCGATCATGGCCTCAATGGCTTTCTCGGTCATGCCCGGGTAGTGCTCCAGCTCCATGGTGGAGATGCTCTGGCCATCGTTGCGGTCGCGCACCGTGCCAATGAAGCTACACACCGCGCCGACGCGTTTGTCCTGCTCGCGCAGGCGGGCCACCTCGCTCGAAAGATCGAAGTCTTCGGTCTGAATACTGACGCGGGGGTTCATCGTCAGCCTCCAGTGACTGGAGGAAAAAATCCGATCTCCGCACCCTCGGTCAGTGCCGCGGTCTCGTCGCTCATGGTCTGGTTCAATGCCACCCGCACGGCCTTGCCGCGCGCCAGCGCCTCGGCGTGTGCGCCGCTCCGGCCGATGAGTTCATCGCGCAGAGCGGCCAAGGTCGTGGCTGAGGTTTCCAGCGTTTCGCTGCCCGAGCCGATGGCTTCGCGGATGGAAGCAAAATAACGCAGTTGGACTTTCATGCGAGCAGGTCTGCAAAGGAGAGGTAGGGCACCAGGTCACCACGCACGATGGTGGTGCCGGCCGCGTTGTCCACCAGGCCGTCACCCCAGGTGGCCGAGGTCAGCACGCCGGAGCTCTGGTTGGGAAACAGGTCCAGCCCACCGTCCGCGTTGCGCCGCACGCGCAGGAATTCGCGACGCTTGTCAGCGCGCGGCAGATCGAAGTGGGCCGTCAGCATGACCGGCTGGGGTGCGGGCAGGTCAGCCCCCTGCAAGCGCAGCAGGAAGGGCCGCACCAGCAGCAGGAAGGTAACGAAGCTGGACACCGGATTGCCCGGCAGCCCGATGAAATGGCAAGTCCGGGATGCGTCGGGACCGGCCCCCGCGTCGCGCCGAACCGTGCCATACGCGAATGGTTTTCCGGGCTTCATGGCGATCTGCCACAGGTCGAGGCTGCCGAGTTGCTGCACGGCGGGCTTGATGTGGTCTTCCTCGCCCACCGAAACACCGCCGCTGGTGAGGATCAGGTCGTGGTGATCGGCTGCGGACTTGAGCGCGGCCAGTGTCAGATCGCGCCGGTCGGGCACGATGCCCAGGTCGCTCACCTCGCAGCCCAGGCGCTGCAACAGCGCGCGCAGGAAGAACCGGTTGGAGTTGTAAATGGCACCGGGCTTCATGTCCTGCGGAGCCACCTCGCCAGGCATCACCAGTTCGTCACCGGTGGAAAACAGGGCCACGCGCGGGCGCGCCATCACCGGCAGGTGGGCCAGTCCGAGGCTGGCGGCCAGCCCCAGGCTGGCCGGTGACAGGCGGGTGCCACGCGCCAGCACCACGGCGCCACGCGTCACGTCCTCTCCCGCGCGGCGCACCCACTGGCCAGGGACGGGGATGGCATCGACGTGCACAGCGTGCACGTCGCCGCCCACCTCGCGCGTGTCCTCCTGCATCACCACCGCGTCGGCTCCGGGTGGCATGGGCGCGCCGGTGAAAATGCGGGCACACGTACCCGGCTCCAAAGGATCGGCCGCGTGACCGGCCGCAATGCGCTGCGACACCGGGAGCACCACACGCGCCTCGATCACGTCGGTGCAGCGCACGGCGTATCCGTCCATGGACGAGTTGTCCTGCGGCGGCACCTGCAACACAGACACCAGATCGGCCGACAGCACGCGGCGGTCGGCATCGAAGGTCGCCACAGTCTCCGACGCATTCAGCGGGACGGCCCGCCCCAGCAACTGGGTCAGCGCTGCGTCCAGCGCCATCAGGGGCGCGCGGACTGGTGCAGATAGGGGCTTGGATGGGGCGGTGGTCATGACGCAGACGGTAGAAAGCTGACTCAGGGCAACGCAGTGAGGAAAAGCCGGTCAGGGCTTAGGCATAAGCCTCAGGGTTGTACTCAAAACGGACTTCATTGTCGACCAGCCATGCGGCAAGCGCATCGGCGTTGTTCAAATCCAGCACCGGCCGCAAGGTGGCTTCGGGCAACTGGTCAGGGCTGTCGGTGGCGATGGCCACCACAAAGGGGTCATCCGGGTAACGCGCTGGCCGGCCGCTGGCATGGCGCCAGACCTCCACCTTAGGCAGATCGCTGTCCTTGAAGCCTTCGACCAGCACCCAGTCCACCCCCGCGTAGAGCTCGGCGATCGCCTGATGAACCGAGACTTCAAAGGCCTGCTCGAACTCCCGCATCAGGACCAGGCGGTGGGGTGAGGCGGCCACCACCTCAAAGGCACCCGCTTCCCGGTGGCGCCAGGTGTCCTTTCCGGGGTGGTCGATATCGAAATGGTGGTGTGCGTGCTTCACCACCGACACCCGTTTTCCCCTGAGCTTGAGTGCCGGGATGAGTTGTTCCACCAGGGTGGTCTTGCCCGATCCCGAGAAGCCTGCGAAGCCGACGACCTTCATGCGCGAGGGCAATGATCTGCGATGTAGGCCTGCACCGCGGCGGTGTCGGCCGGCATGACGAGCACCCGCTTGGGCAAGGACTCCATGCCCTCAAATTTCGCGGGGCGCTCAGGTTCGCGTCCCAGGGCCTCGACGATGGTTTCGGCGAACTTGATGGGCAGCGCCGTCTCCAGCACGATCATCGGAAGCTCCGGGTTGTGGTGTTCCCGAGCCACCTTCACGCCGTCGGCGGTGTGGGTGTCGATCATCACGCCGAAGCGCGCGAAGGTATCCCGGATCGTGGCCAGACGGTCGGCGTGTGTGCTCTTGCCGCTGACGAAACCATAGTGGCTCGCCGCCTCGGCGAACACCGGGTCGCTGCCCAGATCGAACCGGCCTTCGCGGTACAGGGTTTCGCCAAACAGGGCCTTGACCCGGGCGCCGTCACGACCGACCAGATCGAACACGAAGCGCTCGAAGTTGCTCGCCTTGGAGATGTCCATCGAGGGGCTGGAGGTCTCGTGCGTATCGGCACTGGCGCGCACGCGGTAGACGCCGGTGCGGAAGAACTCGTCCAGCACATCGTTTTCGTTGGTGGCCACGACCAGCTGTGCGATCGGAAGCCCCATCTGGCGAGCCACATGGCCGGCGCAGACATTGCCGAAATTTCCACTGGGCACCGCGAAGCTCACCTTTTGCGTGTCGCTCGCGGTCGCCTGAAAATAGCCCGCGAAGTAGTAAACGACCTGCGCGAGCAGGCGCGCCCAGTTGATCGAGTTGACCGTTCCGATCTTGTAGTTGCGCTTGAATTCCAGATCGTTGCTGACGTTCTTGACGATGTCCTGGCAGTCATCGAACACGCCTTCAATGGCGATGTTGTGGATGTTGTCATCCATCAGGCTGAACATCTGCGCCTGCTGGAACGGGCTCATGCGGCCGTGCGGGCTGAGCATGAAGACGCGCACGCCTTTCTTGCCGCGCATGGCGTATTCGGCCGCGCTGCCGGTGTCGCCAGACGTCGCGCCCAGGATGTTGAGCTCTTCACCACGGCGCGCCAGTTGGTATTCGAACAGGTTGCCAAGCAACTGCATGGCCATGTCCTTGAAGGCCAGCGTTGGGCCGTTGGACAAGGCCTCCAGGTAAAACCCGTCTTCCAGTTGCTTGAGCGGCACGATCTGCGGCGTACCGTACACCGTCTCCGTGTAGGTCTTGTCGCAGATCGACTTCAGGTCGGCAGCGGGAATGTCGTCAACGTAGAGCGACAGGATTTCGAACGCCAGCGCAGCGTAACCTCCGGGCGCTCCGCCGTTGAACACGGTGCGCCAGCGCTCCAGCGTCGCCGGCTCCACTTGGGGGTAGCGCTCGGGCAGATACAGGCCACCATCGGGCGCCAGGCCTTCCAGCAGGATCTCGCAGAAGTGTTTGCGGTCCGGGTGGCCGCGGGTGGACAGATACAGCATGTCAGTGTTCCAGACTCATCAGACGAAACGCACCGCCAGAAGGGGCGCCCTCCTGAAATACCTCGGAACCGGCTTCGCCGGGCCACAGGCATTGCCCCCTGGGGGCTGGCGCCGCAAGCGACGCGGGGGAGTTAGTTCAATTCCTCTTTGCGGATACGCGTGATCGGCGCGAGCACAGAAGGCAACGCCTGCATGTGTGCGAGCACCTCGTTCATGGTGCCTTCCCGCGTGTCGTGCGTGAGGATGATGAGGTCGGTTGACGTCGCTCCTTCACCCCCCACCTCGTCGGCCTCGCGCTGCAGCACCGCATCGATGCTGATGCCGGCATTCGCCAGCAGGCCGGTCACCTGGGCCAGCACGCCGGCTTCGTCGGCCACGCGCAGACGCAGGTAGTAGCTCGTGACCACCTCGCTCATGGACAGCACCGGCAGATCGCTCATGGCCTGGTCCAGGGTGTTGGGCTGGAAGGCCAGGTGCGGTACGCGGCTTTGCGGGTCCACCGTGTGCAGGCGAGTGATGTCCACGAGGTCGGCGATCACGGCACTGGCGGTGGGCTCGCTGCCTGCACCCTTGCCGTAGTACAGCGTGGTGCCCACAGCATCGCCCTGCACCACCACGGCGTTCATCGCGCCCTCCACGTTGGCAATCAGGCGCTTGGAAGGCACCAGACTGGGGTGCACGCGCAGCTCGATGCCCTTGGGCGTGCGCTTGGTGATCCCCAGCAACTTGATGCGGTAACCGAGCTGCTCGGCGTACCGGATGTCGGCTGCACCCAGCTGGGTGATGCCCTCGACATAGGCCTTGTCGAACTGCACCGGGATGCCGAAAGCGATCGCGCTCATCAGGGTGACCTTGTGCGCTGCGTCCACGCCTTCAATGTCGAAGGTCGGGTCAGCTTCGGCATAGCCCAGGCTCTGTGCTTCTTTAAGCACCACGTCGAAGTCCAGGCCCTTGTCGCGCATCTCGGACAGGATGAAGTTGGTCGTGCCGTTGATGATGCCGGCAATCCACTGGATACGGTTGGCGGTGAGTCCCTCGCGTAGCGCCTTGATGATGGGAATGCCGCCCGCCACAGCCGCTTCAAACGCCACCATCACGCCCTTGGCCGAGGCCGCGGCAAAGATCTCCGTGCCGTGCACCGCCAGCAGCGCCTTGTTGGCGGTGACCACGTGCTTGCCGGCCGCAATGGCCTCGAGCACCAGCGCCTTGGCAATGCCGTAGCCGCCAATGAGCTCGATCACGATGTCGATCTCGGGGTTGGCGATCACGGCGCGGGCGTCGTTCACCACCTTCACATCCGGGCCAACGATCGACTGGGCACGTGCCACATCCAGGTCAGCCACCATGGTGATTTCGATGCCACGGCCGGCACGGCGCTTGATTTCTGCCTGGTTGCGCTGCAACACATTGAACGTGCCGCTACCCACGGTGCCAATGCCCAGCAGGCCTACTTGGATCGGTTTCATGTCGAAATTCGCTTGCTAATAAAACAGAGTCGTTGATTCGAGGAGGATCACGTCCCGTGGCGCTTGCGCCAGCCCTCGAAAAACTTGGCCACGCGGCCGATGGCCTCGCGCAGGTCGTCTTCGTGGGGGAGAAAGACGATGCGGAAATGCTGGTTGTCGGGGTAGTTGAAACCCGAGCCCTGCACCAGCATCACCCGTGTCTCCTGCAGCAGTTCCAGAAACAGTTGCTGGTCGTCCTCGATGGGGTACATCGTCGGGTCCAGGCGTGGAAACATGTAGAGCGCAGCGGTGGGCTTCACGCAAGTGACGCCCGGTATGGCGGTGATCAGCTCGTAGGCCAAGTCGCGCTGGCGGCGCAGCCGGCCGCCTTCGCACACCAGGTCGTTGATGCTCTGGTAACCGCCCAGCGCGGTCTGGATCGCCCACTGCCCCGGTACGTTGGCACACAGACGCATGTTCGAGAGCATGTTCAGGCCCTCGATGTAGTCCCTCGCGGGCTTCTTGTCGCCCGAGACCACCAGCCATCCCGCCCGGTAACCGCAGGATCGGTAGCTCTTGGAGAGCGAGTTGAAGGTCAGCGTCAGCACGTCTTCCGACAGACTGCCCAGCGCCGTGTGCTTCACGCCGTCATACAGCACCTTGTCGTACACCTCGTCGGCGAAAATCACCAGACCGTGCTCGCGTGCGATCTCGACGATGGACTTCAGCAACTCGTCCGAATACAGCGCACCGGTCGGGTTGTTCGGGTTGATGACCACAATGCCCTTGGTTGCGGGCGTGATCTTGCGGCGGATGTCGGCCAGATCGGGCATCCAGCCGTTGGACTCGTCGCACATGTAGTGCACCGGCGTACCGCCGGAGAGGCTGACCGCAGCCGTCCACAGCGGGTAGTCGGGGGCCGGCAGCAGCAACTCGTCACCATCGTCGAGCAGCGCGTTGGTCGCCATGACGATCAGTTCGCTCGCGCCATTGCCCAGATAGATGTCATCCAGCGTCACGCCCTTGACGCCCTGCTTCTGCGTCTCATGCATCACCGCCTTGCGCGCGGCGAATATGCCCTTGCTGTCCGAATACCCGGCCGAGTTCGGCAGATTCCGGATCATGTCCTGCTGGATTTCCTCGGGGGCGTCAAAACCGAACACCGCCAGGTTGCCGATGTTGAGCTTGATGATCTTGTGACCCTCTTCCTCCATCTGGCGGGCGGCGTCCATGATGGGACCCCGGATGTCATAACAGACGTTGGCGAGCTTGGCGGATTTCTGGATGGTTTTCAAATTCCCTCCCGTCGGGAGCCGTGAACACACAAGGAAGCAGCAGACCCCGTGACCGGGCGCTATATTAGTGGCGGTCAGACGGGGAAAACCTGCGATTTGACCACAGTTCCACACCCGATCTGTACCCAGCTGCCCCACTCCAGCACCCGGACTTTCCGATGAAATTGCATGCTGACCAACCGGACCTGCACACCATCACCGCCTATGAGGCCGGATGGATCGCCGTGAATGGGCAACGCCATACGCAAAGCATCATCCTCTCTTCAACGGGAGGATGGCTACCCTGGTCGTGCGCCCGATTCGAAGCACTGACTCCCGGTCATTTTGAATCGCTGCTCGCCAGCACGGACGAGCGCCCCGAACTGGTGCTGTTTGGCAGCGGAACACGTCTGCGGTTTGCACGTCCTGCGCTGCTGCAAAGTCTGATCAGCCAGCGCATCGGCGTGGAGACCATGGACACGCTGGCCGCGTGCCGGACGTACAACATCCTGGCGGCCGAAGGACGCCGGGTCATTGCGGCCCTGCTGATCGAAGCCTGATCCGGACGTCAAGAGAACGGGCGGGTGGTGCCCACTCACGAGGCGCGCCCTCCCAGCCACCAGTCCAACTATGGTGGCGGACACCCATTCAGGGTAAAATACCAGATTGTTCCCGCCTTGCCGATTTCGCTCGACAGCGTCCCTGAAAGGGTGCCGATGGACGGGAAACCAACGAATTTCCACCAACTTACGTCAGGGGCCCACGCAGTATGGCAGTCGTTGTCAATAAACCCATTCCCGAATTTGAAGCCTTGGCCACCGGCGGTATCAAGGTCAGCAACCAGACGCATCTTGGACAGACAGTCGTACTCTACTTCTATCCCAAGGACAACACCCCGGGCTGTACCACGGAAGCCATGCAGTTCCGTGACAAATACAAGGATTTTGTCAAAGCAGGCGCCCATGTTTTCGGTGTCTCGCGCGACAACATGAAGTCGCACGACGACTTCAAGACCAAGCTGGAATTGCCGTTTGAGTTGATCGCCGACACGGAAGAAAAAATGTGCCACATGTTTGGCGTGGTCAAGAACAAGATCATGTACGGCAAAAAGGTCAAGGGCATCGAGCGCAGCACCTTCCTGATTGGCGCCGACGGCGTACTCAAACAGGAATGGCGTGGCCTGAAAGTGCCGGGTCATGTGGAGGACGTTCTGAAAGCCGTCAAAGCATTGAAAAAGGCTGCCTGACAGGCGTTCGAGACTCCCGTGGCGCGGGCTGGGTGCGTCATTTGTCTCGTGCATAATGGATTCATGACATCGGGAAGTTTTTCCGCTCCACTTGCCCTTCTATTTCCCTGCAGCCCGAAAAGCCGCCCGGTTTCCCCGGCGGCTTTTTGCTTTTTGGTCCTGCACTGAACCACGACACCCTCCATGCCACTGCCACCCCCCCCTTCCAGACGTGCCGCTTTGCTCGCCTCCGACGCCTACAGCCTCAAAGCGGTAGAAGAGCCGTTTGATTTCTCGCCAGAAGCTGAGCCGACTGCACGGACCTCGGGCGCGCAGTCGGTCGCTTCACCGCTCCCGGAGGCGGTGAAGCCGGCTTCCGGCGCAAGGTCCCGCGGCAGGGAGCGCAAGGCCGCGCCGGACATGGTGCCCCTCCTGCCCGCTAAAAGGGCGCCCGTGGTCGTCGTGCCTGCCCTTGCAGTACAGGCTTCGCCCGACCTTCGTGCTGCCAGGCCCCCTCAAGCGCTGCCTGCAACCAGTCAATCTGCCGAACCGCCACCACCTGTTGCAAGCAAACGGCGCAATGGCCGTGGCAAGCCCAGCGCGTCCACCGGCCCGGCCCGCCTGTTCGTGCTGGACACCAACGTGCTGCTGCACGACCCGATGAGCTTGTTCCGCTTCGAGGAACACGATATTTTTCTGCCCATGATCGTGCTCGAAGAGCTGGATGGTCACAAAAAGGGCATGACCGAAGTGGCCCGCAATGGCCGTCAGACCAGCCGTACGCTCGATGCGCTGGTTGCCCAGCAAGGTGGCGACCTGGCGCGAGGTCTCAAACTGTCTGCCACGGGTCACCTCACCGCGCGCGGTCTTCTGTTCTTTCAGACCGAACCACTGGACAACCAGCTGCCCGCCAGTCTGCCCCAGGGCAAGGCAGACAACCAGATCCTGGGCGTGGTGCACGCACTGCGTGACAAGTACCCACAGCGGGATGTCATCCTGGTGTCCAAGGACATCAACATGCGCGTCAAGGCCCGCGCGCTGGGTCTTGCTGCGGAGGATTATCAAAACGACAAGACACTGGATGACGGTGAACTGCTGTACGCCGGCGCACTGGCCTTGCCGCAAGACTTCTGGACCCGCCAGAGCAAGACCATTGAAAGCTGGCAGAGCGGCAGCCACACGTTCTACCGCGTCAGCGGTCCAACGGTGGGACAGTTCTACATCAACCAGTTTGTGTACTTCGAAGCCCCTGGAGAACCACCTCTCTATGCCCGCGTGACCGAAATCCGCGACAAGACGGCGGTGCTCAAGACGCTGAAGGACTACACGCACCTGAAGAACGCGGTCTGGGGCGTGACCAGTCGCAACCGCGAACAGAACTTCGCGCTCAACCTCTTGATGGACCCGGAGATCGATTTCGTGACCCTGGCCGGCACGGCGGGAACGGGCAAGACGCTGATGGCGCTGGCCAGTGGCCTGACACAGGTGCTGGATGACCGCCGCTATACCGAGATCATCATGACCCGTGCCACGGTCAGCGTGGGCGAGGACATCGGTTTTCTGCCAGGCACCGAGGAGGAGAAGATGGGCCCCTGGATGGGTGCGCTGGACGACAACCTGGAGTTCCTGGCCAAGGGAGAAGGCGGCAACGCAGGGGAATGGGGCCGTGCCGCCACCAACGAACTCATTCGCAGCCGCATCAAGGTGAAAAGCATGAATTTCATGCGCGGGCGCACCTTCATGAACAAGTACGTGATCATCGATGAGGCGCAGAACCTGACGCCCAAGCAGATGAAGACACTGATCACCCGCGCCGGCCCGGGAACCAAGATCATCTGCATGGGCAACCTCGCGCAGATCGACACGCCTTACCTGACAGAAGGTTCATCCGGTCTGACCTACGCGGTGGATCGATTCAAGGGCTGGCCGCACGGCGGCCACATCACGCTGGCGCGCGGCGAGAGGTCCCGCCTGGCTGATTTCGCAAGCGAAATCCTCTGACGCGAGACGCGTTGTCTCGCCCATGAAAAAACCGGCTCAGGCCGGTTTTTTCATGGCCGATCTGGATCCTGCCACTCAGAAATCGCCACCACCTGCCAGACTTTCGAACCGGGTCAGCATGTTCAGGAAGGCCAGTTTGACCGTTCCAGTGGGACCATTTCGCTGCTTGCCGATGATGATCTCGGCCACACCCGGCTCCTTGCAGGCATCCTTGGTGTAGTACTCATCGCGATAGATGAACATGATGATGTCCGCATCCTGCTCGATGGCACCCGATTCGCGCAGATCGCTCATCATGGGGCGCTTGTCGGTGCGGGTCTCCACGCTGCGGTTCAGCTGCGAGAGCGCGATCACCGGACACTGCAACTCCTTGGCCAGCATCTTGAGGCCACGCGAGATTTCCCCGAGTTCGGAAGCCCGGTTGTCACCGTCCGAACCGCTCCCGCTCATGAGCTGCAGGTAGTCCACCACAATCAGACCGAGCTTGCCACATTGCCGGGAAAGGCGCCGGGCGTTGGCGCGCAGCACACTGGCCGAAAGACCCGGGGTTTCATCGATGTGCAATGAAACGTTGCGCAGTTTCTCGATCGCTTCGGTCAGGCGTGGCCATTCGTCATCGGTGAGCTTGCCATTGCGCAGATGGCTCTGGTTGATCCGCCCGATCGAGCCGACGATACGCACGGCCAGTTGCGAGGCTCCCATTTCCATGGAGAACACTGCCACCGGCAGACCCTCGTTGAGGGCCACATGCTCCGCGATGTTGATGGCAAATGCCGTCTTGCCCATCGAAGGACGCGCCGCCAGCACCACCAAGTCGCCGGCCTGCAATCCCGAGGTCATGCGGTCCAGGTCCACGAATCCGGTTGGCACCCCGGTTATGTCATTGGGGTTGTCGGCCATTTCCTGCACGCGGTCGAGCAGGTCGACCACCAGCTTGTCCATGCCCTGGAACCCCTCCTTCATGCGCGAGCCCTCTTCCCCGATATGGAAGATCTTCTGTTCGGCTTCGTCGAGGATTTTCTCGACCGGTCGGCCCTGCGTGTTGAAGGCTGCGGTGGCGATTTCATCGCTCGCGGCCACCAGTTTGCGCAGGATGGCCCGTTCGCGCACGATTTCGGCGTAACGGCGGATGTTCGCTGCACTCGGTACGTATTGCGCCAGCGAGTTCAGGTAGGCCAGACCGCCCGCCTCATCGGCCTTGCCCAGGCTCTGCAGGTGCTCATAGACCGTGACCACATCGGCCGGCTTGCTGGCGTTGACCAGTGTCGCAATCGCCGAGTAGGTCAGACGGTGTTCGTAGCGGTAGAAGTCGGAATCATTGACCAGATCGGCCACCCGATCCCAGGCACCATTGTCCAGCAACAGCCCACCCAGCACGCTGGACTCTGCCTCTATGGAGTGAGGGGGGACGCGCAACTGCGCGATCTGGCGGTCGCTTCCCAAGCCCACCTCGTCTAGACCGGCATCGAAAGAAGAGAAGGAATTGGAAAAAACAGCGGACATGGACATTCGTGAAGTGAGACGCAATGGTACGCGTCGGGCGCCTGAAAGTCATGGGACAAGCCTGTGGACAAGCCGTGAACAGTCCGGAATAACTCGAATCGAGCGATCGCTACCTGTGATGCCCCGATCACAGGCTCTTGATCAACAAAAAAGCCGCCAACCCCAAGGGCGGCGGCTTCAGGGCTTGGCGCATGTGCGCCAGCGCAGGGTATCAGGCAGTTTCGCCCAACACCGAGACGTTGACGTCGACCGTCACGTCGGTGTGCAGGTTCACGCTCACCGTGTAGTCACCCACGTTTTTCAGGGGACCATTGGGCATGCGCACCTGCGACTTGGTCACAGCGAAGCCTTGCTTGTTCAACTCTTCGGACACGTCGTGGTTGGTGACGGAGCCGAAAAGGCGACCGTCCACACCGGCTTTCTGGGAAAGCTTGACGGTCACGGCAGCCAGCTTCTCACCCAAGGCCTGGGCTTCAGCGTGTTTGGCGGCCGCCACTTTTTCGAGTTCGGCGCGGCGGGCTTCGAATTCAGCGATGGCATTGGAGGTGGCACGGCGGGCGCGGCCCGACGGGATCAGGAAGTTACGGGCATAGCCGTCCTTGACCTTGACCACATCGCCCAGGGCACCGAGGTTGACAACTTTGTCGAGCAGAATGATTTGCATGTCAGGCTCTCTTTCAGACGCGGTGCTGGTCGCTGTAAGGCAACATGGCCAGGAAGCGCGCACGCTTGATGGCGGTGTTGACCTGACGCTGGTAGAAGGCACGCGTGCCGGTCAGGCGCGCAGGAATGATCTTGCCGTTTTCGGCGATGAAGTCACGCAGAACGTCCACGTCCTTGTAGTCGACCTCTTCGACATTGGCCACGGTGAAGCGGCAGAAACGCTTGCGCTTGAACAGCAGCGATTGGGTGTTGCGCTTGGGGCGCTTGTCTTTGTTGAAACGTTTGGGGGAAGCCATGATGGGCCTTTCCTATGTTTTGCTGAAATCTTGGATATGGAACACTACGCCTTTTCCGTTGCGTGCATTCGCCAGAAACCCGTGAAACTCACAAACCGACTCGAGCCCCTGACGGGACAGCGTTTCAGCCTGGGTACCGAAGGCCACCGCCCTCAGTTGCAGCTTCACCAGTCTCGGGGTATCCATTTCGGTGACTGTGGACTCATGCTCCAGCACGATGTTGACAGCCGGTATGCCTGCCGGTGTGTAGCGCAGGCTCTGGACCTGCACCACCACGGCGGACATCTGGAAACGGTTACCCGCTGACGATGTCACGCCCGAAATCAGGCTTCGGCGCGTTGCTCGCGAGGTTCGCGGTGTTCGCGCTGCTCGGGCGGCTGAAGCTTGCGGGCTTCCTCGCGCTCAACCGACTTCATCATGGAAGACGGGCCGGTGTCGGCTTTCTTCCGGAGTACGGTCAGGTGGCGCAACACGGCGTCGTTGAACTTGAAGGCGTGCTCCAGCTCGGCCATCACGGCCTGATCGGCCTCGATGTTGACGCACAGGTAGTGGGCCTTCGACAGCTTGTTGATCTGGTAGGCCATCTGACGACGGCCCCAGTCTTCAACGCGGTGGATCTTGCCACCGCCGGTGGTGATCATGCCCTTGTAGCGCTCCAGCATGGCCGGAACTTGTTCGCTTTGATCCGGATGGATCAGCAAAACGATTTCGTAATGACGCATAGACTCTCCTTGTGGATAAAAAAGCCGCCCCCAGCGTCTGTTTGGGGTGCAGCAAGGCAAGCCCGCGATTCTAGCAAGAAACCAGTCTGTTTACAAAAAAGCCCAGTTTCAGTGCCTGAGCACACAAGGGTTGCATCAATCACCGCGCCGTGACCTGGCTCGGTCCGTACGCAGGTTGGGGTAGCGCACATACTCCACCAGCTCCTGAACCTTCTGACCCGGTGCAGGCGTCACCAGGCTGACCAGCACGATCACGGCAAAGCCCACCGGAACGCCGAAAACACCGGCTGAAATGGGCAGGATGTCCCACCAGAGCCGGATCGGCGACGTGACGCCGAACACCTCGCGCAGCCAGGGCTGGGTCGTGAGCATGTAGTAGGAGGTCACCCCAAGTCCGGTGATCATGCCCAGCGATGCCGCAATACCCGTGGCGCGCTTCCAGAAAATGCCCAGCACGAGCGCGGGAAAAAACGCCGCGGCGGCGAACGAGAACGCAGCCGACACCAGGAACAGGATGTCCGCTGGCTTCTGGGCAGCCACGTAAGCCGCTGCCAGCGCAACCATGAGCAGCAGCACCTTGGAGATGGTCACACGCCGCGCGGTCGAAGCATTCGGGTCGAGCATCTTGTAGTAGAGGTCATGTGACAACGCGTTGGCGATCGTCAGCAGCAAGCCATCGGCGGTGGACAGCGCAGCGGCCAGACCTCCCGCTGCCACCAGCCCCGAGACCACATAAGGCAGGCCCCCGATTTCCGGTGTGGCCAGCACCACAATGTCACCGCCCAGGGTCATTTCGTTGAGCTGAAGGATGCCATCGCGGTTGATGTCGGTGATCGACATCAGGCTCGGGTCCACCTTGTTCCAGGAAGCCACCCACTGTGGCAACTGGTCCAGCGGCGTCCCGACCACCATATGAAAAACTTCAAACTTCACGAGCACCGCCAGCGCCGGGGCGGTGACATACAGCAGGAAAATGAACACCAACGACCAGGTCACCGACTGACGCGCTTCTTTGACACTGGGTACGGTGTAGTAGCGCATGAGGATGTGCGGCAGCGCGGCCGTGCCCACCATCAGGCAAAAGACCAGTGCCAGAAAGTTGCGGCGCGACTCGTCAAATGCCTTGCGCGCCGGGTGGTCGCCACGGGGATCTCCCGCGTATTGCTGAGACTGCGGTGGCATGCCGTTGAGGGGCTTGGACTTGGTTTCGGCCGCCTCACGTGCCCGGCTCCAGGTCGCTCTGGCAGATGCCGCATCCCTGGGCAACAGGGAAAGCGACTTTTCGGCGGCAGAAATGGCGGCCGAAGGAGCTGCGCTGGCGCGCAATGCGCTCAGGCGTGCCTCTGCCGCCGCCTTTTCGGCGGCCAGCGCAGCGGCCGGATCCTTGAGCTTGGCACCCAGATCGTCTGCACGTTGCCGGAACAGCTCGCGCACCTCCAGCTCTTTGGGATCGTTGGCCAGCAGCTTTTCCTTGGCCGTGACCTTTTCGAGCTGGAAGCCGTAGATGAGCTGCGGCACAGGCACCTGGGTCTGCTTGACCGAGAGCCATATCACGGGGATCAGGTAAGCCACGATCAGGATGATGTACTGGGCCACCTGCGTCCACGTCACGGCACGCATGCCGCCCAGGAAGGAGCACACCAGGATGCCCCCCAGACCCAGGAAGACACCCAGCTCGAAGGCGACCCCCGTCAGGCGAGAGGTGATCAGGCCCACACCATAGATCTGCGCCACAAGGTAGGTGAAGGAGCACAGGATGGCCGCGACGATGCCCAGCAGACGCGGCAGGTTGCCGCCATAGCGCTCGCCCAGGAAGTCCGGAATGGTGAACTGCCCAAATTTGCGCAGATAGGGCGCGAGCAGCAGCGCCACCAGGCAATAGCCACCGGTCCAGCCCATGATGAAGGCCAGACCGCTGTAACCCGTGAGGTAGAGGGTCCCCGCCAGTCCTATGAATGAAGCGGCCGACATCCAGTCCGCCCCTGTGGCCATGCCGTTGTAGACCGCCGGAACGCGTCGACCCGCCACGTAGTATTCGGTCGCATCGGTGGTGCGGCTCATGATGCCGATGACTGCATACAGGGCAATGGTGGCGAAGAGGAAGATGAAGCCGATCCACTGCCGCGACAGGCCAAGCTGCTCGAGCAGGGCCAGGCTGATCACGAAGAGCACAAAGCCCACCGTGTACCAGGCATAGACCTTGTTGAGCTGCTGCTTGAACGCCAGATTGCGAGCGCGCCGCCCCGACCCCCCATTGGTTTCAAAGGAACTGGCCATGCATTCAGTCCTCAGATTCCTCGACGTCGTGTTCGATGTCCAGCCGGTTCATGTACCAAGCATAGAACGCGATGATCAGGCCGTAGACCACCAGTGCCCCCTGAGCCCCCATCCAGAAACTGAACGGCCACCCAAAAAAACTGAAATTCAGATCGCGGGCGAAGTAGCTCACGCCAAAGGTCACGACCGCCCAGATCACGAGCAGCAAGGCCGTGACAAAGAGATTTTTGCGCCAGTAGCGCCGATGGATGTCGGTCAAGGCCATGTGAGCAGTTCTTCTGATGGGGTGACCGGAAGGAAATCAAGCCTGGGCAGTGGCCAAGCCTGTCTCGCGCGAGAGTTGAGCAGCCACCTTGGGCTCAAATCCGCGCAGATGGCAGATGATCCTGGCCGCCTCCTCGGGCTCCTGCCGCTCCACATGCACCCAGGCCAACTGGTACCAGCCATGCGGACTCATGGGTTGCAGCTCGGTGTTCCTGTGCAGCGCGGCCATGGCCTCGTCGAAGCGGCACTGGCGGATCAGACTGATGGCCAGTCCATACCAGGCTCTGTCAAAACGGGGATCAATCTCGGTGGCCTGTACAAAGGCAGCCTCCGCCTGCTCCAGCAACCCCAGTTCTTCACACACGAAGCCCAGGTTGAACCAACCCGCTGCAACAGCTGGCTGCAGTGCCACCAGCCGCTGCAGGATCCGATGCGCCGCGGGCCGGTCGCCAAGCTCGACCATCAGGTGGGCCTGTGTGGCCAATGCATGGCTGTCGTCGACGCGGTGGGCGAGCAGCCGATCGATGCGGGCCAGCGCAGCACGCCTCTGGCCCAGCGCCAGCAGCACACGGACCTGTCCACGCAGCCACGGAGCCGTCCATGCTCCGCTCAGCGACACAGCTCAACACCCATCGTCAGACAGTGGGACACCTTGGCATAGGTGGCGGCCAGCCAGAAAAAACCCAGCAGCAGGAATGCCACCAGCGGCAGGTGGCGCTCCAGGACACATCTCGGGGTGACACAACGCGCCAGCGAGACAAAGGGCCTGCCGACGATCTGCAGGATCTGATAGAAAACATTCTCTTGCTTGCGCTGCCCGGCCAGCAGTCCCAATACCCACTGGCCGAGGAGTGCCAGCAGGGCCACCTCGAAGATGGCCTTCAACGCCAGGATTAATGTCAGCATGCGGCTCACTCGTAACTTCATTTCATTCTGGATTTGGAGCTTACCGAGTTCTTACAAATGGACCGCGCAAGGCTTGACTCAGGTCATACCCCGTCAGGGATTACCCGACGATCCGACCTGGGCACAGGTGTAGCATTCATCAACATCGCCGCAGCGACCCTACTCCATGACCCCATCAGCTTCCGAAACCCCGTCCTTGTCCGACCACCTTCGACGGCACCGAATTTTCGGCCTGCTGCCAGAAGGCATCCTCCAGCAGCTGGCAGCCACGCTCGCTGTCCAAGTCATGCAACCGGGTGAGGAACTGGTCGTTGCCCATCTGCCGCATGAGCGCCTGTACTGGATTGTGACGGGTACGGTCACCCTCCTGAACGAAGAGCGCCAGTCTGTGGTGACCCTGCAGCCCGGGGAGCTCTTTGCCTTTCCGCTTGCGCCGGGAGACTCCGTGGCCTATGCGCACGCGGCAACCGCCTGTGAGCTGGTGATCCTGGAGGGTGGCACCGTGGATTCGCTGCGCGACGAAATGCCCGCGCTGGCCTACCTGCTGCCCGGCGGTGTCACCGTTGCCCAGGCGCCTCGCACCCTCGGGAGCAGCGCGGACCCGGCGCTCAATCTCATGACGACGCCGGTGCGCTCGATCATCAAGCGCGCGCCGATCACGCTGCGGCCGGAGACCTCCATCCGGGAGGCCGCGCAGATCATGAGCGAGCAGCGTGTCTCCTCCGTGCTGATCGTGGAGCAGGACCACCTGTTCGGACTGGTCACCGACCGCGACCTGCGCAACCGGGTGATTGCCGCAGGGCTGGACACTGCGCGGCCCGTGGCCGACATCGCCACGCTGGCGCCGATGACCATCGACGTGCAGAGCCCGGCGTTCGATGCCTTGCTGCTGATGGCGCGCCACAACATCCACCACGTGCCGGTACTGGATGGCCAGCGCATCGCCGGCATGATCACCGCCACCGACCTGACCGAGCAGCACAGCACCTCAGCCGTGTACTTGGCGGGCGACATCTACAAACAGAGCACGGTCGAAGGCCTGCAGGCCGCCAGCACCAAGATTCCCCGCCTGCAGCAGAGCCTGGCCTCGGCGCAGGCCTCGGCCTACAGCACCGGCCACATCGTCACCGCCATCACCGACGCCATCACCAGCCGACTGCTCCAGCTCGGCGAAGCGAAGCTCGGTCCGGCGCCAGTGGACTATGTGTGGGTCGCCGCCGGCTCGCAGGCGCGCAACGAGCAGACCGCCAAGTCCGACCAGGACAACTGCATGGTGCTGGACGACAGCTACGACGAGGCGCAGCACGGCCCGTACTTCAAGGCACTCGCGCAATTTGTCTGCGACGGCCTCGATGCCTGCGGCTACATCTATTGCCCGGGCGAGATGATGGCCATGACCGACACCTGGCGCCAGCCGCGCCAACGCTGGGCCGAATATTTCGCCCGGTGGACCGGGCAGCCCGACCCGAAGTCGCTCATGCTGACCTGCGTCTTCTTCGACCTGCGGGCCATCCACGGCAAAGCCGGGCTGCTCGAAGGCCTGCGCCGCGATGTGCTCCAGCACACCAAGGGCAACACCATCTTCCTGGCCTACATGGTCGGCAACGCCCTGCAGCACCAGCCACCACTGGGCATGTTCAAGGGCATCGCCCCCATACGCAGTGGTGAGCACAAGGGCACCATCGACCTCAAGCACACCGGCGTGGTGCCCATCGTGGACCTGGCCCGCGTGTACGCGCTGGCGGGTGGGGACGATGCCGTCAACACCCACGACCGGCTGCTGAGCGCGGCGGCCGGTGGATCCATCAGCGAGCAAAGTGCGCGCGACCTGCGCGACGCGCTGGAGTTCCTGGCCTTCACCCGGATCCAGCACCAGGCGCGCCAGATCGCTGCCGGCGAGGCGCCAGACAACCACCTCAGGCTGGAGGACATCTCCAACTTCGAGCGCACCCAGCTCAAGGACGCGTTCACCGTGGTGCAGTCGCTGCAGAGCGTGCTGGGCCAGCGGTACCAGGCGGGAAGGTTCTGACCCACCCCTTCGCCGGCCTGCGGACGGCGCGGGGGAGTCAATATTTCAGCCGGGCGTAGTAGGTTTTCTGCGCGGCCTCTCGCGCCTCGCCCAGGGTGTGGATGCCCTTCTCAGCCAGCAAGGGAATCAACTTCAGAAACACCTCGGCGGTGACCATCGCGTCGCCCATGGCGGTGTGCCGGCCGATGATGGTGACGTTGAAACGCTCGGCCAGCGCCTCCAGCCGGTGCGAATCCTGGTTCGGATGGATCAGCGCCGA
This sequence comes from Hydrogenophaga sp., assembly GCA_011391495.1. Lineage (GTDB taxonomy): Bacteria > Pseudomonadota > Gammaproteobacteria > Burkholderiales > Burkholderiaceae_C > Hydrogenophaga. The sequence goes on from JAABQK010000002.1 coordinate 111,907, forward strand.
GAGCAGCAGTGTGTCGAGCACCGGATGGTCGAACACCACGCCCGTCTGCTGTTCCTTGAGTTGCAGGAACCGCATGTCGAACGCCGCGTTGTGCGCCACCAGCACGGTGTCCTGCGCAAACGCATGAAAGGCCGGCAACACCTCTTCGATCGTGGGCTGTCCGGCCACCATCTCGGGCTGGATGCCGTGGATGGGTATGGACGCGGCGGGAATCGGCCGCCGCGGGTCCACCAGTTGCTCGAAGCACTCCTGGCGCAACAGCTTGTTGTTGACGATGCGTGCGGCTCCGATCTGGATGATCTCGTCGCCCTGCGAGGGGTTCAGACCCGTGGTCTCGGTGTCGAACACCGTATAGACCAGATCGCTGAGCTTGCGCTCGTCCAGCGAGCGGGTGAGCTCGGTGGTCTTGAAGAGGTCGAAGTCGTAGTACTCGGGGCGGCTCTCGCTCTTCACGAAGGTGGCGGCATCCAGCTGCTCCTGCGGATTGGCCAGCGGCAGCAGGAAACGGAAAAAAGCCTGGTGCCGCACCCGCTCGCGTTCAAACCAGAAGGCACCGCCGTGGCGCTCGACCACGTCGCGCACCGTCAGGCGGGTGCTTTCCTGGCCGACCTTCATCGGATCCATTTCCCAGCTCATCACGGTCTCTGTGCTCATGGCCTGCCCGGACCAGATCAGGTCAAGCTGGGCCTTGCCAGCACTGCTGCTGGCGACCCCGAGCCGCATCTGCACGAAACGCACCTCGAATTCGTCTGCCAGGCGCCCCGCCAGGTACACCAGTGCCTGCAACAGCGAAAAGCTTTCCACCTTGAGCCACAGCGAGGCATCCACTTCCACGCTGGTGGCAGGCAGGCCCGTCACCACCTCGATGCGCCGCATCGCGGCATTCACCAGGTCTGCGCCCAGCATGTCCTCCAGCGGCCAGCGGGTCTTCAGGCTGTCGGCCGATCCGGCTTCCAGCACACCGATGCGCCGGCTCAGGGACTGCGTCTCCTCGCGGATCACGCCCAGGAAACGCTCGCGCATGGCGGGCTCCAGGTCCGGATAGTCCAGCATGTCGACAGCTGCCTGCATGTTGGCCAGAGCCGAACGACTGCCTTCGGTGAGGGCGTGCAACACCTGGTCCCGGGCGGACTCGGCTTCGTAGTCGCGCGTGATGTTGTCCAGCATCAGCACGAAGCCGGTGAGATCGATCCGGTCGTCCTCCTCGTCAGCCGACTGCGCCTGTGCCGATCGAACCGGGGCCATCTGCACCCGCAGCAACTGCCCAGCCGGTGTGGTGGTGACGAACTGGGCCGACGGCTGACCCGCGCCGCGCAGCATGCGCTGCTGGATGTTCTCCAGCGCATGGGCCACCAGCTTGCGGTCGAAAACGCTGTAGATCGAGCGGCCCAACCCGATCAACTCGGCTCCGCCCGCCACCCCCGGCGCCTGCGAGAGGGCGCGGAACTGCATGCGCGCTCGGTTGTTGTAGAGCAGGATGCGGCCGTCCAGGTTGCAGACCACCACGCTCTGCGTGAGCTCTGACATCAACGCGGCCAGCCGGCTCTTTTCCTGCTCGATGCCCTGCGCCGCCTGCCGCACCTTGCTTTCCATCTGCTGACGCAACTCCTCGCGCTGGACGACCAGCTGATTGAACAGCTCCGCCAGCACCTGGGTTTCGACATTGCCCTTGGGCTTCAGTGTGCGGACCACATCGGTGCGCAGCATCACCTGGGCTTCTTCCGCGAGCTGGACCGAAGGCGTCACCCAGTGGTCGAACCAGCGCTTGAGCGCCCAGGCAATCGCCGCCATGCCACCGCCCCAAGTCATGGCAATCAGCGCCACACGATCGGCCAGCAGCGACCAGACCGTCGCGCGGGCCTCCTGCTCCAGGGTGGAACCCACCAGGCCGAACGTGACCAGCAGCCAAGCCAGCGAAACCAGCGCCGCGACACCCAGCAGCCACCACAGCCGCCGATCGGTCTTCTGCTGGGCACTCATGCAGGGTCCCCCAGCATCTCGCGCACCTTCTGCACCAGTTCCTTGGTGGAGAACGGTTTGGTCATGTAAGCATTGGCACCGAGCGCCAGCCCCTTGGCCACATCGGTATCGCGCCCCTTGGCGGTGAGCATCAGGATCCGCGTGTCGCGCAGGTCTTCGCTGGCGCGCACCTCGCAGCACACGTCAAACCCGGTCTTGATGGGCATCATGACGTCCAATAGGACGAGCGCCGGGCGTTCGCGTGCGATCGCGTCCATCGCCTCCTGTCCGTCACGCGCCAGCACCACCTCGTAGCCTTCGCGCTTCATCAGGAATTCGAGCGAGATCAGGATGTTCGGCTCGTCGTCCGCAATCAGTATCTTCTGGTTCATGTTCTTGTGCTCCTCGCGTTCTCTTCGTTCGGGGACGGTCCATCCGGTGCAGGCTGGTGCGGCAGCGAAAAGCCGAAACAGGCGCCCTGCCCCGGCTCGGACCGCAGCCACATGCGCCCGCCGAAATGCTCCACGATCTGGCGGCTGATGGGCAATCCCAGCCCGGTGCCACCCGGTCGGTAGTGTTGGTCACCGCTCACCTGGCGGAACTTCTCGAAAGCGACCGACTGCTGCTCCAGCGGTATGCCCGGTCCATTGTCTTCCACCTCCACCGTCAGGGCGCCTGAAGAATCCCGCAGGCGCAGCGCCACCCGGCCGCCTTCGCGCGGCGCGTACTTGACGGCGTTCGACAACAGGTTCAATACCACCTGCGTCAGACGGTCGGCGTCTGCACGCACCGGCCTGACCTGCCCGGGCAGGGTCAGGATCAGGGCCACACCCCGTTCACGGTAGGTCTCCTGCATGGTGCTGGCAGCCTGCTCCACGATCTCGCGCAGATCGACATCGGTGTTGTGCCACTCCGCGTGGCCGGCTTCGATCTTGGCCATGTCCAGCACCTGGTTCACCAGGCGGCTCAGGCGTTCCGCCTCGTTCACGATGATGCCCAGAAACTGCTGTCGTTGCGCCACATCCATCGTGTCATCGTCCCGCATCAGTTCCGAGAGCGCCCTGATCGAGGTCAAAGGCGTTCGCAATTCGTGCGTCACCGAGGACATGAAGTCATCCTTCATTCGGTCCAGGCTCTTGAGCTTTTCATTGGCTTCGCGCAGCTCGGCTGTGGCGCGCTCCAGCGAGCGTGACTTGTCTTCGAGCGCATGCGAATAGGCCCGCAACTGCGAGGCTTCGTCGAGGATGCGCATCACGTCGTCCAGATCCAGCGCCTCTTCCTCCACGACCGAGGCGACCATCACCCGGGCAGAGGCGCTGCCGATGGCGCCCGCCAACTGGGTTTCGACAAACTGCACGAGCCGCGCGTCGGCCGGGATCTGGTCGATGCTCTCCACGCCCTGTCGCCGCGCATAGCCGGCAAACAGCCGCTTCGCCGTCTCCACCCCCAGGAAACGCCCCACCAGCGGCAGCAAGTCCGACACCTGCGCCTTGCCCTGCCAGAACACCGGACGCGCGTGCGCGGTGCGCCGGAACACGTCAACGAACAGCAGCGCCTGGCTGGTCTCGGCCGCCGACGGTGCCCGCCACAGCGACACCGTGACGTAGGTGCCGATGTTGGCCAGCAGGCTCCAGAACAGCGAGTGGGTCAGGTTGTCCAGGCCAGTGAGTCCCAGAAATGCTTCCGGCTTGAGCCAAGCCCAGCCCAGCAGTCCGTGCTGCAGGAAGCCGTCCGGCAGCCAGCCCGACTTGGCCAGCGAGGGCAGCATCAGCGTGTAGGCCCAGAAACCGAAGCCGAACAACAGTCCCGCCAGCGCACCACGCCGCGTGCCGCCCTTCCAGTACATGCCCCCCAGCAACGCGGGCGCGAACTGCGCCACCGCGGCGAAGCTGATGAGACCGATGCTGACCAGGGCGTACGCTTCGCCTGCCAGGTGAAAGTACAGATAGCCCAGCAGCAGGATGGACAGGATGGCGAGTCGCCGGATGCCGAGCAGCAGGCCGGTGAGATCGCCACTGGCGCGCGCACCGAAGCGCCGCATGCGCAACAGGATGGGCATGACGAGATCGTTGCAGACCATGGTGGACACCGCGATCGCCTCCACGATGACCATGCCGGTGGCAGCCGACAGACCGCCCACGAACGCTGCCAGCGCCAGCCCGGTCTGCCCCTGCGAGAGCGGCAGCGACAGAATGAAGGTTTCCGGGTCCATGCGACCAGCGCCGAAGTGCAGCAGGCCGCCGATGGCAATCGGCAGCACAAACAGGTTGATCAGCAGCAGGTAGAGCGGGAACACCCAGACCGCGCGCCGCAGGTGCTGCTCATCCACGTTCTCCACCACCATCACCTGGAACTGGCGCGGCAGAAAGATCACCGACAGCATGGCCAGCAGCGTCAGGCCGAGCCACTGTGCATAGGCGAAGGGCTTGCCCTGGCCGAACTGCATCAGCTGACGCAAGGCCTCCACCGCCTGCGCCTGTTCGAACAGCGCCGCCGGGCTGGCAAAGAGGCCGAAGCTCACGAACAGGCCAACCGCCAGAAACGCCGCCAGCTTGATCACCGACTCGAAGGCAATCGCCGCCACCATGCCCTCGTGGCGTTCGGTGCTGTCCAAGTGGCGCGCACCAAAGACCATGGTGAAGCCGGCCAGCGCCAGCGCCACATAAAGCGTGCTGTCGCTCCACCAGTCGGCGCTCTGCACGGCGGGCTGCCCCAGCGGCGAGGTCAGCACCGCATAGCCGCTGGCAATGGCCTTCAGCTGCAGTGCGATGTAAGGCACGATGCCCACCACGGTGATCAGCGTCACGAGTCCGGCCAGCATGGGACTCTTGCCGTAACGGCTGGCGATGAAATCGGCGATCGAGGTGATGCGGTAGGTCTTGGCGATGCGGATCATCTTGCGCACCACCATCCAGGCCAGGATCATGGCCAGCATGGGTCCGAGGTAGATCGGAAGGAACCACACCCCTGAACTGGCTGCCCGCCCGACGCTGCCGAAATACGTCCATGCGGTGCAGTACACCGCCATGGACAGGGCGTAGACCCAGGCGTTGCCGATCACCGACCGCCCGCTGGCCGCACGCGCGTCGGCCCAGTAGGCCACCGCAAACAGCAGCAGCAGGTAGGCAAACGAGACACCGATGACAAGGGGGGCCGAGAGCATCCTGGCGTCCGGAAACAGTCAGTCTTCGGCGGTGTGCCGGTCGCGTCCGCGCTCGACCACCCAGGCCAGCGCCGCAATCAGCACCGCCCACAGCACAAACAGGGCGGAAGGAAACAGCGGTAGGCCCCACAGGTAGACGTCGTGGTCCCAGAGCGCCAGCAAAGGGAAGTTCAGCAGCGCCAGACCCGCGAAAAACAGGGCGACCAGCCGCTGGGCATCAAGACCTCGGAACATGCATGTCTCCTCGTTCGCGGGCGCGGTACATGGCCGCACCCTGGCTGCTGATTGTGCCCCACGCCCTGACCGGCGTCTTGCCGTGTCGGGCACAAAAAAAGCGGCAGGGGTTGCCCCCTGCCGCCCGGATCCCTGAGATCCGCTGGCGCTTACTTGGCCGATGCCGCCAGCAACTGCCAGGTGTCTACCACCGAGTCAGGATTCAGCGAAATCGAGCTGATGCCTTCATCACGCAGCCACTGGGCGAAGTCCGGGTGGTCGCTGGGACCCTGGCCGCAGATGCCGACGTATTTGCCCTCGGCCTTGCAGGCGCCGATCGCCAGCTTGAGCAGCGCCTTGACCGCCGGATCGCGCTCGTCGAAGTCCTGCGCCAGCAACTCCAGACCCGAGTCGCGGTCCAGCCCCAGGGTGAGTTGGGTCAGGTCGTTGGAGCCGATGGAGAAGCCGTCGAAGAACTTCAGGAACTCGTGCGCCAGCACGGCGTTGCTCGGGATCTCGCACATCATGATGATCTTGAGCTCGTTCTGGCCCCGCTTCAGGCCCTTCTCGGCCAGCAGCTCGGTCACGCGCTGCGCCTGACCCAGGGTACGCACGAAGGGCACCATCACCTGCACGTTGGTCAGGCCCATGTCTTCGCGCACGCGCTTGATGGCTTCGCATTCCATGGCAAAGGCTTCGCGGAAGTCTTCGCTGATGTAGCGCGCCGCACCACGGAAGCCCAGCATGGGGTTCTCTTCATCGGGCTCGTAGCGGCTGCCACCGACCAGCTTGCGGTACTCGTTGGACTTGAAGTCCGACAGGCGCACGATCACCGGCTTGGGCCAGAAAGCCGCCGCAATGGTCGCCACGCCCTCGGCCACCTTGTCCACGTAGAAGGCGCGCGGCGAGGCGTGGCCACGGGCCACCGACTCCACCGCCTTCTTCAGGTCGGCGTCGATGTTCGGGTAATCCAGGATCGCCTTCGGGTGCACGCCGATGTTGTTGTTGATGATGAACTCCAGCCGCGCCAGACCCACGCCGCTGTTGGGAACCTGCGCAAAGTCGAAGGCCAGCTGGGGGTTGCCCACGTTCATCATGATCTTCACGTCCACCTCGGGCATCTCGCCGCGCTGCACCTCGGTGATCTCGGTTTCCAGCAGGCCGTCGTAGATGTGACCGGTGTCGCCCTCGGCGCAGCTCACCGTGACCAGGGTGCCGTCCTTGAGCGTGTCGGTGGCGTTGCCGCAACCCACCACGGCGGGAATGCCCAGTTCGCGCGCGATGATGGCGGCGTGGCAGGTGCGCCCGCCGCGGTTGGTCACGATGGCACTCGCCCGCTTCATGACCGGCTCCCAGTTCGGGTCGGTCATGTCGGTCACCAGCACGTCTCCGGGCTTGACCTTGTCCATCTCGCTGATGTTGTGCACCAGGCGCACCGGGCCCGTACCCACCTTCTGGCCAATGGCACGGCCCGAGGCCAGCACGGCACCCTTGCCCTTGAGCTTGTAGCGCACCTCCGCCTTGCCCGCGGCCTGGCTCTTCACCGTTTCAGGGCGCGCCTGCAGGATGTAGAGCTGGCCGTCGGTGCCGTCCTTGCCCCACTCGATGTCCATCGGGCGGCCGTAGTGCTGTTCGATCACCAGCGCGTAATGCGCCAGCTGCTCGACGTCGGCATCGGTCAGGCTGTAGCGGTTGCGCTGCTCCACCGGCACGTCCACCGTCTTGACCAGCTTGCCCCGGAGCGGGCCCTCACCGGCCTTCTCTTCGGGTGTGGTGAAGGTCATCTGGATCAGCTTGGAGCCCAGGTTGCGACGGATCAGCGCGCGCTTGCCCGCCTTGAGCATGGGCTTGTGCACATAGAACTCGTCCGGATTCACGGCACCCTGCACCACCGTCTCGCCCAGGCCGTAGCTGGAGGTGATGAAGACCACGTCCTCGAAACCGGACTCGGTGTCGATGGTGAACATCACGCCGGCCGCACCGGTGTCGGAACGCACCATGCGCTGCACGCCGGCCGAGAGCGCCACGTCTGCGTGGGCAAAGCCCTTGTGCACGCGGTAGCTGATGGCACGGTCGTTGTAGAGGGAGGCAAACACCTCCTTCATCTTGTGCAGCACCTCGTCGATGCCGTGCACGTTCAAGAAGGTTTCCTGCTGACCGGCGAACGAGGCGTCAGGCAGGTCTTCGGCGGTGGCCGAGGAGCGCACGGCGAACGTGGCCTGGTCGTTGTCGGCCGACAGCCGGGCAAAGGCCTCTCGAATGGCCTGGTCCAGATCGGCCGGGAACGGCTGGTTTTCCACCATGGCACGGATCTCGGCGCCAGCCTCGGCCAGCGCGCGCACGTCCTCGGTGTCGAGCGCGTCCAGGCGCGCGTTGATGCGCTCGGTCAGCCCGTCGAACCTCAGGAACTCACGAAAGGCGTGTGCCGTGGTGGCAAAACCGGTGGGCACCTTCACGCCGCTGGGCAGCTGCGAGATCATCTCGCCCAGGCTGGCGTTCTTGCCGCCGACGGCTTCAACGTCGGACATGCGCAGATGCTCGAAGGGCACGACCAGATCGGTCGGGGAAAACAGGTTGGACATGGAAAGACTCCTCAAGGTTAAAAAACCGGGGGCTCCACGCACCAGCTTGAGACCTGTATTTCTGTTGTGGGTCTGGCACCGGGCTAGGGGACGGAAATCGGATCGACTGGAACCGGGATAATGGCCGCAGCAGAATCCACAATTGTAGGGTGGCCGCCCGCGCCAGACCGCGCCAGCTCCCGGAGCAGCATGAAAACGGCCGGGGCTTGCCATGAAACTTTTACAACCCCTCCTGCCCGGAACAGCGCATGCCCAACAGAACGGTCTTTTTCATCTCCGACGGCACCGGCATCACGGCGGAGACCTTCGGCAATGCCATCCTGGCGCAGTTCGAGGCGACGGTGCGCCGGGTCCGGCTGCCGTTTCTGGACAGCGTGGACAAGGCCCACCAGGCGGTGCGCCAGATCAACCACACCGCCGAGATCGAGGGCCAGCGCCCCCTGGTGTTTGCCACGGTGGTCAACATGGACGTGTTGCGGGTGGTCAAGGAAAACTGCAAGGGCATGATGCTGGACATGTTCGGCACCTTCGTCGAACCGCTGGAAGAAGAGCTGGGCATCAAATCCCACCACCGCGTGGGCCGCTTCTCCGACGCGTCCAAGAGCAAGGAATACAACGAGCGCATCGAGGCCATCAACTTCTCGCTCATGCACGACGACGGACAGAGCCACCGCGACCTGCAGGGCTCCGACGTGATCCTGGTGGGGGTCAGCCGCAGCGGCAAGACGCCGACCTCGCTCTACCTGGCCATGCAGCACGGCCTGAAGGCGTCGAACTACCCGCTGATTCCGGAAGACTTCGAGCGCCGCAAGCTGCCGCCTGCTCTGCTGCCGCACCGCAAGAAGATTTTTGGTCTGACGATCTCGCCCGAGCGCCTGAGCGAAATCCGCAACGAGCGGCGCCCCAACTCGCGCTACGCGAGCCTGGAGAACTGCCGCATGGAAGTGAACGAGGCCGAAGCCATGATGCGCCGCGAAGGCATCCGCTGGCTGTCCACCACGACCAAGTCGATCGAGGAAATCGCCACCACGATCCTGCAGGAAATCCGGCCGGAGCGGCTGGCTTACTGAGCCACCGCCCTGCACTGAGCAGCGGCCCCGGTCCTCAGACCTTGCCGTCGGTACCCGGCGCGGGCTTCTTTTCCCTGCCTGGCCCCAGCCCATGCGCCTGGCGGCCCAGGGCGAACGAGGCAAACAGCTTGACCCAGAGCGTCGAGCCTCCAATCGCGACCCAGGTGTCGTAATCCAGCTGCCCCAGCAGCACCGCCACGATCACGCCCACCATCACCACGCCGCCGATCAGGTTGATCGCCATCTCATACGGGGCGTACTTCTCGGCATTGGGCGGTGGCACGCCTTTCTTGAGCGCCACTTCGGAGAAGTCGCGCTTCACCAGGATCCGGTAGACCCGGCGCAGCCAGAAAAAGGCCACCGGAAACAGGGCCAGAAAAAACATGATGCGTATGGGAAAAACGCTCAAACCCAGGTCCATCGATTCATCCTTGTTCACATCGCACAACTGCTTTGAAAAGCCGGCTGATTCCAGCCTCGGCGACTTTGCAAAACACCCCTCAGGCCCAGACGGGACCGACGGCATTGTCCCCCATGTGGGGAGACGGAAAAACAAAAACCCCGTCAGTCGCCCGACGGGGTCCTGGGAAGGGGCGGGACCGGAAGAAAACCAGACCCGCCCGACCTCAAATCAGCGCATCAGTGGCCGGTGGCAGCACCCGCACCCTTGGGGACGCGAATGGATTCCACCAGTTCCTGGATGTGCTTGGGAGCGGGAGCCGTCATCTTGTTGACCAGGTAGGCCACCGCAAAGTTGACGATCGCGCCCAGCGTGCCGATGGCCTCAGGCGTGATGCCGAACCAGCCGTTGACGCCGCCAACCATGCCCACAAAGTCCGTGCCCTTGATGAAGAACAGACCCTTGTGCGCGAACACATAGAACAGTGTCACGAACAGGCCGGACAACATGCCCGCGATCGCACCCTTGTCGCTCATGGTCTTGCTGAAGATACCCATCATGATGGCGGGGAACAGCGAAGAGGCAGCGATACCGAAGGCCAGGGCCACGGTACCGGCAGCGAAGCCCGGAGGATTCAGACCCAGCCAGCCGGAGATCACGATGGCCACGGCCATGGCGATCTTGCCAGCCATCAGCTCGCCCTTTTCCGAGATGTTCGGGTTGAACACGTTCTTGATCAGGTCGTGCGACACGGCCGACGAGATGGCCATCAGCAGACCGGCAGCGGTGGACAGCGCGGCGGCGATACCACCGGCAGCCACCAGAGCGATCACCCAGTTCGGCAGGTTGGCGATTTCGGGGTTGGCCATCACCATGATGTCGGGGTTGACGGTCAGCTCGTTGCCTTTCCAGCCGGCGCCAGCGAACTTGCCAGCCTTGGCTTCGTCGTGCTTCTTCTGGGCAGCGTCCACGGCAGCCTGGGCCTTGGCGACGTCGCCGCCTTCCTTGGTGGCCTTGGCCAGCGCAGCCTTGGCTTCGGCCAGACCGCTGTCGCTGTAGTACTGGATGCGGCCGTCGCCGTTCTGGTCGGCCCACTTCAGCAGACCGGTCTTTTCCCAGCGCTTCATCCACTCAGGACGCTGTTCGTTCACCAGGCTGGATTCGGCAGCGTACAGGTCACCGCCGGACTTCACGGCCGTGTTGACGGTGGCGTGCAGGTTCAGCTTGGCCATCGCGCCGACAGCAGGAGCGGTCGTGTACAGCAGGGCGATGAAGACCAGTGCCCAGCCAGCGGAAGCGCGGGCGTCGGCCACCTTCGGCACGGTGAAGAAGCGAACGATCACGTGGGGCAGGCCCGCGGTACCGATCATCAGCGACACGGTGTAGAAGAACATGTTCAGCATCGAGCCGGCGCTGTTCGTCGTGTACTCCTTGAAGCCGAGGTCGGTCACCACCTGGTCCAGGCGGGCCAGCAGCGGCATGCTGTCACCTTGCAGATCACTGCCCAGGCCCAGTTGCGGCAGGAAGTTGCCGGTCAGGTTCAGGGAGATGAAGATCGCCGGGATGATGTAGGCAAAGATCAGCACGATGTACTGCGCCACCTGGGTGTAGGTGATGCCCTTCATGCCGCCGAACACCGCGTAGAAGAACACGATGGCCTGGCCGATGTAGATGCCGGTGCTGCTGTCCACGTTCAGGAAGCGCGAGAACGCCACGCCCACACCGGTCATCTGACCGATGATGTAGGTGGTCGAAGCGGTCAGCAGACACACCACGGCCACGGTCGAGGCGGTCTTCGAGTAGAAGCGGTCGCCAATGAACTGGGGCACGGTGAACTTGCCGAACTTGCGCAGGTACGGCGCCAGCAGCATGGCCAGCAGCACGTAGCCGCCGGTCCAGCCCATCAGGAACACCGAGCCGCCGTAGCCCATGTTGGAGATCAGGCCGGCCATGGAGATGAAGGACGCGGCCGACATCCAGTCGGCGGCCGTGGCCATGCCGTTGGTGATGGGGTGCACCCCGCCGCCAGCGACGTAGAACTCGGACACGCTACCGGCGCGTGCCCAGAAGGCGATGCCGAGGTAGAGCGCGAAGCTCAGCCCGACAACGAGATAAATGGTGGTTTGAAGTTCCATCTTGGTTTTCCTTGGTGATCAGTCTTCTTGCACACCGAACTTGCGGTCCAGCTTGCCCATCGCATTCGCGTAATAGAAGATCAGCGCGATGAACACGTAGATGGACCCTTGTTGTGCGAACCAGAAGCCCAGCGGGTAGCCGCCGAGCTTGATGCCGTTGAGCATGCTGGCAAACAGGATGCCGGCCCCGTAGGACACCAGGAACCAGATGACCAGGATCTTGGCCAGGAGGCCAAGCGTCGCTGACCAATAGGCCTTCGCGTTGTTTTCACTTGCAGTTGCCATGAAAGTCATCTCCTCAAAGTGATGCTTTTGCTGTTTTGACGGTGTGACCCGCCACGCTTTTGCATGCCGTCCACCCTGCGGTTTCTGGCATTACGGGCCGGACTGTGGAATCGCTTTCTTACAGCAAAATTGCTGCCGCGGAGGATGACCGGCAAACCGAGGGTAAGTCCTAGGCAATCTCTTCTGCAGAGCGCTTCCTGGGCGCTTTTCCCCATGGCGTGAGACCGCTGGCCGGCACCTGCAAGGCCGCCGCTCTGCCCGATCCGGTGGGCATGCACAAACCCTTTCATCTGTTCCGGCCACATCCTTATTAGGGTAAGTACCAGGTAAGTACCGAGACCTACGCTGCACCTGTCTTAATCACAACAGGAGACGTCATGCAAGACGATCTGGTCCAGCGCATTCTGAGCAACCCTCAGTACCACGAACTGAAGGCGAAGCGGTCCCGCTTCGGATGGTGGCTCACCCTGGCCATGATGGTCGTGTACTACGGCTTCATCATGCTGGTGGCCTTCAACAAGGAGTTTCTGTCGCAGAAACTGGGTGACGGCGTCATGACGGTCGGCATCCCTATCGGCTTTGGCGTGATCCTGTTCACCATCGTCATCACGGCCATCTACGTGAAGCGGGCCAACACCGAGTTCGACGACCTGTCCAACGCCGTCACCAAGGCGGCCTTCAAATGAACCACCTCCACACCACCACCCGCCGCGTCCTCACGCTGCTCGCCCTGTTCGGCGTTTCCGCGGTCGCATGGGCCGCGGGTGCAGACCTCGGCCAGGCCGAGAAGCAGCCCACGAACTGGACCGCCATCGGCATGTTCGGCCTGTTCGTCGTCGGCACGCTGTTCATCACCAAATGGGCCGCCGCCAAGACCAAGTCGGCATCGGACTTCTACACCGCTGGCGGTGGCATCACAGGCTTTCAGAACGGTCTGGCGATCGCGGGTGACTACATGTCGGCCGCGTCCTTCCTGGGCATTTCCGCCGCGGTGATGGCCAGCGGCTTCGACGGCCTGATCTACTCCATCGGTTTTCTGGTCGGCTGGCCGGTCATCACCTTCCTGATGGCCGAGCGCCTGCGCAACCTGGGCAAGTTCACCTTCGCCGACGTGGCGGCCTTCCGCTTCAACCAGACACCGATCCGCATCTTCGCGGCCTCGGGCACGCTGGTGGTGGTGGCGTTCTACCTGATCGCGCAGATGGTCGGTGCGGGCCAGCTCATCAAGCTGCTCTTTGGCCTGGAGTACTACATCGCCGTGATCATCGTCGGTGCGCTGATGATGGTCTATGTGCTGTTCGGCGGCATGACGGCCACCACCTGGGTGCAGATCATCAAGGCCTGCCTGCTGCTGGGTGGCGCCTCGTTCATGGCGCTGTCGGTGCTGTGGCACTTCGGCTTCAGTCCCGAAGCGATGTTCGCCGGCGCGGTGCAGATCAAGACCGACCTGGCGCTGAAAGACGGCAAGATCGCCGAGGCGGCCACGGCGGCCGGACAGTCCATCATGGGCCCGGGCAACTTCGTGAAGGACCCGATCTCTGCCATCAGCTTCGGCATGGCACTGATGTTCGGTACCGCCGGTCTGCCCCACATCCTGATGCGTTTCTTCACCGTGCCCAGCGCCAAGGAAGCGCGCAAGTCGGTGATGTGGGCCACCGGCTGGATCGGCTATTTCTACCTGCTGACCTTCATCATCGGCTTCGGCGCCATCACCTTCGTGCTGACCAACCCGGACTTCCTGGACGCCAAGGGCGGCCTGCTGGGCGGCAACAACATGGCGGCGGTGCACCTGGCCAACGCCGTGGGCGGCAACGTGTTCCTGGGCTTCATCTCGGCGGTGGCCTTTGCCACCATCCTCGCGGTGGTGGCCGGCCTCACCTTGTCCGGGGCCTCGGCCGTTTCACACGATCTGTACGCCACCGTGATCAAGAAGGGCAAGGCCGACAGCGCGTCGGAACTGCGCGTCTCGAAGATCACGACCATCGGCCTGGGCATCGTGGCCGTGGTGCTCGGCATCGCCTTCGAGAAGCAAAACATTGCTTTCATGGTGTCGCTGGCATTCGCCATCGCCGCCTCGGCCAACTTCCCGGTGCTGTTCATGAGCGTGCTGTGGAAAGACTGCACGACCAAGGGCGCGGTCATCGGCGGTTTCCTGGGCCTGATCTCCTCCGTGGTGCTGACCGTGGTCTCGCCCTCGGTCTGGGAAGTCACGCTGGGCAACCCCAAGGGTTCGGCCCTGTTCCCGTACACCTCGCCGGCCCTGTTCTCCATGACGATCGGCTTCGTGGGCATCTGGCTGTTCTCCATTCTCGACAACAGCGCACGCGCCAAGGTGGATCGCGCCGGGTTCCAGGCGCAGCAGGTGCGCTCGGAAACGGGTATCGGCGCATCGGGCGCTTCGGGACACTGATCCCGGACCTTGCGGCCACGACACCACCTCCGGGTGGGCGTGGCCCGCCTCTCAAGGGGTGCAGGCCAATGGCCTGCACCCCTTTCTGTTTTGTAGCCACCGAGCGACCCTTCACGCAGGTAACGACATTTGATTACATCTTGCCATTTGCGCCCTGCCACCGATGCGCCCAGAATTTGTCACGAAATGCACAGGACGCAAGGTCCAGACTAGGGAGGACTCCATGGCAAGCAAGGCAACGGTCACGACGCAGAAAAAGGCCCAGGCCCACTCGCTGCACATCGGGCTCAATGAAGTCAGCGCCGCAGCCTATGCCGGCTGGACCGGTCCACTGGCCGCCTGCGAGTTCGACGCCCACGACATGGCCGCCATTGCCGGACTCCAGGGCATGAAGAGCACGCTGCTGCTCACCAAAAAGGGCACCCGTGCCAACGTGCTGTCCGCGATCCGGCGCTCGGCCAAGGCACTGGCGCCGGGCGACCTCTTCTTCCTGAGCTACTCCGGCCACGGTGGCCAGGTGCCCGATGTGAGCGGCGAGGAGGCCGACAAGCTGGATGAGACCTGGTGCCTGTTTGACGGCCAGCTGATCGACGACGAGCTGTACTTCGAACTCAGCAGGTTCAAGGCCGGCGTGCGCATCCTCGTGCTGTCCGACAGTTGCCACAGCGGCAGCGTGGTGCGCGCGGCACGCCCGGCACCCGGCACGCCCGAGCAGCGTCCCAAGATCATGCCGCCCGCGGTGGGCATGCGCGTCTACACCGCGCACAAGGCCTTCTACGACAAGCTGCAGCAGGAGGTGGCCAAGGCCGCCGGGGGAACGGTGAGCGACCCGGACACCGCGCTGGCCCAGGTCGCCGTGAGCGGCCGATTGACCGCCATCGTCAAGCAATTCCAGCCCTCGGTGGTCCTGGTCTCGGGTTGCCAGGACAACCAGTTCTCCATGGACGGCAACCACAACGGTGCCTTCACCGAGCAGGTGCTGCAGGTCTGGAACAACGGTGGCTTCAAGGGCAACCACGCCGTCTTCCACGCCAAGGTGCGCGCCGGGCTGCCGCCCACGCAATCGCCCAACCTGTTCACGCTGGGCCCGGCTGCGGCCTTTCTCAAGCAGACCCCGTTCACGATCTGAGGGCACAACGCCCACCGCTGTCGCTTCGTCTGTCGCTTCGTGTTTGTCAGGAGGCTCCCATGCTGAGCATCAAGAACCACCGGCTCATGGGCGACGGCGTCAGCTTCCGGCAGACGCCGAACGTGGGGGGCGCGCTGACACCGCGCTTCGTGGTCCTGCACTACACCGCCGGGCGCAACGCGGAGAGTTCGGTGGAATCCCTCTGCACCAAGAAACCGCAGGGCAATGCCTCGGCGCACATCGTGCTCGGGCGCGACGGCCGCATCGTGCAGCTGGCCGCGTTCAACAGCGTCACCTGGCACGCCGGTGTGAGCCAGTGGAACGGCATCAACGGACTGAATCCTCTTTCCATCGGCATCGAGATGGACAACGCGGGCCTGCTGCACCGCGAGGGCGACCACTTCGCGTCGTGGTTCGGCAAGACCTACCCCGACAACGAGGTGCTGCTCGCGGCCCACCGCCACGGTGGTGGAACCCAGCCCTGGCACACCTTCACGGAGCGGCAGATCGAACGCGCGCTGGAGCTTTGCGAATTGCTGGTGGCACACTACCGGCTGGAAGACGTGCTGGGCCACGAAGACATTGCCCGCGGTCGCAAGTCCGACCCGGGCCCGGCGTTCCCGCTCGCCGCCGTGCGCAGCCGCGCCGTGGGCCGCGGCGCCGACGTGATGCCGCGCCTGCTGGTCAACGCCACGACCTTGAACATCCGCAGCGGCCCCGGTGCCGAATACCCCACCGTGGCCCCGTCCTTGAAGCGCGGCGCCGAACTGATCCTGCTCGAACCGCAAGACCGCTGGAGCCGCGTGGCCGTGGTCGGCGTCACCGATCTGGAAGGCTGGGTCTGCAACGACTTCATCACCCGCCTGCCCGCCAGCCGCAGCGGGCCCGAGGTGCTCTCGCGCTCTCAGCGCAGCACGGGGCCTGCGCCGGCGGCCCGCAAACGCGCGGCACCGGCCAAAAAGGCAGCTGCGAAAAAGGTGGCTGCCAAGAAGCCTGCGGCCAAACCCCGCACCCCTGCGCGCACAACCCGCAGCACAGGCTGAGCGCTCCGCGCCAGCACCCACCCCGCGCCCGGCGGCGCACCGACGCAGAAAGTTGAACCATGGACAACACCCCCTCTGCGAAGGCCATCACCTTCAGCGTTCGCGGCCAGTCGCTGCCGGTGGCGTCCGCCTTGCGTGGCGGCCCCGCTTCGGCCGCGTCCACCAGCGGTTTTGGCGGACGCGGCCAGACCACGCAGAAGGTACAGGTCGGTGCGCGCCGCAGCAGCGGCAACGACACCGTGCGCCTGACCGCCCGCCCGGGGCTGGACGCGGTGGTGCTGCACATCGTCAACGGCCCCTCGCTGATGCTGCACCCCGAAACCGCGCGCGACCTGATGCTGGCGCAGACGGGCCTCACGCGCAGCGCCACACGATCGGCCAGGAGCGTCGGCAATGGTCCGGCCGAAGTTGAAATACCGGCGCAACTGGTCTGGCAGGGGCTGGAGCAAGCCGGTGGCGCCGGTGCCACGCGCAGCGCATCGCGTGGGCGGCTGGGCCAGGTGCTGCTCTCGGGCATCGAGATCGTGACCGGCCTGCTGACCGAACCGGCCGCCAAGCTCACCGCCAGCAAGATCGGAGCGCGCGTCGATGGCCAAGTGGACGCCGGCGTCTACCGACTCAACGCCGACGCTTTCGGCGCGCCGCTCAAGGGCAGCGGCCAGAAGCTCGACCGCATCCCGGGCGCGGCCGCCGCTGGCGACCCGATGCTGGTGCTGCTGCACGGCACGTTCTCGGAAACCCACGGCACCTTCGGCAAGCTGTGGCAGCAGCACCCGCAGAAGGTGCGCGAGCTGTTCGCGCACTACGGCGGCCGCGTCTACGGGTTGGACCACGCCACCCTCACCGTGAGCCCGATTCACAACGCGCTGCTGCTCGCGCGCGCCCTGCCCGACGGCTCGCGCGTGCACCTGCTCACGCATTCGCGTGGCGGTCTGGTGGCCGAGGTGCTGGCGCGCGTGTGCGCCCAGCCGCAGCTGGACGCGGCCTCGCTCGCTGCCTTCAAAGACCCGACCTACAAAGCGCAATACCAGGCGCTGCGCGACCTGGCCGCCGAGCTCCAGGGGCGCGACATCCGCATCGAACGGATGGTGCGCGTGGCCTGCCCGGCCCGCGGCACGCTGCTCGCTTCCAGGCGGCTGGACGCCTATGTGTCGGTGCTGAAGTGGTCGCTTGAACTGGCGGGCATCCCGGTGGCACCCACCCTGCTCGATTTCATCGGCGAAGTGGCGAGCCAACGCACCGACCCTGCCCTGCTGCCCGGCCTGGAAGCCATGACCCCCGAAAGCCCGCTGGTGCAGTGGCTGCACAGCACCGATGCGCCCCTGCCCGGTCAGCTGCGCGTGGTGGCTGGCGACATTGAGGGCGACTCGGTGATGTCCTGGGTCAAGACCCTGCTGGCCGACGCCTTCTACTGGACCGACAACGACCTCGTGGTGCAGACGCGCTCCATGTACGGCGGCGGTCCGCGCGCGCCCGTGGGCGGGCACGCGGCGGCGAGCTTCCTGCTGGACCAGGGCGGCAAGGTCACGCACTTTGCCTATTTCAGCAATCCTCGCACCGCCGAAGCCGTGTGCAACGGCCTCACGCAAGACACGCCTGCGGGCTTCCGCCCCATCGGCCCGATGTCCTGGGCCGGCAGCTCCAGCGATGGACTGCGCGGCGTACCCCGCTCGGCCGATACCCGGCCCGCCTCCAGCCGCCCGGCGGTGGTCCTGCTGCCGGGCATCCTGGGCAGCCACCTGAGCGTGGACGGCAAGCGGGTCTGGCTGAGCATGCGCATCCTCGGCGGCCTCGGCCGGCTCGCCTACCGCGAAGGCGCGAGCAACATCCAGCCCGACGGTGCCATGGGCCGCAGCTACGACGACCTGGCCGACTTCCTCTCGGCCACGCACGAGGTGATCGAGTTTTCGTTCGACTGGCGCCGCCCCATCGAAGAGGAGGCGCGGCGCCTCGCCGAGGTGCTGGACCAGGCCCTGGCCGCACGCGACGCCACCGGTCAGCCTGTGCACCTGCTCGCACACTCCATGGGCGGGCTGGTCGCGCGCACCGTGCAGCTGGAGCGGCCCGAGGTCTGGCAGCGCTGGCTGCAGCGGCCGGGCTCGCGCATGCTGATGCTGGGCACTCCCAACGCCGGCTCGTTCGCCCCCATGCAGGTGCTCTCGGGCGACGACAGCTTCGGCAACGCGCTCGCTGCCTTCGGCCTGCCGTTCCAGGACCACCAGGCACGCCAGCTCATGGCCGACATGCCGGGCTTCATCCAGCTGCAGGCGGGCCTGCTCGACGAAGCGCTCGGTCTGCAACAGCGCCAGCGCTGGCAAGCGCTGGCCGAGCAGGACGCGAAGATGGTGGAAGAAGCCAACTGGTGGCACAACGGCGAGAGCCAGCGCAATGTCTACCGCTGGGGTGTGCCACCGCAGGCCGTGCTCGACCAGGCCATTGCCCTGCGCCGGCGCCTCGACCAGCAGCGCGCCGAGGCCCTGCCCCAGTTCAGCGACCGCCTGCTGCTGGTGGTGGGCCGGGCGCGCTTCACGCCCGCGAGTTTCGAACTCAACGCACAGGAAGGCCTGTTCTACCTCGACGCACCCGACGATGGCGATGGTCGCGTGACGCGCGAGAGCGCCCAGTTACCCGGCGTGAAAACCTGGAAGGTGGACTGCGAGCACGGCGATCTGGCCGACGCCAAAGATGCCTTCGAGGCCTACCGCGAACTGCTCACCCACGGCGACACCGAGCGCCTGCCGCCACTGCTGGCCACGCGCGGTGTACCGGTCGCTGCGGCGCTGGTGCGCAGCCGACCGTCGCGCCAGCGCAGCACGGGCCTGCAACCGCCGGTCGAACTCAGCGACGTGTTTCACCTGGAGCAGGCCGAAGCCCAACCCGCCCGCGCACCGCGCAGCACCCTGCGCGTGAGCGTGCACAACGGCAACCTCAAGTTCGTCAGCAACACGCTCATGGTGGGCCACTACGGCGCCTCCACCCTCACCGGCACCGAAGCGGTGGTGGACCGCTTCATCGGCGGCGCCATGTCGGCCTCGCTGGCGCTGGGGCTGTACCCCGAAACGCCGGGCACGCACCAGTACTTCATCAACCACCAGCAGGACCCCGACAGCCCGCTTGCGCTGCCCCGCCCGCCCCATGTGGTGGTGGCCGGCCTGGGCGAGGAAGGCAAACTGCGCAGCGCAGAACTCACCAAGACCGTGCGCCAGGCCACGCTGGCCTGGGCGCAGCGGGTGGCCGAGACACCCGACCACAGCGGTGCCCACTTCGAACTCGTCACCACGCTGATCGGCAGCGGCGGCGTGGCGGTGAGCGTGGCGAGCTCGGCGCACGCGGTGGCGCAGGGGGTGCGCGAGGCGAACGAGAAACTCGAAGCCGGCGGCTGGCCGCAGGTGGGCCACCTGCACCTGATCGAGATCTACCTGGACCGCGCGACCGAAGCCTGGGGCGCGCTGCAGCTGCTGTCTCAGGCGGCGCCCGATCACTTTGAACTGACGCCCACCGTGCTCGCGGGCGTGGGCGCGCTGCGCCGGCCGCTGGAGAGCGGCTACCGCGGAACCGGGCACGACTTCATCAGCGCCATCTCTGAAAAGGACGAGGCCGGCGAACCGACCATCACCTACACGCTCGACACCCAGCGCGCGCGCTCCGAGGCGAGGGTGCAGGCGACCCAGGCGCGGCTGGTGAGCGAGCTGGTCCGGCGCGCATCCAACGACGCCAACCGCGACCCGCAGATCGGCCGCACCCTGTTCCAGCTGCTGGTGCCGGTGGAGATGGAGACCAGCCTGCGCGGCAGCAGCGAACTGCTGCTGGAACTCAACGACGGCACCGCCGGCATTCCCTGGGAACTGCTCGATGCACCGCAGGACGGTCGCGGAGGACCCACCAAGCCCTGGGCGATCCGCAACAAGCTGCTGCGCAAGCTGCGCACGGTGCAGTTCCGCGGCCAGGTGAGCGACGCGCGGATCGAAGACGCGGTGCTGGTGATCGGCGAGCCCCTGTGCGACCCGGCGCTCTACCCGCCGCTGCCCGCGGCACGCACCGAGGCGCAGGCGGTGGTGGACGCCATGAGCGGACCTGCCGGCCTGAGTCCCGACCGGGTGCACGCGCTCATCGCACCCGACGACAACCTGGGGGCCGATGCCGCGGCGGTGACCAACGCGCTGCTGGCGCGGGCCTACCGCATCGTGCACATCGCCGGGCACGGCGAACCCGAGCTGATCCGCCAGGGCCAGCCGCCGCAGATGCGCGGCGTGGTGTTGAGCGATGGCACCTTCCTCGGCCCGCGCGAAGTGGAAGCCATGCGCGTGGTGCCCGAGCTGGTGTTCCTCAACTGCTGCCACCTGGCGGCCGACCCGCGCCACCTGCTGCAGGGCTACGACCGCGCCGCGTTCGCCGCCGGCGTGGCCAAGCAGCTGATCCGCATCGGCGTGCGCTGCGTGGTGGCCGCAGGCTGGGCGGTGGAAGACGACGCCGCCAACCGCTTTGCCACCGCCTTCTACCAGGCACTGCTGCGCGGGGAGCGCTTCATGGACGCGGTGCACACCGGCCGCATCGCCGCCTGGGAAGCCAACCCCCTGGGCAACACCTGGGCCGCCTACCAGTGCTACGGCGATCCGGAGTGGGTGTGGCAACCCGACCAGCGCGACCAGAACCGCGCCCCCCGGCCGGTGGGCGCCGACTACACCGGCATCGCCTCGCCGGTGGCGCTGACACTGGCACTCGAGACGCTGGCGGTGGAGAGCGCCACGCAAGGGGCGCCGGACGCGGCCCAGCGCGAGAAGATCCGCCATCTTGAGTCGCGCTTCGAGGTCGAGTGGGGCGGCATGGGAGCGGTGGCCGAGGCCTTTGGCGTGGCCTGCGCAGCGGCCCGCGACATCGAACACGCGATCCACTGGTACCGACGCGCTGTGGCCTCCAACGACGGCAGTGCTTCGGTGAAATCCAGCGAACAGCTGGCCAGCCTGCGTGCGCGCCTGGCCTGGGAGCGGGTGGAGCAGGCGCACCGCAAAGCACGCCCGGCCACCAGCCTGGATCGCCTGATCGCCCAGGGGCGGGAAGACATCCAGTCCGCCGTGACCATGCTGCAGGCGCTGCTGACCATCAGCCCGACGCTGGAGCGCGAAAGCCTGCTCGGTTCGGCCTACAAGCGCCTGCACCTGCTGGAGAGCGCCGCCGGGCGCAGCACGCCCGCGGCCCAGGCCATCCAGCAGATGGCGCTGCACTACCGCCGGGCCGAAGCGCTGGCCCGCGCGGGCGGACACCCTGAGACGTTCTACCCAACGCTCAACCGCATCGCCGCCGAGCTGATCGCGAACGCCGGCCGCGCCGACTGGGCCGGATTCGATGCAGCCGACCTGGCACAGGTCCGGCACGGGCTGGAAACCAAGCGGCGCGAGGACCCGGACTTCTGGAGCGTGGTCGGCCTGCCCGAACTGGCCGTGTACGAGGCGCTGGCCTCGCGCGACCTGGCCCGCCAGCTGCCGGCCATCGCCGCGGTGTACGAAGACGTGCACAACCGCGCGGGCACCGCCTGGATGTGGGCCTCGGTGGCCGACCAGGCCGGCTTCGTGCTGCGGCATTTCGCAGCGGGCAACGGTGCGGAAACGCGGGCGGCCCGCCAGCTGCTGGCGCAGCTGCAGGGTTACGCGGCAGCCTGACATGGGCCACCCGTGCCGCCCCGGAAAACCCCCGCGCCACGGGATCTGAACGACGTCGGCCATGAACTGCATCTTCATCAGCTACCGATCATCCGACGGCAAGAAGGACGCCGACCGGCTGTGCGCCGACCTCAGCCGGCTGATCGGCGACGAGCAGGTGTTCTTCGACAAGCAGGACCTGCAAGGCGGCAGCTCCTGGCGGGACGCCATCAGCGCCACGCTGGGCACGCGCCCGGTGGTGTTGCTGCTGATCACGCCCGATCTGTTCGGTGTGGCCCACCCGGATGGCGGGCGCCGCATCGACCGCGAAGACGACCCGATCCGCAACGAGCTGCTGACCGCGCAGCGCAGCGGCGCCATCGTCGTGCCGCTGCTCACCGACGGCATGCCCATGCCGACTGCGTCCAGCGTACCCGAGCCGCTGCGCTTCATCAGCGAGGCCCACGCGCTCAGGCTGCGCACCGACGACTGGGCCCAAGACGTGGGACGCATCGTGGATGACCTGCGCGCGCACGGCATCCGCCCCCGGGAAGCGCAGGCCGAGACCCGACTCAAACCACCGGTGCAGGCCGTGCTGCAGCGGGTGCAGCGCTGGCTGATGTACGTCGGCGGTGGGTTCGTGGCGCTCGTCGCGCTCGGGTTCATCCTGTCCGACGATGAAGCTCCGCCGCCCACGAACGCAGCGACCGACCCCGGCTTGCCAGCCGGCCCGGCCAGTGCTTCACCCGGAGCCACCTCGCAGGCGCTCGGCAGCCCGCCAGCGGCAGACAGGGGGCTGGACATCTCGGGCATCTGGTGGATGCTGGACGAAGCCAAGCGGCGCACCCGCGTGGTGCTCACCACCGATGGCAAAGGCGTGCAGCTGCAGACCGACGCCGTGCCCGTGGCCTGGTACCCGGACTGGCAGTCCTACGCTCTCAAGCTGCGCGACCAGGGCATCCATGTGACCGAGTTGCGCTACAGCGGCGCCGGCACCTTCAGTGCCAGCGGCCTGCAAATGCCTTACGCGGTGTACAGCGGCGAGGGCCATGGCCCGCTCGACACCGGCAGCATCACCCTGAACGCCAGCGCCGATGGCCGCGAACTCACGGGCCAGCTCTGGAGCAACGGCGATCAGGCGAGTACCCCGCTGCGGCTGGTGCGCAGCCCCTGAATTTCCAACCACCGGCGGAGGACTCCATGGCCAAGATGATCCACATCTGCTCGCAACGCGTGTTGCCGGCCGACCTCATGCGTTTCCAGACCACCGTGCGCAGCGGCGGCCGCACGCGTGCCGTCAGCCCCATCGGCAAGTTCTGGATGAACGGCAGCACGCTGCGGGTGCGCTTCATGGGCGGCACGGCGGCGCAGCAGGCCAAGGTCAAAGAGCAGGCCGGCTGGTGGACGCCACACGCCAACCTGCGGTTCGACTTCAACAACGCGCCCGACGCCGAGATCCGCATCGCTTTCGACCCCGCCGACGGCGCCTGGTCCTACGTGGGCACCGACAACCGCGGCATCCCGCTGGACCAACCCACCATGAACCTGGGTTTCATGAACGGAGGCACCACGGCCCACGAGTTCGGACACGCCATCGGACTGGCACACGAACACCAGAACCCGGCGGGCGGCATGGCGTGGAACGAATCCGCGGTGATCCGCGACCTTTCAGGCCCGCCGAACAACTGGACCGAGGCCCAGATCCGCCACAACGTGCTCAACAAATACCGGGTCGACCAGGTCAACGGTACGGCCTTCGATCCGGACTCGATCATGCTGTATTTCTTCCCTGGCAGCTGGGTGCAAAGCGGCGTGGGAACACACGCCAACGAGGTGCTCTCCGCCATGGACAAGGCCTTCATCGCCAGCGCGCGGGCCTACCCCAAAGCGGCGCCCACCATCGTGGATGCGAAGGAAATCCTGGTGGGCGCCACGCGCCGCACCGCAGCGGCCATCGGCAAGGCGGGTGAAGAAGACCTCTTCAAATTCCGGGTGAAGACCGGCGGCCCGCACATCATCGACACGCGTGGCCCAACCGACGTGGTGATGAAACTCTTTGGCCCCGACAGCCCCACCGCGCTGATCGCCGAAGACGACGACAGCGGGGTGGACACCAACGCATCCATCCGAGCCGACCTGGTGCCCGGGCTGTACCACGCGCAGGTGCGGCACTACAACAAGGCCAGCGGCATGGGGAACTACACCGTCAAGGCAAGACGGGTCTGAGTGCCACGCCGGAGCGAAATGTCTGAACCCAGGGCACCGCGGAACCGGCTTTGCCGGGCCGCCAGTGCCGCCCCCTTGAGGGGGTCGCGCGAAGCGCGGCGGGGGTATTTCTGGTTCAGGCGGCCACAGCCTCGGCCGGTGCCGGCTGGCGGATCAGGTGATCGAAGGCGCTGAGCGCAGCCTTGGCGCCCTCACCCGCGGCGATCACGATCTGCTTGTACGGCACGGTCGTGCAGTCGCCGGCGGCGAACACACCTTCCACGTTCGTGTGGCCCTTGGCATCCACCACGATCTCGCCGAAGCGGCTGAGCTCGACCGTGCCCTTGAGGAACTCGGTGTTGGGCACCAGGCCGATCTGCACGAACACGCCTTCCAGCGTCACCAGGTGTTCTTCATTCGTCGCACGGTCCTTGTACCTCAGACCATTGACCTTGCCTTCGGCACCGGTGATCTCGGTGGTCTGCGCATTGGTGTGGATGCTCACGTTGGGCAGGCTCTTGAGCTTGCTCACCAGCACGGCGTCGGCCTTCAGCTGGTCGGCGAACTCGATCAGGGTCACGTGCTGAACGATGCCGGCCAGGTCGATGGCGGCTTCCACACCGGAATTGCCCCCGCCGATGACCGCCGTGCGCTTGCCCTTGAACAGCGGGCCGTCGCAGTGGGGGCAATAGGCAACCCCCTTGTTCTTGTATTCCTGCTCACCGGGCACGTTGACATTGCGCCAGCGCGCGCCGGTGGACAGGATCACGCTGCGCGCCTTGAGCACGCCGCCGTTGCTCATCTGGACCTGCACCAGACCGCCCGGCTCGCTGGCAGGGATCAGCTTCTCGGCGCGCTGCAGGTTCATGATGTCCACTTCGTAGTGGCGCACCTGCGCCTCCAGCGCCGCGGCGAACTTGGGGCCGTCGGTCTCCAGCACCGAGATGTAGTTCTCGATCGCCATGGTGTCGTTGGTCTGGCCGCCGAAGCGCTCGGCCGCCACACCCACGCGGATGCCCTTGCGGGCCGCGTACACGGCGGCCGCCGCACCGGCCGGGCCACCGCCGACGATCAACACGTCAAACGGGTCCTTGGCATTGAGTTTGGCGGCTTCGCGGTCGCCGGACCTGGTGTCCAGCTTGGCGACGATCTCTTCCACCGTCATGCGGCCAGAACCGAACACCTGGCCGTTCAGGAACACCATGGGCACGGCCATGATCTCGCGCTCGGTCACTTCCTGCTGGAAAGCGCCGCCTTCGATCACCACGGTCTTGACCTTGGGGTTGACGATGGCCATGAGCGACAGCGCCTGCACCACGTCCGGGCAGTTGTGGCAGCTCAGGGACATGTAGACCTCGAAGCTGAAGTCGCCGTCCAGCGCCTTGGTCGACTCGATCACATCGGCCTCGACCTTGGGCGGGTGGCCGCCGGTCCACAGCAGCGCCAGCACCAGCGAAGTGAACTCGTGGCCCAGCGGCAGGCCGGCAAAGCGCACGCCGGTGATGTCGCCGGCACGGGCGATCACGAACGACGGCTTGCGCGCGTCGTTGCCGGTGGTGTCCAGTGTGACTTTGTCGGACAGGCCGGCGATGGTCTGCATCAACTCGAGCATCTCGCCGCCGGTGGCGCTGTCGTCCAGCGAAGCGATCAGCGTGATCGGCTGGCGCAGCATGCCCAGGTACTGTTGCAACTGCGATTTGAGGGTGTCGTCGAGCATGGTGAACTCCTGAAAACGAAAAAGAGGGTGCGGAAGGCCGCTGGTGCATGGGCCTGCAGGCAAGCCCATGAGGCAGCGGAACTGCCAGAACAAACGGGAAGCTCCGGAGCGGAGTGCATCCGTCCAGAACGCGGCGGAACCGGCTCTGCCGGGCCGCTCGCGTTGTCCCCCTGGGGGCAAGACGCGCCGCTAGGCGCGGCGCAGGGGGGATCAGATCTTCCCGACCAGGTCCAGCGACGGAGCCAGCGTCTTGGCGCCTTCGTTCCACTTGGCGGGGCACACCTGGCCGGGGTTGGCGGCGGTGTACTGGGCGGCCTTGAGCTTGCGCAGGGTTTCCTTGACGTCTCGGGCGATCTCGTTGGAGTGCACTTCCATCGTCTTGATGATGCCTTCCGGGCTGATCACGAAGGTGCCGCGCAGCGCCAGGCCTTCTTCTTCGATGTGCACGCCGAAACCGCGGGTCAGCTGGTGCGTCGGGTCACCCACCAGCGGGAACTGGGCTTTGCCCACGGCGGGGCTGGTCTCGTGCCACACCTTGTGCGAGAAGTGGGTGTCGGTCGTGACGATGTAGACCTCGGCGCCGGCCTTCTGGAACTCGGCGTAGTTGTCGGCCGCGTCTTCGATCTCGGTCGGGCAGTTGAAGGTGAAGGCGGCCGGCATGAAGATCATCACGGACCACTTGCCGTGCAGGCTCTTCTCGGTCACTTCGATGAACTCACCCTTGCCGCTGCGGTTGACGAAGGCGGTGGTCTTGAAGGGCTGCACGGGCGTGTTGATGATGGAGAGCGCGTTGATCATGGACATGGTTTTCCTTGGGTTGGTTGAGATGAATAGGGAGGTCTGCAAATGGTGAGAAGCGGTGAAATCTTCGCAACGGGATGAATCATAGCTCAGCTCTATTGAGTTACGTTATTGATAGCATCTATCTGAATCATAGATTTTGTTGCCATGCAGCATCGTGCCGGCCATCTGTCTTCTGGGGTGGCCGGCGGCCCAGGTGAGGTGTTTTCAAGCACCGGTCACAGCGTGCTTTTTTCTTATTACGAATCGTTTGCATTTGCGATACAATGCAGTTTGTAGCCAGCCACAACGCCGTAGACGGTGCGTTTCAGCCAGCCGAAAACCCGACCGACTGAACCCACCACCATGTCCCAACGGAAACCACGCCTCCGTCCCGCCCACACCAGCAACGCCCGCAACGCCTTGCCTTCGGCCGCGCAGACCAGCCCCGCGACCCACCCACAAGCCAGCCGGCTGCCACTCGGTGCCCTGCTGCTGGCAGGCTCCATGGGTGCCATGGCCCAAACCGCGCCGACTGGCGCTGACAGCACCCTGCCAACCGTCGTCGTGCGCGAGCAGGCTGAAGCGCCCCCTTCCAAGAACACGCTCCGGGCCAGCGACACCCGTATCGGCAAAGGCCAGCAGGCGCTGCGCGACATTCCACAGTCCGTCACGGTGATGACGGAAATGCTGCTGAACGACCGCAACCTCGACGACTTCCGGGAAGTCCTGAAAACCACCGCCGGCATCACCTTCCTGGCCGGTGAAACCGGGGAAGAAGACGTGCGCCTACGCGGCTTCTCTCTGGGACAGGCGGGCGACATTTACGTCGACGGGATGCGCGACGCGCCCCTGATCGAGCGGGACACCTTCAACCACGACCGGGTCGAGATCCTCAAAGGCTCGGCGTCGATGCTGTTCGGCAAGGGCTCCACCGGGGGCGTGGTGAACCAGGTCAGCAAGCAACCCTTCCTCATGGACCAGCACGAGGTCAACCTGACGCTGGGATCCGGCAAGGAACGGCGTCTCACAGGTGACTTCAACCTCAAGACCGGTGACGACGCCGCACTGCGCATCAACGCCATGGCCCACGACGCCGACCACCATGGCGCCACCGTCAACAAGAAGGGCATCGCGCCCACCTACCGCTGGGGCATTGGGCTGAAGGACGAGTTTTCCGCGGGGCTGTACCACCTGGAGACCGATGGCACACCGCTCTACAACCACCCGTGGTTCATCGTGAACAACGAGATCGTGCCCAGCCTGCCGGCCAAAAACTACTACGGCCTGGCGAGCGACCACCTGCAGACCGAAAGCACCTATGCCACCTTCAGCCACCTGCACCGGTTCGATCAGAACAGCCAGCTCAAGACCCAGGTCCGGCACGGCACCTACCAGCGCGACCTGTGGGCGAGCGTGGTCCGCTTCGCTGCGGGCACCACCATCGACAACCTGAATCCCGGCACCGTCATCACGCGCACGCCGAAAGGGCGGGTGGGCCACAGCGATCTCAGCCAGGTCCAGAGCGACTACAGCAACGCATTTTCCGCGTGGGGCAAGCAGCACAAGCTGATCGCCGGCGTGGACCTGTCGCATGAAGCCGCCGAGCGCAACAACAGCTTTGCCGGCGCGCCCAGCGGACTCACGACCACGGTCGGCACGCCCAACGACGGCGCTGTCAGTTCCGTCGTTCGTGGTGAACCACCGCTGAACCAGTTCAAGGCCAGCAGCGTGGGGCTTTACCTGCAAGACACCGTGGAAATCACCCAACACCTCAAGCTGCTGGGTGGACTGCGCCACGACCACTTCAAAGCCTCCTACAGCGACACGTCGGGCAACAGCAAGGACATCAGCGAAGGCTTGTGGAGTCCGCGCATCGGGCTGATGTTCCAACCCGACGCGAAATCGTCCTACTACCTGTCGGCGGGCACCTCCTACAACACCTCGGGCGACACCTACCAGTTCGCACTGGGTTCGTTCGCACCGGGCAGCAACAACGACAAGCTGTCCAACACGCCGCCCGAGAAAAGCCGCAACATTGAGATTGGCGCCAAGTTCGAACTGTTCGAAGACCGTGCGAGCTTCGGCGTGGCCTTGTTCCGGTCCGAGAAATTCAACGAACGAAACACCGACGCCGACACCGCTGCCACGCAATACCTGCTGTCGGGCAAGCGCCACGCCACCGGCATGGAGTTCAACCTGTCGGGCCGCATCACACCGAAGTGGGACGTGTTCTACAACCACACCTGGATCCCCAGCGCCCGCATCGACGAGAGCAACGTGGTGCTCAATGCGGCCGGCACCGGAGCCCAGGTCGAAGGTGACCGCCCGTCCCTCACGCCGAAGCACAGTGCCAGCCTCTGGACCACGTACCGCGTCACGCCGCGGGTGCGCGTGGGAGCCGGCCTGAACCACCGGGGCGCACAGAACCCCGAGGGTCAGCGCACCCTGGTGGCCCCGGCATTCACCACCGTGGACGCGATGGTGGAGTACACGGTTTCGGACAGCCTGCTGGTCAAGTTCAACGTCACCAACCTGACCGACCAGCTGTATGCCGACTCCCTGTACCGGGGCTTCTACGCCCCAGGTGCCCCGCGCAGCATCCAGCTGGGCCTGAAAACACTCTTCTGACCCACTGATGACCCGACCGCCTGTTTCCGCCAGCGCCATGATCCTTGTCCTGAAAAACCTCCTGAGCAGCACCGACCTGGCCTCCATGCAGGAGGCGCTGGGCCCGCAAGCCCCGTGGATTTCAGGGTCGAGCAGCGCTGGCGGCCAGGCGGCCGCCCAGAAAAACAACCAGCAGCTGGCCCAGGACAGCGAACTGGCCAGGACGCTGCAGCAACGCATCCTGCAGGCCGTGCAAAACGACCCCCTCTTCTTTTCGGCCGCCCTGCCCCACAAGCTGTTCAACCCGCTGTTCAACTGCTACGGCGGCGATGCCAACCACTACGGCCCCCACATCGACGGTGCCGTCCTCCACTCGCGGCAGACGGGCGAGCGGGTGCGCACCGACCTGTCCTGCACCGTCTTCCTGAACGGGCCCACCGACTACGACGGGGGAGAACTCTGCATCCACGACACCTATGGCATGCAGGCCATCAAGCTGCCGGCGGGTCAGGCCGTGCTCTACCCCGGCACCAGCCTGCACGAAGTGCGCCCCGTGACGCGCGGCAAACGCCTGGCCAGCTTCTTCTGGGTGCAAAGCATGGTGCGCAGCGACGAACAGCGCCGGCTGCTGTTCGACCTCGACATGAACCTGCTCAAGTTGCGCCAGCAACACGGTGAAACCACCGAGACCACGGCCCTCACCGGCACGTACCACAACCTGCTGCGCATGTGGGCCGAAACATGAGCGGCACCCACTCGCCACCGCCGCGCAACACACTGCCGGAAGGCCTGGTCAGTCTCGCGGACCATGAGGCCTTCGCCCAGACCGTGCTGAGTGCGCAGGCCAGCGCCTATTTCAACGGCGGTGCGGCAGACGAAATCACCCTGCGCGAGAACACACGGGCCTGGCAGCGCATCGCCCTGCACCCGCGGGTGCTGCAGCCGCTCGCGGGCGGCCACACGCGGGTGAAACTGCTGGGCCGTACCCTGGCCCACCCGATCCTGGTCGCGCCCATGGCCTACCAGCGGCTCGCCCACCCGCACGGCGAACGGGCCACCGCGCTCGCCGCGGCCGCGCTCGGCGCCGGGCTGGTCCTCAGCACGCAGGCGAGCACACGGCTGGAAGACGTGGCCAAGCTGGTGCTGGCGGAGCCCGGGCGCGGCCCGCTCTGGTTCCAGCTCTACCTGCAACCGGATCGCGGCGTCACCCGCTCCCTGGTGCAGCGCGCCGAGGCGGCCGGCTACGAAGCGCTGGTGCTCACGGTGGATGCGCCGGTGCAGGGCGCGCGCGACCGGGAGCGGCGCGCCGGCTTCCATTTGCCTCCCGGCATCGCGGCCGTCAACCTGCAGGGCATGCGGACAGCAGCCACCGCCGCGCTGCGGCCCGGGCAAAGTGCCCTTTTTGATCACCTGCTGCACCTCGCCCCCACCTGGGAAGACGTGGCCTGGTTGCGCGAACAGACCCGCCTGCCGCTGCTGCTCAAGGGCATCACCCACCCGTCCGATGCGCGCCAGGCGCTGACCTGCGGTGCAGCCGGACTGATCGTGTCCAACCACGGCGGACGCACGCTCGACACGGTGCCCGCCACCGCCACCGTGCTCCCCGCCATCGCGCAAGCGCTGGGCGGCGGCCTCCCGCTGCTGGTGGACGGCGGCATCCGCCGCGGCACCGACGTCTTCAAGGCCATCGCACTGGGCGCGAGTGCCGTGCTGGTGGGCCGCCCCGTCCTCCATGGGCTGGCGAATGCCGGCGCCACCGGCGTGGCCCATGTCATCCGGCTGCTGCGCGACGAACTGGAGATCGCCATGGCGCTGTGCGGTTGCCGCACGCTGGAGACAGCGGCCCGTGCTCTGGCCGCGGGGCAGGCAGACTGATCGTTTTGGTTTGCAGACCATTTCATCACAGCATTTTTCGTCACCAATACAAATGCGAGTCATTCTCGTTTATAATGATTTCCTGTCTTCGTTGATGTTTCGCAAAGGACCACCATGGCCAACACCTTCACCCTTCTGGGCGGCAGCCTGATGCTGATACTGGGCGCTCTGTGGTGGATCTTCCACACCTGAAGCGTTGAACTGACGCCCCGTCTCAACCAGTCGCCCGGCCACACCGAACCAGCCGCCTAAACTATGAGCTCCGCCAGCGCAGCCCTTGCGCTCCCTCCTTCCGGGCCGCTACAGGCCTCGAAAACGACGCCTCCCCGCATGAACCGCCGCCTGTACATCGTGATCGCCGTGCTCGGCTTTCATGTGCTGGGCCTGTGGGCCCTGCAAGCCGGCCTGCTGCACCGGGCGGCGGAGCTCGTGGTCCCGGTGGAGGTGCTGGCCGAGAGGATCGAGCTGCCTCAGCCTCAGGTGGCGCCCGCGCCCCCACAGCCGCCGGTCCACCCCGCCCCGGCACCCAGGCAGCCGGCCTCGCCCAGACCAGCGCTCGCGCCAGCACCCCAGACGGTAGCGATTCCCGATCCCGCGCCGGCCACGCCAGCGACCAACGGCATCACGGCATCCCAGCCGCCACCCCTGCCGGTGCAGGCCACGCTGGCCACCGCAGAGCAGACAAAGGCGCCGCCAGCACCCCTCACGCCCGCCCAGGTCGATTTGCCCTCCAGCAGCGCCGACTACCTGAACAACCCGCCGCCCGCCTACCCGCCCATGTCCAAGCGCCTGAATGAACAGGGCAAGGTGATCGTGCGGGCCTTCATCGAAGTCGACGGCACCGCCAGCAAAGCCGAAATCCGCAGCTCCAGCGGCTACGACAGACTCGACCAGACCGCCCTGCAGACCGTGCTGAAGTGGCGCTATGTGCCCGGCAAACGTGCGGGTGTGCCCGAACCCATGTGGTTCAACATCCCGATCAGCTTCGTTCTGGAATAACGGGCAACGCTCTTTCAGCTCTCAAAGGAACCCGACCGTCATGAATCCCCCCATCGCATCGAACGGACTTGTCCACGTCTGGACCCAGGGTGACGCCGTCACCCGCACCGTGGCCCTGGTGCTGCTGTGCATGTCGCTGGCGACCTGGATCATCATCCTGCTCAAGGCTCTGGACCAGCGCGCCCAGCGCCGCCAGGCCAAGGCCTGTGAAGGTTTCTGGCACAGCGCCGATTTCGCCGAAGGCATCGACAAGCTAGGGAAGGACGACAGCAACCCCTTCCGCGCACTGGCACTCGAAGGCCGCGAGGCCACCCGCCACATCCTGCACAAGGACGGCCAGACCCGCCCGCAGCTGCACGACAGCCTGGACCTGAGCGACTGGGTCGAGCGTTCGCTACGCAACAGCCTCGACGACTTCACCGCCCGCGCCCAGAGCGGCCTCACGGTGCTGGCCTCCATCGCCTCCACGGCACCATTCGTGGGCCTGTTCGGCACTGTCTGGGGCATCTACCACGCGCTGCTGGGCATTGGCGCGGCAGGGCAAGTGAGCATCGACCAGGTGGCCGGCCCCGTCGGGGAGGCACTGATCATGACCGCGCTCGGCCTGCTGGTCGCCATTCCCGCGGTGCTGGGCTACAACGCCCTGGTGCGCGGCAACAAGGGCATCCTGCACCGCCTGAACCGCTTCGGCAACGACCTGCACGCCTACTTCGTCACCGGCGCCCGCGTCACCGTGGGTGGTGATGCCAAGGTCCTGCCGATGAATAAGGCCTGAACACAAGGGACAACACCATGGCCATCGGAACCCAGGACGACAGCGACGCGATGCTCAGCGAGATCAACATGATCCCGTTCATCGACGTCATGCTGGTGCTGCTCATCATCTTCATCATCACCGTGCCGGTGATCAAGCACACGGTCGCCATCGACCTGCCACAGGCCAGCAACCAGAAAGTGGTGGACAAGCCGGAGAACGTGCGTCTGTCGGTGGACGCCAGCGGCGCCTATTTCTGGAACGAAACGCGCGTGGAAGACGCCGATCTCGAGCAGCAGCTTGCCGCCGCAGCGGCCCGGCAGCCGCAGCCCGAGTTGCACATCCGCGGCGACAAGGCGGCGCGCTACGAGCGCGTGGCGCTGGCCCTGGCCGCAGCCCAGCGTGCCGGCTTGCGCAAGATCGGCTTCATCACCGAGCCGGCGGTGCCTTGAGCCGGATGCCCATGAGCGCCCCGGAGAACCCCATGACGTCCGATGCCTGCGAGACCACTGCCACAACCGGTGCGGCACCGACCGCCGGAACCACTGGACCAACGCCGCCCGTGCTCGACAGCCGGGAGGTGTTGCGCGGCCACCAGGCCGTGGGCATCGCCCACAACGGCGCACTCTACCGACTGCAGACCACCCGCCAGGGCAAGCTGATTCTCACCAAATAGGCCGCACCAGAATGCATCGTGGGGCGACGCGGGGACCTACCAGGTCCCCAGGCGTCGTTTTTTGGCCAACCACGGGACCCTGGTCCCGGTAGCCAGTCATTTTTTCCACACGTTGCGGCCGTAGGCGGAAACTGAGGATCCTCCGGCGCACGACACCCAAGCCCGGAACGCAGCGGAACCGGCTCCGCCGGGCCGCATCGCGTTGCCAACTTGAAGGGCTCGTGCGCAGCGCGGCAGGGGTGGGCTTCTACAAACCGATGGCGGCGATGCCGGCGCGCGCAATCTGCGCGTCTTCGCTGGACTTCACCCCGCTGACCCCCACTGCGCCGATGCACTGCCCGTCTTTCAGGATCGGCACCCCCCCTTCGAGCAGGCCGGCAATGGCGGGTGCGCTCAGGAACGACAGTCGGCCCTGGTTGATCACATCCTCATATACCTTGCTCTCGCGCCGGCCGAGCGCAGCCGTATGGGCTTTCGCCGGAGCGATGTGCGACGAAACCGCAGCAGCACCGTCCAGCCGCTGCAGCCACAGCAGGTGGCCACCGTCGTCCACGATGGCGATGGTGACAGCCCAGCTGTTCTTCTGGGCCTCGGCTTCGGCCGCGGTGGCGATGAGTTTGACGTCGGCGGCTTCCAGAACGGCTTTGGTTTTCATGAACTTTTTCCTTGGATAACGGGTCTGGGAACGATTGAACAAGTGGCCAGCTCAAACGGCCACGACAGGTTGATGACGATACCGCAGGCATTGTGGGCATGGGGGTCATCACTGACCTCACCCCAAGGGATCCTATGCCCTGTGCCCCACCCGAAACGCTGTCGGCACCTACAATGCGCTCAACCCTGTCGACGCCATCCGGCCGCAGCAGGTTTTTGTCGATTTGATGTTGAAGGAGATCACCATGACCACACCCGTTCAAACCAGCAACCGTTTCGGCACCGCGGTTTCCACGGATGCCCAGCGCAACAAGGTGATGCGCAACACCTACTGGCTGCTGGCCCTGTCCATGCTGCCCACCGTGCTCGGTGCGTGGGTGGGTGTCGCCACCGGCATCACGGCCAGCCTGACCGGTGGCTTGGGTCTGATCGTTTTCCTGGGCGGGGCATTCGGCTTCATGTTCGCGATCGAGAAGACCAAGAACTCGGCCGCCGGCGTGCCGGTGCTGCTGGCATTCACCTTTTTCATGGGTCTGATGCTTTCGCGCCTGCTGGCCGGGGTACTGGGTTTCAGCAACGGCGCCAGCCTGATCATGACCGCATTCGGCGGCACCGCAGGTGTGTTTTTTGTCATGGCCAACCTCTCGACCATGATCAAGCGCGATTTGGCGGGCATGGGCAAGTGGCTGTTCGTCGGTGCACTGGCCATCATGGTCGGCGCCATCATCAACGTGTTCGTGGGCAGCACGGCAGGTATGGCGGCGATTGCCACCCTGGCCATCATCATCTTCAGCATGTACCTGCTGTACGACCTCAAGCGCATCGTGGACGGTGGTGAGACCAACTACATCAGTGCCACACTGGGCCTGTACCTCAGCCTGTTCAACATCTTCCAGAGCCTGCTGGCCCTGCTGGGCATTTTTGGCGGCGAACGCGATTGAGGCGTGGAACACGCCCTACGGAAAAGGACCTCAGGGTCCTTTTTCTTTGTCCGGACGGACGGCGAGCTCAGCGAATTCCCCCGTGACGAGGTGTCAAGTTTTCAGACGAAGCGCCGAAAAAGGAAGCAAACCCGCCTGAAACACCATGCGACACACCCTCTTTACCCTCTGCCTTCTGGGCATCGCCAGCCTGCTGTCCGGCTGCGAGGCGCTGGGCATCGAGACGGCCACCCAGATCAGCGAGAAAAAGGAAGCCGAGGCACGGGCGATTGGCAGCGCCTGCCGTCATGCGGTTCGCAGCATCGAGGACTGCTTCGGCAGCAACCCCAAAGCCGGCAAGGCGGCGGTGTTTGCCGGCTGGAAGGAGATGGACCAGTACATGCGTGACAACGAAATCGTCGGCATGCCGTCGACGCCCGACGCATCAGGTGCCTCACCGACCGCCGGCGAAGACCCGAACCTGCCAGACAAGAAGTCGAGCAGGTCCTGAACACCGCTCAGCGCTCGCCCGCTGGCTCCACATCGCCAAGCTCGAACACCGCCATGCTTTCGACGTGTGCGGTGTGGGGGAACATGTTGACCACCCCCGCGGCCACGCAGCGGTATCCCGACTGGTGCACCAGCAGACCCGCATCGCGCGCCAACGTGGCGGGGTTGCAGCTCACGTAAACGATACGTTTCGGCGGCAGCCAGCCGCCACGGAGCTCTGGGCGTCTGTGCAGCTCGGCCAGGGTCATGGCCAGGGCAAACGCCCCTTCGCGCGGCGGGTCCACCAGCCACTTGTCCGCCACACCGTCGGCCACCAGCAACTCGGGTGTCATCTCGAACAGATTGCGCGCCACAAAACGGGTCGGTGCCAGCGGTCGCGCACGTCCGGACTGGTTGCCCGCGAGGTTGTCGCGTGAACGCGCCACCAGCGTCTCGCTGCCCTCGATGCCCAGCACCTCGCCCGCCTGGGTCGCAATCGGCAGGGTGAAATTGCCCAGACCGCAAAACCAGTCGATCACGCGCTCGTGCTTCTGCGCCCCCAGCAGGCGCAAGGCGCGCGTCACCAGCACCCGGTTGATGTGCGGATTGACCTGGGTGAAGTCGGTCGGCTTGAACGGCATGGAGATACCGAATTCAGGCAAGGCGTAAGACAGCAAAGGGCCGCCCTCATCGAGCAGTTTCACGGTGTCCGGTCCCTTGGGCTGCAGCCACCATTGCACACCATGCTGCAGCGCAAAGGCCCGCAGACGGGCCTGGTCGTCCGCGGACAGCGGCTCCAGGTGCCGCAGCACCAGCGCGGTCACCTCGTCGCCACAGGCCAGTTCGATCTGCGGACAGGTTTCGCGCGCGTCCATAGAGAAAATCAACTCGCGCAGCGGCATCAGCAGCGCACTCACATGAGGAGGCAGTACATGACAGACCTGCATGTCGGCCACGTAGCGGCTCTTGCGCTCGTGAAAACCGATCAGCACCTCGCCTTTTTTGTGCACATGGCGCACCGACAGGCGCGCCCGGTAGCGGTAGCCCCAGGCTGGCCCTTCGATCGGCCGTAGCATCGTTTCGGCCTGGACCTTGCCCAGGTGCCAGAGGTTGTCTTCCAGCACACGCTGCATGATCGCCACTTGGGCGGTCTCGTGCAGGTGCTGCATCTTGCAGCCACCACAGGCGCCGGCATGCAGGCCGAAGTGCGGACAGCCCGGACGCACACGCTGCGACGATTCGCGGTGGATCGCTGTCACCGTGCCGGCTTCCCAGTTGTTCTTCTTGCGGTGCACGCTGGTGCTCACCACCTCGAACGGCAGGGCGCCTTCGATGAAGACGACCTTACCGTCGGGCCGGCGGGCGATGCCCTGGGCATCGATGTCGAGGGATTCCACCGCCAGCCAGCCCTCGGGCAGCACAGGGGCTGCCGGGTCCGGCTGCTGTTCGCGGGCGTTGGTCAGGAGACTGTTTTCGTGGGCAAGGGGTGCAGACATACCCCGATTGTCTCAGGCTCCGGCGAGGGATTTCAGACCCAGGCCCTGAGGTACTCGTCCCAGTGGGGCTCGCTCGGAGCGAGATGGCCGAGCGTCTCTTTCACGTAGGCCATCTCCTGCTCGTACTCGGCCTCGGTCAGACCGCCGCGCATCTTCTGGAATCGACAATACACCAGGTAGGTGTTCATCACGTCGGTCTCGCAGTAGCGGCGGATGTCCTCGGTCTGTCCGGCCAGGTACTGCGCGTAGACCTGCGAACCGTCCATGCCCAGCTTGCCCGGAAAACCACAGAGTTTGGCCATGGCGTCCAGCGGCGCATTGTTCTTGGGGCTGTACATGGCCAGCAGGTCCATCAGGTCCAGATGGCGCATGTGGTAGCGGCTGATGTAGTTGTTCCACTTGAACTCGCGATCGTCTTCGCCGAGGTCCCAGTACTTGCTGGCCTCCACCCCGTGTCGCAGTCCTCGGTAGTGCAGCACCGGCAGATCGAAGCCACCGCCGTTCCAGCTCACCAGTTGCGGCTGGTGCTTCTCAATGCTGTTGAAGAAGGTCTGCACCACCTTGCCTTCACTGGCGCCGTCGCGGTCCACGAAGGAATGCACGCGAAGGCCCTCGGCGTTGCGGAACACCACGCTGATGACCAGGATCCGCTGCAGATGCAGTGGCATGAAGTCGCTCTGGCCCTTGTCCTTCCGCTCGGCCAGCCAGGCGGCATAAACCTGCTCATCGGTGGCATCGGCAGGCCCGCCGCGCAATGCGCGCAGCCCCGCGATGTCGGGGATGGATTCGATGTCGAAGACGAGAACGGGCCAGGACATGGTTCGTTGTGTAGGAAGCGGGACGCGGGCTTGGCACCAGCACACACCGCGGAACCGGCTTCGCCGGGCCCTTGGTGTGCCGCCCCTGGGGGAGGCCGCAAGGCGGCCCAAGGGCAAGTTACTTTTTCGGCAGGAAGCCCAGTGGGTCGACCGGTTTGCCCAGACGACGCACCTCGAAGTGCAGTTTGACGCGGTCGGTGTCGCTGCTGCCCATTTCGGCGATCTTCTGCCCCTGCTTCACGGCCTGGTCTTCGCGCACCAGCAGCGCCTGGTTGTGCGCATACGCGGTGAGGTAGGTGTTGTTGTGCTTGAGGATGATCAGGTTGCCGTAGCCCCGCAGGCCTGCACCCGAATAGACCACGCGGCCGTCGGCGGCGGCGACCACAGGGTCGCCGATGCGCCCGGCTATTGACACGCCCTTGTTCTTCGCCTCGTCAAAATTGGCGATCACGGCACCCTGCGCCGGCCAAACGAACTTGAGCTCATCCGCGCCCGCCGGTTCGGGCGTGGCCGCTGCAGCCGGGGCAGGCGTGGGCGTGATCACGGAAGGTGTTGCTGGAACGGTGGTTCCGGTGGCTGAAAGCGGCCGTGACACGACACCGGTCGGCGCCACGGGAGACGTTGTGGCGGTACCAGGCACCGCAACGCCCGGTACAGGCGCCACGGACGCCGCAGATGCCTGCGCGCTGCCCACGGGCGGGGCCACCCGCAAGACCTGGCCGACTTCGATCGTGTTGGGGTTGGCCAGGTTGTTCCAGGCTTGCACGTCGCGCCAGGTCTGACCGCTGTCCAGTGCGATGCGAAACAGGGTGTCACCAGGTCGAACCGTGTAGTAGCCGGGCTTGCCCGCGTTCTCGGCCCCCGGCAGGCCCTTGACGTCCACCGGCATGCTGCCCGAGCGGTCCTCCACCGGGGCGGGCTGCGCCAGGCGCCGGGTTGAACAACCTGCGGAAACCATCAGGGCTGTCAGCAGGGTCACAACAGCAACGCCTTTCCAGCCAGGCCCGCCCGCGCGAGGGGCGCGACCCGGTGAATGATTGATGCGCTTGTTCATGAAGACTCCCACCTTTGAATGGGCCCACCGCTGGGGTGAGCCAGAAAATTTGACTGTCTGCCGGACGTTCGCCCCGGCCGACTCATGCGATGCCCGATTTTAGGGGCACGAAAAGCACAGGCTCCAGAACGGAGCGCACGCATCCGGTGGCGGTCTTGTCGATCACCACCAGGTTCTGGCGGCCCGCCTCGACAATGGCCGGAGCCACCAGTCGCCCACCCACGGCAAGCTGATCGATCCAGGCCGCGGGAATGTCGTGACCACCCGCCGCTGCAATGATCGCAGCATAGGGCGCCCCCTGGGCAAAGCCGAGCATGCCGTCGCCCAGCAACAGGTGCAGGTTGGAGATACGCAGGCTTCGGAGGTTCTCACGGGCCTTGTCGTGCAAGCCCCGCAGGCGTTCGATGCTGTAGACCTCACGGGACAGATGGCTCAGCACGGCGGCTTGGTAGCCACAACCGGTGCCGATCTCCAGCACGCGCCCCAGCTTCTCGGTACGGCCCTGACACAAGAGCTCCATCATCCGCGCCACCACATTGGGCTTGGATATCGTTTGACCCAATCCAATAGGCAAACTTGTGTCCTCATAAGCCTGATTGGCCAGCGCCGAATCCACAAAGCGATGGCGCTCCACCGCACGCATCGCTGCCAGCACCGCCGGGTGTGTCACCCCCTGGGCTTGTAGCTTGCGCACCATGGCTTCCCGCACCGCCTGGGAATCCATGCCCACACCCGCCGCACGCACCGCCGGAACCGGCGCATGTCGCGCAGGGGGCTCGATCGCTGACGGGGCATACCTGAGCATCGGACCCGTCCCGGCTTTCCGGGCTGGCTCCGTCTGCGCGGGCACTGACAGCTTGGCGGGAAATCCTGGACGGAGGCGGGCGGGAGAGGCGCTGGCCGGCGCAGGCTTGGCCGGCAGCTGCCGCTTCATGCCGACACCCCACCGCCGGGCTGTTCTGTGGCGGCTTCGTGATGCTGCACACCTGGCAGCGTGGCGGAAAGATGCGCCGCGGTCGGCGCCCAGTAAGGCAAGCGTTCGTGGTCGGTCAGATCCACCTTCAGCGGTGTGATGGTGGCATACCCCTGGGCGGCGGCATGGAAGTCGGTGCCCTCGGCATCGTCCTTGGCCGGTCCGGCACTGCCGATCCAGTACATGGTGTCACCGCGCGGGTTGGTCTGGGCGATCACCTGTTCGGCGGCGTGGCGCCGACCCAGGCGGGCCACCTTGAATCCGCGAATCTCGGCCATCGGGCGGTTGGGAATGTTCACATTCAGCAGCCAGGGAGCCCCGCGCTGGGCGGCATCGGGCAATGAGGGCATCAGTTGCGACACCAGTTCCGCCGCCTTGCGAGCGGCCGAGTCCAGGTGGGCCCAGCCCTTTTCGGTTTGTGAAAACGCAATGGCAGGAATGCCGAACAGATAGCCCTCCATGGCCGCACCCACCGTGCCCGAGTAGATCGTGTCGTCACCCATGTTGGCGCCATTGTTGATGCCGGAGACCACCAGGTCGGGCCGGTAACCCAGCAGGCCGGTCAGCGCAATGTGGACACAGTCGGCGGGCGTGCCGTTGACATAGCGGAAGCCGTTGGGCGCCGTGTGCACATACAGCGGCGAATGCAGCGTCAGCGCGTTGGACTTGGCGCTGTTGTTGTGTTCAGGCGCCACCACCTCCACCTCGGCCAGCCCCTTGAGGGCCTCATGGAGCGCCACGAGGCCGGGCGCCTGATAACCGTCGTCGTTGGAGATCAGAATTTTCATCGCCTGATTTTAGGTGGATTGCGCGTGCCCACCCGACCCTGAAGCGAGCAGACAGCCGGTCACGCCAGCGACAGGCGACGGGCTAACCCGCTACGCGGAAAGCACGCGCCTGCCTATCATCAGGCCCCAACCGAACCTGCCCCATCTGAGGAGAACCCATGAAAGCCTGGCTGTGCGAAAACCCGGTGGGCGTTGAAGCCCTGACCTGGAAGGAACTGCCCACCCCGGAACCCAGGGCCGGCGAGGTGCTGATCGAGATCCAGGCCGCCAGCCTGAACTTTCCCGATCTGCTCATCGTGCAGAACAAGTACCAGATGAAACCCGCCCTGCCCTTCGTGCCAGGCTCTGAATACGCGGGCGTGGTGCGCGCGGTGGGTGAAGGCGTGAAACACCTGCAGGTCGGCCAGAGCGTGGCCTGCCTGAGCGGCACCGGCGGCTTTGGCACCCACACGATCGCAACGGCCGCGCTGTGCATGCCGCTGCCGCCCGGTTTTCCACCCGTGGACGCCGCGGCCTTCATCATGATCTACGCCACCTCCTGGCACGCGCTGATGGACCGCGCGGCACTCCAGCCGGGCGAAACGGTACTGGTGCTCGGCGCCGCCGGTGGCGTGGGAACGGCAGCGATCCAGATCGCCAAGGCCGCAGGCGCGCGCGTGATCGCGGCCGCCTCCAGCGACGAAAAGTGCGAACTCTGTCGGCAGCTGGGTGCCGATGCCACCATCAACTACAGCGTGCACACACCGAAGGAAGGCCTGCGCGACGCCATCAAGCAGCTCACCGAGGGCAAGGGGCCCGACGTGATCTACGACCCGGTCGGCGGTGACTTTGCCGAACCGGCCTTCCGTTCCATCGCCTGGCGCGGTCGCTACCTGGTGGTGGGCTTTGCCAGTGGTCCCATTCCCAGCCTGCCGCTGAACCTGACCTTGCTCAAGGGTGCCAGCATTGTGGGTGTGTTCTGGGGCGACTTCGCCCGCCGCGAGCCTCAGGCCAATGCACAGATGATGCAGACCCTGGCCGGCCTGTACCAGAAAGGCCAGATCAAGCCGGTGATCGACCAGACCCTGCCCATGAGCGAGTTGCCCCATGCCTACGCCATCATGGGTTCGCGCTCGGTCAAGGGCAAGCTGGTGCTGGTGAACTGACAGGGTGCGCAGCCACCATCACGTGGCCCGCGCAGCCCACACTGGTCAGCGGAATGCAAGGGTATTCCCCTTGAGGAACGCAGCAGCCCAGAGCGACTTGAATTGACATAGCTCAAGTCGATCGTTACCTTGAGGTCTAGCATCGTCGTGTGCGGTTGAGATGGCGAGCAACACCGCCCGCCTGCTTCTGTACCGCGATGTCCGTTTT
Source organism: Hydrogenophaga sp. (assembly GCA_011391495.1). Taxonomy (GTDB): domain Bacteria; phylum Pseudomonadota; class Gammaproteobacteria; order Burkholderiales; family Burkholderiaceae_C; genus Hydrogenophaga. The sequence goes on from JAABQK010000002.1 coordinate 154,093, forward strand.
GCTGAACCGACATCGTGATTGCGATCACAACAAGAGGGGACAGAACGCATGGACTTGCTCGACTTTGCCCGCGGCCCGGCGCTGGTTTTCGCCATCGCCGTTTTCGTTCTGGGAACGCTCTGGCGCCTGGTGCATTTGTGGCGCCTGCCGCGCATGCCGGACCTGTCGCCACCGCGCGAAGGAGCGCCGTCGAACCTTGGTGGTGCGCTGCATGGCATCGTACGCGGCATGTGGCCACGCCGGGAATTTGCCCGCACCACCCGGTTCATCACCCTCAATGGCTACGTTTTCCACATCGGTCTGGCGCTGGTGTTCTTCGGCTATGCGCCACACATTGCTTTCGTTCACCGGACCATCGGCCTGTCGTGGCCGGCCTTGCCGGACCTGGTGATGTACCTCGCCGCAGCGGCCACCATCGTCTCGATGCTCATGGCGCTGTTCCTGCGCATGAGCGACCCGGTGCGGCAGAAGATTTCGACCGCCGACGACATGATCACCTGGGTCATCGTGTTCCTCCCTGTCGTGACCGGTATGGCCGTGCTGTCCGATTCGTCCGCAACCATCCTCGCCCGTGACCATGTGGTTTACCGAGGGCCGGTAGCGGTTCACCTGCTGACGCTGGAACTGCTTCTGGTGTGGTTCCCGTTTGGCAAGCTCATGCATGCCTTCCTGTTTCCGTTCTCGCGCGGTGCCACCGGTGCGCGCTTCAGCCATCGCGGAGTCAAAGTATGAACACCGTTGCCACCCGTTCACCCGCTTTTGACCAGCAGGGCAAGCTCACGGACGAACAACGCGTGGACGCTGCCGTGGGCAGCTTCGTGCGCGAGTTCGGTGTCACCGCCGCGCTGCACATCGAGTCCTGCGTGCACTGCGGTCTGTGTGCCGAGGCCTGTCACTTCTACCGGACGACCGGCGACGCGAAGTACACACCCATCCTCAAGCTGGACCCTTTGCGCCGCGCCTACCTCCGTGAGGCGGGTCCGTTTGCACCGGTGGTGCGTGCCCTCGGCCTGGTCAAGAAACCGAGCATCACCGACCTGCAGCAGTGGCAGGAACTGCTCTACGACTCCTGCACCATGTGCGGCCGCTGCACCCTGGTCTGCCCCATGGGCATCGACATCGCCGAACTGGTGAAGGAAGCACGCCACGGCATGTACAAGGCGGGCCTGGTGCCGGAGCGACTTGCACTGATGGACCGCACGGCCCGACAGTGGGGCAGCACCGCCACGCCGGGCGAAGACCTGGCCGACATCCTGGCCGAAGTGGCCCAGGAACACGGCGTCGAGATCCCCTGCAATCTGGAACAGGCCGATGTGCTGGTGACCGCCGCGCCGGCCGAACTGGGCGAGCACACCAAGGCACTGGCCGACGCCGCCAGGATCCTCAACCGCATGGGTGTTAAGTGGACCATGCACCAGGAAGGCTTTGACGCTGCCAACATCGGGTTCAACAATGGCGACCTGGAACTGCAGGAGCGGCTCACGCGCTCGCTGATCGATACCGCGGTGAAGATCGGCGCCAAGACGGTGCTGCTGCCAGAATGTGGCCACGCCTACGGCGCGGCGCGCTGGGAAGCAGCCAAGTGGTACGGCCAGGCGCTGCCGGTGCGCATCATCCACATGACCGAGTTCCTGGACGAGTCGATCACGTCCGGACGCATCCGCGTGAAGAAGGTCGGTGACACCGCCACCTTCCACGACCCCTGCCAGATCGTGCGCCGCGGCGGCCTGGAAGCGGCCGCACGTCGCGTGCTGGCGGCCCTCGGCTTCGACCTGATCGAGCTGCAGGACCACGGCGTGACCGGCTTCTGCTGCGGCGGCGGCGGTGGCGTGGTGTCGAACCAGCGCGCCACGCCGCTGCGTCAGAAAGTCTTTGCCCTGAAGCAGCAGCAGATTGACGCCACGGGTGCCGAGCACTTCATCACCAGTTGCGGCCAGTGTCGTGCCACGTTCGAAATGGGCGCCAAGCAAGCCCATTGGGACAAGCACACCGAGAGCCTGCTGGAGCTCGTGGCCGACAACCTCGACGCCTGAAACCTGCGATCACGCCCGCTACACAAGGTCTGAACGACGGAACCCGACCGATGAACAGGCCGAGCGCTCCAGACCCTGCCGGCAACGACGCGTCCCGCAGCGCCATCGCCCGGGTATTGCAGGCCGAACGGGAGGCCACAGAGTCCATCGAACGCACCCGCCAGGAAGCAGTCCACATGGCGGAGGCCGCTCGCTCCGAGGCCAGGCGGCTCAACGAACGCACCGAGCGGCGCATCCGCGCGCTGCAGGCCGCTTTCGAGCGCGAGCTCGCGTGCCGGCTGGCCGCCATCGAGGCGGACGCGGCAGCGCTGGCCCAGCCGCATGTCCTGCGTGAAGACGAACTCGCTGCCCTGGATCAGGCCGTTCATGCGCTGGCGCAGGAATTGACCGGGACGCCGACGTGATCGCCTGCGGCAGCCTCGAGTTCACCCAGGCCCGCGTGATGGCCCGCCACGGGCAGCGTGCCACCGATGTGGTCTGGCAACGCCTGGCGATAACCCGCGAGTTCGCCGCCCTGCTCGACGCCGCTCGCGCCTCGCCGCTGCGCCCCTGGCTGGACGGGCTCAGCGCCGGTAGCGGACCAGCCCAGATCGAATCGGTGCTGCGCCAGCACTGGCGCAGCACGGTCAGAGAAATCGCGTCCTGGATGCCACAGCCCTGGCAGCCGGCCCTGGTGTGGTGCATGGAGCTGCCCGAGCTGCCGGCGCTCCAGCACCTGGCGCAAGGCGGTGAGCCCCTCGCCTGGATGCAGGACGATCCCGACTACCGCGCGTTGTGCGTCGTCGCCCCGGCCGAGCGCGGCCCAGCACTGGCGGCCAGCCGCTTCGCTGCGCTGGCCAGCGCCTGGAACAGCCCGCAGGCGCTGCCGCGCGCGTGGCAATCCGAGTGGCAACGCCGGCTGCCAAGGTGGCCCCGGGGCGCTGACGCCAGCCTGCAGCTGTTCGTGGCGACGCTGCAGGCCCATGGCGCCGCTTTCGCCGCCGCCCCGCCTGGCCCTGGTGAGCCGCTGCGGCGGGCCTTGCAGGCACGTCTGTCGCTGCTGCTGCGCCGCGCTGCGCTGGAGCCGGCCGTGGCCTTCATCCATGTGGCGCTGTGTGCACTCGACCTGGAGCGACTGCGCGGCGAGCTGCTGGGGCGTGCGCTGTTTGCACACGCGCGGAGCACCTGATGCTGCGTCCCAACCCGGCCCGCTGGTTTGAAATCCTTGCCGCCCGCGACGATGCGACCCTGGTGCTGGAGGCGCTGGCGCGCACCGGCGCCGTCGAACTCGAAGCGCGCTCAGGTGCCGGCATACCCGCCAATCCGGTCGAGTTGGCGCCCCTGATGGCACGGTTCCTCGACCATGCTGCGCGCTACCGCGACTACTGGCCGGCAGAGTCGATCTGCCGACCGTCTGCCTTCCCCGAAGCGCCGCTGGCCACCCTGCAACGCTGCATCGCCACCCTCGACGCCTGGGCGCAGGATGCCGAACCGGTGGTGCATGCGCTGCAGCGCGGCAGGGCCGGGCGGCGCGAGCTGGCGCGCTGGCAGCGCGTGCTCGCAGCCCTGCCTCCGGGCCCGCTCCATCCTGCCCAGCTGGCATCGGCCGGCCCGCTGCTTCAGGTACGGCTGTTCGTGCTGCCAGCGGGCAGCGATCCCGGCCTGCCCCTGTCAACGGACAGCGCCAGCGCCGGTGCGCCACTGCTGAGCAGCCCACTGGACATTGACGGCGTGCCGCACCTGTTGGTTGCCGGTCAGTCCGAAGACCTGGAGGCGATGGAACAGCGGATCGGCTCGCTCAAGGGCAGCAGCCATGTGGTGCCTGGCTGGCTGCAGGCCGATGCCGGCATCAACCGAGCCCACATCGAACGCGAGCTGCTGGCCCTCGAGCGCGATCAGGCGCAGCGGCAGGCTCAGCTGGATGACTTGGCCCGGCGCCATGATCTCACCCGCACGCTGGGCGACGCCAACCGGCTGCAATGGCTGGTGCGCAACGTGCAGACACTCGACACCGGTCCGCTGTTGTGCTGGATCACCGGCTGGACCAGCGATACCGCAGGGGACACTTTGGCGCAGGCGCTGCAAGCCTGCCCGGCGCGTGCCCTGCTGCATTTCCCGTCGCCCCCGGCAGGGGCCAGCGCACCCCTGCTGCTGACCAATCCGCCTTGGGCGCGGCCCTTCGAACTCTTCAGCCGCGCGCTGGGCATGCCATCGGCCAGCGAGGCCGATCCGACGCCGCTGCTGGCGATCGTCGTGCCGCTGATGTTCGGCTTCATGTTCGGCGATGTCGGCCAGGGCCTGCTGCTGGCGGCCATCGGGTGGTGGTACCGCCAGCGCTTTCCCATTGCCCGGCTGCTGATGGTCGGCGGCCTGGCAGCCAGCGTGTTCGGCCTGCTGTTCGGCAGCGTGTTCGGCCTGCACGGCCTGCTGCCGGCGCTCTGGCTGCACCCGCTCGACGAACCACTGACGGTGCTGCTGGCCCCGCTGGCCGGCGGCGCCCTGCTGCTGACCCTGGGGCTGGGGCTGGATGCGCTGTCGGTGTGGTGGCGTGGCGATCTGCGCCGCTGGCTGCTGACCGATGCCGCGCTGATCGCCGTCTACCTCGGCCTGCTGGCCTCCTTCTTCGACACCACCTGGCTGGCGCTGGCGGCTGCCGCTGCGCTGTATTTCTGCCTCGGCCACGCGGTGCTGGGCCGGCGTCTGACGGCCGGACTGGCCGCCATGGGCGAGCTGGTCGAGAAGACACTGCAAATCCTGATCAACACCCTGTCCTTTGCCCGCGTCGGCGCCTTCGCACTGGCCCACGCCGGCCTGTCCTCGGCCATCGTCGCGCTGATGGACGCTGCCGACCACCTGCTCGTCAAGGCGCTGGTGCTGGTGCTGGGCAACGCGGTGGTGATCGTGCTGGAGGCGATGGTGGTCTCGATCCAGACCACCCGACTGGTGCTGTTCGAATTTTTCACCCGCTTCATGCAGGGGCAGGGGCGCGCCTTCAACCCGCTGCCCCCGCCCCCTTTCACTTACCAGGAGAACTAGATGAAAAAACCATTCGCCATGCCGCTCGCCATGCTGGCGCTGGCCACGGTGCTGGGTCTGCTTTCGACCGCGCTGCTGCTGTGGGCGCCCGAGGCGCGGGCCGCCAGCGAAGTGGCCGTCGCCGCCGTCCAGGGCAGCGGCATCGACAGCAGCTGGGTCTTCATCGGCGCCGCGCTGGCCACCGGCCTTTCTTCGCTGGGCGCGGGTTTCGCCGTGGCCAAGGTCGGCACCGCCGCCGTCGGCGCCCTGGCCGAGAAGCCCGAACTGTTCGGCCGTCTGCTGATTTTCATCGGCCTCGCCGAAGGCATCGCGATCTACGGGCTGATCGTGTCGATCCTGATGCTCAACCGCCTCGGCTGACCGGCTGCGCATGGCCGACCCGAAGCTGCCCGTTTCACTGGATACCCCAGCAGAGGGTATGCACCCGCCCATCTACCTCGGCGACGAGGTCAGCGCGGCCGGCTTCCGCCTGGCGGGTGCGCAGGTTCGGACGCCGCGCGCTGGCGAGGAGGCTCCGGCGCTCGCGTGGGCGTGCGCCCAGGCGCCTCTCGTGCTGCTGTCCGCCGCCGTGGCAGAGCGCGTCGCCGACGCCACGCTGCGCGCCGCGCTGGCTTCGCCGGCACCGCTCGTGCTGGTGGTGCCCGACCGGCAGGGAGAAGTGCCGCTACCGGACCTGGCGGCGCGACTGCGCGGGCAACTGGGGCTCGAAGCATGAACATCGAATCGCAGCAACCGCACGGCGGCATCGAGCAGCCCACGCAGGCGCTGCTCGATCTCATCAAGGCAGACCGGGCGCGCCAGAGCGCGCAGATCCTCGACACGGCCCGCAGCCAGGCCGCAATGCTGCGCTCGCAGGCGCGGGCCCAGGCGCGCGAGCGCCTGAGACAGGCCTTCGCCGAGCAGCGCCGCCTGCTGCACGAAAGCGTCGCAGCCGCCCAGGCGCGGCTGGCCACGCAGCGCCGCCTGCACGGCCAGCAGCGCAACGCCGCCCTGCTGCAACGGGCCGGGCAACAGCTGCCGGGTGAACTGCTGGCCCGCTGGCAGCAGCCGGCCACGCGCGCCGCCTGGCTGGCGCAAGTGCTCGCCGCCGCACGCACACACCTGCCTCCCGGCGGCTGGCGCATCCCGCACGCGCCCGACTGGCCTGCCGCCGAGCAGCAGGCTCTGGCCCGGACACTGGCCGTGGAAACGGGCGTGGCGCCGCAGTTCGAAGCCGACGCGCGCATCGCAGGCGGCCTGAAGATCGTCGCCGGTGGCAACGTCATCGACGGTACGCTGGACGGCCTGCTGGCCGATCGCTCCAACCTAGAAGCGCGCCTGTTGCGCCTGCTGGAGACCGGGTCGTGAGCCGCGCCGTCGTGAGCTGGATCGCCGGGCCGGTGCTGCATGCCGTCAAGCAGGGGCCGTTCTCGCTGCGCGAATCGGTGCGCGTCGGGCCGCAGGCGCTGCTGGGCGAAGTGGTGCGCATCAACGGCGACCGGATCGTGGTGCAGGTCTACGAGGACACCACCGGCCTGCGCCCGGGCACCGAGGTGCAGGGCGACGGCCAGCCGCTGGCGATCCGCCTCGGTCCCGGCCTGCTGGGCCACATCTTCGACGGCCTGCTGCGCCCGCTCTCGGGCACCGGCTCGGCCTGGGTGCAGCCTGGCATGCGCAGCGCCGCCGGTACGACCTGGCAGTTCGAGCCGCTCATCCAGGCCGGCGCGCTGCTGACCCCTGGCGCCGTGTTCGGCGAGGCAAGCGATGGCAAGGCGCGCGCGCAGGCCTGCCTCGCGCCGCCCGACACCAGCGGGACCGTGGAGTCGGTGGTGGCGCCAGGCGAGTACACCGACACGGCCACCGTCTGCGTGGTGCGACAGGGCGACGGCCGCCTGCGCGAACTGTCCATGAGCCACATCTGGACGGTGCGCACGCCCCGGCCAGTGGCGCGCCGCCTGCCGGCGCAGGCACCGCTGGTCACGGGCCAGCGCATCATCGACTGCCTGTTCCCGGTGGCGCAGGGCGGCAAGGCGGCCATCCCCGGCGGCTTCGGCACCGGCAAGACGGTGTTGCTGGAGTCACTGGCCAAGGGCTGCAACGCCGACGTCATCGTCTACCTGGGCTGCGGCGAACGCGGCAACGAGCTGGCGGGCGTACTGGACGAGTTCCCCGCCCTGAGCGATCCGCGCACCGGCCGGCCACTGATGGAGCGCACGGTGATCATCGCCAACACCTCGAACATGCCCGTGGCGGCGCGCGAGGCCAGCATCTACTGCGCCATCACGGTGGCCGAATATTTCCGCGACCAGGGCCTGCACGTCGCCCTGATGGCCGACTCCACCAGCCGCTGGGCCGAAGCGCTGCGCGAAGTCTCAGGACGCTTCGGCGAATTGCCGGGCGAAGGTGGCTACCCGGCCTATCTGGCCGGACGTCTGGCCGATTTCTACGAACGCGCCGCGCTGGTCGAAACCCTCGGTGGCAGCACCGGATCGGTCACCGTGATGGGCGCCATCAGCCCGCCATCGGGCGACTTCTCCGAGCCGGTGACGAGCCACACAAAGCGTTACGTTCGCGCCTTCTGGGCGCTCGACGTTAAACGTGCGCAGGCGCGCTTCTATCCCGCCATCCACCCGCTGCAGTCGTATGCCGAAGACGCGCGCGGCTTCGCGCCGTGGTGGACGGCGCAGGGCAACGGCCAGTGGCTGGCGCTGCGCCAGCGCTTCCTCACCCTGCTCGACGAACAGGCGCAGCTCGAGCGCATGGCGCGCATCATCGGCAAGGACGCCCTGCCCGCGCGCCAGCAGCTCACCCTGCTGTGCGCCGATCTGGTCAACGAGGCCTTTCTGCGCCAGTCGGCCTTCTCCGAGGTCGACCGTGTCTGCAGCCCGCAGCGCCAGGGCGCGATGATGCGCCTGCTGGGTCGCTTCATCGAGCTCGCGCAAGCGGCCCAGACGACCGGCATCGGGCCCGAGCACATCAGCGCGCTCGCCTGCATGCGCTCCTTGCAGCGCATGGGCGAGGAGATCGCCGACCACGAATTGCCGCGCTTCGACGAACTGCAGGCGCGCATGGAGCGGGAATTCGCCCAACTGACACCCGAACCGGAGGACCGCGATGCGACTCACGGTTGAAGGCGCCGCCACCCGGCTCGAAGGCCCGCTGCTGTTCCTGCGGCGCACGCTGGATGTCGGCCTGTCCGATGCCGTGGAAGTGACCGGTCCGGACGGGCGCGCCCGCCTGGGCCGCATCGCCGCCATCGACGATGCGTTCATGACGATCGAGGTGCTGGAATCGACCGCCGGCCTCACGCTCGAGGACACCGTGGTGCGCTTCCACGGCGAGCCGCTGAGCTTCGGGCTGGGTCCGGACATCCTGGGGCGCGTGTTCAACGGCGTGGGCCAGGTCATCGACGGCGGGCCGCCGGTGGCCGTGCACCACAAGGTGCCGATCGACGGCCTGCCACTGAACCCGGTGGCACGCGCGCTGCCGCGCGATTTCATCGAGACCGGCATCAGCACGCTGGACCTGATGAACAGCTTGGTGCGCGGCCAGAAGCTGCCGCTGTTCTCGGGTGGCGGCTTGCCGCATGACCGGCTGGCGGTCGAGATCGCCAGCCACGCGCGCCTGCGCCAGGGTGCGGAGGATTTCGTCATCGTCTTCGCCGGCATCGGCGTGCCACACGACAGCGCCGAGTACTTCCGCCGCAGCCTGGAACAGGGCGGCGCGCTGGAGCGCACCGCCCTGTTCCTGAATCTCGCCAGCGACTCCAGCACGCAGCGCCTGCTGACGCCGCGCTTCGCGCTGAGCGCAGCCGAGTACCTGGCCTTCACGCGCGGCCTGCACGTGCTGGTGATCCTGACCGACATGACCAACTACTGCGAGGCGCTGCGGGAAGTCTCGTCGAGCAAGGGCGAGATTCCCAGCCGCAAGGGCTTTCCCGGCTACATGTACTCGGACCTCGCCACGCTGTTCGAACGCGCCGGCTGCCTGCGCGGCTCTCCCGGGACGCTGACCCAACTGTCGATCCTGACCATGCCAGCCGACGACATCAGCCACCCCATCCCCGACCTCACCGGCTACATCACCGAAGGCCAGATCGTGCTCTCGCGCGACCTCGACCGGCGCGGCATCTACCCGCCCGTCAACGTGCTCCCCAGCCTGTCGCGCCTGATGAAGGACGGCATCGGCGGCCAGTACACCGACCCCGACCACCCGGCCCTGGCCAGCCAGCTGTACGCGGCCTGCGCGCGCGCGGCGCAGGCGCGCGTGCTGGCCAGCGTGGTGGGCGAGGAAGGCCTGTCCGAGACCGACCGCCGCTACCTGCGCTTCGGCAGCAGCTTCGAGCAGACCCTGGCCAGCCAGGACGAGGCGCGCTCGCTGGAGCAGAGCATGGCGCTGGGCTGGAACCTGCTGGCCGGGCTGCCTGTCAGCGAGCTCACACGGCTGTCGGATGCGCAGATCGCCCGCCACATCGAAGGCCGAGCATGAGCGATGTCAGCCCGACGCGCAGCGCCGTCATCGAACAGAAGGACGAACGCCGTGCCATGCACGAAGGCCACGTCTTCCTCGACGAAAAGTGCCTGCTGCTGGCCGGCGAGATCCTGCGCGAGCTGGAGCGCTACGGCCAGCTGCAGCGCCACTTCCTGGCGCTGTACACGGGTGCGCAAGCTGCCCTGAAGGCGGCCGTGGTGCGCCACGGGCTGCAGGGCCTGCAGGTCTACCCGCCGGGCGGACTGGACAGTGCCAAGCTGCATGTCACAGCCCGCTCGCTGATGGGCGTGCGGCTGCAGCAGGCCGAGTGGCAGGCCGGCACGGTCGGCGGTTCCGAACCGGTGCAGCCCTCGCCTGAGGCCCGGGCCTGCCAGCTGGCCTTTGCCGAGGTGCTGGCCCGGGCGGCCGAACTGGCGTCCATGTCGGGCAACCTGGAACGCCTGTCGCGCGAATACCAGCGTTCGGTGCGCCGCGCCCGCGCCCTGCAGGACGTGATGCTGCCCGAACTGGACCGTTCGATCGCCGACATCGAGGGTCGGCTCGAAGAACTGGAACAGGAAGATGCGATCTGGATGCGCCAGGGGATTTCGGGGTAGAGCGAGGGTGCCGGTCCATGGAAACGCCTGAGTCAGCCTGGCGCGCGGCCGCCCTCCACCATCTTGCGGCCCACCCAAGAAAAAAGCCCGCTACCAAACAGGTAACGGGCTTTCCTTTATTTACTGGGGTGGCTGATGGGGCTCGAACCCACGACAACAGGAATCACAATCCTGGACTCTACCAACTGAGCTACAGCCACCGCAAGCTGCAAATTATAGCGCGAAGAATGCCACGTGCCACCCACCGGGTGGCGCTTCGTCCGACTTAGCGCGGCGCATTTTCGGCAGCCGCAGGAGCCGGCACCTTGATGCTCACCTTGAACCGATCTTTCAATGCCTCGTAGTAGGCCTGGCTCTCAGCCGAAGACCACCACTGGGCGTACTGCTGCACCTCCTGACTCAGGGCTTGGGAATCGCGTGCCTCACGCGGCAGTACCTTGTCGACTTTGACCACGGCGTAACCCGCATCACGCAGGTCGACACCGGTCCACGCGGGCAGCTTGCCTGCATCCACGCTCAGCGCCGCATTGAGCACGGGAAGCGCCAGCCCCTGCGCCTTGTCGCGCGACACCGTCTGGGCCGCGGGCAGTTCCACCGCGTCGGCACCGGCTTTCCAGGCGTCCAGCTTCTTGGCGCCCTCTTCCCGGGCCAGCTCAGCCGAACGCTGGGCCACCAGACGGTTGCGGACCTGATCGCGCACATCGGCCAGCGCCTGTGTGCGAGCAGGCGCGTACTGAACGATGCGAGCGGACACCAGTTGCCCCGACGCGGTTTCAATCGCTTCGGTATTGCGCTTTTTCTCGACCGACTCGGCAGAAAAGAGCGCATTGAGCAGGCGCTCGTTGGACAGTACGCCTTGACCAGGCCGGGGTTGGCGAGTGAGGCCCTTGACCGTTTGAAGGTCCAGCTTCAGTCGATCGGCCGCCGGCTTGAGACTGTCTCCCTGTTCGTAGACCAGGTTGCTGAACGCCTCGGCGGTTTCAGCAAACTGCTTTTGCGCTTGCTGTTTCTTCAGGTCGGCTTCGATCTCGGGACGCACTTCTTCAAAGCTGCGCTGCTTGGGCGCCTTGATGTCGGTGAGCTGGATGATGTGGAAACCGAATTCACTTTCAACCAGATCGGAGATGCCGCCTTTTTGCAGCGCAAAGGCCGCATCCTCAAACGGCTTCACCATGGCACCGCGGGCAAAGAAATCCAGGTCGCCGCCGTTGACCGCTGAACCGGGGTCCTGCGAGTTGGCCTTGGCCACGGCAGCAAACGAGGCTGGATCCTGGCGCACCTGGGCCAGCAGGGTTGCCGCCCGCTCGCGCACTTTGTCTTTTTCGGTCGCCGGGGCACCAGCGGGCACCGTCAGCAGGATGTGGCTGGCGCGGCGCTCCTCGTTACCAGACAGCCGCGCGGCGTTTTGTTCGTAGTAGGCACGCACCTCGGCTTCGTTGAGCACGATGCCCTTTTGCAGTGCCGCCGCGTCGAGCACGAGGTATTCCACATCGGCCTGCTCCGGCGCCTGGAACAGGGCCGGGTTGTTGTTGTAAAAGCCTTCAATCTCTGCTTCGCTGGGAGAAACACGGGCTGCGAAATCGCTCGCCTTGAACAGCGCCACACGCACTTCGCGGCGCTCAAAGAAGGCGTTCAGCGACACATTGGCCAGTGCGCCCGGTGCAAAGCCCGAAGCCTGAATGCCCTGGGTCACCTGGCGCTGCGACAGATCGGCTCGCACCCGGGCTTCGAACATCTCGGGCGTCATGCCCTGGCGCCCGACCAGCTGCCGGTAGGCCTCCACGTCGAGCGAACCGTCGGGCTTGCGCAGAGAGGCAATGGCTTCGTTTTCCTGCAGGTCGCGCGCCAGACGCTGGTCACTGGTGTACAGATGGAGCTTCTGCGCCGCCAGAGCCAGCACGCGCTCGCGCACCATGCGCTCCAGCGTGGCGTAGCGGGCCTCGCTGCTGTCCAGCAGCTTCGGGTCCAGCGTGGGCATGGATTCGCGCAGGCGCTGGGACTCGGCCTGGTGTGCCTGATCCCATTCGGTCTTGGTGATGTCCTCTCCGTCCACCGAGGCCACGGGCTCACCACGGTTGCTGACATCGTTGAAGCCCTGAATCCCGAACAACACGAACGAGGGGATGATCAGGATCAGCAAAAAGCCCATCAGGTACTTCTTGTGATTGCGGATGGAATCGAACATGCCTTGAAACCCTGAAACAAGAAACAGACGGGGACAGCAGGTACCTGCGCCAATAAAAAAATAGGCGAACCCAGGTTCGCCTATTCGATGGTGGTGGGTGCTGACGGGGTCGAACCGCCGACCTACGCCTTGTAAGGGCGCCGCTCTACCGACTGAGCTAAGCACCCCACCGGAAATCCTGGAGGCCGCTTCAGTTCAGCGCATCCTTCAGTGCCTTGCCCGGGCGGAACTTCGGCACTTTGGCAGACTTGATTTTAATCTCTTCGCCGGTCCGCGGATTGCGACCCTTGCGAGCGGGGCGTTTGGTCACCGCAAAAGAACCGAATCCGACCAGAGACACAGTCCCGCCCTTTTTCAGGGTGGTGCGGATGGCGGTGATGGTCGAGTCCAGCGCACGCGTTGCAGCAGCCTTGGAAATATCGGCGTGCTTGGCGATGTGTTCGACGAGTTCTGTTTTGTTCACAAATAGCCCCTCTTGAAATGATTGGAAAGATCCGTGCGGACAGACGTTTGCCAGGACCGGCTCTCTTCGACCGGTCGAGATACTGTTCGCGCTTGTTCGCCATGACACGGTGAGCCGTGACATACGCCGGACGATTAGACCCACTGGGTCGCGCCGCTGTCAATATCGGAACGGCACCTGCAACGCGCTTCACACGCGAAAGGCAGGATTTTAGACGTTTTCATCACAGGCTTCGGGCGTCAGCGTGCGATGGGGCGCGGCGCGGATTCAAGCGCACAGGGCCTGGGCAATGGCTTTGCCCACGTCGGCGGTACTGGCCGTGCCACCGAGGTCGGGTGTGCGGGGTGCGCCGCTGCCGGGCTGAAGCACCGTTTCGATGGCACGCAACACAGCGTCGTGTGCATCGCGGTGACCCAGATAGTCGAGCATCATGGCGCCGCACCAGATCTGGCCGATCGGGTTGGCGATGCCCTTCCCCGCGATGTCGGGCGCCGAGCCGTGCACCGGCTCGAACAGCGACGGGTACTTTCGATCCGGGTTGAGGTTGGCGCTGGGCGCGATGCCGATGGTGCCGGTACAGGCCGGCCCCAGATCTGACAGGATGTCGCCGAACAGGTTGCTGCCCACCACCACATCAAAGAAATCCGGACGCTGCACGAAGTGGGCGGTCAGGATGTCGATGTGGAACTTGTCGACCCGCACGTCCGGGTACTGCTTGGCCATCTCGGCCACACGTTCGTCCCAGTAGGGCATGGTGATGGCGATGCCGTTGGACTTGGTGGCACTGGTCAGGTGTTTTTTCGGACGCGAACGGGCCACTTCAAACGCGTAGCGCAGCACGCGGTCCACTCCGATGCGAGACATCACCGTTTCCTGCACGACGATCTCGCGCTCGGTGCCGGGGTACATGCGCCCGCCGATGCTGGAGTATTCGCCCTCGGTGTTCTCGCGCACGATCACCATGTCGATCTCGCCGGGCAGGCGCGGACTGCCGTCGCGCCGCACCACGGGCGCACGCACGCCGGGCATGAGCTTGGCAGGCCGGATGTTGACGTACTGGTCAAACTCCCGTCGAAACAGCAGCAGCGAGCCCCAGAGCGAGATGTGGTCCGGCACCTTGTCGGGCCAGCCCACCGCACCGAAATAGATCGCTTCATGGCCGCCGATCTGGTCCTTCCAGTCGTCGGGCAGCATCTTGCCGTGTCGCTCGAAATAATCGCAGCTCGAAAAATCGAAATGATCGAAGCGCAGGTCGAGGTTGTACTTCGAGGCGGCAGCCTGCAGCACGCGCAGCCCCTCGGGCATGACTTCCTGGCCAATGCCGTCGCCGGCGATGACCGCAATGCGGTGTTGACTCACGCGATTTCCTTTGCATCAGGGTTTCTTGGGGGAACGCACCACCAGGCTCACGCCGAAAGCGGTGAGCGCAATGCCGGCCACCGTCACCGCCGTGACGGGCTCGTCGAACAGCAGCCAGGCGATCAGCGCAGTGCACGGTGGCACCAGGTACATGAGGCTGCTCACGGTGGCCGCAGCGCCGCGCTGGATCAGCAGGTACAGCAGCGAGCTTCCACCCAGCGTGAGCCCCAGGACCGACCAGGCCATGGCCCCGGCGAGCTCGGCATTCCAGCGCATGGGCTCCGATTCCAGCAAGGTCAGGGGCAGCGTCACCAGCAACGCCGCCGCCAGCTGCACCGTGTTGGCACTGCGCACGTCGCAGGACTGCACAAAACGCTTCTGGTACAGCGTGCCGGCGGTGATGGAGAAGAGCGCCATCACGGCAAACGACAGGTTGAACAAGTTCGCCTGGTCGCCAGGGCCACCGGCGCCGAACTTGCGGGAGACCACCAGCACCAGTCCGGCGAATCCCAGCAGCAAGCCCACCCACTGACGGCGTGACACCTGCGCACCCTGACCGCCCACCGAGCTCAGCCAGATGGCGGTCAACACCGGCTGGATACCGACGATCAGCGCCGACAGGCCCGAACCCATGCCCGCCTTGACCGCGGCCCAGACGCCGCCCAGGTAGCCCGCATGCATCAGCACACCGGTCACGGCCAGATGCAGCCATTGCGTTCGGGTGGTTGGCCACTTCACGCCCGCGAGAAGAATCCAGGGCAGGAAACAGGCCATGGACAGCGCGTAGCGCACTGCGAGGAATTTCATGGGTGGCGCATGCGGCATGCCGAAGCGCGCCACGATGAAGCCCGTGCTCCAGATCAGCACAAACACCCAGGGCATGGCGCGCAGCCAGGCGTTGTCTTGCTTCGGAGAAACCATCGGTGCTTGCGCGCGCTTCAACGCGAGCGGGCGCGGATCTCGGGCAGCGCCTTCTGCAGGTAATACACCATCGACCAGACGGTCAGCACCGCCGAAATCCAGATCAGCCAGGTGCCCCACAGGTGGGTATCGATCACCCCCAACAGCGTCCCGTTGAAAAGCAGGAATGGAATGGCCGTCATCTGCACCGCGGTCTTGAGCTTTCCGATCATGTGGACCGCCACGCTCTTGGTGGCGCCGATGATCGCCATCCACTCGCGCAGGGACGAGATCGCGATCTCACGGCCAATGATGATGAGCGCCACAAACACGTCGGCCCGGTCCAGGTGCACCAGCACCAGCAGGCTGGCGCAGACCAGGAACTTGTCCGCCACCGGGTCGAGAAACGCGCCAAAGGCCGAGGTCTGGTGAAGCTTGCGGGCCAGGTAGCCATCGGCCCAGTCGGTGGCAGCGAACACCACAAACATCACCGTGGCGATCAGGTTCTGCTCTTTCGCACTCATGCCTTCCAGATAGAACACCCCGATGATCAGCGGAATGGCGACGATGCGCGCCCAGGTCAGCAGGGTGGGAAGGTTGAAAAACATGGCGTGATTATGGGGGAGCCTTGCACTAGTGCAGTGCGCGGTAGATGGCATCGGCCAGTTCGCTGGAAATGCCCTCGACCGTGCAGAGGTCGTCCACGCTGGCGGACGCCACGCCTCGCACACCACCAAAACGCTGCAGGAGGCGCGCGCGCTTCTTGGGGCCCACACCGGGGATGTCTTCGAGCTTGCTGCCGCCGGTGCGCACCTTGGCGCGCTGGGCCCGCATGCCGGTGATGGCGAAGCGGTGGGCCTCGTCGCGGATCTGCGCCACCAGCATGAGTGCGGCCGAATCGTGGCCTAGGTAGACCTTTTCGCGGCCGTCGGCGAACACCAGTTCTTCCAGGCCGACCTTGCGGCCTTCACCCTTTTCCACGCCGACGATCAGCGACAGGTCCAGCCCGAGCTGCTGGAACACCTCGCGCGCCATGCTGACCTGCCCCTTGCCGCCGTCCACCAGCACAAGATCGGGCATGCGGGGTCCGCTGGGCGCCTCGGCGGTGGGCCCGGGGGGCGCATCTTCCTGGGCCTCAGATGCAACAGCGCCTGATGGCGGCTCGTGGCCCACACCCGTTGTGGGCTCCGGGCTGGCGAGGGCGGCGGGCGCTTCCTCCGCCCGCAGCGCCTCGGCGATCTTGCCGTAGCGGCGCAGCAGCACCTGGCGCATGGCAGCGTAGTCATCGCCCGGGGTGATGCCCTCGATGTTGTAGCGCCGGTACTGGCTGTTCTGCATCTTGTGGCCTTCGAACACCACACAGGATGCCTGGGTCGATTCGCCCGCCGTGTGCGAGATGTCGAAACACTCGATGCGCAGTTCGTCCAGGTTGTCGTCCGGCAGGCCCAGTGCATCGGCCAGCGCACGGGTGCGGGCCTGCTGCGACCCCTCTTCGGCCAGCAGGCGGGCCAGCGCGATGTCGGCGTTTTTCTGTGCCATCTCCAGCCAGATGCGGCGGTGTTCGCGTGGCTGGTGCACGGCGTTGACCCGCGAGCCGGTCTGCTCGGTCAGTGCGTCCAGCAGCGGCTTGCCCACCGGGTGGCTGGTCACCAGCGTGTGCGGCATGGCCGTGCCCAGGTAGTGCTGGGCGATGAAGGCTTCCAGCACCTGCACCGCCACACGCTCCACCGGATCGGTCGCCGCGTCGTTCGCGTCGGCGCCCAGCCCGTCTTCCGCCAGCCAGCGGTGAATCTGGGTGGCGTCTTCCACATGCGCCGGGAAATAGGGGCGGTCGCCCAGATGGCGCCCCCCGCGGACCATGGCCAGGTTCACGCAGGCCCGCCCGCCCTGCACCCTGACCGCCAGCACATCCACATCCTTGTCGGACACGTTGTCCACCGCCTGCTGGTGCAGCACGCGGGACAAGGCAGCGATCTGGTTGCGGATCTCGGCCGCCTGCTCGAATTCGAGCTTCCCGGCGTGGGCCATCATGCGCTGCTCCAGCGCATCCAGCACCGCCTGGGTTTCACCACGCAGGAAGCGTTCGGCATCGGCCACGTCACGCGCATAAGCCTCGCTGTCGATCAGGTCCACGCAGGGACCGCTGCAGCGCTTGATCTGGTACAGCAGGCAGGGTCGCGTGCGGTTGGCAAACACCGTGTCTTCGCAGGTGCGCAGGCGGAACACTTTCTGCAGCAGCGTGATCGACTCCTTCACCGCCCACGCACTGGGGTAGGGTCCGTAATAGCTGTGGCGGCGATCCACCACGCCACGGTAATAGGCCATGCGGGGGAATGCGATGGAGGGCGACGGCATGACCCCGGCGGTGCGGTAGGTCTCGCGTGTGCCGGTGATCTTGAGGTAGGGGTAGCTCTTGTCGTCGCGGAACAGGATGTTGAACTTGGGGTTCAGCGTCTTGATCAGGTTGTTTTCCAGCAGCAGCGCCTCGGCCTCGGAGCGCACCACCGTGGTCTCCATGCGCACGATCTTGCTCACCATGTGGCCGATGCGTGTGCCGTCGTGGTTCTTCTGGAAATAGCTGCCAACGCGCTTTTTCAGGTTGCGCGCCTTGCCCACGTAGAGCAGCTGGCCCTGGGCATCGAAATAGCGGTAAACGCCCGGCAGCCCCGGCAGGGCCGCGACTTCGCTCAGCAGTTGTTCGGAATGGGGTGCTTCGGGTGCGGCGCTGGACATGGGCGGTATTGTGAACGGACCGATGCCCGGCTTCGGCCGACAATGGATGCTGCAAGATGATGCCCATGCCCGCTGCTGCCCCGCGTTCCGACGCCCCTCCGCTCCTGACCTGGGACGTGTTCTGCCACGTCGTGGACAACCTCGGCGACATCGGCGTCTGCTGGCGCTTCTGCGCCGACCTGGCCACGCGCGGGCAGACCGTGCGGCTGTGGATCGACGAACCGGGTGCCCTGCGCTGGATGGTGCCCGGTGCGCTGGAAGGCCGCATGGCGGGCGTCAGCGTGCTGCACTGGACCGAGCCGCTCGCGAGCGGACTGCTCGCAGCGCTGGCGCCGGCCGACGTCTGGATCGAAACCTTCGGCTGCCACCCGCCGCCGGAGGCGCTGGCGCACCGGGCCGCCACCATCGCCGCCGGCGGGCGGGCGCCGACCTGGGTCAACCTCGAATACATGAGCGCTGAGCCCTATGTGGAACGCTCGCACGGCCTGCCCTCGCTGGTGTCCACCGGGCCGATGCGCGGCGTTGGCAAATGGTTCTTCTACCCCGGCTTCACGCCCGCCACCGGCGGTCTGCTGCGGGAGCAGGACCTGCCTGCGAGACAAACCGCCTTCGACACCAAGGCCTGGCTCCAATCGCAAGGCCTGCCTCCCACCGACCGCCCGCGCGCCAGCCTCTTCTGCTACGAGCCCGCCGTCCTGCCGGCCGTGCTGCAACAAGCCGGCGATGACGTGGCCAGCGACTGGCTGGTCACCGCCGGTCGCGCGGGTGATGCCGTCTCCGCCGCCCTGGCGCAAGGGCTGGACACCGGCCACGCGACGCTGCACCGCCTGCCGCGCCTGACCCAGCGCGACTACGACCACCTGCTCTGGAGCTGCACGCTGAATTTCGTGCGTGGCGAAGACTCTCTGGTGCGGGCCCTCTGGGCCGGACAGCCCTTCGTCTGGCACATCTACCCGCAGCACGACGACGCCCACCACGCCAAACTCGACGCCTTCCTGGATTGGCTGCAGGCACCGCCCTCGCTGCGCGCATTTCATCGTGCCTGGAACAGCATCGCAACGACGGATGGCCCGGTCTGGCCGGGCTGGGCGGTGGTGGACAGCTGGCGCACTTGTGTGCAGGCGGCCCGGCAACGCCTGCTGGTGCAACCCGACCTGGTCACGCAGCTGCTCGAATTCATCACCAAAAAGCGATAAAATTCAAGGCTTTGCGGAAAACCGGTCCGGTTCACACCGAGCCCCGTTGCCTGCCAGCCATCTGCCTCGCCGCACAGATCGCAGCCATCAGCACCGTTCCCGGGTCTTTCAGCCCTGCCGGAACTAGCGGCCCAACCGTTGGAATCTTTATGAAAATCGCCCAAGAACTGCGCGCCGGCAATGTGATCATGCATGGCAAGGACCCGATGATCGTCCTGAAGACCGAATACGCCCGAGGCGGGCGTGGCGCGGCCACCGTACGCCTGAAACTCAAGGCCCTGCTCAACAACATGGCCACCGAAGTGGTCTGCCGGGCCGACGACAAAATGGACCAGATCATTCTGGACAAGAAGGACTGCACCTACTCCTACTTCGCCGATCCGATGTACGTCTGCATGGACGCCGACTACAACCAGTACGAGGTCGAAGCCGAAAACATGGGCGACGCGCTGAACTACCTGGAAGACGGCATGCCGGTCGAAGTGGTGTTCTACGATGGCAAGGCCATCTCGGTCGAACTGCCCACCAGCGTCGAGCGCGAAATCACCTGGACCGAGCCTGCCGTCAAGGGCGACACGTCCGGCAAGGTGCTCAAGCCGGCCAAGATTGCCACCGGTTTCGAAGTGTCCGTGCCGTTGTTCGTGGCACAAGGCGACAAGATCGAGATCGACACCCGCACCGGCGAATACCGCAAGCGGGTCTGATCGCACCTGCTCTGTCCTTTGAAAAGGCTCCTGCGGGAGCCTTTTCACTTGGCGCACTCCAACCCATCCGCATGCACCCATGGACCTGATCAGCCGCATCGCCGACGTCATCATCCCGGTGTTCCTGATCGTGGCCATCGGCTATGGCTACGCGCGGCGCCAGCCACCCGACCTCTCGGTCTTCAACCGCATCGCGCTCGATGTGCTGGCGCCGGTGCTGGTGTATTCGGCGCTGGCCTCGAAGGACTTCAACATCGCCGAGCATGTGTCCCTGCTGATCGGCGGCACGGTGCTGATCCTGGGCGGCGGGCTGCTGGCCTGGCCGCTGGCGCGTGCATTTGGCGCCCAGCCGCGCACCCTGGTGCCGGTGGTCATGTTCAACAACTGCGGCAACATGGGGCTCCCGCTGGCGCTGCTCGCCTTTGGTCCAGCGCACTTTGGTGCCGCCGTGGCGCTGTTTTCGGTCAGCAACCTGTTCCATTTCTCGATCGGCGCACGCATCACCAGCCGCCAGGCCCGTACCCGCGACCTGCTGCTCAGCCCGCTGATGATCGGCACCGCGCTCGGCTTCGCGAGTGCGCTGACCGACCTGCGACCACCCGACGTGCTGCTTTCGGGCCTGAAGCTGCTGGGCGATGCCCTGCTGCCCATGATGCTGTTTGCGCTCGGCGTGCGGCTGACCTCGCTCACCCGCGCGGGTCTGGCCCTGGGCATGCTGGGCGCCCTGGCGCGCCCGTTGATCGGGCTGGCGATCGGCATTCCGCTGGCCTGGGCGCTGGACCTCGAGGGCGCCGCGCGCGGACAGCTGCTGCTGTTTGCCGCCCTGCCCCCCGCGGTGATGCAGTTCATGCTGGCCGACCGCTACCGGCAGGAACCCGACAAGGTGGCCGCGATGATCATGCTGGGCAACGCGCTGGCCGTGATCTTTGTGCCATTGGCTTTGGCCATCGGCCTGTGATCCAGACAATCCGACCCACGACACCCTCCAAGGAACCCATCATGAATGCACAACACATCAGCGAGCGCCGCCTGGCCGATGCCTGGGCCGAGTTGCAGGCCCAGTCCGACGCGGGCACGCCGCTGCAGTCCGATGCCTACCGCCTGGCCTTCGCCGACCCGGAGTTCCTGCTGCGCCGCGAGACGCGCGGCATCCGGTTTCAGCTGGAAATGCTCAAACCCGATCTCGCCCAGCGCGACCTGGGGATCGAAAACACCGTGGTCGTGTTCGGCAGCGCGCGCTTCCGCGAACGGAGCGAAGCGCAGGCGATGCTGAGCGCGGCGCAGGCCAGCGGTGACGCCCATGCGCTCGCGCGGGCGCAGGCCCTGCTGCGCAACGCACCCTACTACGACCAGGCACGTGAATTCGCCCGCACCGTGGCGCGCTACAGCGCCCGCTGCCCGAAGGAGGACCAGCTGTTCATCTGCACGGGCGGCGGCCCCGGCATCATGGAAGCGGCCAACCGCGGCGCGCACGACGAGGGTGCGCTCAACGTCGGCCTGAACATCGCGCTGCCGCACGAGCAGTCGGCCAACCCCTACATCTCGCCCGAGCTGAGCTTCAAGTTCCACTACTTCGCGTTGCGCAAGATGCATTTCATGATGCGCGCCAAGGCCCTGGTGGCCTTTCCGGGTGGGTTCGGCACGCTGGACGAGCTGTTCGAGGTGATCACGCTGGTGCAGTGCAAGAAGGCCAAGCCGGTGCCGATCGTGCTGTTCGGCTCCGCCTACTGGAAACGCCTGATCAACCTGGATGTGATGGTCGAAGAAGGCACCATCTCGACCGAAGACCTGAAGCTTTTCGTCTATGTGGACGATCCGCGGGCCGCGTGGGACCACATCATGCGTTTCTACGACTTGCCCAAAGTCTGAAGCCCTGGCCTGTCCAAACAGCTGGGAGCGACGAGGAACTGTTCAGCACACACCGTGGAACCGGCTTCGCCGGGCCACAGGTGTCGTCCCCCCTCGGGGGGGGGACGACGCGAAGCGGCGCAGGGGGACTTCAGTACCCGCCGCCCAAAGCCTTGTACAACGCGACCTGGTTCTGCTGCCGCGCCAGGCGGGTCTGGGTGAGCGCCTGCTGGGTGGCAAACAGCGAACGCTGGGCGTCAAGCACATCGAGGTAGCTCGCCACGCCGTTGCGGTAGCGCAGCTCGGCCAGCCGGAAACGGTCGGCCTCGGCCGTGACCTGCAGCTGCTGCGCGCGCAGCTGCTCGGCCAGCATGGCCTGCCCGGCCAGCGCATCGGCCACTTCGCGGAAGGCGGTCTGGATGGCTTTTTCGTACTGCGCCACGGCGATGCCGCGCGCGGCGTTGGCCGAATCGAGCCCGGCCTGGTTGCGGCCCGCATCGAAGATCGGCAGCAGCGCCTGCGGCGCCAGCGTGAAGCCCCAGGATCCGTCCTTGAACAGTCCCGACAACTCGCTGCTCGCGGTACCCACACCAGCGGTGAGCGAAATGCGCGGGAAGAAGGCGGCGCGCGCTGCACCGATGCTGGCGTTGGCCGCGATCAGCTGCTGTTCAGCCTGCCGGATGTCGGCCCGGCGCGTGAGCAGGTCGGAAGGCAGGCCCACCGGCAGCTCACGAAACAGGGCCAGGGGCGGTGCATCCGCTGGCATCCCGGACCCGGCCGGCGCCGCGGCCGTGAGGTCGGTCGGCAGCGGCTGACCCACCAGCAGGGTGAGCGCGTTCACATCCAATGCCCGCTGGCGCTGCTGCTGCGCCAGTGCGACCTGGGCTGCTGCGGTGAGCGACTCGGCCTGGCGAAGGTCCAGTGCCGAGGTGGCCCCGTTGTCAAAGCGCAGCTTGGTCAGGCGGAACGAATCCTGCCGGGTGGCGAGCGTCTGCTGTGTGAGCGCCAGCAGCTCGTCGCTGGTCCGAAGGCTCAGCCAGGTGCTCGCGACCGAGGCCACCAGACTGGTTTGCGCCGCTTTGCGGGCTTCCTCGCTGGCCAGGTACTGCGCCAGCGCCGACTCTTTCAGACTCGCCACGCGGCCGAAGAAGTCGATCTCCCAGCTGGTCAGGGCCAGGCCCACGCTGTAGCTGCTGTTGATGCCCCCGTCGCTGGCGGGCTGGCGGTTGCCGCTGGCGGCGAGGTCCAGCGTCGGGAACTGGTCGGCACGGCGGATCTGGTACTGGGCGCGCACCTGCTCGATGTTGAGCACCGCCACGCGAAGGTCGCGGTTGTTCTTCAGCGCCAGGCCGATGAGCTCGCGCAGGCGTGGATCGACCACGAAATCGGTCCAGGCGATGTCGGCTGCTGCCGGGCTGGCCACCACGCCCGGAACGGGGCCGGGCCAGTCGGCCGCCACCGGCGCGGGCGGCCGCTCGTAGGTCGGGATCATCGAGCAGCCGGACAGCAGTGCTGCCACGGCCAGGCTGGCCAGCGCCGCCTTGCGGAAAGACACCGGCTGGCGCGCGAAACAGAGCTTGTTATCGGTCATCGGAATGCACTCCCATGTGCGCTGCCTGCTCCGCATGCACGCGGTGCTGTCGCTCACTGTCTTTGAAGATCGATCGCACCACCACGAAGAAGACGGGCACGAACACGACCGCCAGCACCGTTCCGGTGAGCATGCCGCCGATCACGCCGGTGCCAATCGCCCGCTGGCTGGCAGAGCCCGCGCCGGTGGCCAGGAACAGCGGCAGCACGCCGAGCGTGAAGGCCATCGAGGTCATGATGATGGGACGGAAACGCAGGTGCGCCGCGGCCAGCGCCGCTTCGATCACGCCCTTCCCCTGGGCCTGCAGGTCCTTCGCGAACTCGATGATCAGGATCGCGTTCTTCGCCGAGAGGCCGATGATGGTGATCAGGCCGACCTGGAAGTACACGTCGTTCGAATAGCCGCGCAGCAGCGTGGCCAGCAGCACACCGAGCACACCCAGCGGCACCACCAGCACCACGGCCAGCGGGATGGACCAGCTTTCGTACAGGGCCGCCAGCGCGAGGAACACCGCCAGGATGGCGAAGCCGTAGAGGATCATGGCCTGTGAGCCGGCGAGCTTTTCCTCGCGCGACTGGCCGGTCCATTCGAAGCCGAAGCCCTGCGGCAATTTGGCCGCCAGCGCCTCCATCTCGGCCATGGCCTGGCCAGTGCTCACGCCTGGTGCGGCGCTGCCGCTGATGCGCATGGCCGGGTAACCGTTGTAGCGCACGGTCTGCATCGGGCCGGTGACCCAGTGCGTGCTGGCAAAGGCCGACAGCGGCACCGCCTGGCCCTTGCTGTTGAGCACGTTGATGCGCAGCACGTCGTCGGGCTGCATGCGCGCCGTGGCGTCGGCCTGCACCACCACGCGCTGCAGGCGCCCGGCGTTGGGGAAGTCGTTCACATAGCTCGACCCCAGCGCGGTGCCGATGGCAGCGCTGATGGCGTCAAAACCCACACCCTGGGCGTTGGCGCGGTCGCGGTCGATGTCGATCTGCAGTTGCGGCGCGTCTTCCAGGCCATCGGGTCGCACCTGCGTCAGCAGTTTGCTCTGCGAGGCCATGCCCAGCATCTGATTGCGCGCGGCCAGCAGGGCATCGCGGCCCAGGCCGGCGCGGTCCTGCAGGCGGAAGCTGAAGCCCGACGAGGCGCCAAGCTCGGGAATGGGCGGCGGGCTGAGCGGGAAGATGAAGGCGTCCCGGATACCCGACAACGCGCCGAAAGCACGCCCTGCCACCGCCTGCGCGGAGCTGCCCGGCGCGACGCGCTCGGCCCAGTCTTTCAGCGTGACGAAAGCAAGTGCCGCGTTCTGCCCCTGGCCCGAGAAACTGAAGCCCAGCACGCCAACCATGCCTTCCACCTCGGGCTGCTGGAGCATGAAGCCTTCCACCTGCTTCATCACGGCCAGCGTGCGCTCCTGCGTCGCACCCGGTGGCAGCTGCACGTTCACGAGCAGCGTGCCCTGGTCTTCGTTGGGCAGGAAGGAGGTGGGCAGGCCTTTGTAGATCACCGCGACAGCGGCCACGATGGCGGCGTAGATCACCAGGGTGCGACCGGCGCGCGGCAGCAGCGCGGCCACGCCACCTTCGTAGCGCTTGGCGGTGCGCGCAAAACCGCGGTTGAACCAGCCGAAGAATCCCCTTTTCTCGTGGTGGTGCCCGGCTTCCACCGGCTTGAGCAGCGTCGCGCACAGCGCCGGGGTGAGCGAGAGCGCCATGAAGGCCGAGAAGGCGATGGACACGCCCATCACGGCGGCGAACTGGCGGTAGATGTTGCCCACCGAGCCGCTGAAGAAGGCCAGCGGCACGAACACCGAGATCAGCACCACGGTAACGCCGATGATGGCGCCCGAAATCTGGCCCATGGCCTTGCGCGTGGCCTGCAGCGGCGCCAGGCCCTCCTCGCTCATGATGCGCTCGACGTTTTCCACCACCACGATCGCGTCGTCCACCACGATGCCGATCACCAGCACCATGCCGAACATGGTCAGCACGTTGATGGAGAAGCCCATGGCCAGCAGCGTGGCGAAGGTGCCCAGCAATGCCACCGGCACCACCACCGTGGGAATCAGGGTGTAGCGCCAGTTCTGCAGAAACAGGAACATCACCAGGAACACCAGCGCCACCGCCTCGGCCAGCGTCACCGCCACCTGCTGGATGGAGATCTTCACGAAGCGTGAGCTGTCATAAGGGATCTTCCAGGTCATGCCCTTGGGAAAGAACTTTTCCAGATCCGCCATCTTGGCGCGCACGGCTTCGGCCGTGGCCAGCGCGTTGCCACTGGGCGCGAGCTGCACACCGATGCCGGTGGACGGTTTGCCGTTCAGGCGCGCCGAGGTGGCGTAGGCCTGGGCGCCGAGCTCGATGCGGGCCACGTCTTTCAGGCGCACGGTGGCACCGTCGGCGCTGGCGCGCAGCACGATGTTGCCGAACTGCTCCACGCTGCCGAGCTGGCCGTTGACCACCACGGTGGCGGCGATGCTCTGGCCGGCCACGTTGGGCAGCGCACCGATCTCACCGGCCGAGACCTGCGCGTTCTGGGCGCGGATCGCGTTGCTCACATCGGCCGCGCTGAGGTTGAAGCCCAGCAGCTTGGCCGGGTCGATCCACACGCGCATGGCACGCTCGGTGCCAAAGAGCTGGGCCTGGCCCACACCGGGCAGGCGCTGCAGTTCGGGCACCACGCTGCGCGACGCGTAGTCGCCCAAGGCCACCGGGTCCCAGGCCGGGTCGTCGCTGGAGAGGATCGCGAACAGCAGGAAGTTGCTGCGCGACTTGTCCACGCGCACGCCCTGCTGCGTCACCGCGGCGGGCAGGCGCGGCGTGGCGCGCGCGAGCCGGTTCTGCACATCCACCTGCGCCAGGTCGGCGTTGGTGCCGGGCTGGAAGCTCAGCGTGATCGCGCCAGTGCCGTTGGCCTGGGCCACGGCTTCCATGTAGATCAGGCCGGGCGAGCCGTTCATCTCCTGTTCAATGACCGAGAGCACGCTGTCCTCCAGCGTCTTGGCCGAGGCACCAGGGTAGGTGGCATTGATCACGATGGACGGCGGCGCCACCGGCGGGTACTGGGCGATCGGGAGCTGGGTGATGGACACCGCGCCCAGCACCATGATGAAGAGCGCGATCACCCACGCGAAGATGGGGCGGTCGATGAAAAACTTTGCCATGTCGGCCGCTCCTTACTTCGCCGCCGCAGGGGCGGCAGGGGCGGCGGGCGTCGCACCAGCGGGCGTCCATGGAACGGCCTTCACCGGTGTTCCAGGCGGCAGCATCTGCAGCTTCTGGAAGCCATCCACCATCACCTGCTCGCCGGCCTTCAGCCCGTCGAGCACGACCCAGCGGCCGCCCTGCTGCCCGCCCACCTGGACCGTGCGCTTCTCGATCTTGCCGTCCGCGCCCACCACCGACACCGTGTCGCCCTGGGCCGAGCGCGTGACCGCCTGCTGCGGCAGCGTGATCGCATCGCGCGCCACCGCCTGCTCCAGACGCACGCGCACGTACAGGCCGGGCAGCAGGTCCCCATCCGGGTTGGGCACCTCGGCGCGCAAGGTCACCTGGCCGGTGGCGGCGTCCACCGTCAGGTCGGAAAAGAGCAGCCGCCCGGGACGGGCATATTCGCTGCCGTCCTCCAGCACCACGCGCACGCTGGCGGCGCCAGCACCCGCACCCTTGAGCTGGCCGCCCTCCATCGCGCGCTGGAGCTTCATGACCTCTGCTGCCGACTGGGTGAAGTTCACGTACATCGGGTTCACCTGCTGGATCACGGCCAGCTGGGTCGCCTCGCCCTGCCCCACCAGCGCACCCTCGGTCACCAGCGCGCGGCCGATCCGGCCCGAAATGGGTGCCGTGACGCTGGCGTAGTTCAGGTTGATGCGGGCGGTCTGCACCGCGGCGTTGGCAACGGCCACGTCGGCCTGTGCCGCTTTCTGCGTGGCCACGGCGTTGGCGTATTCCTGTTGGCTGATGGCGTTCTCGGCCACCAGCGGCTGGTAGCGTTCGGCCACGGCCGTGGCATTGACCAGATTGGCCTGCGCCCGCGCCAGGCTGGCCTGAGCACTCAGCAGGGTGGCGGCATAGGGCGCCGCATCGATGCGGAACAGCGCCTGGCCCGCCTTCACATCGCTGCCCTCGCGGAACAGCCGTTGCTGCAAGATGCCCGCCGCCCGCGCCCGCACCTGCGCCACGCGCGAAGCTTCCAGCCGGCCAGGCAGCTCGGTCTGCAGCCCCACATCACCCGGCGTGACCGTGACCACACCCACTTCAGGTGCCGGCATGCCCCCACCTGGTGCACCGCCGCCCGCCGCGGGCGCATCCGCTTTGCCGCAGGCGGCCAGGGCGGCCACCAGGGGCAACAGAGCGAGGCCATGGCGCAGCCGTGAAGAACGGCTGAAAGAAGGTGTGACGGGCGTGGGTGCGGGCATGGAAGACCTCTTGGGCGGTGAGTGGTGATTCCGGGGTTGCAAGGCACGTGCCAAGTCCCGGAAGCGAGCGGCAGTATACATACACCGGTGAATGTATGTATATTGGCAAGGTCTCTTTTTCTGTGAACACACACCATGGCCCGCCGCACCAAGGCCGACGCTGAAGTCACCCGCTCCCGCCTGCTCGACGCCGCTGAACACCTGTTTCAGGCGCGCGGGGTTTCGCGCACCTCATTGGCCGACATCGCCACCGCCGCCGGCACCACGCGCGGTGCCATTTACTGGCACTTCGAAGACAAGGCCGACCTGTTCAACGCGATGATGGAACGCGTCACCCTCCCGCTGGAAGAGACGCTGGCCTGCGTGGGGGAAAGTGCGTCCACGCTGGACGACCCGCTGCAGGCGCTGCGAGCGTCCCTGCTCGGTGCACTGCGCAAGACCGCGCAACACGAGCAGACGCGCCGGGTGTTCGAGATCGCCACGCACCAGGTGGAATACAACGACGAAATGGCAGCCGTTCGCGCGCGCCACTTGCAGGTGCGCAACGACTGCGTGAAACAAACCGCTCAGGGACTGAAAGCCGCCGCCGCCCGGCAGGGCCTCAAACTGCCGATCCCGCTGCACAGCGCCGCACTGGGCCTGCACGTGATGATCGACGGCCTGATCCAGAACTGGCTGCTCGACCCACAGGCGTTCACCCTGGAGGTCTGTGGTGGCCGCACACTGGACACCTACCTCGCCGGTCTGGGCTTCGTGTTGAAGCCCGGCAAACGATCACCTCAAAAAACCGTCACACGCGCCTGAGCTCGGGGGAGGGCTTCGCCGCTTGCGACACAAGCAGGCCTGGCAAGCCCAACCCCTTCGCGACCGAGCTGCTCGGAGAACGCTGCCCTTAGACTCGATCGAAGGCAACATCGAGCCGCTTCTGTACAAACGACCCGACGGCATGACAACCCAACTTGTGATCTGGACGCAGTTTTCCCTTTGTGTGGCCCTGATCGGCCTTGCAGGTGTGCGACTGATCCGTTATGGCGACGCGCTGGCGGCGCTGACCGGTCTGTCGCGCAGCTGGATCGGACTGATCCTGATCGCCACCGTCACCTCCTTGCCGGAGCTCGTCACAGGCCTGAGCGCCGTGACCGTGGCCGCGTCGCCCGACATGGCGGTGGGCGATGCGCTGGGCAGCTGCATCTTCAACCTGGCCATCCTGGCCGGGGTGGATGTGCTTCACCGTCGCCAATCCATCTATGCGGTCGCCAGCCGTGCCCTGGTGCTGCCCGCCGGCTTCGGAGTGATCCTGCTTTCGTCAGCGGCACTGGTGCTGCTGCTGGGCCGCCAGGGCGTGCTGCCCGACATCGCCTACGTCAGCTGGGGCAGCGTGGCCATCGTCCTGCTGTACGCCACCGCGATGCGCACGCTTTACCTGGCCGAGCGGCGTGATGCGCCCAGCCCGGTGGCGATGGCACCCGCAAACCTGGGTTTCAAACAGGCCCTGACCGGCTATGTCGTGGCGGCGGCTGTCATCGTGGCCGCCGGTGTCTGGCTGCCCCTCATCGGCGTGGAACTGGCCGCGCGGATGGGCTGGTCGAACTCCTTCGTGGGCAGCCTGTTCGTGGCCTTTGCCACCTCGGTGCCAGAGTTGGCCACCACCTGGGCCGCCGTGCGCATGGGGGCCATCGACATGGCTTTCGCCAACCTGCTGGGCAGCAACCTGTTCAACGTCCTGATCCTGGCACTGGACGACATGGCCCTCCGGTCGGGCAGCCTGTACGCGCAGGTGTCACCCATGCACGCCGTCTCGGCCATGAGTGCAACCCTGATGAGCGGCACGGTGGTCGTCGCTCTGGTCTACCGGCCCGCGTCGCGGGTGTGGCACATCGGCAGCTGGGTGAGCCTCGCGCTGCTGGCGCTCTACCTGCTCAACGCCGCGCTGCTGTACCTGCATGGTCATTGAACCCGGAACGGGATTGCCCGCCCCGCAGGGCTTGGCGGCGGAGATCGGCGGCGCCCACCACAGAGGCGCCGACTGCGCCAACTGGATCTCAGTCGGGTGCTCGCTCGGGTACCGCGTCGGCGGGTACCGGTGCCCTTGAGTGCAGCTGCAGGTGCAGCGCTGCCTGCGCCATCAGGTTCGCCGACACCGGCGCGGTCACGAACACGAACAGCGTGATCAGCAGCTCGGCAATGCCAGGCCTGCCCTGGCTGGCTGCCACCAGCATCGAGGCAACCAGCACCCCGCCGACGCCCAGCGTCGACGCCTTGGTGGGCGCATGCAGGCGCATGAAAAAGTCCGGCAGACGCGCCAGGCCGATCGCGCCCACCAGCAGGAAGAAGGCCGCGATCACGATCACGGCGGCGGCGGTCCATTCGAGGAAGGGATGCATGTTCTGGCTCCTCCGGTGTCATTCGACCACGTCGCCGCGGCTGAGGTAGCGCGCCAGCGCCACGGTGGAAGCAAAGCCCAGCATCGCCACCAGCAACGCACCCTCGAACAGCAGCGCGGTGTTCCAGCGGATGCCGAGCAGCACGATCAGCGCCACCGCATTCATGTACAGCGTGTCCAGCGCCAGCACCCGGTCGGTGATGGTCGGGCCGCGCAGCAGCCGCCAGGCACACAGCAACACCGCCAGCGTGACGGCGACGATGCCGATGTTGAGCGCCATGTCCAGCACGTTCATGAGGGTCTCCCGGTTTCGACGTGGAAGACCCGAAGCAGCAGGTCTTCGTAGCGACGCTTCATGTCGGCCGCCATGGCAGCCGGGTCGTCGCAGTTCAGGGCATGCACCAGGATCACCCCTGCGTCTTCATCGATGGTCGCCGACACCGTGCCGGGCGTCGTGGTGATGATGGTGGCAAACAGGGCATTGACGCGCGGATGCCGGCTGGCCAGTGGCACCGGTATCCAGGCCGGATGCATGCGATGGAGCGGCCCCAGCACCAGCCTAGCCACGGTGATGTTGGACACCACGATGTCCCACAGCACCACGCCGGTCAGCCGCACGGCCGCCGGCCAGTGAACGCGGCCAGCCTCGGACAGAAACGGGCTCAGCAGCCGCGGAACGATCAGGCCGATCAGCAGCGCCGACAGCAGGTGCACCGGCTCCAGGCTGTGCGAAAGCGCCAGCCAGCTGACCGCCAGCAGCAGCGACAGCACCGGGTGCGCGAACCAGCCCGAAGACCGTCTCGACGGAGCAGCGGTGCGCGCCACATCAGGACTTGGGTTCATCGCGGGTTCTCCTCGTTGGGTGGCTGGATCGCAGGCGGGGTCACGCTGCGGCGGCCGTCGTAGGGACGGGTAGTCTGGGCTGCGGCCCCACCCTGCTCACCCAGCACCGCCTCTGCATAGGCGGCCTTGTCCGCCAGCTGCCGGGCCGCCGCGTCGGTGTAGCGCTTGACCGGGGACGCCAGCACGGCCAGTGCCAGCGTGAGGCCCATGAACAGCCAGGTCGCAGACAGCAGCTTGAAGCTGGCGCCCGATGCCGTGGCGTCCTGTGCCGGCTCGGGCTGGATGTGCCAGAACACGATGACACCGGCACGGGCCAGACCCACCATGGTGAGGAAGCCCACCCCCAGCAGCACCGTCCAGACCCAAGCCTGCGCGGCCAGACCGGCCGAACTCTCCAGCATCATCAGCTTGCCCAGGAAACCGGGCAGGGGCGGCAGGCCGGCGGCAGACGCCGCGCCAAAGATCATCATCATCCCGAGCAGCACCGGTTCGCGCAGGGCCACCGCGGGACGCAGCTTGTCCAGTGCTTCGCCTCGCTGAGCGGCCATCAGCTCCACCAGCAGGAACAGGCCCGCGATCACGATGGTGCTGTGCAGTGTGTAGTAAAGGGCCGCCGACAGGGTCTCGGGCGTGAACAGCCCCACACCGGCCAGGATGGTGCCCACCGAGGACACCGTGAGGTAAGCCACCATGCGGCTCATGCTATGGGCCGCGAGCGCACCCAACGCGCCGAGCACACTGGTGCTCAGTGCCAGTGGCAGCAGCCAGGCCTGGGCCGCCAGGCTGGCCTCGCCCGCGTCCACACCGAAGATGCCCCAGTGGGTGCGGATGATGCTGTACACCCCCACCTTGGTCATGATGGCAAACAGGGCAGCCACCGGCGCGCTGGCCGCGGCGTAGGTCGCCGGCAGCCAGAAATACAGCGGCAGCATCGCCGCTTTCAGGCCAAAGACCACCAGCAACACCAGCGCGGCGGCGCGTGCGATCAGCGCCGAATCCCCGGTGAGCTGCGCCACGCGCAAGGCCAGATCGGCCATGTTGAGCGTGCCGGTCACGGCGTAGACCATGGCCAGCCCGATGAGGAACAAGCCCGAGCCCGCGAGGTTGAGCACCACATAGTGAATGCCCATGCGCAGGCGCTCGCGCCCCTGGCCGTGCAGCAGCAGCACGTAGGACGCGATCAGCAGCACTTCGAAGAAGACGAACAGGTTGAACAGGTCGCCCGTGAGAAAGGCACCGGCCAGCCCCATCAGCTGGAACTGGTAGATCGCATGAAAATAGCGGCCACGGCTGTCCCAGCCGCCGGTGGCGTACCAGAGCACCGGCGCAGCGACCAGATAGGTCAGCAGCACCATCAGGGCAGACAGCCGGTCCAGCACCAGCACGATGCCGAAGGGTGCCGGCCATTCACCGAGCCGGTAGACCATCAATTCGCCGCTGCTGGCCCGCAGCACCAGGCCCGCTGCCATCGCGGCGCCCAGCAGCACCGAGGCGAGGCTCAGGCGCCGGCGCCAGCGAAGCCGGGTGGCGTCGTGCTCCCCACCCTGTGCCGACAGGCCACCGGCATCACCCAGCAACAGCAGGGCCATGGCGGTGAACGACGGCAGCAGAACCGACAGCACCGGCGCGTGCTGCCACCAGAAGGCCAGGATCGCGTCCGACATCAGCTGCGCTCCTGGTTCTGGCCGCCACTGGCCGCGGCACCGTAGCCAGGAGCATGCCCCGGCTCGTGGCCATCCACATGGTCACTGCCACTCTCGTGCCGGTTGCGCAATGCCAGCTCGATCACGAAGCCGGTGGTGGCAAAACCGATCACGATCGCGGTCAGCACCAGGGCCTGGGGCAAGGGATCGGCCACCGGCCCGTCACCGACCAGGATCGGCTGCGCGTTGGACCACAGACGCCCCATCACGAAGATGAACACATTGACGGCGTAGCCGAACAGGGAGAGGCCCAGCACGACGGGGAACGTGCGCCCGCGCAGCATCAGGTAGATACCGCAGGCGGTGACGATGCCGATGCCAGTGGCCAGCAGAAATTCCATGCTCATGTAACGGTCTCCATGGGGCGCAGCGCGGCGCGCGCTGACTGGGGTCGGACGGGCGCAGCAGTCATGGCAGGCTCCCGGCAGCAGGCGTGGACCTCGCTGTGGACCCAGTGCCTTCGCGGCTCACCGAGCCCAGCACCGAGATGGTCAGCAGCGTCGAGCCCACCACGGTCAGGTAGACCCCGAGGTCGAACAGCGCCGCCGAGGCCAGCGGCAGCTCGCCCAGCCATGGAACATGGGGATGACCGTGGGCGCTGGTCATGAACGGCCGGCTCCAGACAAACGCACCGACCCCGGTCAGTCCGGCGATCGACAGCCCGCTGCCGATCCAGCGCACGAAACGCCGCCCGCCCTGTGCGCGAAGCAGGGACTCCGCCCTCGCCTGACCCAGGGCCATGAACTGCAGCACCAGCGCCACCGCCGTGATCAGCCCGGCGATGAAACCGCCACCGGGCAGGTTGTGGCCGCGCATGAAGATGTAGAGCGTGAACACCAGCGCCAGCGGCAGCACCACCGACGCCGCCACGCGCAGCAGCAGTGGCTGATGGGCAAAGGTCCAGCCCAGCCCCTGCGGATCGGTGGCCGCGCGGCGGCTGCGCATGCCTTCCATGAGCGCCAGCACGCCGATGGCCGCGATGCCCAGCACGGTGATTTCGCCGAAGGTGTCGTAACCCCGGAAGTCCACCAGGATCACGTTGACCACGTTGGTGCCACCACCCGCCGGCAAGGACTTTTCCAGGAAGTACCAAGCGATCGAATCGTGGTCCCGTGTCAGCAGCACCCAGGCCACCCAGGCCACGCCCGCGCCACCGGCCACCGCCAGCACACCGTCACGCACACGCCGTGCCACCGAGGATTCGCGCGGCGAGTGTTGCGGCAGCAGGGCCAGGCCCATCAGCAGCAGCACGGTGGACACCACCTCCACCGACAGCTGGGTCAAGGCCAGATCGGGGGCCGACAGGCTCACGAAGGTCAGCGCCGTCACCAGGCCCACCACGCCCACCAGCACCACTGACTGGAACCGCTGGTGGTGCGTGAGCACCACCGCCAGGCAGGTCGAGGCCAGCAGCAGCCAGACCGCCAGCGCCAGCGGCGAAGCCGGCAACAGTTCGCGTGTGCCGGCACCGATGCCGCTGCCCGCCAGCTGCGTCGCGCCCACCGCGATCGCAGAGCCCAGCAGCCAGACCAGATACCGCTGCAGCGAACCGGTTTCCAGCCGCCCAGTGATGCGGCCGGCCAGCGCAAACAGGCCATCAATGAGCGCCTCGAAGATCCGGCGCCCGGTCGCTGGCCCGAACCAGGCTTCGGACTCGATGCGGTGCAGCCGCTTGCCGCGCGCCAGCCACAGGTAAAAACCGATGCCCGCCGCCAGTGCGATGGCGCTCATGAGCAGCGGCAGGTTGAAACCGTGCCAGATGGCCAGGTGGTATTCCGGCAAGGCCTTGCCGGCCAGGGCGGTCGCCGCCACGTGGACCAGCGGGCCGAAGGTGATGGCCGGCAGCAGACCGACGACGATGCACATCGTCACCAGCAGCATGGCCGGCAGCTTCATGCCCAGCGGTGGCTCGTGCGGATGCGTGTTCGGGACGTCGCCCAGCGGGCCGTTGAAATAGGTGTCGTGAACGAAGCGCAGCGAATAGGCCACGCTGCAGATGCCCGCCAGCGTCACCAGCGCCGGCACCACCCAGGTCCAGACACCGGTCGTACCCACCACCGCCTCGGTGAAGAACATCTCCTTGGACAAAAAACCGTTGGTCAGCGGCACTCCGGCCATCGACGCCGCCGCCACCATGGACAGCGTGGCGGTCCACGGCATGAGCGACCACAGGCCGCCGAGCTGGCGCATGTCGCGCGAATGGGTTTCGTGGTCCACGATGCCCGCGATCATGAACAGCGAGGCCTTGAAGGTGGCGTGGTTGAGCACGTGAAACACCGCGGCCACGGCGGCCAGCGGCGAGCCCAGACCGACCAGGAAAACGATCAGGCCCAGGTGACTGACCGTGGAGTACGCCAGCAGCCCCTTGAGGTCGTGCTTGAAGATGGCGATGAAGGCGGCGAACAGCACCGTGACCAGACCCGCACCCGTCACGATGGCCTCGAAATGGCCGGTGCCCGCCAGCACCGGGTACATGCGCATCAGCAGGAACACGCCCGCCTTCACCATCGTGGCCGAGTGCAGGTAGGCCGACACCGGCGTCGGCGCTGCCATGGCATCGGGCAGCCAGAAGTGGAACGGAAACTGTGCACTCTTGGTGAACGCGCCGAGCAGGATCAGCAGCAGCGCGGGCACGAACATCGGGTGCGACTGGATGGCGGCCACGTTGCCCAGCATGGCGCTCAGCTCGTAGGTGCCGGCCATCTGGCCCAGCAGCACGAAGCCACCGAGCATGGCCAGGCCACCACCGCCCGTGACCGCGAGCGCCTGGCGTGCACCGGCACGCGCATCGGCCCGGTGGCTCCAGAACCCGATCAGCAGGAAAGACGACAGACTGGTGAGCTCCCAGAAAACCACCAGCAGCAGCAGGTTGTCCGACAGCGCCACACCGAGCATGGCGGCCATGAACAGCATCATCTCGCTGAAGAACTTGCCCGCCGAGTCTTTCGGACTCAGATAAAAGTGCGCGTACAGGATGATCAGCAGGCCGATGAAGAGGATCAGGCCTGCGAACAGCAGCGACAGGCCGTCCAGCCGGAAGGTCAGGTTCAGGCCGATCTCGGGCACCCAGGCCCAGGCGTTCAGGATCGTCTCGCCCGCCATGACGGCCGGGGCCAGGGACAACAGCAGACCCAGGCTGGCCGCCGTCACGCCAGCGGCGGCCCATGCGGTCAGCAGACGCGACCTCGTTCCAAGCCAGAACGTGGCCGCGGTACCCAGCAAAAGAGGAAGCAAGACGATCAATGACAGCACGGCTTTTCTTTCAGGTTGGCCCCGGATTCTAAAAGCCGGGGAAAGACCTCCGGCCCGGCCGACGTGCCGCGCCTCTTGCTGCAGCCCGCTCAGGGGTCCTCGGGGCGCCCGCCAGGATGCAGGGTCCAGGCCAGCCGCGAGCCCAGGCCCACCAAAGCGCCCACCGACCAGAACACGCCGGACACCCCCACCACGACACCGGCCGAGCCGAACAGCAGCGGCATCGCCACGCTCGAGCCGTTGATGGCCATGGCACGGAGCCCGAGCGCCTCGCCATGCCGGTGCTTCGGCGTGATCTGGTGCAGCGTGCTCATGATCATGGGCTGCACCGAACCCAGAGACACCCCCAGCAGGACAGACAGGAGGGCCATCGCCCAGGCCGCCTGCACCAGCGGGTACACCGCAAACAGCAGCGCCGTGGCCAGCATGGCCGAGCCGATCACCACCGGCTCGCGCAGATGGGCGGCGAGCCAGGGCATGGCCAGACGGATGGCCGTGGCCGCCAGCGCAAAGCCACCCAGGATGGCGCCGATCACGGTGGCGCTCAGGCCGCGCTCATGGCCCAGCACCGGCACCAGGAAGGTGTGCACATCCCAGCAGGACGACAGCATCCAGTTGACCAGCATGAGCCGGCGAAAACCGGCATCGCGCAGCAGGTTCCACGAGGATCCGCTGCGCTGGCGCTCCTCGGGCGCCACAGGCTCCAGCTCGACCGTGCCCCGCACCCAGAACCAGGCCAGCGAGGGCAGCAGCGCCAACAGCAGGTAGGCGGCGCGGAACCCGTGGGCATCGATCAGCAGGCCGGCCGCGAACGGTCCCAGGAAATTGGAGATCGACGGACCGATGGCCATCCAGCTGAAGACCTGCTTGAGTTCGGTGGGATTGCTCGCCAGCCGGCCCACATGGCGCTGCAGCGCGATCATGGCGAGACCGGTGGCCGCACCGCAGGTCAATGCCGTCAGGCACAACACGCCAAAGACCGGAAATGCCGCGGCCAGCGCGGCACCCGACGTGGCGATGCCCACGGCCAGCACCACCGGCTTGCGCAGTCCATGGCGGTCGGCGAACCGCCCTGCGGGCAGGGCGAGGAACACCTGGGCCAGCGCGAACAGCGCCAGCAACATGCCCACCGCCACCGGACTGTGGCCCTCGCGCAGCGCCATCAGCGGCGCGGCCATGCGAAAACCGGTCATGCAGGCGTGCAGTGATACCTGCGCTGCGATCAGGCGCGCCAGATCTGCGCGCAACGGGGATTTCAAGCGTCTCCGGGGTCGTTGGGGTCCAGCGGGAGCAGCGCGCTGGCCTGGTCCTGCGGCAGCGCCTCCACCGCCTTGAGCGCGCGGCCCATGGCGCGGCTGCGCGTCTCGGCGCTGTCGAGGGTGTTGAGCACGGTCTGGGTCTGGCTCTTGACCTTGGCGAGCACGTCGCCGAACTTGCCGAATTCGGTCTTGACCGCGCCCAGCACCTGCCAGACCTCGCTGCTGCGCTTCTCCAGCGCCAGGGTGCGGAAGCCCATCTGCAGCGAATTGAGCATGGCCATCAGCGTGGTCGGCCCGGCCAGCGTCACGCGGTACTCGCGCTGCAACACCTCCATCAGCCCCGGGCGGCGCAGCACCTCGGCGTACAGGCCTTCGGTGGGCAGGAACAGGATGGCGAAGTCGGTGGTGTGCGGCGGCTCCAGGTACTTGTCGGCCATGGACTTGGCTTCGAGCCTGATGCGCTGCTCCAGACCACGCGCGGCCAGTTCGGCGCCCTCGGCATCGGCGCGCTGCTGCGCGTCGAGCAGGCGCTCGTAGTCTTCGTTGGGAAACTTGGCGTCGATCGGCAGCCAGCACGGCGCACCATCGTCGCTGCGACCCGGCAGCTTGATGGCGAAGTCGACCGTGAACCGGCTGCCCGGTTTGGTCATGACCTGCGTGGCGTACTGGTCGGGTGCGAACACCTGTTCGAGCAAGGCTGCGAGCTGCGCTTCGCCAAACATGCCGCGCGTCTTCACGTTGGTCAGCAGGTGCTTCAGATCGCCCACGCCCTGGGCCAGCGTCTGCATTTCACCCAGGCCCTTGTGCACCTGCTCCAGACGGTCGGCCACCTGCTTGAAGCTCTCGCCCAGACGCGCCTGCAGCGTGCTCTGCAGTTTTTCGTCCACCGTGGCGCGCATTTCGTCGAGCTTGGCGGCGTTGCTCTGCTGCAGCTGCGCGAGCTGGCCGTCGAGCGTGGTGCGGATCTCGGCCAGGCGACGGGCGTTGCCTTCGCTCATGTCCTGCAGCTGCTTGGTCAAGGTGTCGCCCAGGGTGCCGCGCAACTGCAGCAGCTGCTGGGCAAAGGCGTCGATCTGCGCGTTCTGCGTGCGCGTGGCTTCCTGCGCCTGCTGCGTCATGCCCAGGCTGATCGCCTGCAGCTGCTGGGTCAGCGTGTCGCCCAGCGTGCCGCGCAGCTGCAACAACTGCTGGGCAAAGGCATCCAGCTGGGTGTTCTGCGTGCGCGTGGCCTCGGCATCCTGCCGGGTGATGGTTTCCTGGAAGGTGGCCAGGGTCTGCTGGATCTCCTGACGGCCAGCGCGGGAACTGTCGCCGATCTCGCGGCGCAGTTCACTTTCCACCCGCTCGATGCGCTGTTGCGCCTGCTGTCCCTGGCTCTGCAGCGTGGCCAGCAGTTGCTGGTGCTGGGCCACTTCGTCTGCGTTGACCGTCGGGCGGCGCAGCAGCAGCCAGACCAGCAGCAGCGCGTTGACCACGCCCAGCACAAGCGTGATCAGGGACATCGCCGCGTCGCTCACGGCGCGATCACCTGCGGGTTCAGCGGCGTCAGGGCGCGCCCTTCGGTCAGGTAGGCGATCAGGTTGTCGGCGGCCAGCATGGCCATGGCCGTGCGCGTGGGGATGGTGGCGCTGGCGATGTGCGGCGTGAGCACCACGTTGGGCACGCTCAGCAGTCCGGGGTTGACCTGCGGCTCGCCCTCGAACACATCCAGCCCGGCAGCGGCGATGCGCCGCTCGCGCAGCGCAGCGACCAGCGCGTCTTCGTCCACGATGCCGCCGCGCGCGATGTTGATCAGCGTGGCCGAGGGCTTCATGCGCGCGATCTCGGCCGCGCCCACCGTGTGGTATGCGGTCGGGGTGTAGGGCAGCACCAGCACCACGTGGTCGGCCTGCGCGAACAGCTCGTCCTTGCTCACGTAGCGGGCCTTGCACGCGGCTTCCTTGTCGGCGTCCAGCCGCGAGCGGTTGTGGTAGATCACGTTCATGCCGAAGCCGTGGGCGCCACGCCGGGCAATCGCCTGGCCGATGCGGCCCATGCCCAGGATGCCCAGCGTGCTGCCATGCACCTCGACGCCGGCGAACAGGTCGAGTGACCATTCTTTCCACTGGCCGGCGCGCAAGAAGTGTTCGCTCTCGCTCACACGTCGCGCCGTGGCCATGAGCAGCGCAAAGCCGAAGTCGGCGGTGGTTTCGGTCAGCACATCGGGCGTGTTGGTGCCCAGCACGCCGGCGGCGGTCATGGCCGGCAGATCGAAGTTGTTGTAGCCCACCGCGATGTTCGCCGCGATCTTGAGCTGCGGGCAGGCGGCCAGCAGGGCGGCATCCACGCGCTCGCCGCCGGTGGTCATGGCACCGGTCTTGC
This sequence comes from Hydrogenophaga sp., assembly GCA_011391495.1. Classification (GTDB taxonomy): domain Bacteria; phylum Pseudomonadota; class Gammaproteobacteria; order Burkholderiales; family Burkholderiaceae_C; genus Hydrogenophaga. Next base: position 193,389 of record JAABQK010000002.1, read on the forward strand.
CCTGCAGCTTCTCGGCCAGCTGGGCCGGGCTCCAAAACACGCCGGGCGGCGTGCTCTCGACCTCGAAGTGCTGGCGGAGCTTGTGCTCCACCTCGGGGAAAACGGCGCGGGCGATCAGGATGGCGGGGCGTGGGGTGGTCATGGGCAGATGGTAAGGGTCAGGGGGGTGGGCCGAGATCGCGTCAGACGAAGAACAGCCAGGTCATGAGGGCAAACAGCGGCACCAGAATGCCGAACGACCAGGCCATGTAGCCGAAAAAGCTGGGCATCTTCACGCCCCGGTCCTCGGCAATCGCCTTGACCATGAGGTTGGGCGCGTTGCCGATGTAGCTGTTGGCCCCCATGAAGACCGCACCGGCCGAAATGGCCACCAGCGTGGGGGCCAGCGTGGTCATGAGCACCTGCGCGTCGCCACCGGCGGTGTTGAAGAACACCAGGTAGGTGGGGGCGTTGTCCAGGAAGGAACTGAGGATGCCCGTGGCCCAGAAGTACATGGCCGGATTCGGTGTGCCGTCGGCGTTGGTCACCGCGCGCACGATGGCTCCGAACGGACCGTCCACACCGGACCGGAGCATGGCGATGACCGGGATGATGGTCAGGAAAATGCCGGCGAACAGCTTGGCCACCTCCTGCATCGGCCCCCAGGCGAACTGGTTGTCGGCGTGCACGCCCGAAGGCGTGAGCTGCAGCGACGCCACGGTGATGAGGATCAGGCCGACATCGCGCACGATGCCGGGCAGCCCCACCTCGGTGCCGGCGATGTTGAACACCACGTCGGATTTCCACAACCCGCTCATGAGAACGAGGCCCACCACGCCCGCCAGCAGCAGGAAGTTGACGCCACCGTCAAAACCGAACTTGCGGTCGTCCGGCGTCGGGTCCAGGCGGCGCGTTTCTTCCCTGCGGTGGTAGTACCACCAGTCAATGGCGTAGAACAGCGCCAGCAGCACACCCACCAGGAAAGCCGTTTCGGGCAGGATGTGGATCAGCGTCCAGCTGAACTCCACGCCCTTGAGGAAGCCGAGGAAGAGCGGCGGGTCACCCAGCGGCGTGAGCGAGCCCCCCGCGTTGGAGACGATGAAGATGAAGAACACCACCACGTGCACCACGTGCTTGCGGTTGTCGTTGGCGCGGATCAGCGGACGGATCAGCAGCATCGACGCGCCCGTGGTGCCCATGAGGCTGGCCAGCACCGCACCGATGGCCAGGATGCCGGTGTTCAGCGCCGGGCTGCCGTGCAGGTTGCCCCTGATGTAGATGCCACCGGCCACGGTGAACAGCGCCGTGAGCAGGATGATGAACGGGATGTATTCCGCCAGCATGGCATGTGCGACGCCCGCGCCCGCTGCGGCCGGCCCGAACACGATGGCAAAAGGCAGCAGAAAGGCCAGCGCCCACGCGGCCGAGACCTTGCCGAAATGGTGGTGCCAGAAGATGGGCGCCAGCAGCGGGATGAGGGCAATGGACAGCAGGATGCCCGCAAACGGTACGCCCCAGAGCACGGAGAGCTGGGTACCGTCGAGGTCTGCCGCGCGGGACAGCACCGGTGACATGCCGACCGCGAGGGCAGCCAGGCGAGGCAATACGGACAGGTTCAAGGCGTGTCTCCTAGATGCGGCTCAACCGGCCGCTTGGGTTCGTTCAAGATCCTGCCGTGCGGCACGGATCGGGGCTGCTGTGGTGGGCAGCCCAGTGGCTCAGACAGCCAGCAGGTCCACTTCGAACAGCAGCGTGGCGTTGGGCGGGATCACGCCGCCGGCACCGCGTGCGCCGTAGCCGAGCGCCGCCGGGATCACCAGGCGGCGCGTGCCGCCCACGGCCATGCCCTGCACGCCTTCGTCCCAGCCCTTGATGACCTGGCCACCGCCGAGGTGGAATTCGAACGGCTGGCCGCGGTCCTTGCTCGAATCGAACTTGGCGCCCTGCACGCCGTCGTTGTAGAGCCAGCCGGTGTAGTGCACCTGCACGGGACGGCCGGCCTGGGCCACTTCGCCGTTGCCGACCACGGTGTCTTCGTACTGCAGGCCGCTGGGGGTGGTGATCATGATGTGTCCTTGAGAGTGAATGAGGAAAAACCTGTCGATTATGGCAACGCTGGACGAGTCCCCGCGTTCTCGGAGGCCCGTCCAGCCGTGCCTCATTCCAGCCAATGGGTGAAGCTCGCCACCGGCTCGCGCGGCGTGTGGAAACCGTTCACCGGGTCGGCCGGATCGGCGTAGCCCAGCGCCATGCCGCAGACCAGCATTTCGTCCTCGCCCGCAGCGATGTGCGGCAGGATGATCCTGGCAAAACCGTTCCAGGCCGCCTGCGGGCAGGTGTGCAGGCCATGGCCGCGTGCGGCGACCATGATGTTCTGCAGGAACATGCCGTAGTCCACCAGCGAGCCGCGGCCCATGACCCTGTCGAGCGTGAACATCAGGCCCACCGGTGCGTCGAAGAAGCGGAAATTGCGCTGGTGCTGCTGGTGCATCTTGTCCTTGTCGCCCTTGGTGATGCCGAGCAGCCCGTAGAGGCTCCAGCCGTTCTCGCGCCGGCGGTCGATGTAGGGACTGACCCATTTTTCCGGGTAGTAGTCGTACTCCTCGCGGTACTGTTCGGCCAGCGACGGGTCGGCGCGCAGGGCATCGTGCGCCGAGCAGCATTTGTCCACCAGCGCGTCGCGGCTGCGCCCCTGCAGCACATACACCTTCCAGGGCTGGGTGTTCGTGCCCGAGGGCGCGCGACTCGCCACCTGCAGGATGTGTTCCAGCGTGGTGCGTGGCACCGGCGTGGGCAGGAAAGCACGGGCCGACATGCGGGTGGTGATGGCCGCATCCACGCTGGCGGCATCGATCACGGGCGGGTTGGCGGCAGGGTTGGTGGTCATCGGATCGTCTCCAGGGTGTGTTTGAGTTGATCGGGCAGCGGCACGGGCCGGCGGGTTTCGCGGTCCACGTAGACATGGATGAAGTGTCCGCAGGCGGCAGCCATTTCATCACCTGCGGAGAACAGGCCGACTTCGTAACGCACGCTGGACGATCCCATGTGCGCCACGCGCAGGCCGGCGTGTACGGTTTGCGGAAAGGCCAGCGGGGCGAAGTAGTTGCACTGGGTCTCGATCACGAGGCCGATCACGGCGCCGGCGTGGATGTCCAGCGCGCCCTGCTCGATCAGCCAGCCGTTGACCGCGGTGTCGAACCAGCTGTAGTACACCACGTTGTTCACGTGGCCGTAGACATCGTTGTCCATCCAGCGGGTGCCGATGGTGCGGAAGACGCGGTAGTCGCTGCGGGGTCTGGGCTGGGGACGTGGGGCTGCGTGGTGGACCTTCGGTGTGCTCATGGCGCGGCATTGTGCCAGCGCGGGTTCTGGCCGCCTGTCGCGTCGCCGTCAGACACGCGGAGGTCGGGTGGAACGTCCGCCTCGACGACACAAGATCGCAAGGCCGCCCAGCGCGCGTGGTACTGCAGCGCCACACGGTAGGTGTTCACCTGCACCTGTACCGTGGTCTCCAGGTCGTGGCCATAGCCACCCGCCATGGCGAAGGCCAGGGGCACGCGGCGCTGCCAGGCCCAGTCCATCACGCGCCGGTCACGCGCCTCCAGGCCGTCGAACGTGAGCTTGAGGCGCCCGAGCCGGTCGCCCTCGTGCGGATCGGCGCCGGCCAGGTAAATCACCAGTCCAGGCTCAAACTGCCGGGCGAGCCCATCCAGCGCCGTTTCCAGCGCTTCCATGTAAGCCGCATCGCTGCAGCCATCCGTCAGTTCCACGTCCAGGTCACTGGGCTCCTTGCGGAAGGGGAAGTTCTTGGCCCCGTGCAGCGACAGGGTGAACACCGAAGGGTCGCGCGCAAAAATGCGAGCGGTGCCGTTGCCCTGGTGCACGTCCAGGTCAATGATGGCCACGCGCAGCGGTCCGCCCGCCCGGTGCCGGCGCGCGTGTTCGGCCTGCATCAGACGCGCCGCCACCGCCGCGTCGTTGAAGACGCAGAAGCCGCTGCCCTTGTCGGCGTAAGCGTGGTGGGTTCCACCGGCCAGGTTGGCCGCGACGCCTTCACCCGACAGCGCCGTCCTGCAGGCCTGGATGGTGGCGCCCACCGAGCGCCGCGCGCGCTCGGCCATGGCAGGACTCCAGGGAAAGCCGATCTCGCGTTGTGCCGCAGCGCTAAGGTGACCCTCGGCAATCGCGGCAATGTAGTCGGGCGCGTGGGCCAAGGCCAGTTCGCCGTCACTGGCCGGCAAGGCCTGCCCCAGCTGAACCTGCGGCAGCTCGGCGGCCAGTCGCTGGCGCAAGCGTCCGTACTTCGCCATGGGAAAACGGTGACCACTGGGCAGCGGCAGGATGAAATGATCGGCGTAGAAAGCGTGCACGGGAGGCCTAGGATCATCGAACACCGCTCCATTGTGTCCGTCGCATGAAACCAGACGCCCTTTGCCGGGATTTAGGAGAGCACGCCTAGAATGTTGCAATGCAGCAAAAACCGCTTGCACCGTCACGGGTTATCCCTATAATCCGCTCCATGTTGCAGTGCAGCAAAGCGAACGAGAACAACAGCGTCGAGACAGCGCGGTGTTCGGGAGCAGCTCTCAACTAAGCCTCTTGCCCATTCATTTCCTATTGGAGTATCCACCATGCTGACCGCTGAACAAATCGTCGCCGCCCAGAAAGCCAACATCGAGACCATCTTTGGTCTGACCCAGAAAGCCTTCGAAGGCGTGGAAAAGCTGGTCGAACTGAACGTGCAAGCCACCAAGGCCGCCATGTCGGAAACCGCCAACAACACCCAGGCCATGCTGAGCGTCAAGGACGCCCAGGAACTGCTGACGCTGCAAGCCAGCCTGATGCAGCCCCTGGCCGAAAAAACCGTGGCCTACAGCCGTCACCTGTACGACATCGCTTCGGGCACCAGCGCCGAATTCGGCAAAGCCGCTGAAGCCCAGGCCACCGACGCACAGAAGAAATTCATGTCTGTCGTTGACAACGCCGCCAAGAACGCTCCGGCCGGCTCCGAAACCGCCGTTGCCGTGATGAAGAGCGCCGTGTCGGCCGCCAACAACGCCATGGAATCGGTGCAAAAGGCCGTCAAGCAAGCCACTGAAATGGCTGAAACCAACTTCGCCACCGTGACCGCACAAGCCGTCAACGCCGCCAAGGCTCCCGCCAAGAAGCGTTGAACTGAACTCGAAACGGAGCGTTGATCGAGGTCTTGATTTCCATCAAGGCGTTCACAATTGAATCAATGCAGACTAGCACCTGACCTGCAAAGGCGGTGCTTGTCACCAAGTCCGTTTTTTCTGGTTGTCTCCTCGGGTCCTTTTCGAAATTCGATTTCATCGGACCCCTTAAGCCCTCACTGCAAGGTGAGGGCTTTTTTTATGGCTGAACGTTCGCCACCAGCCGAAGCTTGGACAGTTCGGTGCGCAGCCGGGGCAAGGCCGCCTGCATCGCGACCCGGCCCGCTTCGATGGAACGCTGTCGCGCAGCGAAGTCGGCACTGCCCACACCGGTGAGTGCAGGACGCAGCACGATATCGGCACCCACCAGCTCATGCCGGTTGATGCTCTGGCCCATGATGGCGGTGGTCTGCAGCAGGACGCCCAGCATGCCGCTGGCGTTGTTGCCCCGCGGATCGCTGGAGACGTCCACCGCCAGCACCAGTTCGGCCCCCATGGCCCGTGCATGGCTCACCGGAACCGGCGCCACCAGGCCACCGTCCACGTAATCGCGACCGTTGATGCTCACCGGCGCGAACACGCCGGGAACGGCGCTGGATGCACGGACGGCCAGAGCCGTGTCGCCACGGCGGAACACGATCCCCTGCCCCGTTCCCAGGTCGGTCGCCAGCACGCCCAGTGGGAGCACCATGTTTTCCAGCAGGCGGCCCTCCACCACGCGACGCACATAGCGCGCCAGCGCCTCTCCGCGCAGCATGCCACGGCCCAGGATGGGCAGCGTCCAGTCGGTCAGCGTGGCCTCGTCCATGGTGAGCGCGGCCTGTTCCAGCTGGTCCGCCGTCATGCCGCTGGCGTACAGCGCCGCGACCAGGCTGCCAGCGGAGGTCCCCAAGACCAGATCAGGGCGGATGCCGTTGCGCTCCAGCACCTGGATCACACCCACATGCGCAAAGCCCCGTGCGGCGCCGCCGCCGAGCACCAGGCCCAGACGCGGCGGGCGGCGCGCGGGCTCGACCACCGGCGCTGGCTGCTGCCCGGGTGGCACGGCGGGTGGGACTTCAGGCGCCTGGGGCGAGAGGCTGGTGCAGCCGGCCAGGACGGCCAGGAGCAGACCGTGAGCGCCGGCCACCCATATTTTATTGAGAACCATTCGTGTTTGTGTTAGCATCATGCCCAATGTCGTTTGACCCATCCGGCGGGCTCGCATCCAGCAGCTCACCGACCTTCTCCACCCCGGAAACTCTCCCATGCGAAACCTCATCAAGTATTCGATTGTCGTATCCGCCGCCTTGGCGGCCCTGGGTGCCCAGGCTCAGGACAAGGTGCTCAACCTCTACTCCGCCCGCCACTATCAGACCGATGAGGTGATGTACGACACCTTCACGAAGACCACCGGCATCAGGATCAACCGTGTCGACGCAGACGATGCCGGCATTGTGGCCCGGCTGCGCGCCGAAGGTGCCGCCTCCCCGGCCGACGTGATCCTGCTGGTGGATGCGGCCCGCATGGCCTCGGCCGACAGCCAGGGTCTGTTCCAGCCCATCAAGTCGGCCAAACTGGACGCCGCCATTCCTGCCAACCTGCGTGCGGACGCGTCGAAGGACGGCGTGACCTGGACCGGTTTCTCGACCCGCGCCCGCGTGATCATTTACGACCCGCTGCGCGTGAAGGCCGCCGACGTGGCCACCTACGAACAACTGGCCGACCCCAAGCTCAAGGGCCTGGTCTGCACCCGCTCGGGCTCGCACCCCTACAACCTGTCGCTGTTCGCCACCGTGGTCGAACGCCTGGGCGATGCCAAGGGCGAAGAATGGCTCAAGGGCGTGGTCGCCAACATGGCGCGCGCGCCCAAAGGCGGTGACACCGACCAGATCAAGGCCGTGGCCTCGGGCGAATGCGGTGTGGCACTGACCAACACCTACTACGTGGCCCGCATGATCAAGTCCAACAAACCCGAAGACCGTGCCGTGATGGAAAAAGTGCGCGTGGTGTTCCCCAACCAGGGCACCAGCGGCACGCACGTCAATATCGCTGGTGCGGCCGTGGCCAAACACGCCAAGAACAAGGACAACGCTCTCGCCTTCATGGAGTTTCTGGCCAGCCCCTTCGCTCAGGACTACTTTGCCAACGGCAACAACGAGTTCCCGGCGGTCAAGGGCCTCAAGATCGCCAACCCGGCCATCAAGGCCATGGGTGGCGAGAACTTCAAGGCCGAGCAGATCCCGCTGGGTGTGGTGGCCAAGAACATGACCAAGGTGCAGCAGATGCTGGACCGGGTCGGGTACAAGTAACTCCCCCTGCGCCGCTGTGCGGCTTCCACCAGAGGGGGACAACGCGAGTGGCCCGGCAGAGCCGGTTCCACCGCGTTCCCGGTTCAAGTGCAAATTCCCGCTTCCTCGGGCCAGTGTCTTTCAGTACACCTGAGGTACGTAGATCTCGCCCGGCACCTGGTGCCGGCGGTAGTCTTCATGGCGCATGCGTTCGGGCAGTTCGATGCCAGGGCGCTCGATCTCGTGGTACGGCATCTGTGACAGCAGGTGGTGGATGCAATTGAGCCGCGCCTTCTTCTTGTCGTCGGCCGGGACCACCCACCACGGCGACTCGGGAATGTGGGTGCGCTCGAGCATCACTTCCTTGGCCTTGGTGTAGAGCTCCCAGCGGCGGCGGCTCTCCAGGTCCATGGGACTGAGCTTCCACTGCTTGAGCGGGTCGTGGATACGGCCCAGGAAGCGCAGTTCCTGTTCCGCATCAGATACCGAAAACCAGTACTTGATCAGCTGGACGCCCGAGCGCGCGATCATCTTCTCGAACTCCGGCACGTCGCGGAAAAACGCTTCGTACTGCTCATCGGTGCAGAACCCCATCACCTTCTCCACGCCGGCGCGGTTGTACCAGCTGCGGTCGAACAGCACGATCTCGCCGCCGGCCGGCAGGTGCGGCACATAGCGCTGGAAATACCACTGCGTGCGCTCGCGGTCGTTCGGTGCGGGCAGCGCCACCACCCGGCACACCCGCGGGTTCAGGCGCTGGGTGATGCGCTTGATCACGCCGCCCTTGCCTGCGGCATCCCGCCCCTCGAACACGATCACCACCTTGTGCCCGGTGGCCTGCACCCAGTCCTGCAGCTTCACCAGCTCGGCCTGCAGGCGGAACAGCTCGCGGAAGTACACCCGGCGGCCTTCTTTCTGAAGGAGAAGGGCTTCCGGGCTGAGATCGCCACCAAGGCCATCGACGTGGCGGTCCTCGATCTCCATTTCGAGTTCCTCGTCATAGCCGTCCATCAGGTCGGCGTGGATGCGGTTCAGCAGGTCGTCGTGGTTGTCAAACATGTCGCGATTCCGGTGCGGTCTGGAACCGTTCAGCGTAGGCGCGGCACATGACAAACGTGTGAACTCAGGATGACACACACAAGGCAAAACCCGCTGGTCACCCCCGGTTGACGTCGGCCATAATTGACGTTTACGTCAACGTCAATCCAGCAACAGGAGCCACACATGGACATAGCAGGCAAGGTATTCATCGTCACCGGAGGCGCATCCGGGCTGGGCGAAGGCACGGCACGCATGCTGGCCGCCAACGGCGGCACCGTCGTCATCGCCGACATGCAGGTCGAAAAAGGCGAAGCCGTGGCCAGGGAGATTGGCGGCGCGTTCGTGAAATGCGACGTCAGCAACGAGGCCGACGGCCAGGCCGTGGTGGCCAAGGCCGTGTCCATGGGCAAGCTCATGGGCCTGGTCAACTGCGCCGGCATCGCCCCGGCTGAAAAGACCGTGGGCAAGAACGGACCGCACAACCTCGGCGTCTACACCAAAACCATCATGGTCAACCTGGTGGGCAGTTTCAACATGATCCGCCTGGCCGCCGACGCCATGTGCAAGAACGAACCCGAAGCCACCGGCGAGCGCGGCGTGATGATCAGCACCGCCAGTGTGGCGGCCTATGACGGCCAGATCGGCCAGGCCGCCTACGCTGCGTCCAAGGGCGGCGTGGTCGGCATGACGCTGCCGATCGCGCGCGACCTGGCGCGCAACGGCATCCGCAACATGACCATCGCCCCCGGCATCTTCGGCACCCCCATGCTGTTCGGCATGCCGCAGGACGTGCAGGACGCCCTGGCCGCCAGCGTGCCCTTCCCCAGCCGCCTGGGCACGCCCGCCGACTACGCCAGACTGGCCCAACACATCTTTGAAAACGACATGCTCAACGGCGAGGTGATCCGGCTCGACGGCGCCATCCGGCTGGCGCCGCGCTGATCGCCTGCCGCTTCATCCGGCTGGCGGCTTGTCCGGTCGTTGGTGGCCCGCGTGGAGGGGGATCGCAGATCGTCATGCAAGAGCAGCGCGGGATGTGCATGGCCAGGGTGCCGTGACGATGAGCCAACGGTTGCAGGCCATGGCACCAGGTCCGTCATGCCATCTTCGCCCCTGCCGGGCCCCTCTTCCCATGGGGTGCCGCCTGCGGCACACTTGACCAAGCTGGTTGATGACCGGCTTGCGGCCCAGGCCAACAGCACTCTCGCTACAACCCATTTCCAGGAGAAGTCATGTCCGATTACCTCGCCGATGTACGCCAGCACGCACCCCAGGCCAGCGAAGCCGCGGTCAATGCCATCGTCAAGTACTGTGGCATTGCCTTGCGCAACCCCGATTCGTCGCTGGTTTCGGGCACCGATCCCAATGAACTGGCCACCGTGCGTGATGGCTATGCCGCGAAGAAGCTGGGCCTGTCGCCCGAGGCTGCCGATGCCGGCATCGCCCGTGTGCTGGAGCAGCTCAAGGGCGTCCATCGCAAGAGCCGCGTGACCTTCTACTACCTGCTGGCCGACGTCACGGGCACGCTGGACAAGCTGGCCTGAGGAAGCGGCCACCGGCTGGCCTTGCAGGCCAGCGCCGCGCCAGACGCTCCATCGGTGCTCTCGAAGGATGCCCGCGACCCGTGTCGCGGGCATCGCTGTTTTTGGACCTGGGCCATGGAGGCGCGGGCTGGTCGATCGGACTCCAGCGCCCCGCTCAGGCCCGTTTCACGCGCCCGGAAGGCACCCGCTCCATCAGGTAACACAGGCAATCCTGGCGGACCACCCGTTCATCCAGCGTCAGCATGGCCGGCATGGCGGCGCGCCGGAGCCGCAGCACCCCGCCTTCGGTACTGAAAAACTCACTGGCGACATTCCTGCCCTCTTCATCGCGAACATCCAGCGGCATGTCGTGCCGGGTGCGACCGAAGACCGCACCGGCATCCAGCTCCCTGAAATTCATGTGATCCAGCCGGGGATCGAAGCACACCTGGGCACCCTCATCCGCGAAGCTGAAACTCAGCTCCGGGCGCACGCGGACGATGCCCACGGAGTGGTACAGGTCCAGATCCTGCGCAGGCACCCCGTGGACGGGGAACTCGGCCAGTTCAAGTGCCGCGGTGATGAAACGGGCCGCTGCCTCGGCATTGGCGGGATGCCCGGGCTTGCCGCACTCCAGTGCCACCGCCGGCACGCGCGGCGCAAAAGACGCCGTCTGTGTGCCGGCCAGCCCGCGGAACCACACCACCGTGCGGGAAAACAGCCGAGCCAGATGCAGAGAGGCTGCATCCAGGCTGCAGACCACCCCATAGTGCGGGTTCAGTCCGGTGTTGTTGTGCAGATCGATCGCGGCGAACAGGTCGGATGCCATCACCAGCCGGTGCACTTGCGCCATCGCAGCGGCCTCGGGCGTCTGCGCATGTTCCACCGTGCCCGGCCAGACACGGTTGTAATCGGGCTGAGCGTCCAGCCGGCGCAGGCCGGCACGTGCTGCCTGCACATTGCCGACCAGCACCGTCATGGCGCGCGGCAGCGTCCTGCCGGCGTGTTCCCGCAGCACCTGCTGCAACCCGACCCAGCCCGAATCCTCGTTGCCATGCAGCAGCACCGAGACGAAAAGCGCCGGCACGCGGCGCCCGGGCAAGCGGATCAGGGTGGGACCGGGCAGGATCTGGTGCAGATCGCGGGCTGGCGTGTTCAGGAAGCCATCGGGCAAAGCGTCAAGTAACGTCAGCATGAAGAATGGCTGGGTGAATCAGAGTGGCCACTCGTGCACCGGCATGCCGCTGCGCTGGTGTTCGAGGTAATCGGCGGTGAGCCGGAACAGATCGGCGTGGCGCGCGTGGTGGGCGAGTTGCCAGGCGGCGCCATTGCGCCCGGTGCGCAGCCGCACGGCGATCACGTCGAGATAACGGTCGATGTCGTCCTCGTCGATGTCCTGCAGCCGCAAGCCCTCGCGCGCCAGAGGCAGCAGCGCTTCCAGCACGGCGGTGACCGGAAGCGTTCGCCCATCGAGCCAGGTGATGCGCGCGCCCAGCCCGTCGCGAGCCGCGCGGTAGAAGTTCTCCCGCACCTGCTCGAACGTGATGGCAGCCTCGGGAGCTTGCGCCCGTGTGGCCAGCAGGTGGACGACACCATAGTAGAAGGCTGCGTTGGCCATCATGTCGATGATGCTCGGACCGGCTGGCATGACACGCTGTTCGATGCGCAAGTGGGGTTCTCCCCTCGCCTCGAAACCGATCAGCAGCCGGTTCCACCGCCACACAGTGCCGTTCTGCAGGCGCAGGTGAGCGTAGGCATCGGCAGGGGTGTCGCTCAACACGGGCAACAACACCGGAAAACGGGTGAGGTTGTCGGCGAAGATCTCGGTGGGGTCATCGCCCAGATAAGCGCGACCGAAAGTGACCCGCCGCCCGCCCGGTTGTGCACCATCACCACACTCCACCGCCTGCTCGAACAGCGGAATGCGCGTCTCGTGCCAGAGCCGGTGTCCGAACAGAAAAGGCGAGTTGGCCGACAGCGCCACGAGGGGCGCACTGAGCACCATCGACGCGTTGAGGTGACGCGCGATCTGCGACGCACCCACCTGCAGGTGCAGCTGAAAGGACGTCGTGGCTGCCTCCAGCATCACGTCGGCGTGCGTCGTGGCCAGATGATCCGTCGAACCGGTCATACCGTGGATGTCCAGCACGATCGGCCGCCCAGCGCGGGCGCGCAGGACCTCCCGGTTCAGCGCGACGTAGCGGTTCGATGGCGTCATGCTGCCCAGGTCGAGATCGCTCTCGCGCAGGGTCGGCAAGGTGCCGATGGCCATCACGGTGACCTCTTCGGCGTGCGCGGCAGCCATGCAGCGCGCCCAGGTACCGGACAGCTCGGCCTCCATCCGCGAAAGCGCCTTGCCCTCGATGCGCTGCGGCGTGCTGTTGAGCTCGATGTTGAAGCGCGAGAGTTCCGGCACCACCAGGGGGTCTGCCAGGCGCTCCAGAAAACGCTGGTTGCAGGGCGCCGGAAAGTGGTGGCGGTCGATCAGCCAGGCCTCGAGCTCAAAACCCGCCACACGGCCACCAGAGACGAAGCCACCCTGCGCAAAGCGCTGCTGCGCAAGCCGGGTCTCTTCCTCCAGGCGCTGACGAAAGCGCCCAACGTCGTCGGGCGAAAAGCGCGTAGCGGAAATTTCCTGGCCCATAAGCGTGGTGAAGGCGTCCCCGGCATCCTCAACGATGCTGCGCGACGACTATATCGGAATCCGACCTATGGACTTCTGCGCCAATTGCACGGTCGACACCCAGAATTAGAAGGTGCTTGGTCACATCTTTGCGGTGCATTGCTTTCAAGGATTCGACCTCGCGACGATCGCAAAACCTGTCTGGCAGGAGACTCGCCAGTGAACTGGGGTGACCGCCATTCCCTGGATTGCCAGGAAAACAAGCCACCAACACTCAGAGATGAACCACTGCTTTGATCAAAGCAACAGCTACCACAGTGACCAGCTTCCGGTCGTCAAGACGTAGACCGAGAGCAGCCCGTTGGTCGTCGCATGTGCAACGAATGCATCGGCAACATTGTTGCGATAGAGTCGAACCAGTCCGTATGCGATTCCTGCGAGCAGACCCGCTATCCACGCGCTGTGAAGCAGGCCAAACAGGATTGACGACACGGCAAACGCGAGCCACGGGAAGCGCGTCCATCCGTTCACGCTTCGGTCAGTGCCCAGCCATTCGAACAGATAGCCTCTAAAGGCAAGCTCCTCGGCAAGTGGCACGGTGAGCACAGCACCCATGGTTCTGAACACCAACCAAGCGATCAGCAAGCCGGAAGGTATCTCATGCAGGTGCTCGTCTGTCATGGCACTTGCAACGGGATCGTCTGGAACCATCAGCAACCAGAGCAGGAATACCAACACACCAACTGCTACCGCAAACCCGGTGACGCGGAATGGAATGGTGCGAAAGTGCCGCCAGAGAAGGGCCAAAGCGCACGCGGTGAGAACCACCCGTAGCGGATACCACCAGTCAACCTTGACTGTCATGGCTGAGGTGATGAGTGTTGCCGACAGCAGCACAACCAGCGGGATCAGCAGCGCCATTCTGAAGTTGATCGGTTGTGCGCTCGATGTTTGAGAAGAGCGGCTGAACATCGCGCTGCTGTGCGCCAGAAGCAAGATGCAGGCTGTGACCAGAACGAAACTGATCCAGCCGGCCATACTGTGAAACCCGCCCAGTGCCAGTTCTGGCGAAATCTCGGTACCGATACCAATCAACGCTGCGATCCGGAAGATGTTGAAAACCCAGATCGCGGCCACGCCCAACGGCAACAAAAGCAAAGCCTGTGGAAAGCGGAAATCCTGCCAGAAGATGATCAGGTAGAACCCGGTGAATATCAGCACCAGGCCAATGCCTTCGTAGCCGGAGCACACGGCTGCAATCTCAACCACGAAGTCGCCCACCCCGAGAATGCGTTGCTGCGGGTCGACAACGATATCGGCGTAAAACAGTTGAAGCAACGAGGTCGCCGCGTTGAAAGTGCCTCCGCTCAATGGATCCCATAGACCTTGAGTAACCAGCGTGAAGCTCCAGGTCAGCACGGCAACAGCGCAGGCAAAACCAATGGTGATTGCCTCTTCCCGCGCAAATCGGAGCCACCATCCGATCGGTGCGATCGTGTGCAGCCAAAGTACGGCGACAAACGCCAGCGAGGCCAACCAGAACAAGGGCAGAGGAAATGCAGGCCCATCCCAACGGCTGGCTGCCGTCGAAAAGATCAGGTAGGTCAGGACAAAGAACAGCAGGTAGGTACTGAGTTGCAGCGAGAGCCACAAACGGTAACGATGCCCATCAGCGGCCTGATGCAGCTGCAGGCTCCAGTGCTTCAGTCTCGGGCCCAGCGCCACCAGCAAGGCGACGGCCCAGATGAACAAGATTTTTGATGCAGCACCTGCTTGCCCCAGCCACGCGTAACCGCTGGCAGCGTGCGGTTCTGGCAATGTCGAGGCGTCAAATGCGACAGAGATTGTCAATGCCTGGACAACAATCAGCAAAACCAGCAGGCAAAGGCGGGCGGTGGTGGTTCGTATCGGCGAAGCATCCATCTCAGAGAGGCCCGTTGCAAAACGGATGCCGGATTGGGAATGTCTGCTCAACCGGCCGAGGGAAACGGCCAGTTGGCAAAGGGAGACCGAATCAGCGCGTGCGGCGCTTTTCGCGAATCAGGCCGCCCACGGCGAGGGTCAGCCCGAGTGCCATCACTGCCATGCTGCCGTCGAGTTCCGGAACTGCACGCACAGATGTCGAAGGAGACGGGCTCTGGGGGTGCTGAGAGGCGTGATAGGTCTGAAACCATTGGATCAACTGGGTAAACCAGCTACCAGACTGCTCCCTGGATCCGCTTTGAGCCAATGCATTTCCGGACAGAAGCAGCGCGAATACCAGTGCCGTAAGAGTTTTGCGTGCCATGGATGATCCTCTTGGGAAATGTGAAAGTTCAGACAAGCACCCGGTCTGTATCGAGTTGTTACATTATGCCCCCAACGGGTTTACGATATGGATCAAAAGCTCGACCTCGTTACAAGTTTTTGAGTTTTCGTGACGCTTGACTCGGAGCCGATTGAAATGGGTCGTGTGCTCACACCAGTGCGGGGGGAACAAAAAATCAACAAGTGCGACGACAGCAGGTCATTGCACCTGCTGACCTCCTGCTCGGTGACTCGACCCAATTCGCGTAACCACTATTTCCGGGCCGGTGGCAGGTCGGTACAAGACCCGTGCGCCACCTCCGCCGCCATGCCAATGCTCTCGCCCAGTGTCGGGTGCGGATGGATGGTCTTGCCGATGTCCACCGCGTCGGCGCCCATCTCGATCGCCAGCGCGATCTCGCCAATCATGTCGCCCGCGTGGGTGCCGACCATGCCGCCGCCCAGGATCTTGCCGTGGCCGTGCGCTTCCGGGCTGTCGTCGAACAGCAGCTTGGTCACGCCTTCGTCGCGGCCATTCGCAATCGCGCGGCCGGAAGCCGTCCAGGGGAACAGGCCCTTCTTGACCTTGATGCCTTGCGCCTTGGCCTGGTCTTCGGTGAGGCCCACCCAGGCCACCTCGGGGTCGGTGTAGGCCACGCTGGGGATCACGCGTGCGTTGAAGGCGGCCGCGGCCAGCTCCTTGTTGCCCTGCAGTTCGCCGGCGATGACTTCCGCCGCCACGTGCGCCTCGTGCACCGCCTTGTGCGCCAGCATGGGCTGGCCCACGATGTCGCCGATGGCGAAGATGTGCGGCACGTTGGTGCGCATCTGGATATCGACGTTGATGAAGCCCCGGTCGGTCACGGCCACGCCAGCCTTGTCGGCGGCGATCTTCTTGCCGTTGGGCGTGCGGCCCACGGCTTGCAGCACCAGGTCGTACACCTGCGGCGCCGGGGCGGTACCGCCCTCTTCCGCTGGCGCAAACGTCACCTCAATGCCTTCGGGTGTGGCCCTGGCCCCCACCGTCTTGGTCTTGAGCATGATGTTGTCGAAGCGCTTGGCGTTCATCTTCTGCCAGATCTTGACCAAGTCGCGGTCGGCTCCCTGCATCAGGCCGTCGAGCATTTCCACCACGTCCAGGCGGGCGCCCAGCGTGCTGTAGACGGTGCCCATTTCCAGACCGATGATGCCGCCGCCCAGGATCAGCATGCGCTTGGGCACTTCTTTCAAGGCCAGAGCGCCGGTGCTGTCCACCACGCGCGGATCGTCGGGCATGAAGGGCAGGCGCACCGCCTGCGAGCCGGCGGCGATGATGCACTTCTTGAACACCACGACCTTCTTGCTGCCGGTCTTCTCCTGGCCAGTGCCGGTGGTCTCTTCCACTTCCACATGGTTGGGACCGACAAAGGCGCCGTAGCCGCGCACGGTGGTGACCTTGCGCATCTTGGCCATCGCTGCCAGGCCGCCGGTGAGCTTGTTGATGACCTTTTCCTTGTGGCCACGCAGCTTGTCCACGTTGACCGAGGGCGCGCCAAAGTCCACGCCCAGATCGGCCATGTGGCTGACTTCGTCCATCACCGCCGCCACGTGCAGCAGCGCCTTGGACGGGATGCAACCCACGTTCAGGCACACGCCACCCAACTGGGCGTAACGCTCGACCAGCACAACCTTCAGGCCGAGGTCGGCCGCGCGGAACGCGGCCGAGTAGCCACCCGGGCCGGCACCGAGCACAAGCAGGTCGCACTCAAGATCAGCGTTGCCGCCGAAGCTGACAGCGGTGGGAGCCACGACCGGAGCGGCAGCAGCGGGTGCCGGCGCAGCAGCTGCGGGCGCTGCGGCTGGAGCGGCAGGAGTACCGACAGCGCCCTCACCTTCCAGGACCAGCACCACCGAGCCCTGCTTGACCTTGTCGCCCAGCTTGACCTTGAGCTCCTTCACCACGCCGGCGTGCGACGAGGGAATTTCCATCGAGGCCTTGTCGGACTCCACGGTGATCAGGCTTTGCTCAGCCTTGACGGTGTCGCCGGGTTTGACCAGCAACTCGATGACCGCGACCTCGTCGAAGTCGCCAATGTCGGGAACCTGGATATCAATGACTGCCATGGTCCGGTTCCTTTAGAGCAGCACCCGGCGGAAGTCGCCGAGGATCTGGCCGAGGTAGGCGTTGAAGCGGGCCGCAGCGGCGCCGTCGATCACGCGGTGGTCCCAGGTCAGGCTGAGAGGCAGCATCAGGCGCGGCACGAACTGCTTGCCGTCCCACACCGGTTCCATGTTGCTCTTGCAGACACCGAGGATGGCCACTTCGGGCGCGTTGATGATGGGCGTGAAATACCGGCCACCGATGCCCCCCAGCGACGAGATGGTGAAGGTGGCACCGCTCATTTCGGCCGGGCTCAACTTGCCGTCGCGCGCCTTCTTGGCGAGCTCACCCATTTCCTGGCTGATCTGCAGCACGCCCTTTTTGTCGGCGTCCTTGATCACGGGGACCATCAGGCCGTTGGGCGTGTCGGCGGCGAAGCCGATGTGCCAGTACTGCTTGTAGACCAGCGTGTCGCCGTCGATCGAGCTGTTGAACTCGGGGAATTTCTTGAGCGCGGCCACCGATGCCTTGATCAGGAAAGCCAGCATCGTGACCTTGACGCCGCTCTTCTCGTTTTCCTTGTTGGTGGAGACGCGGAAAGCTTCGAGGTCGGTGATGTCGGCGTCGTCGTGGTTGGTGACGGCCGGGATCATGACCGCGTTGCGCAACAGGTTGGCACCGCTGATCTTCTTGATGCGGCCCATCTCCTTGCGCTCGATGGGGCCGAACTTGGCGAAGTCGACCTTGGGCCAGGGAATCAGGCCCAGCTCGGAGCCGCCACCACCGGTGGAGGCCGGCGCTTTGGCGGCCTGAGCCCTGGTCTGCACCGCACCGGCCATGACCGACTTGGTGAAGCCCTGCACGTCGTCCAGCGTGATGCGGCCCTTGGGGCCTTTGCCCTGCACTTCTTCCAGCGGCACGCCGAGTTCGCGGGCGAACTTGCGCACCGAGGGCGAGGCGTGCGGCAGGCCGAGAGGGCCAGCGGTCGGGTTGTGCGCAGGTGCGGCTGTCGCGGACACCGTGGCGGCCGCCGGAGCAGCCACGGCTGCAGCGGCGGCTGGTGCTGCCACCGGTGCAGCGGTAGCAAGCGTCGGAGCGGTAGCACCAGCGGCGCCTTCCAGGATCGCCAGCAGGTCACCGATGTTGACCGTGTCGCCGACCTTGACCGTGAGTTCCTTGAGCACGCCAGCGTGCGACGAAGGGATCTCCATCGAGGCCTTGTCGGACTCGACCGTGATCAGGCTCTGTTCGACCTTGATGGTGTCGCCGGGTTTGACGAACACCTCAATGACGGCGACGTCCTTGAAGTCCCCGATGTCGGGCACGAAGACCTGCACCGGACCCGAAGCCGCGGGTGCGGCTGCAGCCACCGGAGCAGCGGCAGGAGCCGCCACCGGTGCGGGTGCAGCGGCAGCCGGAGCGGCCGCGGGTGCCGGGACAGCGGCATCACCAGCAGCTTCCACCACCAGCACGACCGAACCTTCTTTCACCTTGTCGCCCAGGGCGACGCGCAGCTCCTTCACCACGCCAGCGGTGCTGGAGGGGATTTCCATCGAGGCCTTGTCGGACTCGACCGTGATCAGCGACTGCTCGGCCTTCACCGTGTCGCCGGGTTTGACCAGCAGTTCAATGACCGCCACCTCATCAAAGTCACCGATGTCCGGGACCTTCACTTCAACCAGTGCCATGTTCTTGTCTCCGGAAATTTATGCGTACAAGGGGTTGATCTTGTCGGCCTTGATGCCGTACTTGGCAATCGCCTCAGCCACCTTGGCCACCGGTACCGTGCCCTCTTCGCTCAGCGCCTTGAGCGCGGCCACCACGATGTAGTGACGGTTGATCTCGAAGTGCTCGCGCAGCTTGCTGCGGAAGTCGCTGCGGCCAAAACCGTCGGTGCCCAGCACCTTGTAGGTGCGGCCCTTCGGGATGAAGGGACGGATCTGTTCGGCGTAGTTCTTCATGTAGTCCGTCGATGCCACCACCGGACCCATGTGCTTCTCCAGCTGCTGCGCCACAAACGGGACGCGCTGCGTCTCGGTCGGGTGCAGCATGTTGGAGCGCTCGGCATCCTGGCCGTCACGGGTCAGTTCGTTGAAGCTCGGGCAGCTCCACACGTTGGCGGCCACACCCCATTCCTTCTCCAGCAGTTCCTGAGCGGCAATCGACTCGCGCAGGATGGTGCCCGAGCCGAGTAGCTGCACCCGGGGGGTCAGCTTGGCGCCTTCCTTGCACAGGTACATGCCCTTGATGATCTGCTCTTCGGTGCCCGGCGTGAGACCCGGCATAGCGTAGTTTTCGTTCAGCAAGGTCAGGTAATAGAACACGTTGTCCTGTTTCTCCACCATGCGCTTCAAGCCATGGTGCAGGATCACCCCGACCTCGTGTGCGAAGGTCGGGTCGTAGCTGATGCAGTTGGGGATGGTGCTGGCCAGGATGTGGCTGTGGCCGTCTTCGTGCTGCAGGCCCTCGCCGTTGAGCGTGGTGCGCCCCGAGGTGCCACCCAGCAGGAAGCCGCGGGCCTGCATGTCTCCCGCCGCCCAGGCCAGGTCACCGATGCGCTGGAAACCGAACATCGAGTAATAGACATAAAACGGCACCATGATGCGGTTGCTGGTGCTGTAGGAAGTGGCCGCTGCTATCCAGCTGCTCATGCCGCCGGCCTCGTTGATGCCCTCCTGCAGGATCTGGCCAGCCTTGTCTTCCTTGTAGTACATGACCTGGTCTTTGTCGACCGGGGTGTACTGCTGCCCGGCCGGGTTGTAGATGCCGATCTGGCGGAACAGGCCTTCCATGCCAAAGGTACGGGCCTCGTCCACCAGGATGGGCACCACGCGCGGGCCGAGGGCCTGGTCGCGCAGCAACTGGGTCAGGAAACGCACATAGGCTTGCGTGGTGCTGATCTCGCGGCCTTCGGCGGTCGGTTCCATCACGCTCTTGAAGGTGTCGATCGAGGGCACGGTGAAACTTTCGTCGGCCTTGGTTCTGCGGTGCGGCAAATAGCCGCCCAAGGCCTTGCGCCGCTCGTGCAGGTAGCGCATCTCCGGCGTGTCGTCGGCCGGCTTGTAGAAGGGAATCTTCGGCAGCTCGCTGTCGGGAATGGGCAGGTTGAAGCGGTCGCGGAAGATCTTGATGTCTTCGTCGGTAAGCTTCTTGGTCTGGTGCACGTTGTTCTTGCCCTCTCCCGACTTGCCCATGCCAAAACCCTTGACGGTCTTGATCAGCAGCACGGTGGGCTGGCCCTTGTGGTTGACCGCCTTGTGGTACGCGGCGTAGACCTTTTGCGGGTCATGGCCGCCACGGCGCAGGTTCCAGATGTCGTCGTCGCTCATCTTGGATACCAGCTCCAGCGCCTTAGGATCGCGACCGAAGAAGTGCTTGCGCACGTAGGCACCATCGTTGGCCTTGAAAGCCTGGTAATCGCCGTCCAGCGTCTCCATCATGATCTTGCGCAGGGCACCGTCCTTGTCGCGCGCCAGCAGCGGGTCCCAGTTGGAACCCCAGAGCAGCTTGATGACGTTCCAGCCGGAACCGCGGAACTCGCCTTCGAGTTCCTGGATGATCTTGCCGTTGCCTCGCACCGGGCCATCCAGACGCTGCAGGTTGCAGTTGACGACAAAGATCAGGTTGTCCAGGTTTTCGCGCGCGGCCAGGCTGATGGCGCCCAGCGATTCAACTTCGTCCATCTCGCCGTCGCCGCAGAACACCCAGACCTTGCGGTTCTCGGTGTTGGCAATGCCACGGGCGTGCAGGTATTTCAGGAACCGCGCCTGGTAGATCGCCATCAAAGGACCCAGACCCATGGACACCGTCGGGAACTGCCAGAACTCGGGCATAAGCTTGGGGTGCGGGTAGCTCGACAGACCCTTGCCATCGACTTCCTGGCGAAAGTGCAGCAGCTGCTCTTCGGTCAGGCGGCCTTCCAGGTAAGCGCGGGCGTACACGCCGGGCGACACATGCCCCTGTATATAGAGGCAGTCGCCGCCGTGGCTTTCGCTCTCGGCGTGCCAGAAATGGTTGAAGCCGGCGCCAAACATGTGGGCCAGCGAGGCGAACGAACCGATGTGACCGCCCAGGTCGCCCCCGTCTTCGGGGTTGTGGCGGTTGGCCTTGACCACCATCGCCATCGCGTTCCAGCGCATGTAGGCGCGAAGACGCTCCTCGATCTCGATATTGCCGGGACAGCGTTCTTCTTGGTCGGTCTCGATCGTGTTCACGTAACCCGTATTGGCCGAGAACGGAAGGTCGATGCTGTTCTGACGCGCTTCCTCAAGCAACTGCTCCAGCAGGAAGTGCGCCCGCTCGGGGCCCTCGCGCTGAATCACGGCGCCCAGCGCCTCCATCCATTCGCGGGTTTCCTGGGAATCCACATCCCCCACACCACGGTCATTGAGAGCGTCTGACGCTGACATTGTCTGTCTCCTGTTGATTTGAAAATGAGCTTACGGTGGTCATCCGGTGCTGTCACGAATTTTCCCACAAAAGTTTTCTCATTTCAATATGTGCTTTTTGTTTCTATATAGTGAAATTTAAGCCGATGAAGTACCACGCCCGATCCAAGCAGACTTGCCACAAGCGGGCGTCAGCCCACAACGGCTCTCACGTAGACTCAAGCAGGCATGAATCCCGTCTCCAGCCCCCCTCCAAAATCCACCCACAAAGCCAGCAAGACAGCCTGGTGGAAACGCTGGTGGCGCCGCTTGCCTCCCTCGCGCCAGGACCGTTTCGCGACCCTGGCCCCGCTGCTGGCCGTGCTGCTGTTTCTGGCCGCCATCGTGGTCGCCATCACCTATCTGCGCTACGAGGAACTCGAACGGGAGCAGGAAGCTGTGACACGGGACGTGGAATACGCCCAGCAGCGGCTGCGCCTGCGCCTGCTGGAGCGCCAGGAACAGCTGATGCGCCTGGCTCGCGTCATCGACAACAAGGAAATCTCCATCGAGGAGTTTGAGTTCCAGGCGGAATCCCTGATCAGCCAGTTTCCGGAACTGCTGGCGATCAGCTGGGTGAACGACAGGCGCACGGTACTGGCCACCTACGCGTCGCCCAGCACACCGCCGACCCTGATCCGCCCGGCGGGAACCGTGCTCGCCCCCAATGAAACCGACGGCTCTTTCGACCTCGCGCGCGATCTGCGCCAGCCCATCTACTCCCGACCCTTGGGCGAGGAGCCACGCCACGCCACCCTGATGCTTCAGGTTCCCTTGACCGAGCAGGGCCGCTTTGCGGGCACGGTGATGGGCGAATACTCGATCGACGGCCTGATGCGCTTTGGCATGCCACCGGAAATCATGTCGCGCTACGCGGTGGCGCTGCTGGACGACCGGGGCCGGGTGCTGGCAGGCAGTCTCCAGTCGCCCAACACGGTGTTGCGCCTGTTGCCCTGGTCGTCCCAGGCGCTGGAGCATGAAGTCCCGGTCTCGCCCGTGGGCAATGGGCTGATCCTGAAGGCCCAGGGTTACCGCACCTCGCAGGACATCGTAGGCAGTGGCTTTTTCTGGGTGATCGGTGCGCTCAGTGCGCTCACGGTCTGGATGCTGCTCGGCACCTGGCGCCACACCCGCCGACGGGTTCAGGCGCAGCAGGCGCTGGTGGCTGAAACCAATTTCCGCCGCGCCATGGAAAACTCGATGCTCACCGGCATGCGCGCACTCGACATGCAGGGCCGCATCACCTATGTGAACCAGGCCTTCTGTTCCATGACCGGATGGACCGAAGGCGAGCTGGTGGGCCGCACTGCACCCTTCCCCTACTGGCCCGATGAGGACCACGACCAGCTGGCGGCACGCCTGGACGACGAACTCAGCGGTCGCTCCACCCCGGGCGGTTTTGAAGTTCGTGTACGGCGCCGGGACGGCCACCTGTTCGACGCCCGCATGTATGTTTCACCACTGATCGATGCCAAGGGCCACCAGAGTGGCTGGATGACGTCGATGACGGACATCACCGAACCCAAGCGCATCCGCGAAGAGTTGTCTGCGTCCTACGAGCGCTTCACCACCGTGCTGGAGAGTCTGGATTCGGCCGTGTCTGTGGCACCGCTGGGCAGCGACGAGATGCTGTTTGCGAACAAGATGTACCGTCTGTGGTTCGGCACCCGTGGCCAGGGACACCGCCATCTGGTGGATCTGGCGGGCAACCAGCCCACGCCCAGTCCGGACAACGGTGACGCAGTGGACGCCTTCGCCGGCATGCCCACCGAAACGCTGACCGACGCCGGCTCGGAAAACGCCGAGGTCTTCGTGGAAGAACTCGACCGCTGGCTGGAAGTGCGCACGCGTTACCTGACTTGGGTGGACGGGCGGCTCGCGCAGATGGTGATCGCCAGCGACATCACACCCCGCCGCAACGCCGAGGCGCTGGCCGCGCGCCAGGCTGAACGCGCCCAGACCGCCAGCCGTCTGATCACGATGGGCGAAATGGCGTCGAGCGTGGCGCACGAACTCAACCAGCCACTGACCGCCATCAGCAACTACTGCAACGGCATGATCTCCCGCCTGCAGGAACAGCGCATCAGCCAGGACGAACTGCTCGGCGCACTGGAGAAAACCGCCCGCCAGGCACAGCGGGCGGGCCAGATCATCCAGCGCATCAAGGCATTCGTGAAACGCAGCGAACCCAACCCCATGCCCTCGGACGTGGCACAGATGGTGAGCAATGCGATCGAGCTGGCCGACATCGAACTGCGCCGCCATCAGGTGAGGCTCACGCCCTACGTGGCCGCCCGCCTGCCCAGCCTGATGGTCGATCCGATCCTGATCGAACAGGTGCTCATCAACCTGCTCAAAAACGCTGGTGAGGCGATCGTCCAGGCAGGCAGGCCGCCCGGTGAGCGTTACGTGGAACTGCGCGTAGGTCCGAGTCGCAAGGACGATCTCGACGTGATCGAGTTCTCGGTGCGCGACACCGGCAACGGCGTGCCCGACGAGATGATCGAACGCATCTATGAAGCCTTCTACAGCACCAAGAGCGAAGGCATGGGCATTGGCCTGAAACTGTGCCGCAGCATCGTTGAATCGCACCACGGCCGGATGCAGGTACGGAACATCTACAATGGCAACGAGGTGGCAGGTTGCTGTTTCAGTTTCTGGATCCCCGTGATCTCCCGCCTGCAACCGGAGGCTGGCGCACCCAGTCCCAACACGGCGTCGTTGTCGGACACAGAAAGAGCGAGATGAGTTTGATCCCCAAAAAAGGCAGCGTCTACGTCGTTGATGACGACGAAGCCGTGCGCGACTCCCTCCAGTGGTTGCTCGAAGGCAAGGACTACCGGGTTCGCTGTTTTGAATCGGCCGAAGCTTTTCTCAGCCGCTACGATGCTCGCGAAGTGGCCTGCCTGATCGCCGACATCCGCATGGGCGGCATGACCGGCATGGAGTTGCAGGAGCGGCTGCTCGAACGCCAGTCTCCACTGCCCATCGTGTTCATCACCGGCCATGGCGATGTGCCCATGGCGGTCGAGTCCATGAAGAAAGGTGCACTGGACTTCATCCAGAAGCCGTTCAAGGAAGACCAGCTGGTGACCCTGGTTGAACGCATGCTGGAGCGCGCCAAGGATGCGTTCGCCACGCACCAGCAAGCCGCCAGCCGCGATGCCCTGCTCTCGAAATTGACCGGGCGCGAGGCCCAGGTGCTGGAGCGGATCGTGGCCGGTCGACTGAACAAGCAGATCGCCGACGACCTGGGCATCAGCATCAAGACGGTGGAAGCCCATCGCGCCAACATCATGGAGAAGCTCGGCGCCAACACCGTGGCCGATCTGCTCAAGATCGCACTCGGACAGACACCCGCGAAGGCCTGATCGCCGACACCCTTGCCCGACGCCCGCCGGCCAACTCGGCGGGCGTTTCCATTTCAACCGCA
Source organism: Hydrogenophaga sp. (assembly GCA_011391495.1). Taxonomy (GTDB): domain Bacteria; phylum Pseudomonadota; class Gammaproteobacteria; order Burkholderiales; family Burkholderiaceae_C; genus Hydrogenophaga. The sequence goes on from JAABQK010000002.1 coordinate 218,225, forward strand.
GCACCGACACCCGCCATGACCGCCCAACTGATCGACGGCAACGCCCTCTCCCGCCAACTGCGCGCCGACGTCGCCGCGCGCGTGGCCAAGCTCAAGGCCAAAGGCATCACGCCCGGCCTGGCGGTGATTCTGGTGGGCGACAACCAGGCCTCGCAGGTGTATGTACGCAACAAGGTCAAGGCCTGCGAGGACACCGGTATGCACTCGGTGCTGGAGACATGGCCTGCGAGCATGAGTGAGGCCGAGTTGCTGGCCCGTGTGGACGCGCTGAACCGCGACGCCACCATCCACGGCATCCTGGTGCAACTGCCGCTGCCGGCGCACATCGACGCGCAGAAGGTGATCGAGGCCATCTCGCCGGCCAAGGACGTGGATGGCTTTCACATTGCCAGCGCCGGTGCACTCATGACCGGGCTGCCCGGCTTCTGGCCCTGCACGCCCTACGGCTGCATGAAGATGCTGGAATCCATCGGCTACGACCTGCGCGGCAAGCACGCGGTGGTGATCGGGCGCAGCAACATCGTGGGCAAGCCCATGGCGCTCATGCTGCTGCAGCAGAACGCCACCGTCACCATCTGCCACAGCGGAACGAAAGACCTGAAAGCCATGACGCTGCAGGCCGACGTGATCGTGGCCGCTGTGGGCAAGCGCAACGTGTTGACCGCCGACATGGTCAAGCCCGGCGCCGTGGTGCTCGACGTGGGCATGAATCGCAACGACGAGGGCAAGCTGTGCGGTGACGTGGACTTCGCGGGCGTGAAGGAAGTGGCGGGCTACATCACCCCGGTGCCCGGCGGCGTCGGTCCCATGACTATCACCATGCTGATGGTGAATACATTGGAGTCGGCCGAACGCGCGAAGTGACTCTCTAGCCGGCGCGAGGGGCTTTATATCCAGGGCACCGCGGAACCGGCTTTGCCGGGCCGCCAGTGCCGCCCCCTTTGGGGGTGACGCCGCAGGCGGCGCGGGGGGTTACTTCGATACGCGCCAGAGCACGGCTCCCACGCACAGCCACTGCCCCAGCACCATCACACTGCCCATGCTGTGCCACAGGCGCAGATCGCCGCCGGTGGCGCGGGCGGTGACGATCTTTTGCGCCACACCGAACTCCTGCAGCAGCGCCAGCAGCATGGCCGCCAGCACAAAACCCATGGTGGCCAGCACGCGCTGCATGGCTTGCAGACGCGTTGGGTCCACAGCTTCCCCTGCCAGCGGAAACTGTCCGACCGAGCGCTGACGGCGCAGGATCAGAAGCAGCACCAAGCCGAGCCCCAGACCGGCCCAGCACTGCAGGGAAAACAGCCTGGCCGCCACAGGACCCGCCACGGCAGGGCTCCCCAGGCTGGCGAAGAGCGTGGGCACGGCGACAAAGCTCAAGGCCGAGATACCGCCCCACCAGAGCGCTGTGACGAACACCGCCAACCGCTGCATCAGAACACCCTCACGCGTAGCGCACGGCCACGATCTCGTAGCGGCGCGTGCCGCCGGGTGCCTGCACCTCGGCGGTGTCGCCCTCTTCCTTGCCGATCAGTGCGCGCGCGATCGGGCTGCTGATGTTGACCAGGCCTTGCTTGATATCGGCCTCGTCCTCGCCCACGATCTGGTAGGTCACGGCAGCCCCGCTGTCCGCGTCTTCAAGCTCAACGGTGGCGCCAAACACCACGCGGCCACCGGCATCCAGGGAGGCCGGGTCGATGATTTGGGCGGCCGACAGTTTGCCCTCGATTTCGGCAATGCGGCCTTCGATGAAGCCCTGGCGCTCCTTGGCGGCGTCATAGTCGGCGTTCTCGCTCAGGTCACCCTGGGCGCGCGCCTCGGCAATCGCGTTGATCACCGAGGGACGCTCGACGGTCTTGAGCTTGTGCAATTCGGCCTTGAGCATTTCTGCGCCGCGCTTGGTGATGGGGAAAGTGGACATGGTGGGAACGCTCCAGGGATCTCGCGTGGCGAAAGCCGAACCAACGGCTTCTGCCGGAACCAAAAGGAAACCGCCGATCGTTGCCGGTCGGCGGTGTGTCTGAGGCGGATTATGCCCCGGTCGGGCAACGACTGGACGGGGACAGACCCTGATCAGGTCACCAGCTGCGCGTGCATCTCCTGCACCGAAATCACGCCCAGGCTGTCCATGTACTGCATGCCTTCGACCGCCGCTTCGGCACCAAAGATGGTGGTGAAGGTGGTCACCCGGGCCAGCAGTGCCGAGGTGCGGATGGCGCGCGAGTCGGTGATCGCGTTGCGGCGTTCTTCCACCGTGTTGATCACGAGGCTGATATCACCGTTCTTGATCATGTCCACGATGTGCGGACGGCCTTCGGTCACCTTGTTGACCGTGACCACCGGCACACCGGCCGCGGCAATGGCGGCGGCGGTACCGCGCGTGGCCACCAGTTCGAAGCCCATGGCTACCAGCTGGCGTGCCACTTCCACCGCACGGGGCTTGTCACCGTTCTTCACCGTCAGGAACACCTTGCCGGACGGCGTGCCGTCGGCCTTGAGCGGCTTGGGCAGGCGGGTGCCGGCGCCGAGCTGGCTCTTCACGAAAGCTTCGCCGAAGGTCTTGCCCACGCCCATGACTTCGCCGGTGGACTTCATTTCGGGGCCGAGGATGGTGTCCACGCCCGGGAACTTCACGAACGGGAACACGGCTTCCTTGACGCTGAAGTACGGCGGGTTCACCTCGGCACCGATGCCCTGCTGGTCCAGTGTCTGGCCGGCCATGCAGCGAGCCGCCACCTTGGCCAGCTGGATGCCCGTGGCCTTGGATACGAAGGGCACGGTGCGCGACGCACGCGGGTTCACTTCCAGCACGTAGATCACGTCCTGGCCGTCCACCTCCTGGATCGCGAACTGCACGTTCATCAGACCGACCACGTTCAGGCCCGCAGCCATGGCCGCGGTCTGGCGCTTGAGTTCGTCCACCGTCGCCTTGCTCAGGTAGTACGGCGGCAGCGAGCAAGCCGAATCACCCGAGTGCACGCCAGCCTGTTCGATGTGCTCCATCACCCCGCCGATAAAGACACGGCCGGTGTGGTCACGGATCGCGTCCACGTCGCACTCGATCGCATCGTTCAGGAAGCGGTCCAGCAACACCGGCGAATCGTTGCTCACCTTCACCGCTTCGCGCATGTAGCGCTCAAGATCGCGCTGCTCGTGCACGATTTCCATCGCGCGGCCACCGAGCACATAGCTCGGGCGCACCACCAACGGGTAGCCCAGGGCGGCGGCTTTTTCCAGCGCTTCGGGTTCAGCGCGCGCTGTCGCGTTGGGCGGCTGGCGCAGGCCGAGTTCGTGCAGCAGCTTCTGGAAACGCTCGCGGTCTTCGGCCGCGTCGATCATGTCGGGGCTGGTGCCGATGATCGGCACGCCCGCGGCCTCCAGACCGAGCGCGAGCTTCAAGGGCGTCTGGCCGCCGTACTGCACGATCACGCCAGTGGGCTTTTCCTTGTCCACGATTTCCAGCACGTCTTCCAGCGTCAGCGGCTCGAAGTACAGGCGGTCGCTGGTGTCGTAGTCGGTGGACACGGTCTCCGGATTGCAGTTGACCATGATGGTCTCGTACCCGTCCTCGCGCATGGCGAGTGCAGCGTGCACGCAGCAGTAGTCGAACTCGATGCCCTGGCCGATGCGGTTGGGACCGCCTCCGAGCACCATGATCTTCTTGTTGTTCGTCGGCTCGGCCTCGCACTCACCGTCACCGTGGCCTTCGTACGTGGAGTACAGGTAGGCGGTGTCGGTGGCGAACTCGGCTGCGCAGGTGTCCACCCGTTTGTAGACCGGGCGGATGTTTTGCGCGATGCGGCGCGCGCGCACGGCGGCGTCGGTGGTCTTGAGCAGCTTGGCCAGGCGGCGGTCCGAGAAGCCCTTTTTCTTCAGACCGCGCAGGGTGTCGGCGTCGATCGCGTCGAGGCTGGTTTTCTCCAGCTTGAGTTCGATCTGCACGATCTCTTCGATCTGCACCAGGAACCAGGGGTCGATCTTGGTGAACTGGTGCACCTCGGCCAGCGTCCAGCCGGCGGCGAAGGCATCGCCCACGTACCAGATGCGCTCGGGACCGGGTTCGCCCAGCTCGCGCTCCAGGGTCTCGCGGTCCTGGGTCTTTTCGTTCATGCCGTCCACGCCCACTTCCAGGCCACGCAGGGCCTTCTGGAACGACTCCTGGAAGGTGCGGCCCATGGCCATGACTTCGCCCACGCTCTTCATCTGCGTGGTCAGGCGGCTGTCGGCGGTGGGGAATTTCTCGAAGGCGAAACGCGGGATCTTGGTCACCACGTAATCGATGCTCGGCTCGAAGCTGGCCGGCGTGGCGCCGCCCGTGATCTCGTTGCGCAGCTCGTCCAGCGTGTAGCCCACAGCCAGCTTGGCCGCGACCTTGGCGATCGGGAAACCCGTGGCCTTGGAGGCCAGGGCCGACGAACGCGAGACGCGCGGGTTCATCTCGATCACCACCATGCGGCCGTCGGCCGGGTTGATGGAGAACTGCACGTTGGAACCACCGGTGTCCACACCGATCTCGCGCAGCACGGCCAGCGAAGCGTTGCGCAGGATCTGGTATTCCTTGTCGGTCAGCGTCTGGGCCGGGGCCACGGTGATCGAGTCACCGGTGTGCACGCCCATCGGGTCCAGATTCTCGATCGAGCAGATGATGATGCAGTTGTCCGCCTTGTCGCGCACCACCTCCATCTCGTACTCTTTCCAGCCGAGCAGCGACTCCTCGATCAGCAGCTCGTTGGTCGGCGAGGCTTCCAGTCCGCGCTTGCAGATGGTCTCGAACTCTTCCGGGTTGTAGGCGATGCCGCCACCCGTGCCGCCGAGCGTGAAACTGGGGCGGATCACGACCGGGAAGCCCACGGTCTTCTGCACGCCCCAGGCCTCTTCCATGCTGTGGGCGATGCCCGAGCGCGCGGAACCCAGACCGATCTTGGTCATGGCGTCCTTGAACTTCAGGCGGTCTTCGGCCTTGTCGATGGCTTCCGGCGTGGCACCGATCAGCTCCACGTTGTACTTTTCCAGCACGCCGTGGTGCCAGAGATCGAGTGCGCAGTTCAGCGCGGTCTGGCCACCCATGGTCGGCAGGATCGCGAAGCCACCGGCGGTGAGCGGGCGCTCCTTGGCGATGATCTTCTCCACCGTCTGCCAGGTGATTGGCTCGATGTAGGTGACGTCGGCCGTGGCCGGGTCGGTCATGATCGTGGCCGGGTTACTGTTGATCAGCACGACCTTGTAGCCCTCTTCGCGCAGCGCCTTGCAGGCCTGCACGCCGGAGTAGTCGAACTCACAGGCCTGGCCGATGATGATCGGGCCCGCGCCGATGATGAGCACGGTCTGGATGTCTGTTCTTTTGGGCATGGATTCGCTTCAATCGTTGCGCGCAGACCGATCAGGCCTGGCGCTGGGTTTCCAGTTTTTTCAGCAGCGCCTGCACGCGTTCGGCAGGCACGTTTTTCTGCATCAGCTGCAGCAGGCCGTCGCCTTCGATCAGGGGGCGCAGCACCTCGACTTCGGCCGGGTAGAACAGCGCATCCCAGGCAGCCAGCTCGGTGTTGAAGGTCTCGTCATCCCAGGTCTTGCCCTTGGCCAGCAGCGTCACCAGCGGGGAAGCCTTGTTTTCGACAAAGGCCTTGCGGTAGGGCTTTTGCGCCCAGCGCTGGGCAAACCATTCCTTGTGCGGCGACTCCAACGTCAGCATGCGCTTGGCGATGGCTTTTTCGATGGCAAAAACCGGGAAACCGAAGAGCTTCATGTCAGGCTTTCAGGTGGGCTTGCATCAGTTGCGTGAAGCGCTCGAACAGGTAGCCGATGTCGTGCGGGCCGGGCGAGGCTTCCGGGTGGCCCTGGAAACAGAACGCCGGCTTGTCGGTGCGGGCCAGGCCCTGCAAGGTGCCGTCAAACAGGCTCACGTGGGTGGCGCGCAGGTTGGCCGGCAGGTTCTTCTCGTCCACCGCAAAACCGTGGTTCTGGCTGGTGATGCTCACGCGGCCACTGTCCAGGTCCTTCACCGGGTGGTTGGCACCGTGGTGGCCGAACTTCATCTTGAAGGTCCTGGCGCCACTGGCCAGCGCCATGATCTGGTGGCCCAGGCAGATGCCGAATGTGGGCACGCCGCTGTCAATGATCTCGCGTGCGGCGGCAATGGCGTAGTCACACGGCTGCGGGTCGCCGGGGCCGTTGGACAGGAACACACCGCTGGGCTTGAGCTTGAACACGTCGGAAGCGGGTGTTTGCGCCGGCACCACGGTGATCTTGCAGCCGCGTTGCGCCAACATGCGCAGGATGTTGTGCTTGACGCCGAAGTCGTAGGCCACCACGTGGAATTTCGGCGCGATCTGCTCGCCGTAGCCGAAGCCGAGTTGCCACTCGGTCTGGGTCCATGCGTAAGGCTCCTTGGCGGACACCACCTTGGCCAGATCCTGACCGGCCATGCTGGGCGCAGCCTTTGCGGCAGCAATGGCCTGGGCGCGGTGCGCTTCGGTTATGGCCTCGCCGGCCGGTAGCGCGACGATGCAGCCGTTCTGCGCGCCGTGGGTGCGCAGGCGGCGCGTGAGCGCACGCGTGTCCAGGTCGGCGATGGCGACGGTGCCTTCGCGCTGCAGGTACTGGGACAGGGTCTCGCTGCTGCGGAAGTTGGACGCGAGCAGGGGCAGGTCTTTGATGATCAGTCCAGCGGCGTGGATGCGCGAGGCCTCCACGTCTTCACGGTTCACACCGGTGTTACCGATGTGCGGGTAGGTCAGCGTGACGATTTGCTGGCAGTAGCTCGGATCGGTGAGGATTTCCTGGTAGCCGGTGAGCGAGGTGTTGAACACCACCTCGCCCGTGGTCTGGCCGGTCGCACCAATGGAAATGCCTGTAAAGACCGTGCCGTCGGCGAGCGCGAGAAGGGCTTTCGGATGGACGGGAAGCACGGTTTTCTCCAGAGGTTTTTCAGACGCACCCGCACCCGCCATGGGGAACAACCGGGAGGATTCGCGCCCGCCCCCGCAGGGCCGCACCAAGGGCGCGGCAAGGGGGAAAAGGACGGGGAACCTGGGCAGGAAGCCGGGGCGGACGCAGGGGCTTGCGTCGATTGCGGGTAAACCCCGGAATTATAGCCGTTCGCTCCCATCGATCCGGCGGCCCACGCCCTGCACCGGAGCCTGTTTGGGGCTCGCGTGGGCCGGTCCCCCGGTTTCAACGTCCGGCCGCGCTGGCGTGCAGGCAGATCGCTGCGGCAGCCGCCACGTTGAGCGATTCTTCGCCACCTGGCTGGACGATGCGCACCGAGCGCGCTGCCAGACTTTCAAGCGCCGGGCTGACACCCTGCCCTTCGTGCCCCAGCACCCAGGCACAGGGCCAGGGCAGCTGCGTCTGGTGAAGGAAATCGCCGTGGTGCGAGCTGGTCACCAGCAGCGGCACGCCCAGATCGCTCAGGTCGTCTGCCGACAGGCCTTCAACCAGGTGCAGCGCAAAGTGAGCACCCATACCGGCGCGCAGCACCTTGGGTGACCACAGGCCCGCCGTGCCCTTGAGCGCCAGCACCTGTGCGAAGCCCATGGCCGAGGCACTGCGCAGGATGGAACCCACGTTGCCGGCGTCCTGCAGCCGGTCCAGCACCACCGCCGCCAGCCCTGCCTGCAATCCGGCGGCCACCGGCAGATCCCATACAAAACCGACGCCCGCAGGCGATTCGAGGCCGCTGATGCCCGCCATCAAGGCATCGGACACGGTGACGAGGTGGTCGGCAGCGTCGCGCAGGTCGTGCGGCGCCTGGGGCCAGAAACTCTCGGTGAACACCGCCGTGGATGGCCGCAGGCCGCGCGCCAGCAATGCCCGGCACAGGTGGTCACCCTCCAGCCAGACCTGCCCCTGCTTGCGATAGGCCGTGTTGTCCTGCGCGAGCAGCCGCAGGCGCTTGAGCAAGGGGTTGTCGCGCGAGGTGATGGCGGTCGGTGCGTTCACAGAAGTACCTTCGTGCTGCGCACCTTGGTGCGAGCTTGTTTGGGGCGGCCCGGCGCGGTGTTCACGTGGGCGCTTTGTCGGGTGGCGAGGCCAGCGCGCGGGCCACGGGCGCAAAGCTGCGCCGGTGCTCGGCCAGCGCGCCATGGGTCTGCAGCGCCCGCAGGTGCTCGGCCGTGCCGTAGCCTTTGTGGCGGTCAAAACCGTAGGCCGGGTGCTGCTGGTGCAGTTCATCCAGCAAACGGTCGCGCGTGACCTTGGCCAGGATGGATGCGGCCGAAATCGCCGGCACCAGCGCGTCGCCCGAGACGATGGCCTCGGCCAGCACGTCCAGAGCCGGCAGGCGGTTGCCGTCCACCAGCACCTTGGCGGGCTTCAGGCGCAGGCCCTGCACCGCGCGCTGCATGGCCAGCATGGTGGCCTGCAGGATGTTGAGGCGGTCGATTTCTTCCACCGAGGCCTGCGCGATGCTGCAGCACAGGGCCTTGGCGCGGATTTCGTCGTAGAGCTTTTCGCGCCGTCTGGCGGTGAGCTGCTTGGAGTCGGCCAGACCCTTGATCGGCTTGAGCTCGTCCAGAATCACCGCCGCGGCGACCACCGGACCGGCCAGCGGCCCGCGCCCGGCCTCGTCCACGCCAGCCATCAGGCCGGGGACGTCCCAGACCAGCGCGGCCTGTTCAGCTTGCAAGAACTTTTTCGATCGCATCGGTGGCGAGTTGGGCGGTGTCGCGCTGGAGGGTGTGGTGCAGTTCGGTGAAGCGCCGCTGCAAAGCACTGATTCTCTCAGGCGCGTCGAGCCAGGCCAGGATTTCGCGCGCCATGGCTTCCGGTGTGGCGGCATCCTGCAGGAGCTCGGGCACCACAAACGCGCCGCTCAAAATGTTGGGCAGCCCCACCCACGGCTGCAGCTGCTTGCGCCGCATGATCTGCCACGACAGCCAGTTCATGTTGTAGGCGATCACCATGGGGCGCTTGAACAGCGCGGCCTCCAGCGTGGCCGTGCCGCTGGCGATCAGCGTCGCGTCGCAGGCGGTCAGCGCGGTGTGGGACTGCCCGTCCAGCACCATCAGCGCATCGCCCAGGCCACTGGCCGCGGCCAGCTGGGTGATGCGCTCGCGCAGGGCGGGCACGGCAGGCACCACAAAGCGGATGCCGGGACGGGCCTTCTTCATGAGTGCGGCCGCGTCGAAAAAGCGCCGGGCCAGGTACTGGACTTCAGAAGCGCGGCTGCCCGGCAGGATGGCCACCACGGTGTCCTCGTCGCGCAAGCCGAGTTTTTGCCGGGCAGCGAAACGGTCCGGCTCCATCGGAATGACGCTGGCGAGCGGATGACCCACGTAGGTGGAGGCAATGCCATGCCGGGCCAGCAGTTCGGGCTCGAACGGAAAAATGCACAGAACATGGTCCGCGCTGCGGCGAATCTTTTCCACCCGCTCCGCGCGCCAGGCCCAGATGGACGGGCAGACGAAATGCACCGTGCGGATGCCTTGTGCTTTCAGGCCGGCTTCGAGATCGAGGTTGAAGTCCGGCGCATCCACCCCGATGAACAGATCGGGGCGCTCGGCCTGCAGCAGACGCTGGCGCAGGCGATCACGGATGCCGACGATCTCGCGGTAGTGACGCAGAACCTCGATGTAGCCACGCACCGCCAGCTTCTCGCTCGGCCACCAGGCATCGAATCCCTGCTCGACCATGCGCGGACCGCCGATTCCGGCGGCCTGCAGGTCGGGCCAGCGCTGGCGCATGCCCTTGAGCAGCAGACCCGCTAGCAGATCGCCCGACGTTTCGCCGGCGACCAGCGCAAAACGCCTGGGCTGTGTCATGGGTGTCAGCGAACGATGCCGCGCTGGGGCGATGCCTGGCGCAGGAAGTCCAGCATCAAGCTCACATCGGGTGCGGCTTCGGGTGTCTTGTCGGTCAGGCTGCCGATGCGCTGCATGGCCTGGTCCAGCGTGAGCTGGTCGCGGTAGAGGGCCTTGTGCATGGCCTTCACCACGGAAATGCGCTCGGGTGAAAAACCACGGCGGCGCAAGCCCTCGAAATTCATCGACCGCGCAGCAGCGGGTTGCCCCTGACACATCACGAACGGCGGCAGGTCGGCAAACAGCAGCGAGCACATGGCGGTCATGGCGTGGTCACCGATGCGCACGAACTGGTGTACCACGGTGAAGCCGCCGAGGATGACCCAGTCGCCCACTGTCACGTGGCCAGCCAGCTGCGAGTTGTTGGCGAATATGGTTTTGTTGCCCACCAGGCAATCGTGCGCCAGGTGAACATAGGCCATGATCCAGTTGTCATCGCCGATACGGGTCACGGCGCCACCCGATGGGGATCCGATGTTGAAGGTGCAGAACTCGCGCACCGTGTTGCGGTCGCCGATGATCAGCTCGCACGGTTCACCCGCGTATTTCTTGTCCTGAGGAACCGCCCCGAGGGAGTTGAACTGGAAGATGCGGTTGTCACGACCGATGGTGGTGTGCCCCTCGATCACGCAGTGCGCACCGATCGTGGTGCCCGCCCCCACCTTCACATGGGGACCGATGACGGTGTAGGGGCCGACGCTGACCGTGGAGTCCAGCTCGGCGGCCGGGTCCACCAGCGCGGTGGCATGGATGAGCGACACGTATCGACTCCGGCCAGATCAGGCAATGGTGCGCATGGTGCACATGAGCTCGGCCTCGCAGGCCACCTCGTCACCCACCTTGGCCACGGCCTTGAACTTGAAGATGCCTGCCTTCATGCGCTCGAGCGACACGTCCATGATCAGCTGATCGCCCGGCTCCACCGGGCGCTTGAAACGCGCAGCGTCAATGCCGGCAAAGTAATAAACCGTCTTGTCGTCCGGCGTCGTGCCGACCGTGTCAAAGGCCAGCAAGGCCGCGGCCTGGGCCATGGCTTCAAGCATGAAGACACCCGGAAAGACCGGGCGGTGGGGGAAGTGACCCGTGAACTGCGGCTCGTTGATCGAGACGTTCTTCAGCGCCTTGATGCGCTTGCCCTTCTCCAGTTCCAGCACGCGGTCCACCAGCAGGAACGGGTAGCGGTGCGGCAACTGCTTGAGAATTTCGTGGATGTCCATCATGGCTCGGTCTTCTTGTGGGTGGCTTGTGCGATGGCCTGCTCGACGGCCTTGAGGCGTTCGCGCAGGCGGTTGAGTTGCTTGAGAGAAGCGGCGTTCTTTTCCCAGGTCGCATTGTCGTCGATGGGAAACATGCCGGTGTAGTGGCCGGGCTTGCCAATCGAGCGTGTCACCACCGATGCGGCCGAGATGTTCACGCCGTCAGCCAGCGTCAGATGCCCGAGCACCACCGCGCCGCCGCCGACCGTGCAATGGGCACCAATGGTGGCACTGCCGGCGACACCCACACAACCCGCCATCGCGGTGTGGGCACCGATGTGCACGTTGTGGCCGATCTGGATCAGGTTGTCGAGCTTGACGCCATCCTCAATGACGGTGTCGTCCAGAGCACCACGGTCGATGCAGGTGTTGGCGCCGATCTCGACGTCGTCACCGATGCGCACCGCTCCCAGCTGTTCGATCTTGATCCACTGCCCTTGGTGCAGCGCGAAGCCGAAACCATCGGCACCGACCACCACCCCCGGGTGCAGCGTGCAGCGCTCCCCTATGGAGCAGCGCTCACCAATGGTGACTCGAGCGTGCAGCTGGGTGTGGGCGCCGATGGACGCAAAGGAACCCACGACCGAATGTGCACCAATACGGGCACCTGCGGCCACCTGCGCGTGAGCGCCAATCACGGCAAAGGCAGCCACCTCGACACCATCTTCGATCCGGGCCGTCGGGTGGATACTGGCCAGCCGGTCAATCGCCGGGACGGCACGGGCTTCATGCTCCCGTCGCCACCACTGGGTCAAACGGGCGAAATAGAGGTAGGGGTCGTCGGTGACGATACAGGCACCGCGACGGGATGCGGCCGCCTGCAAGTCAGGCGAGACGATGAGTGCTCCAGCCCGTGTGGCGTCGATCTGGCTGGCGTACCGCGCCTGCGCGACAAACGCCAACTCATCCGGCTGCGCACTGGCCAGCGGAGCCAGACGCTGGATCAGTGAACCGGCATCGCCGAGCAACTGCCCACCGAGGGCCTCGACTATGGAGCCCAGCGATGTGGACACACGATGCCCCGCGCCTTACTTGGCGCTGTTCAAGCCACTGAGCACCTTGTCGGTGATGTCGTGCTTGGGGTTGATGTACACCGCTTCCTGGATCACCAGGTCGTACTTTTCAGATTCGGCCACCTGCTTGATGACGCGGTTGGCACGCTCCAGCACCTGCTGCAACTCCTCGTTCTTGCGCAGGTTCAGGTCTTCCTGAAACTCACGCTGCTTGCGCTGGAAATCGCGGTCCTGGTCGACCAGCTGGCGCTGACGGATCACGCGCTGGGTCTCTGGAAGCGTGGGGGCCTCCCGCTCGAACCTCTCGGACGCCTGCTTGAGTTGAGCCGCCAGGGCCTGGACCTCTTTCTCGCGACGTGAGAACTCCTGCTCCAGCTTGACCTGGGCCGCTTTCGCCAGATTGGCTTCCCGGAATATGCGATCGGTGTTCACGAACCCGATGCGAAAATCCTGAGCAGCCGCAGTCAGGGCCACCAGGCCAACAGCGACGGCAACGATGATCTGGCGGCTGAAAAAACGGGAAATGGTCTGCATTAGAAAGACGTTCCGATCTGAAACTGGAATTTCTGGATTCTATCGCCTGCGAACTCGCGAACAGGGGTTGCGTAAGCAAAGCGCAAGGGGCCGATGGGCGATATCCAGCTCAGGCCCACGCCGACCGAGGAACGCATGTCGGCGAGGGAGACCTTGTCGTTTTCGCCATAGACGTTACCCACATCGAAGAAGCCGAAAACCCGCAAGGTCCTGTCGTTTCCGGCCCCCGGGAACGGGGCAATGATCTCCGCATTCAGCCCCAGCTTGCGGGAGCCACCGATGAACGAGCCCGTGATGTCACGCGGACCCAAGGTACCCTGTTCGAAACCCCGCACAGAGCCCAGTCCACCAGCGTAAAAGTTCTTGAACACCGGGAAAGGGCGTCCGCCCAGGCCAGCGCCCCAACCCAGTTCACCATTGAAGGCCAGCGTGTATTGCTTGTTGAGTGGAATGTACTGCTGGTACTGGTAACTCAACTTGGCGTAGCGGGTGTCCCCGGCAACACCGACCTCGCTGTTGAAGCGCTGCAGACGGCCGTCGTTGGGAACCAGCGCGCTGTCCCGTGTGTCCCGGCTCCAGCCGACCGTCAGCGGGATCGATGTGCTGGTATAGCCGAATTCATTGGCGTAGGCGAGGTACGCGGCGGGAATGCTGGTACCGGGCTCAATCCGGGTCTGCTCGGCACCGATACCGAAAAACACCGTGTCCTTTTCAGTGAAAGGCACGCCAAAACGCACACTGACCCCGGGTGTCACCAGACGGTAGTCGCCACCTTGTTCGTTGTAAGGCGTGGTGGTTTTGTAATAGAGGTCAAAGGTCCGGGAAATGCCATCGGTCGTGTAGTACGGATCGGTGGTACTTAACACGAACTGGCGATTGAACTTGCTGGTGTTGACATCGACACCCAGGTAGTTGCCTGAACCGAAGACATTTTCCTGTTTGATGCCCGCCACCACGGATAAGCCTTCCGCCTGGGAATAGCCAGCGCCCAGTGTGAGGTTGCCCGTGGGCTTTTCCGCCACGGAGAGCGTCAGGTCCACCTGGTCGGGTGAGCCGGGCACCGGCTGGGTGTCAATCCCGACTTCAGTGAAGTAGCCCAGTCGGTCGACACGGTCGCGTGAGAGCCTGATGCGGTCGCTGTCGTACCAGGCCGATTCGAGCTGGCGGAACTCCCGGCGAATGACTTCGTCGCGCGTCCGGTTGTTGCCTTCGATGTTGATGCGCCGCACATACACCCGGCGCGCGGGTTGTGCCCGCAAGACAAAGGCCACACGGTTGTTGACCCGGTCGATCTCGGGCGTGGCCTCGACCTGCGCGAAGGCGTATCCAAAAGCGCCGAAATAGTCTGTGAAAGCCTTGACGGTGGTGGTCACATCTTCGGCGTTGTAGGGCTCACCAGCGCGCAGGCTCACCAGCGTCTTGAACTCCGCCTCCTTGCCGAGGTACTCGCCTTCGAGTTCCACCTTCGACACCACATAGCGAGCACCTTCGCTGATGTTGATCGTGATGGACATGTCGTCCTTCTCGGGCGCAATCGCCACCTGTGTCGAGTCGATGCGGAACTCCAGGAAGCCCCGCGTGAGGTAGTAGGAGCGCAGGTTTTCCAGATCTGCATTGAGCTTGGTGCGCGAATACCGGTTGGACTTCGTGTACCAGCTCAGCCAGCCACCAGTGTCGAGATCAAACAACCCGCGCAACGTCGCCTCGGAGAAGGCCTGGTTGCCGACTATCCGGATATCCCGGATCTTCGCGACATCACCTTCGGTGACGCTGAAGTTGAGGTTGACACGGTTGCGCTCACCCGGCGTCACGGTGGTCACGACCTGGGCTGCGTACATGCTGCGGTTGATGTACTGGCGCTTGAGCTCCTGCTCGGCCCGATCAGCCAGCGCCTTGTCAAACGGACGGCCTTCCGTCAGCCCGATGTCGCGCAGGGACTTTTTCAGCAACTCGGCGTCAAACTCCTTGATGCCGGAGAACGTCACGTCCGCCACGGTGGGACGCTCCTCCAGTATCACCACCAGCACGTCGCCAATAACCTGCAGGCGCACATCACTGAAGAGGCCCAGGCCAAACAGCGAGCGGATGGCGGTCGAGCCTTTGTCGTCGTTGTACTGGTCCCCGATCCGGAAAGGCAAGGAGGCAAACACCGTGCCCGGCTCCACGCGCTGGAGCCCTTCCACGCGGATGTCACGCAGTGTGAAGGGATCCACGGCCCAGGCCGGCAAAGCCGTCAACAGCGAAGCCGCGAGCGCCGAGAGGGTCAGGCCTCGCAGACCATTTTTGTTTATTTTCATGAGAAGGAAGTGTTCAACCCAGCAAGCGGGCCACATCATTGAACAAGGCAACGGACATCAATGCCATCAGGATCACGACACCTCCGCGCTGCAGGCGCTCCATCCAGACGTCTGTCACACTGCGTCCGGTCACACCTTCCCAAAGATAATACATCAGGTGGCCCCCATCGAGGACCGGCAGCGGCAGCAGGTTCAGCACGCCCAGACTGACGCTGATCAGGGCCAGAAACAACAGGTAGGACGTGAGTCCGAGGCTGGCCGATTTGCCGGCGTAGTCGGCGATCGTGAGCGGTCCGCTGAGGTTTTTCACCGAGGCCTCGCCGATCAGCATGCGGCCCATCATCTTGAGCGTGAGCCATGACACTTCGCCGGTGCGCGACACCCCCCGAAGCAAGCCATCGATGAGCCCGAAACGCACCGTCATCATCTCCGGCGCAGCGCCGATGTAGGCGCCCACGCGGCCCGTCCAGATCCCCGACTGTTGCTCGGGCGCAGGCTTCACGGTCAGCGTCAGCGTCTGCCCACTGCGATCAATCTCCCAGCGCTGTTCGACCCCCTGGCCTGCGGGTCCCACAGCGGCTCGAATCAGGGTGCGCAGAGCCTGCCCGTCGCCGACCCGTTGTCCATCCACCCGGCGAACGACGTCGCCCGCCTGCAAGCCGGCAGTTGCCGCCGCACCGTCGGCCATCACCTCTCCGACCACGGGCGCGGTCCAGGGACTGGTGATGCCGATGCGATGGAACAGGCTGGCGTCGGCTTCACGCACATCGAGCTCGCCCAGGCTCATGCGCACAGCGCGTGGGCTTGCACCCTCGGCGTCCATGACCCAGAGCGTCATGTCCTCGCCTGAGAGTGCCGCCTGGGTCAGCCGCCAGCGCAAGTCCTCAAACGAACCGACTTCGCTGGGCTCTGCATCGGACACCGACGTCTGTGCCACCCATTCCCCGCCCCGAAGGCCCGCGCGTTCCGCCAGCGAGGCTGCAACCGGGCTGCTCAAGATCGGCTTGGGTTCTTCCACGCCGCTCCAGTTGACGAGGGTGTACAGGGCCACTGCGAGCAACAGGTTGGCCATGGGGCCGGCCAGGACGATCGCGGCGCGTGCACGCAAGGGCTGCGTATTGAAGGCCAGATGCCGCTCCGCGGCATCCACAGGCGCTTCACGCTCATCGAGCATGCGCACATAGCCGCCTATCGGCAGCGCGCACAGCACAAATTCGGTGGGACTCCCTTTGGGATGCCAGGTCAGCAATGGCTTGCCAAATCCGATCGAGAAGCGCAGCACCTTCACGCCGCACGCAACGGCCATGCGGTAGTGGCCGTATTCATGCACGGCAATCAAGAGGCCCAGGGCAAGCACAAAGGCAACGAGTGTGAGCATGGTCGACTGGGGAGGGAAATTCGGTGGTAGGGATGTGCATCGGGTCGTCCACCCGGACCCACCTTAGGCGGCGAACCGGTCGACCTGTGCCTTGGCCAAGGCACGGGCTTCGTGGTCGATCGCCAGCAGATCGTCAAGTGACATCGGTTTGGAGGGATTCAAGGCCGTCAAAGTTGCATGGTTGACGGCATGGATCTGGTCAAACCGCAAACGCTGGTCCAGGAAGGCGGCCACGGCCACCTCATTGGCCGCATTCAGCACGGCGGTGGTCCCGGTGGGACCGGCAAGGGACTCCCACGCCAGCTTCAGGCCGGGAAAGCGCAGATCGTCGGGTTTTTCAAACGTCAGCGCACCCAGCCTGCCAAAATCCAGCGCTGCGGCACCCGAGGCCATACGCTCCGGCCATGACAGGCCATAGGCAATCGGGACCCGCATGTCGGGGGTCCCGAGTTGGGCCACCACAGAACGGTCCAGGTACTGCACCATGGAATGGATCACGCTCTGCGGGTGTATGACGACTTCGATCTGTGACGGTGACAGGCCAAACAGATAGTGCGCCTCGATGACCTCCAGCGCCTTGTTCATCATGGTGGCCGAATCCACCGAAATCTTGCGCCCCATCACCCAGTTCGGGTGCGCACAGGCTTCCTCGGGTGTCACCGCCGCCAGACTGACCGGATCACGCGTGCGGAAAGGTCCACCTGACGCCGTCAGCACGATCTTTTCGACCCGCTTGGTCCAGGCGGTCGGGTCCTCCGGCAGCGACTGGAAAATCGCCGAGTGCTCGCTGTCGATGGGCAGCAGCGTGGCCCCCCCCTCGCGCACCGCGTCCATGAACAGGTCACCTCCCACGACGAGGGCTTCCTTGTTGGCAAGCAACAGCTTCTTGCCGGCCCGGGCAGCCGCCAGTGCCGGTGCCAGGCCCGCCGCTCCAACGATGGCGGCCATGACGGCGTCGACCGAGGGGTCTGAGCTGACATCACAAAGGGCCTGCGGACCAGCCAGGACTTCGACCGACAAGCCCAATTCGCGCACACGCTTCGCCAGCTGCTGCGCATGCTCAGGATTCGCCATCACCGCGTAGCGAGGCACAAACTGCTGGCACTGGGCCAACAGCAATTCGACCTGGGTGGCGGCCGTCAGCGCAAACACCCGGTAACGGTCTGGGTGCCGTGCGATCACATCCAGCGTGCTGGTGCCAATGGAACCCGTAGAGCCGAGAATGGTGACAGATTGAGAAGCCATCATGGAATTCATAGAGTGGCCAGCATCATGGCCAGCGGCAATACGGGCAGCAGCGCGTCAACACGGTCCAGCACGCCGCCATGGCCCGGCAGCAAGTGGCTGGAATCCTTCACGTTGGCACTGCGCTTGACCAGCGACTCCACCAGGTCGCCCATGACGCTCATGGCCGATAGAAACAGCAAGGCCAGCACGGCGAGCACCGGTCCCAGCGCCCACAGACGGGCATACAGGCTGTTGTGATCCCCCCATCCCCTGGCATCCGCCCAGAGCCAGCCCGCGGCCAGAAGAAAGACGCCCACCGCTCCACTGATGGCTCCTTCCCAGCTCTTGCCAGGACTCACGGTGGGTGCCAGCTTGCGGCGCCCGAAGCTCTTGCCCCCCGCGTAGGCGGCAATATCCGCCATCCAGACCAGCATCAGCACCGAAAGCAGGAAACTCAAACCCATCAGGCGCGCCTGCACCAGCGCCAGCCAGGCACAGGCGATCAGGCCCATTCCGACCCAGAGACGAGGCGCTGCAGGCCAGGCGGCCCAACCCGGTACGCCGCGCGCGAGCATGCTGACCGACAGCACCACCCACAGAGCCCCCACCACCAGCCAAAGCAGCCGCCACGACTGGGTCAGGCCACCCGAGAACCAGAACACGGCCAGCGCGCTACCCAGCGCGACGCCCAGTATGAGCGAGCGCTGGGCGCTGCATCCATTCAGACGGGCCCACTCCCAGCCCCCCGCCACAATCAGCAACAGGGTCAGCGCGCCAAAGGGTTCGATGGAGGGGTAAAACAGTGCCGGCAACAGCACGGCCAGTAACAACAAGGCCGTGATGATCCGTTGCTTAAGCATATTGCGGCCCGGCAGGCGCGACCGGCTTGGGGAGTTGGCCCGAGGTCTGCCCGAACCGCCGCTCCCGGCCAGCGTACGCGTCCAGCGCACGGCCCAGTTCGGCCGCGTCGAAGTCAGGCCACAGGCAGGGCGAAAAATACAGTTCCGTGTAGGCCGACTGCCAGAGCAGAAAATTGCTGATGCGCATCTCGCCGCCGGTGCGGATCAGCAGGTCGGGATCTCCAACGTGGGCCAATGCTGTCGCTTCCGACAAGTTTTGTTCGGTGATCTCTCGACCCTCTGCCACCAGGCGACGAGCCGCCTGCGTGATATCCCAGCGCCCGCCATAGTTGAAACAGACATTCAGCACCAGTCGCCGGTTGTGCGCGGTCTGGGCCTGCGCCGCCTCGAAACCCCGCACTACCCGGGGGGACAAACCGCTGCGATCGCCCGGAAAGTGCAGTTGCACCCCGTGTCTCGACAGGTTCGGCACCTCGCGTGAGAGCGCCATCACCAGCAACTCCATCAAACCTGAAACCTCCTCCACGGGACGGCTCCAGTTTTCGGAAGAGAACGCAAACACCGTCAAGACTGCGACGCCCTGGTCCATGCAAGCCTTCACGGTTCGCCGCAAGGCGTCCACCCCGTGCTTGTGTCCGGCCACCCGAGGCAAGTGCCGCTTCTCGGCCCAGCGACCATTGCCATCCATCACGATGGCCACATGGCCAGGCACGCCCGGAAGAGACGAAGCCTGCGGTGGCGTCTGCTTCTTCATGGTTTCTGCATAGGGTGGCGGACGAAGGGGCAAAGACTGTGACAGTCGTCCTCAGACGGCCATGATGTCCTGCTCCTTGGAAGCCACCAAACGGTCCACTTCCGAGATCATGCGGTCGGTCAGCTTCTGAATGTCTTCCTGCGAACGGCGATCGTCGTCCTCAGAGGCCAGTTTGTCCTTCACCAGTTTCTTCACCGATTCGTTGGCGTCCCGGCGCAGATTGCGTATCGCGATCTTGGCGGCTTCGCCCTCTCCACGCACCACCTTCGTCAACTCCTTACGACGCTCCTCGGTCATGGGAGGCATCGGCACGCGGATCAGATCCCCCTGGCTGGATGGATTCAGACCCAGGTCAGATTCGCGGATCGCCTTCTCGATCTTGGCGCCCATGCCCTTTTCCCATGGCGCCACGCCAATCGTGCGGGCATCCAGCAAGGTGAGGTTCGCGACCTGGGACAGCGGCAGCATGGATCCGTAATAGTCCACATGGACCGTATCCAGCAATTGCGGGTTGGGGCGACCCGTACGAACCTTGGACAGACTACCCTTCAGCGACTCCAGCGACTGCTGCATCTTGTGCTCAGCGGTCTGTCGTATCTCGGTGGTGCTCATGAAAACTCCTCTGTACGTTTTGTAAGTGCAACCCCTCGGGCGTCAGACGTGGACCAGCGTCCCCTCGTCCCCGCCCAGTACCACGTTGCGCAGAGCACCTGGCTTGAAGATGGAAAACACCTTCACCGGCAGCTTCTGGTCTCTGCACAACGCAAAAGCGGTGGCGTCCATCACCTGCAGATTCTTGCCCATGGCCTCGTCGAAGGTCAGGGACGAGTAGCGCGTGGCACTGGCGTCCTTGTTGGGATCGGCAGAGTAGACACCATCCACTTTCGTGGCCTTCAGCACGATCTCGGCGCCGATCTCGGCACCACGCAGCGCCGCCGCCGTATCGGTGGTGAAGAACGGATTGCCGGTTCCTGCTGCGAAGACGACCACCTTCCCCTCTTCCAGATATTGAAGCGCCTTGGGACGCACATATGGCTCCACCACCTGCTCAATGGCGATGGCAGACATGACACGAGCGACGAGGCCCGCCTTTTCCATCGTGTCGGCCAGCGCCAGCGCATTCATCACCGTGGCTAGCATGCCCATGTAGTCGGCAGTGGCGCGATCCATGCCCACAGAACCTCCCGCAACACCCCGGAAGATGTTCCCCCCGCCAATGACAATCGCCACCTGCACGCCGAGGCGCGTGACTTCCGCGATTTCCTCCACCATGCGCACGATGGTGGCCCGGTTGATACCGAATGCGTCGTCGCCCATCAGGGCTTCACCCGACAGTTTCAGCAGGATCCGTTTGTAGGCTGGCATAGGCAACTTTCTGGAAATCAAGGGGGTCAGGAATCGCAACCGGCAAGTGTAGCGAGGTGCAGCGCCGCATCGGAAGCACCTGCCCGGCAAGCCGGCAAAAAACCGGCTTCGCACGAGACAACGGGCCTTGCGGCCCGTTGTCTCGGTCAACCAGGGAGTCCATCGCTCCCCGTCAGGACTCAGGCGCCCTTGGCTGCGGCCACCTGGGCGGCCACTTCGGCAGCGAAGTCATCGACCTTTTTCTCGATGCCCTCGCCCACCACGAAGAGCGTGAACCCCTTGACGGTGGTGCTGGCGGCCTTGAGCATCTGCTCGACGGTCTGCTTGTCGTTCTTCACGAAAGGCTGGTTGAACAGCGACACTTCCTTGAGGTACTTCTGAACGGCGCCGTCGATGCGCTTGGCAACGATCTCGGCGCTTTGGGCGGGCTTGCCTGCGGCCACGAGTTCCTTGTTGGCCTCGTCGGCCTTGGCCGTGGCCACCGAGCGCTCCCGCTCAATGAACTCGGCGGGCACGTCGTTGCTGGTCAGGGCGACCGGCTTCATGGCGGCCACGTGCATGGCGACATCCTTGGCGGCGGACTCTTCGCCGTCAAACTCCACCAGCACGCCGATGCGGGTGCCGTGCAGGTAGCTGGCCAGTCTGGAGCCGCCGCTGTATTGCTTGAAGCGACGGAAGCTCATGTTCTCGCCGATCTTGCCAATCAGGCCCTTGCGCACGTCTTCCAGCGTGGGGCCAAAGCTGTCCTGGCTGTAGGGCAACGCACCCAGGGCGGCCACATCGGCCGGGTTGTGCTTGGCGACCAGTTCGGCAGCGGCCTGGGCGAGCGCCAGGAAGCTGTCGTTCTTGGTCACGAAGTCGGTTTCGCAGTTGACTTCGATCAGGGCACCGGTGGTGCCATCGATATAGCTGGCGACCACGCCTTCGGCCGTGACACGGCTGGCGGCTTTGCCAGCCTTGGTGCCCAGCTTGACACGCAGCAACTCTTCGGCCTTGACCATGTCGCCATCGGCTTCGGTCAGGGCTTTCTTGCATTCCATCATGGGGGCGTCGGTCTTGGCGCGCAGTTCGGCGACCATGCTTGCGGTAATTGCCATCTTCGGTTCTCCGTTGGCCGCACCACCCCTGTGGGTGGACGCGGGCTTGTCAAATGATCGGTTTTTCTTGTGAAAAAGGGGCTACTGGAGCCCCTCTTTCGCGCGGAAACGAGGCTCAGGCAGCCGCGTCTTCCTTGACTTCCACGAATTCGTCAGTGCTCTCTGGAGCCACCGCCTTGACGACATCGTTCACGGCGTTGTTGCGACCTTCGAGAATCGCGTCAGCGATACCACGGGCGTACAGCGCCACGGCACGGGCCGAATCGTCGTTGCCGGGAATCACGTAGTCGATGCCCACGGGCGAGTGGTTGGTGTCGACCACACCCACCAGCGGGATACCCAGCTTCTGGGCTTCCAAAATGGCAATCTTGTGGAAGCCCACATCCACCACGAAGATGGCGTCGGGCAGCGCAGTCATGTCCTGGATGCCGCCGATGTCCTTTTCCAGCTTCTCCATCTCGCGAGCAAACATCAGCTGCTCCTTCTTGGACATGCTGTCCAGGCCGGCCTCTTTCTGGGCCTGCATGTCCTTCAGACGCTTGATGGACGTCTTCACGGTTTTGAAGTTGGTCAACATGCCGCCCAGCCAGCGCTGGTCAACAAACGGAACGCCGGCACGACGGGCTTCCTGGGCAACGATATCGCGCGACTGGCGCTTGGTCCCGACCATCAGGATGGTGCCGCGGTTCGCGGAGAGTTGCCGCACGAATTTGGCAGCCTCTTCAAACAGGGGCAACGTCTTTTCGAGGTTGACAATGTGAATTTTGTTGCGGTGACCAAAGATGTACGGAGCCATCTTGGGGTTCCAGAAGCGGGTCTGGTGACCAAAGTGGACACCGGCTTCCAGCATTTCGCGCATAGAGATAGACATGAGGTTTCTTTCCAGAGGTTGAGACTTAAATCCAGCCCCGATCACCCGGCAAGAGCAGCGCTTGACGCGCCGGCAGCATACAAAGTGACACCCGGTTGGGCTGGTTTGCGATTTGCCTTGCGTGATGCGGCAGAGAACGAAATCTCCCTGCCACCCGCAAAGCCTATCAATTATAGCGCCACACGCCAGCTTCTCTGGTTGGCGCTGCCGTGACGCCGGCGGCAGAGCCGCATCGGGCAGGTCCGAGATGCGGGATGGCCTCAAGCAAGGCTCACCTACTTTCGCCAAGCCCATACGCTTCCCCCCATCATTGCAAGGTCGTGACTGCATTTTCAGCAGCGAGGCGCAGCGCGTGATGCCAAGCCGCAAAACTGCATGTGCGAGCTCTCTGTCCCTCACGCGAAAGGTGGTGAAATGGTTTTCCCATCGCGCGTCGCGAACACGGAGAACGGCCAGACTCCGTCAGACTAATCCGCTGCCTTGACAGTTCCAACCCGGGCGCCGAGGATTCGAAGCACACATTGCACGACCCACCCATTCAGGAGAAGAACCATGAGCATCATCAGTTTCATCAAGGAAGCCGGCGAGAAACTGTTCGGCATCGGCAAAGCGCAGGCAGCCCAACCCGCCGCCGTGGAAGCACCCAGCGCGGAGCAGGTCGCAGGGCTGAACGAGACCGCCGCTCAGGCCATTGCCTCGTACATCACCAGCATGGGGCTGAAGGTCGAGGCACTCGATGTACGCTTTGACGCCGGCAGTGAAACCGTGACCGTGGGGGGTATCGCACCCGACCAGGCAACGAAGGAGAAGGTGGTGCTCTGTTGCGGCAACGTGGCCCATGTCGCCAAGGTCAACGACCTGCTGACCGTGTCGGCACCCGAGCCGGAATCGCAGTGGTACACCGTGGTGAAAGGCGACAACCTATCCAAAATCAGCAAGCAGTTCTACGGCACGCCCAACAAATACCCGCAGATTTTTGAAGCAAACAAACCCATGCTGACCCACCCGGACAAGATTTATCCAGGTCAGGTGCTGCGCATCCCGGCTGAGGGATAAACATGGCCCTGCGGCGAGTGACAGCCGGTCAGCGCGAAGCGCTCTATGGCGCCGAATCCACCCGCCGCCTAGAACAGGCCTCCGCTGCGGCACTGCCTCCACACACCCTGATGGCCCGGGCTGGCCTCTCGGTGGCGCGCTTGGCGCAAGCGCTGCAACCGCATGCGGAATGCATCTGGGTGGCCTGCGGACCTGGCAACAACGGCGGTGACGGACTGGTCGCAGCCACTCATCTGCACTGCTGGAATCAGGCACGGGGGAGCAGCACGCAGGTCGTGGTGACCCATGTCCTCGGGACGCCCCCCGATGGATCCCGCCTGCCATCAGATGCCCGACATGCGTTAGACCAGGCATGTGCAGCAGGCGTGAGATTCAGCGCCAAACCACCCGCACGATGGGATCTCGCCATCGACGCCTTGCTGGGCATTGGCATGACCCGACCGCCCGAAGGCACGCTGGCAGGCTGGATCGCTCACCTGAATCGGTCTGGTGCGACGACCTTGTGTGTGGACGTGCCCAGCGGACTCGACGCCGACACGGGCGCGTGGACTCAGCAACCAGCGCAACCCGAAGAACAAGCTGCCCGCGCACCCGCTGGCCCCCGCCACACACTGTCTCTGCTCACCCTCAAGCCTGGGCTCTTCACAGCGGCGGGCCGTGATGCCGCCGGCGAGGTCTGGATCGATGACCTGGAAACCATGCCTGCCGCTGAGATTCCCGTGACGGGATGGCTTGCCGGGCGCCAGGAACCAGGGTGCTCCACCCCGCCGCGACTGCACAGCAGCCACAAAGGCAGCCGCGGCGATGTGGTCGTCATTGGCGGGCAGGATCTCAAGATCGCGGGTTCGGGCATGACCGGTGCTGCCCTGCTTGCGGCGCGCGCTGCATTGCATGCCGGCGCTGGTCGCGTCTTCGTGGCGCTGCTCGCCGCGACAGATGAGGCCGCACCGGTAAGCTGGGATCCGGGCTGCCCTGACTTGATGTTCCGTCGCCTGTCCACTCTGCTGGAGGGTGTGCTGTTGGACACATCTGCTGTCGTCTGTGGCTGCGGGGGCGGCACGACCATCGCGTCTGTTCTGCCGCAGGTGTTGTCCCACGCCCCAAGACTGGTGCTGGACGCCGATGCACTCAACGCCGTGGCACAGGATCAGGGGCTACATGTGCTGATCCAGCAACGCCGCGCGCGCGGCTGGATCACGGTTTTGACCCCGCATCCTCTGGAAGCTGCACGCCTGCTGGGCAGTACAACGGCCACCGTCATGGCGGACCGCCTGCTGGCAGCCCAGACTTTGTCAGAACGCTATGGGGCTGTGTGTGCGCTCAAAGGCTCGGGCACCGTGATCAGTGCGCCTGGACAGGTCCCGTTGATCAATCCCACCGGCAACCCAAGGCTGGCTGCGGCCGGCACAGGCGACGTGCTGGCCGGCATGATTGGCAGCGCCTTGGCTATGCCAGGGTGCACGAACGGACAATCGCAAGAGCGGGTGGCACACGCGGTTTTCCTGCATGGCTGGCTGGCCGATCACTGGGAAACGCAGGATGCCTGCGCCCACTCTGCGGCGCCTGCGCTCAGTGCCAGCCGTCTGGCCGAGCGGGTGCGACCTGTAGCCTGAACCCCGACTGTGGGACGTCAGCCCAGCAGCATCAATCCCACCTGCAGCAGGATGATGAGCAGGAGCACCGAGAGATCGACACCGCCGACCATCGGTACGATCCGGCGGACCGGACGCAGCAGGGGCCCGCAAAGTCGATCGAGGGTCACCAGCAACGGTGCGTGTGGCTGCACCCACGAAAGAACAGCATAGGCCAGCAAGAGCAACATCAGTCCTTGCAGCATCGTACGCACGATCAACTTGAAGGCCAGCGTCGGAACGGCCAGAAACATCGCTGCGGACGACACGTCCGAGGGGGACACCACAACCGCCAGCATCAGCCAGATGCCCCCATACGCCAAAGCCAGCAGCAAGGCAGCCATCAGGCTTCCCCAGTCGAGGCGACTCTGCACCAGGGCGCGCGGCAGAATGCGCCGCACGGGAGCCACCAGCCAATCGGTCACTGCGATGGCCAGGCGCCCAGGCTGCGCCGACATGTGAATTCGCTGCTGGTTCATCCAGGCACGCAAGAGTGCTGCTGCCACCAGGAAAAAGAAGAAGGTATCCAGCAGAAAGAAGAGGACGCTCATAGAAACGGACCTGGAAAGATGTGGGGAAAATAGCCGGTGCCTGAGTCCCTATGCCGTACAACTGCACTGCTGGCGAACCCACAGGCGGGGTTCGCGGTACCCTTGTAAGGCAGGGAAAATTCAGTGTCACACTATCGGCGGCTCTTGCGCGCTTTGCCACCCGCACTGCGATCACCACTTCGGTCGGCCTTCTTGCCTGCCGTCTTGCGCACCGCCGGTTTGCCCTCCGGCGCGGGGAGCAGTGGCCTGCCCCTCGCACGCTCCTGGGACGGCATCTCGCTGCCACGTTCACGCCGAGGTTTGCCACCGTGGCCGGGGGGCGATGCGCCACCGTCGGACTGTCCAGTCTTGTCCCGCATGGCCCGGAGCAACAGTTCGTCCTCGCCAGTGACCAAACGGAAGTCGATGCGTCGACCATCCAGATCGACGCGGCTGACCTGCACCTGCACCCGGGTGCCCAGTGCGTAACGGATGCCCGTGCGCTCGCCACGCAATTCCTGCCGAGCCTCGTCAAAACGGAAATACTCGCCTCCCAGTTCGGTGATGTGAACCAAGCCTTCGACGTACATGGCGTCCAGCGTCACGAAAAGGCCGAAGCTGGTGACCGAGCTGACCACGCCACTGAACTCCTCACCCAGGTGCTCGCGCATGTACTTGCATTTGAGCCAGGCCTCCACATCGCGACTGGCTTCGTCCGCACGGCGCTCGTTGGCGCTGCAGTGCAAGCCTGCGGCCTGCCAGGCCAGGGTGTCGACCGAAGGCTTTTTCGCCGGCTGGTCGGTCGGGACCTTGGCGCGACTGGCCAGGCGCTTGCTGAGCTTGGCATGGGCTTCTCCTGGTGTCGGGAGGGCCGGCAACTGATAGCGCTGCTGCGCAAGGATCGCCTTGATGACACGATGCACCAGCAGATCGGGGTACCGGCGGATCGGACTGGTGAAGTGGGTGTAGGCCTCAAATGCCAGTCCGAAATGGCCCTCGTTGACCGGCGTGTAGATAGCCTGCTGCATGGAACGCAGCAGCATGGTGTGGATCTGCTGCGCCTCTGGACGGTCCTTGGTGGCCGCGGCAATTTGCTGGAACTCTGACGGCTGCGGGTTGTCGCTGATCGTCTGCGTGACGCCCATCGCCTTGAGGTAGTTGCGCAGGATGTCCTGCTTTTCTGGCGTCGGACCCTCGTGCACACGGAACAGGCCCACGTGCTTGCCCTGACTGATGAAATCGGCCGAACACACGTTGGCCGCCAGCATGGCTTCCTCGATCAGTTTGTGCGCGTCGTTGCGGGTCCGTGGCACGATCTTCTCGATGCGTCCGGATTCGTCGCAGACGATCTGGGTTTCGGTGGTCTCGAAGTCCACTGCGCCGCGCGCCTGGCGAGCCAACAGCAGCGCGCGGTACACGTCGTGAAGGTTCACCAGGTACGGCACCAGACCCTTGCGCTGTGCCGCTTCGGGCCCCCGCGTGTTCTGCAGGATCGCGGCCACCTCGGTATAGGTAAACCTGGCGTGACTGAACATCACCGCGGGATAAAACTGGTACGCATGTACCTCACCCTTGGCGTTGATCAGCATGTCGCACACCATGCACAGCCGCTCGACCCCGGGATTCAGGGAACACAGTCCGTTGGACAGCTTCTCCGGCAGCATGGGAATGACGCGGCGAGGGAAGTAGACCGAGGTCGCGCGCTCATAGGCGTCCACGTCGATCGGCGAGCCGGTCTGCACGTAGTGACTCACATCGGCAATTGCCACCAGCAGGCGCCACCCTCGGCCTCGCCCCACCTTGGCAGGCTCGCAGTACACCGCATCGTCAAAGTCTCGGGCATCTTCACCGTCGATCGTCACCAGCGGCACATCCCGCAGGTCGACACGGCCCTTGTGATCGGCCGCTCGCACGTGGTCGGGGAGCACGCGGGCCTGGGCCATGGCGGCATCGGAGAACTCGTGAGGCACGCCATACTTGCGCACCGCAATTTCTATCTCCATGCCAGGGTCATCGATCTCGCCCAACACCTCCTTGACACGACCCACCGGCTGGCCATAGAGGGCCGGCGGCTCGGTCAGTTCGACCACCACCACCTGGCCCGGCTTGGCCAGACCGGTAGCGCCCTTGGGGATCAGCACATCCTGCCCATAGCGCTTGTCCTCAGGCGCGACCAGCCAGACACCACTCTCCTGGAGCAGCCGTCCGATGATGGGCGCATCAGACCGCTCGATGATTTCCGTCACCCGCCCCTCTGGACGGCCCTTGCGGTCCTGCCGGACGATACGCGCCTTGACGCGGTCCTTGTGCAGCACGGCACGCATCTCGTTGGAAGGCAGGTAAATATCGGCCTGCCCGTCATCGCGAATCACAAATCCGTGTCCATCCCGATGTCCGGACACGACCCCTTCAAACTCGGCCAACAGGCTGTTTTTTTCGTTCATTTTTTCTGCTATACTTGCGTTTTTCCTGAGATGCCCAGGTGGCGGAATTGGTAGACGCACTAGTTTCAGGTACTAGCGCCGAGAGGCGTGGAGGTTCGAGTCCTCTCTTGGGCACCAATCATAAGGGCTTGCAAACATGATGTTTGCAAGCCCTTTTTTGTTTTTCCCACAGGGGGAAAAACGAGAGCCAGCATGCACACAGCGCGCCGGCTCTGCTCATTTTTCAGTGAATTTCTGACATGCACGCTCCAGCGGACTGTGGTGCGTGCACGCATGCGCAAGATCAAAATGGCACCGCCAGCAGGTCGTGCCCTTCAGCGGCCACGATGCGTGCCTTGGTGAACTCACCCACCTTGAGCGTCTTGCTAATCTTTTCGGGTGGCAGCAGCCGCACCACGCCGTCGATCTCGGGCGCATCGGCATAGCTGCGCCCAACGCCACCCTTCTTGCCCATACCCGGCGCCGAATCCACCAGCACCTGCATGGTTGCACCCACGCGCTCGCGCAGCTTGGCGGCAGACACCGCCTCGGCCATGGCCATGAAACGTGCACGACGCTCCTCCCGCACAGCGTCGGGCACCGCCCCAGCCAGCGCATTCGCAGCGGCACCCGTCACTGGCGAGTAGGCAAAGCAACCAGCCCGGTCGATACGGGCCTCCTGCACAAATTCCAGCAGATGCTGGAATTCGGCCTCGCTCTCGCCGGGAAAGCCGGCGATGAACGTGCTGCGCACCACGATCTCCGGACAGAGCTCGCGCCAGCGCGCAATACGCTCCAGGTTTTTCTCGCCACTGGCAGGCCGCTTCATGCGCTTGAGCACATCCGGGTGACTGTGCTGCAGGGGAACGTCCAGATACGGCAAACAGAGACCCTCGACCATCAAGGGAATGATGTCGTCCACATGCGGATACGGATATACATAGTGCAGGCGAACCCAGGCACCAAACCCCTTGGCGAGTTCACCCAGCGCCCGCACGAGGTCGAACATGCGTGTCTTGACCGGCTTGCCATCCCAGAAACCGGTGCGGTACTGTACGTCCACACCATAGGCCGAGGTGTCTTGGCTCACGACCAGCAGTTCTTTCACACCCGACTCAAACAGCTTGCGGGCCTCGGTCAGCACATCGCCGATCGGCCTGCTGACCAGATCCCCACGCATGGAAGGAATGATGCAGAACGTGCAACGGTGGTTGCAACCTTCGCTGATCTTGAGGTAAGCGTAGTGGCGCGGGGTGAGCTTGATACCCTGCGCAGGCACCAGATCGACAAACGGATCGTGTGGTTTGGGCAGGTGAAGGTGCACCGCCTCCATCACCTCGTGCGTGGCGTGTGGACCTGTGACAGCCAGCACGCTGGGGTGCATCTTCCGCACCATGTTGCCGCCATCCTCGCCAGCGCGAGCTCCCAGACAGCCCGTGACAATCACCTTTCCGTTCTCGGCCAGGGCCTCGCCGATCGTGTCCAGGCTTTCCTTTACTGCGTCGTCGATGAAGCCGCAGGTGTTGACGATCACCAGATCGGCGCCCGCAAAGGTTTTTGAGGTCTGATATCCCTCGGCGCTGAGTTGCGTGAGGATGAGTTCTGAGTCGGTCAGCGCCTTGGGACAACCCAGGCTCACAAATCCGACCTTGGGCGCCGCAGCACCCGGGGTGGCAAGAGGTTCAATCATGGCCCGATTGTCTCAGACCACCGCACGAAGCGCTTGAGTTCGCTCAGCGCTTCAAGCCCAAAGCAGCCAGCATCTGCTCGCTGTTCTTCTGCATCTGCTCCTGCATCTGAGTGAAGGCGCTGCGCGACTGCTCCAGATAAGTCCCCATCATCCCCTGCATCATCGGGGACTGCACGTTGGTGAACTGTTTCCAGACTTCGGGATTGAGGCCCTGGGACTGCTCGGTCATCTTGTGCTGCAGGTCCATGAAGATCTGCACGTTCTTCTCAAGATAGGAACCCATGAAGTCCTGCATGGCATGACCGTAGAAACGGATGATGTTCGCCAGCACCTGTTCCGTGAAGATGGGGACGCCCGCGGTTTCTTCCTCAAGAATGATCTGCAGCAGGATGCTGCGGGTGAGGTCGTCGTTGGTCTTGGCGTCGCGAACCACAAAACGTTCGTTGTCCATCACCAGCGTCTTGACTTCTGCCAGCGTGATGTAGGACGAGGTGTCGGTGTCGTACAGACGACGGTTCGGGTATTTCTTGATTACCCGAACGGCGCCTGGATTGGCGTTGCTGGCGTCGGCCTTGCTTTTTTGCACTACTGGACTTTCAGAATGGAAAACGGCGCGTCAACCTGAGCGGAACCAAGCCGGAGCCTACACCGCATTCTAGAAAGCCGGACCGATGGATGTCAGCATGGGTTTACCCTGTGCGCGTCCGGGAATCACCCGCCTGGGTTGCAGACCCCGCGCGCAGAACCAACAAAAAAGGGCCTGACTTGAGGTCTGGCCCTTGGTGTATCGAAAAGGTTTGGTAGGCGCGATTGGACTCGAACCAACGACCCCCACCATGTCAAGGTGGTGCTCTAACCAGCTGAGCTACGCGCCTACAAACTGTTCGAAGCCTTGGAGTATAGCAGCATCAGAAGCGGCGTTCTTGTGCACCGTATCACTTGCGCCGCACGACGCGCACGCCTGGCACATCTCCCACCACCGCCATCGCGCGCGCCACCTGTCGCGCATCGCTCACCTCGATGGTGAACGTCATCCAGGCGACGCCCTTCACCGACTGCGTCTGCACACCAATGACATTCATTTTTTCACGGGCGAATACATCAGAAATGTCGCGCAGCAAGCCCTGGCGATCCTGAGCCTCCACTGCCACGTCCACCGGGTAGACCGCCGGTGCCGAAGCGCCCCCGCCTCGCCCACCCCACTGCACCTCGATCACCCGGTCGGGATTCTTGCGCCGCAGGTGGGCAAAATCGCTGCAGTCGCTGCGGTGAATGCTGACGCCCTTGCCGCGGGTAATGAAGCCGGCGATGTCGTCTGGCGGCGCGGGCTTGCAGCATCTGGCGAGCTGGGTCATGAGCGAATCGACCCCCACCACCAGCACATTGCCACCGCCCGAGCTGGCCGGCTTGCGCGGTTTTTTCAGCCAGGCGGGCGTTTCGTCCGCCACGGCAGCCGCTTCAGCGGGTCGCAGGTAGGTTTCAATCGCACGCAGAGACAGCTCGTCCTTGCCGACCTGCTCAAACAGATCCTGCGCAGAGGACAGGCCCATGCCTGCGGCGAGGTCCTCCAGCTTGAGTGCTGTACGACCTTCCCGCTGCAGCAGCTTTTCAACCGCCTCGCGCCCGCGCGCCACAGTTTCCTGCAGGGCCTGCGCGTTGAACCAGGCGCGCACCTTGCTTTTGGCACGGTGACTGACGAGGTACCCAAGGTCGGGATTGAGCCAGTCGCGCGACGGCCCGCCCTCCTTCGCGGCGACGATCTCCACCGTCTGCCCGTTTTGCAGCGGTGTGTTGAGCGTGACCATCGCACCGTCCACCCGCGCGCCCCGGCAGCGATTCCCGAGACTGGTGTGCACGCTGTAGGCGAAGTCCAATGCGGTAGCACCCTGGGGCAACTCCACGATGGCGGCGTCGGGTGTGAGCACGTAGATGCGGTCATCAAACAACCCCTGGGCACTGCCGCTGAGATCGCGCTCCCAGGCGAGCAGCTGGCGCAACACTGCAATCTTGGCGTCGTATTCGGAACTGGCCGAGACGCCCGCGTAGCCTTTCGCACCCGCTTCCTTGTAAGCCCAATGGGCAGCCACGCCGTGCTCGGCATGATCGTGCATGGCCTGTGTCCGGATCTGGATCTCAAACGCCCTGCCTTGATCGTCTCGAACCACGGTGTGCAGCGACTGGTACCCGTTGGCTTTGGGCTTGGCAATGTAGTCGTCGAACTCTGCCGTCACTGGAGAAAACTGGGCATGTACGTGGGCCAGAACGGCATAGCAGTCGTCGACTTCCGGCACGATCACCCGCAGGGCCCGGATATCAAAGACCTGGTTGAAATCCAGCGACTTGCCACGCATTTTCTTGACAATGCTGTAGATGTGCTTGGGGCGCCCCTGGACTGATGCCTTGACGCCTTGCTGCAGCAGCTCTTGCTCCAGTCGCTGCCGCACCTGCTCGACATGGGCTTCGCGCTCGGCGCGCTTCTCGTCCAGCAGACGGGCCACTTCCTTGTAGGTCTGTGGCTCCAGGAACCGGAAGGCCAGGTCTTCCATTTCCCATTTGATCTGCCAGATTCCCAGCCGGTTGGCCAGCGGCGCGAAAACGTGGAGCGACTCGCTGGCCATCGCTTGGCCTGGGGCGCCCTTGCTGGCTGCAAAGAAGCGAAGGGTCTGCAAACGGGAGGCCAGCCGCAACATGACCACCCGCAGATCGCGCGAGAAGGCCAGCAGCATTTTGCGCACGTTCTCGGTCTGGCTCGCAGCCAGTTCAGACAGGGGCACCTTGCCAGGGGAGGCCACGGGCAGCGCTTGCTCCTGTGCAGCCAGGCGCTCTTCCTCCTTCTTGGCCTGCACCTCCGCGACCTTGGCGCGCGCCAGCCGCTGCAACTGCACCAGCTTGGTGGTCTCGACGGCCAGCGCCGCGAAGTTGTCGCCAAACGCCTTGGCGATCACTTCCTGCGGACGGTTCAAGTGCTGACAGGCATAGACCAGATACGCGGCAGCCTGCATGGCCTCGGAACCGCCAATCTCGCCCAGAATCTGCGCAACGGCGTCGGCGTGCGCGAGGATGTTCTCTCCTGTATCGAGCTGCTCAAACGCCAGCAGTGGCTCGGCAAACGCCCGGGCACGCACCAGGGCTTGCGGCTGGTGCGGCAGGCTATCCGATGTGGCGGCGACGATGGCTGCTGGCCCTGGCTGCCGCGCGGAAGCCGGCGCAAGGGCATCGCCTTGCGGAGCGTCTGTGGATGCAATGGGTGCCGAACGCTTCATGTCAGATTCAGCCACCCCGTCAGGCTGCCCACAAAAAGTCACGCACCACGGCCACCTGGTCAGCGGCTACCAGTGTGGGCGCATGACCCACCCCCTCGAAGGAGACGCAGCGTGCCCGGGGTCCGCGGCGCGCCATCTGCTCCGCGGTCTCCGGCGTCAGCAAATCTGACTGGGCTCCTCGCAGAAGCAAGGTCGGCGCCTTGATGGCGTCATAGAGCCCCCACAAGGCCGCTTCACCCTCGCGCACAGCCTGTCTCGATGCGACCTCGTCCGCCGCCATCAAGACCTTCAAGGGCAAGGCAATCGCAGGGTCGTAGTGCAGCCACCAGCGACCTTCACGCTCCTGCAGCATGGGTTGCGAGAGTGCGTGCCACTGGGCGGCGGTGTGCGGACCAAATCCCGAGGAGATGGACGCCAGGTAGTCAACCGCGTCCTGCTCGGTCGCGAACGACGGGTTCATCCCCAGGTAAGCTCCGATGCGCTGAAGCGCCTCCCACTGGATCACAGGCCCCACGTCGTTGAGGATCAGCCTGCGGGGCGCAAGGGCAGGCTGGGCTGCCACCGCCATACCGATCAGCCCCCCCATGCTGGTGCCCACCCAGTCGATTTGCACACCGGGCGTCTCTGCTCGCAGTTGCATCAACAGCGCGCCCAGGTCGGCTGCGTAGGTACCGACCTGGTACGCCATGGGATCCTCGAGCCAGTCGCTGTGACCACGCCCAGCCACATCCACCGCAACCACCCGACTGCGAGCCGACAGGGCATGCGCCAAGGTGTCGAAGTCCCGCCCCTGGCGCGACAGGCCATGTACGCACACCACCACATGGCTGCGTGCTTCAGCGGCCGAAGGCCATTCCCAATAGGCCATGCGCCGCCCGCCACCGCCTCTGGCCTGGACTCCGGCGACGGACAGAAACTTGAGTGAGGGTTGGCGCATGCTGAGGGTCGTCCCGGTGGACCTACTTGATAATGATTCAATCACTGTTCGTTCAATCCTAATGGAACTGGAGACCACCCATGCTTGCAAACAAGACCGCCCTTGTCACCGGATCCACCAGCGGCATCGGCCTGGGCATTGCCAAGGCCCTTGCGCGCCAGGGCGCCAATATCCTGCTCAATGGTTTTGGCGATGCGCAAGGCCCCCAGGCTGAAATATCGGCACTCGGAGCGAGGGTGGCCTACCACGGTGCGGACATGAGCAAGCCCAGCGAGATTGAGGACATGATGCAGTTTGCTGCCGCCCAGTTCGGCCGAGTGGACATTCTGGTCAACAACGCGGGCATCCAGCACGTGGCGCGCGTGGAGAGTTTTCCTGTTGACAAGTGGGATGCCATTCTCGCCATCAACCTGAGCAGCGCCTTTCACGCCACACGCCTTGCGCTGCCGGCCATGCAGGCAGCCAACTGGGGCCGCATCATCAATGTGGCATCGGTGCACGGTCTGGTCGGCTCTTCAGAAAAATCCGCCTATGTGGCGGCCAAGCATGGCGTGGTCGGTCTCACCAAGGTCACGGCCCTGGAAAATGCCACCTCAGGCGTGACCTGCAACGCCATCTGCCCGGGATGGGTGCTCACACCCCTCGTGCAAAAGCAGGTGGACGCCAAGGCGGTGGCGATGGGCCTGTCCAACGACGAGGCCAAGAGGCAGCTGCTGGGGGAGAAGGAGCCCTCCATGCAGTTCACCACCCCGGAGGAACTGGGTGAACTGGCGGTGTTCTTCTGTTCGCCCGCGGCCAACAATGTGCGTGGAGTGGCCTGGAACATGGATGGGGGCTGGGTGGCCCAGTGAATGGGCTGACCCGTTGAGCAAAAGGCCCGCAATGCGGGCCTTTTGCTCGGGTCGCAGAGCCGGTCAGCGCAGCTGGATGGAGCCGGAGACCGTCACGTTGACCATGCTCTTTCCGGCCTCGACGGATACTGGCGCATCGGACATGGCCGCCTTGGCCTGCATGGCCATGACACGGGGGACCGGCTGGCCGCCGCCCTGGTCGGCCGAGCTGATGGACAACTCACGCAGGGCGTAGCCCGCAAAGCCAAAACCTTTTGCGACCTCGGTCGCGCGGGCCTTGAAACGCTCGATGGCCAGCGCCTGGACGTCGGATTCCAGTTTCTGCTGCGCCTGTCGCGAAAGGCTGAAACCCACATTCCCCATGGTCAACGTCTGGATCTTGCCGGCCGTGGTGCTGATGCGAGCGAAATCCCGGCCTTCCAGCACCAGCTCCGTGGTGCCCTGCCAGCCACTGATTTTGCCGGCGCTGCTGTAGCGCGGATAGAGGGTGAACTGGCCGGTTCGAACTTCAAGAAGCTGCGGCTGCGCAGCAGCCTTGGCTACCCCCAGCGCAGCGTCCAGCGCCACCTTGAGCTGGTTTTGCACCGTGGCGGCGTCTGTTCCCTCTTTGGTGGTGTTGAGGCTCATGCTCAACCAGTCCTGCTGGACATCCATGAAGCCGCTGGCGGCAATGTGCACCACATTCACGGGTTCCATCACGCCTGATGTGGGCTGGGCCGCGGCACCAGCACCCAAGCCCAGTCCGATAACCGCTGCCAGAAGGACCCGAAAGGAACGGGGGACCGCCGAACAAGAAACAGGGAGGGTCATGGTTTGTTGCCAAAGAACTCGCTCGGCGTCTGACTCCGGAGTTGCTCACGCATCCGGTGACGTTCCTCGACAGACAGCCTGTAGGGCCTGCTGCCGGGATCTTCCATGTCATCGAAAGGCTGGCGCAAGGCATCACGCAACTTGATCGGGCTGCGGGCTTCAATGTTCTGCATGGAAATGGGCACAACGACACTGGTCGTGTCTGCCATCGTCGGGTGCTCGCGCCGGTCCAGCGATCCCGCCATGCTGGGCCCCAGGGCCAGCAGCAAACACCCACCTGATAAGTACGTCTTCATGATTCGTTCCAGTATGCACTCTGATCCCATTGTGTGATGCGACGAACGGGGCCTGACCGCGGCTGGAGGCAACATCTGTAACAGCTTGTCAAAAAAATAAAAAACGTGTGCTGACAAGCACTTGGCGCTGCCACAATCGAGTTTGTTACATTTACTGGAAGTTGCTGCCATGCCACAAACCAATACCCGCCCCAACAAGGTTCTGGTTGTCGACGACGACGTCCGCATCCGTGACCTGCTGCGCCGCTACCTGATGCAGGAGGGCTTTGAGGTCATGCTCGCAGAAGATGGCAAAGCACTGAACCGGGTACTCCAGCGCGAGTCGGTCGACCTGATCGTGCTGGACCTGATGATGCCCGGGGAAGACGGCTTGTCCATCTGCCGGCGGCTGCGCGCCAACGGCGACCGCACACCCATCATCATGCTGACGGCGAAGAGCGAAGACGTGGACCGCATCGTCGGGCTGGAAGTGGGGGCCGACGACTACCTCGGCAAGCCCTTCAATCCGCGTGAACTGCTGGCTCGCATCCATGCCGTTTTGCGTCGGCGCCCCCCCACAGAGGTTCCCGGTGCGCCGTCGCAGGACCAGGAAGTGGTGAAGTTCGGCCCGTTTGAATTCGATCTGAGCCTGCGCACGCTGCGCAAGGAAGGAGCCGACCTGCCACTGACCACCGGTGAATTTGCCATGCTCAAGGCACTGGTGCGTCATCCGCGCCAGCCGCTGTCCCGTGAAAAGCTGGCCCAGCTGGCGCGAGGGCGGGAGTTCGAGCCCTTTGACCGCAGCCTGGATGTGCAGGTCTCGCGCCTGCGCAAGCTCATTGAAGAAGACGCCGCCTCGCCCCGCTACCTGCAAACGGTCTGGGGGGTGGGTTATGTGTTTGTTCCGGACGGAAATACCTGATGTCCGACGAGTCCCGGGTTCCGTTTGAGACCCAGCCCACGGCTCTGGAGACTGCGCCCGCCCCACTGGAGATGCGACCACCGCGGGGCGTCAGTCTGTTCTGGCGCACCTTTTTCTTTCTCTCTCTGCTGCTGGTGGGTTGCATCGTGGCCTGGCTGCAGACCTTCCGGGCGCTCGAATACGAACCCCGGGCCCTCCAAAGTGCCCAGCAGCTGGCTTCACTGGTGAACCTGAGCCGCGCGGCATTGGTGCACTCGGACTCCATTGCACGGGTCTCGCTGGTCAAGACCCTGGCGGACGAAGAAGGACTGCGCATTGCGCCCCGGGAGCCGGCAGACACCTACCTCCTCTACAACACGGACAGTCTGAGCCGCAACGTGAGTGAGCGGCTGAAAGCACGCCTGGGCTTGGACACGGTCGTCGCGCGCGAGGTCAACGGCGCGCCAGGCCTGTGGATCGGTTTCACCATTGATGGCGACCCGTACTGGCTGCTGACCGACCCTTCCCGGATCGGGCCGGTGGCTGGCACCACCTGGCTGATCTGGCTGGGCACCGCCGCCCTGCTGTCCCTCACCGGTGCCGCCCTGATCGCCCGGCTGATCAACCACCCGCTGAAGAAACTCTCCTTCGCGGCCGGGCGGGTGCGCGAGGGTGACTTCAACGCCAGCCAGCTCAACGAGGCCGTCGCGACCAGCGAGATCCGGGAGGTGAACATCGGTTTCAACCGCATGGCCCAGCGCCTGAGCAAGATCGAACAGGACCGCGCCCTCATGCTGGCCGGCATTTCGCACGACCTTCGCACGCCGCTGGCGCGACTGCGCCTGGAAACCGAAATGAGCGTGGACGACCTGCAGGCGCGGGAGCACATGGCGGCAGACATCGAACAGGTCAACGCCATCATCGACAAGTTTCTGGACTACGCGCGCCCGGACCACATCCAGCCCGAACCGGTCAACCTGAACCAGGTCGTGGACGCCGCCATCTTTGCGCTGGGCTCCGATCCGGACACCAAGATCACCACCAGCATCCCACCCGACACCATGGTGATGGGCGATGCGGTCGAACTGCAGCGCGTTTTTGCCAACCTGCTGGAAAACGCCCAGCGCTATGGCAAGGATCCGGTGTCGGGCCTGACACGCGTGGAGATTGCCTGCAAGGCCAAAGACGACTGGGTCCTGGTCAAGCTGCGCGACCACGGCCAGGGCGTCAGCCCGGAAATGATCGAGCAGCTGACCCAGCCGTTCTTTCGCGGCGATGCATCGCGCAGCTCAGCCACCGGCACGGGCCTGGGGCTGGCGATCGTCGAGCGCGCGATTGCCCGGATGGGCGGGCGGTTTGCACTGGCCAACAGCAGCACCGGTGGTCTCGCGGCCCACATGCGGCTACCCAAAGCGCCCACCTGAAAGCGCCCTGCTTTCCGCGCTGGCTCAGGCTGCGGCCAGCATGAGAAGGGCCACCGCGCGGGCCTCGATCGAGAGGCCTTGTCCCACGGGGCCGAGCTTCTCGGCCGTCTTGGCCTTCACATTGACCTGCCCCGGGGAAATGCCCAGGGTTCGGGCGATGCTTTCGCAGATGGCCGCGATATGGGGCGCCAGCTTGGGCGCCTGAGCGATCACGGTGCTGTCGATATTGCCGATCTCGAAGCCCGCCGCGCGCACACGGCGGGCTGCTTCGGCCAGCAACACGCTGGAGTCGGCACCCTTGAACCGGTGATCGGTGTCGGGGAAGTGACGCCCGATGTCCCCGAGCGCTGCCGCTCCGAGCAAGGCGTCGGTGATGGCGTGCAGCAGCACGTCGGCATCCGAGTGCCCCAGCAGGCCCATGCTGTGCGGAATCCGCACCCCGCCAATCATGAGCGGGCGGCCCGGTACCAGGGCATGCACGTCCCAGCCTTCACCCATGCGCAAACTGAACGGTGTGGTGCTCATGTCAATTCCTGATCAGGGTCGGCTGTCCAGAATGGCTTCCGCCAGGGCAAAGTCTTCCGGGTAGGTGACCTTGAAGTTCTGCGCGCTGCTAGCCACCAGGAGCGGACGAAGGCCGGCCAGCTCCATGGCGCTGGCTTCATCGGTCACACCCGTGAACCCGCTGTCCGCCTGCGCGGCCAGGGCCGCCTGCAAAGCGCCGAGGCGAAACATCTGGGGTGTCTGCGCCAGCCACTTGTCCGAACGGTCAATGGTCGCGGCCACACGGCCATCGGCTTCCGTCTTGAGCGTGTCGGGCAGTTTGAGCGCCAGCAAACCGCCGACGGCATCGTTCTGGCAGGCGTCGATCAGGGCATTGATCTGCCCTGGGGTCACCAGGCAGCGTGCGGCGTCGTGCACCAGCACCCAGTCGTTCACATCTGCGCCGTGCGCCAGCAGCGCCTGAAGACCGTTGAAAACGCTGGCGGCCCGTGTCGTACCGCCGCAGCGAGCCAACACCACATCGGGATGGTCCAGGCTCAGAAACCGGTCACCGGGTGCGACCACGAGGAGGCACTGCGTGATGCGCGGCACAGCCTGGAACGCCGCCAGCGTGTGCAGCACCATGGGCAGTCCGGCCAGCAGCCGGTACTGTTTGGGACCAGCCGACCCCGCCCGTGAGCCGCTGCCTGCGCAGGGCAGCAAGGCATGACATCGGGGCGGTGGGTCGCAAGGGATTGTGTGGCGTGGTTCGATCATGGGCGTGCCCGCATTCTAGAATCATGGGTTTTACACCCCCCACCTCTTCAGGCGGGGGGTGTTTGTCATGGGCAGCCCAGGCATGACGCCTGGCTGCCCTGCTTCCGCTCCGAACCGACGCCCATGGACCTGCCCAAACTCAATCCCGGCAAACGCTTCACACTGCCGCGCCCCAGCGGTTCAGCCGATGCGATGCTGCTGGCGCAACTGGCGTCGCGCGACAAAGCGGCTGGCCGCCTCACGGCCATCGTCACCGCCGATGCCACCGACGCGCAGCGCCTGATCGACGAAATGGCGTTCTTCGCACCGGGACTGCGATGCGCCCTCTTCCCGGACTGGGAAACCCTGCCCTACGACACCTTCTCACCACATCAGGACCTGATTTCCGAGCGCCTGGCCACGCTCTGGCGCATCCAGCAGCACGACAAGGACACCGGTGCCGACGTGGTTCTCGTGCCCGCAACCACGGCGCTGTACCGGCTGGCGCCACCGTCCTTCCTGGCCGGTTACACCTTCCAGTTCAAGGTCAGGCAGAAGCTCGATGAGGCCAAGCTCAAGGGGCAGCTCACGCTCGCCGGCTACCAGCACGTGACCCAGGTGGTGAGCCCAGGCGAATACGCCGTGCGCGGCGGCCTGATCGACCTCTTCCCCATGGGCTCACTGGTGCCCTACCGTGTGGACCTGTTCGACGACGAGATCGACAGCATCCGCACCTTCGACCCCGACAGCCAGCGCAGCCTGTATCCGGTGCCCGAGGTGCGGCTGCTGCCCGGGCGCGAGTTCCCGATGGACGACGCGGCACGCGCGAAATTCCGCAGCCGCTGGCGCGAACTGCTGGAGGGCGACCCGACCAAGAGCCGCGTCTACAAGGACATGGGCAACGGCGTGGCCACCGCCGGCATCGAGTACTACCTGCCACTGTTCTTCGAGCAAACCGCGACCGTCTTTGACTACCTCGGCGAACAGGCGACGGTCGTGCTGCACGGCGACCTGGAACCCGCCTTCCAGCGTTTCTGGCAGGACACGCAGGACCGCTACCGCCTCGTCAAGGGCGACCCCGAGCGCCCGGCGCTGCCGCCCGAGAGCCTGTTCCTCTCCGCCGAGCAGTTTTACACCGAAGCCAACGCGCACGCACAACTCGCCATCCGCCCGGCGGTAGACGACATCGCCGACAGCGCCTTCGCCCAGAAACTGGGCGACCTGTCGGTGGTGCGCGGCGCCGAAGACCCGCTCTCTCGCCTGCAAAGCCACATCCGCAACACGGCGCACCGCGTGCTGCTGCTGGCCGAGAGCGACGGCCGGCGCGAGAGCCTGCTGGACTTCCTGCGTGCCAGCGGCCTGAACCCGCCCGCCTTCGAAACGCTCGCCGAGTTCCAGGCCAGCGACGAAAAAACCGGCATCGCCACCTCGGTGCTGACGGTCGGTTTCAGTTCGCTGGAAGACGGCATCGACTTCGTCACCGAGACCGAACTCTTCGCCGCCGGACCCACGACGCGCCGGCGCAAGAAGCAGGAACAGGTCAGCGACGTCGATGCGCTGATCAAGGACCTTTCCGAGCTCAACGTGGGCGACCCGGTGGTGCACAACGCGCACGGCATCGGTCGCTACCGCGGCCTGGTCCACATGGACATGGGCGAGAAGAACCCGGACGGCACGCCCGCGCTGATGGAGTTCCTGCACCTCGAATACGCCGACAAAGCGGTGCTC
Organism: Hydrogenophaga sp.; assembly: GCA_011391495.1. Taxonomy (GTDB): domain Bacteria; phylum Pseudomonadota; class Gammaproteobacteria; order Burkholderiales; family Burkholderiaceae_C; genus Hydrogenophaga. The sequence continues at coordinate 259,429 of JAABQK010000002.1, forward strand.
TACGTGCCGGTGAGCCAGCTGCAGCTGATCGGCCGCTACACGGGCGTGAGCGCCGACGAGGCGCCGCTGCACCGCCTGGGCAGCGGCCAGTGGGACAAGGCCAAGCGCAAGGCCGCCGAGCAGGTGCGCGACGCCGCCGCCGAGCTGCTGAACATCTACGCCCGCCGCGCGGCTCGACATGGGCACGCCTTCCGCTACTCGGCGCAGGACTACGAAATCTTCGCCAACGACTTCGGCTTTGAAGAGACCGCCGACCAGCGCGCCGCGATCCACGCGGTGATCCAGGACATGATCAGCCCGCGTCCGATGGACCGGCTGATCTGTGGCGACGTGGGTTTCGGCAAGACCGAGGTCGCCTTGCGCGCAGCCTTCGTGGCCGTCACCGGCGGGCGCCAGGTGGCGTTCCTCGCGCCCACCACGCTGCTCGCCGAACAGCACTACCAGACCCTGGTGGACCGCTTTGCCAAGTGGCCGGTGAAGATCGCCGAGATGAGCCGCTTCCGCTCGCAGAAGGAAATCACCGCGGCACAGAAAGGCATCGCCGACGGCTCGGTGGACATCGTCGTCGGCACGCACAAGCTGCTGAGCGAAAAGACCCAGTTCAAAGACCTCGGCCTGCTCATCATCGACGAGGAACACCGCTTCGGCGTGCGCCACAAGGAGGCCATGAAGGCCCTGCGTGCCGAGGTGGACGTGCTCACGCTCACTGCGACCCCCATTCCGCGCACGCTGGGCATGGCGCTGGAAGGCCTGCGCGACCTGTCGGTCATCGCCACCGCGCCGCAGCGCCGCCTGGCGATCAAGACCTTTGTTCGCAACGAAGGCAACGGCGTGATCCGGGAAGCGGTGTTGCGGGAGTTGAAGCGCGGCGGGCAGGTCTACTTCCTGCACAACGAGGTCGAGACGATCGAGAACCGCAAACAGAAGCTGGAGGAAATCCTGCCCGAGGCGCGCATCGCCATCGCCCACGGCCAGATGCCCGAGCGCGACCTTGAGCGTGTGATGCGCGACTTCGTGGCGCAGCGCTACAACCTGCTGCTGTGTTCGACCATCATCGAGACCGGCATCGACGTACCGACCGCCAACACCATCGTGATGAGCCGGGCCGACAAGTTCGGCCTGGCCCAGCTGCACCAGCTGCGCGGGCGCGTGGGTCGCAGCCACCACCAGGCCTATGCCTACCTGCTGGTGCCCGAGATCGAGGGTCTGACCAAACAGGCGGCCCAGCGGCTCGACGCGATCCAGCAGATGGAAGAGCTCGGCAGCGGCTTCTACCTCGCCATGCACGACCTCGAGATCCGCGGTGCCGGCGAGGTGCTGGGCGAGAACCAGAGCGGCAACATGCTCGAAGTGGGATTCCAGCTCTACAACGAGATGCTCAACGAAGCCGTGCGCTCGCTCAAGGCCGGACGCGAACCCGACCTGCTCAGCCCGCTGAGCGTGACCACCGACATCAACCTGCACGCACCCGCCCTTCTGCCCAGCGACTACTGCGGCGACGTGCACCTGCGCCTCTCGTTCTACAAGAAGCTCGCCACCGCCAAGACGACCGACCAGGTGGACGCCCTGCTGGAAGAGATCGTGGACCGCTTCGGCAAGTTGCCAGCCCAGGCACAGACGCTGATCGACGTGCACCGCCTGCGCTGCATCAGCGCGCCCTATGGTGTGGTCAAGGTCGACGCCGCACCGGGCGTCACGAACATCACGTTCAAGGCCAACCCGCCGGTGGAGCCCATGCGCATCATCGAACTGATCCAGAAGAACCGGCACATCAAGTTGGCCGGCAACGAGAAGCTGCGCATCGAGCGTGCCCTGCCGGAAGTGAAGGACCGGGTGCAGCTGGTGCGCGACGTGCTGCGCTCGCTGGGCCAGCCGAAAATCGCAGAAACCCTTTGAACCCGACGCAGACAAGACCATGACCCCAGTCACCGAATTCAAACCCGGCCTCACCGTCCAGGGCTTCGCTCCCCCACTGAACCTCCGGGATTTCAAGCTCATCGCGTTCGACATGGACTCCACGCTCATCAACATCGAGTGCGTCGATGAAATCGCCGACGCCGTGGACCGCAAGACCGAGGTCGCCGCCATCACCGAAGCCGCGATGCGCGGCGAGATCGCCGACTACAAGGAAAGCCTGCGCCAGCGAGTGGCCTTGCTCAAGGGCGTGACGATGGCCGACATGGAGCGTGTGTACGTCGAGCGCCTGCGCATCAACCCCGGCGCGGCCAAGCTGATCCGCGCCTGCAAGGCCGCCGGTCTGAAGGTGCTGCTGGTCTCGGGCGGTTTCACCTTCTTCGCGCACCGGGTGCGCGACACGCTGGGCATCGATTTCGTGCGTGCCAACGTGCTGGAAGTGGTTTCCGGCCCCAACTGTGGCGAGCTGACCGGTCGCATGGTGGACCAGTCCTGGGGCGACATCTGCGACGGCGCCGAGAAGCGCCGGACCCTGCTGGAAGTGGCATCCCTGCTCGGCATTGAACCCAGCCAGTGCATCGCCATGGGCGATGGTGCGAACGACCTGCCGATGATGGGTGAGGCCGGCCTGTCGGTGGCCTACCACGCCAAGCCCAAGGTCCGTGAGCAGGCCATGGTCGCCATCAACGAAGGCGGGCTGGACCGTCTGCTGGAAGTGCTGCGCTGAAGGCACACACCAGCCACCTATGTACCTGGTTGTCCAGGCCGGCATGTTGTCCCTTCACCGCGTCATTTCATGGCCACACCCGCCCAGGCGGGTGATCGGGCTGCTGCTGGCCGCCTGTTGCCTGCTGCTGGCCCTGCTCTGGCTCCCGGCCAGAGCACAGGGTACCGGCACGCCGGCTGACGCGGACAGCCCACCCGCCCTGCAGGTCTTCGTGCGCGAGGGTTGCCCGCACTGCGCCAGCGCCAAGGCGTTCCTTTCCAAGCTGCGCCCGGAAGACCTGCAGGGTGTGCGCATCGTGCTGCGTGACGTGGGCGAGGACGAACAGGCCCGTCGCGATCTGGAGCGCATCTCGCGGGCGGTCGGCGCCTGGCCGCCTGGCGTGCCCACCTTCGTGTTCAAGGACACCGTGCTGGTGGGCTTTGACGACAGCGAGCACACCGGCCGCGACCTGCTGCAGCTGATCCAGCAGGACAACGCACCGCCCGTGGTTCGCGATGAGGTCGAGACGCGGCTCTTCGGCACCCTGGACGCCACCCGCCTGGGCCTGCCGCTGTTCACGCTGGCGCTGGGCCTGCTGGATGGATTCAACCCCTGCGCCACCTGGGTGCTGCTGTTCCTGCTGTCGCTGCTGGTGCGACTGCAGGACCGCCGCCGCATGGCGCTGGTGGCCGGCACTTTCGTGCTGGCCAGTGGTGCGGTGTACTTCGCCTTCATGGCTGCCTGGCTCAACTTCTTTCTGGTGCTCGGTCTGTCCAGTACCCTGCGTGTGGCGCTGGGCACGCTGGCGCTGCTGATCGGTCTGTTCAACGTGAAGGACTTTTTCGCCTTCGGGCGCGGACCCTCGTTCAGCATTCCCGATTCGGCCAAGCCCGGCCTGTACGAGCGGATGCGACACGTCATCGCGGCCCCGACGCTTGGACTCGCCATGGTCTCGGTGATCACACTGGCGGTGCTGGTGAACTTCGTCGAGTTGCTGTGCACCGCAGGTTTCCCGGCCATCTACACCGCCGTGCTCGCGCAACACGAGCCCACCGCCGCTGCCCGTTACGCCTACCTCGGTCTCTACATCCTGGGCTACATGGCCGACGACGCCCTCATGGTGGGACTGGCGGTGACCGCACTGAGCCGGCGCAAACTCAGCGAGCGTGCCGGCCGCGTGCTCAAGCTGATCGCTGGCAGCGTCATGCTCTTGCTGGGTCTGGTGCTTCTGCTGCGGCCCGGCTGGCTGATGTGACACCCTTCCTTCACGCAACGCCGCTCAATCCCATGTCATTTTCAATCGGGTCCCGTCTTCGCAACCACTGGCGAGCGCAGTGGAAGAACCACCTCGGCACGCTGGCGCTGGTGGTGCTTGTGTTCGTTGGCGTGCAGGCCTGGCAGACGCGCGGCGTGCCGTCGGGTCCCGCCCCCGACTTTGCATTCATCCTGATCCTGCCCGACGGCAGCCAGCGCAACAGCACACTGGGGGCATGGCGCGCCGAGCATCCCGGTCGGCCGGTGGCCCTGCATGTGTGGGCCGAGTGGTGCCCGATCTGCCGTGCTGAAGAGCACAGCGTGACGCGTGTCTCGCGCGACTGGCCTGTGCTCACGGTGGCCATGCAATCGGGTGGGGCCGACGCGGTAGCCCGCGTGCTGGCAAAGCGCCAGTTGCCCTGGGCCACGGCGCTCGACACCCGGGGCGAGATCGCCCGCGCACTCGGCTTCAAAGCCGTCCCCGCCTTCGTGGTCGTGGACGACCGGGGCCAACTGCGCGGGGCCAGCGTGGGCTACACGACCGAAATCGGTATGCGCCTGCGGCTGTGGTGGGCGCGACTCTTTTAGCCGGTACGGTATCGGTTGCCCAAGACGCCTGGACACGACCCGCGACGCACGAAGCGGCCAGCCCCGGGAGTCCGCCGGAGAGAAATGCAACAAGCCTGAAATGCGGTGGAACTGGCTGCGCTGGACGCCATCGCGTGCCTTGCCGGCAGCGCCGGCGTCAGAGCCGCTGGCTCGTCGTCCTATCCGAGCCTGCGCAGGCAGGCTTGGAGCCGCGGTCCTCGGCCCGGTTGAGGGGGTGGCGCGAAGCGCCGCGGTGGTGTTTCTTGCCTCAGCCGCCGGCGCGCTTGACGGTATGGCCCCGCGCCTTGAGCGCCGCCATCACGCGCTCGATGTGCTCACCTTGAATCTCGATCACACCGTCTTTCACGGTCCCCCCGGTGCCACAGCTCGCCTTGAGCTGCTTGCCGAGCGAGGTGAGTGCCGCGGGGTCCAGCGCAAGGCCCTTGACCAGCGTGACAGCCTTGCCGCCCCGGCCCTTGGTCTCGCGCGACACCCGCGCCACGCCATCGCCCGCAGGCACAGCACCGGCCTGACGGCAGACACACTGCGCCACGGGCTGGCGACACGCCGGGCACATGCGACCTGCATCGGTGGAGTACACCAGGCCGCCGGAAGACAACTTGTTTTTCATGGGCCGTCATCGTAGCGTGCACCGCCGCAAGGCAGCGGCCCGTTAAACTGCACAGAAACCTTCGCCCCATGCCATTCACTTCCCTGGGACTCGCTCCCGCCCTGGCCCAAGCGGCCGCAGAACTCGGCTTCACCGAGCCCACCCCCATCCAGCTGGAGGCCATTCCCGCCGTTCTGGCCGGTTCCGACCTGCTGGCGACGGCACGGACCGGGTCCGGCAAGACCGCGGCCTTCTCCCTTCCCCTGCTGCAACGCCTGCAGGCCAGCCCGGCGACATCACCCCGGCGGGTGCGGGCCCTGGTGCTGGTCCCCACGCGCGAGCTCGCCGCCCAGGTGGGCGAGGTGGTGCGCAGCCTGGCACAGCACTTGGCAGAACGCCCCAAGGTGGCGGTGCTGTTTGGCGGCGTCTCCATCAACCCCCAGATGATGGCGCTGCGTGGCGGTGCCGACGTGGTGGTGGCAACGCCCGGACGCCTGCTCGACCTGGTGGAGCACAACGCACTGCGCCTGTCGGCGGTGGAGCTGCTGGTGCTCGACGAAGCCGACCGCCTGCTCGATCTGGGTTTTGCAGAGGAACTGGCGCGTGTGCTGGCACTGCTGCCCGCCCATCGGCAGAACCTGTTTTTCTCGGCCACCTTCCCGCCTGCCGTGGAGGCGCTGGCCGGCAGCTTGCTGCGCCAACCCCTGCGTGTGCACGTGCCCACCGAGCCCCAGGACCAGGCGGTGGTGCTGCAGCGGGTGATCCAGGTCGATGCCAGCCGCCGCACCCAGCTGCTGCGCCAGCTCATCCGGGACAACGGCTGGGAACGCGTACTCGTGTTTGTGGCCACCCAGTACAGTGCCGAGCGCGTGGCCGCCAAGCTGCACCAGGGTGATCTGTTCGCGACCTCATTGCACGGTGGACTGAGCCAGGCGGCGCGCAAGCAGGCCCTGGCGGAGTTCAAGGAGAAGCGCTGGGACGTGGTCGTCACCACCGACCTGGCCGCGCGTGGCATCGACATCGCGCAGTTGCCGGTGGTCGTGAACTACGACCTGCCGCGTTCGGCCGTGGACTACGTGCACCGCATCGGGCGCACTGGCCGCGCTGGTGAAAGCGGGCTTGCGATCAGCTTTGTCAGCGCTGACACCGAAGCCCATTTCCGCCTGATCGAAAAACGGCAGGGACTGAGCCTGCCTCGCGAGCAGATCGCCGGCTTCGAGCCCCAGGAAACCCTGCCCGAGAACGCGCCCGGCGGTGGCGGCATCAAGGGCAAACGCCCGAGCAAGAAGGACAAGCTTCGGGCGGCAGCGGCCGCCGCTGGTGGCCAGAAAACCGCTTGACGACCAACACCTGCCCAGCCGATCCGGATCATCGCCCATCAGGCGCCGGATTCACGGCTTGCAGTGGCTCAGGTTGACCCGCCCGCCAGCCTGACCGTCTCGCGATCAGGCTCCCCGCCGAAGAACTGCAGCAAGGCCTGCCGGAAGAGTCCCTCGGCTGGGTGCGCCAAGCTGAACAGTGTCATGCAGGAGCGGAATTTCAGGTCATCGGGTGAGCCAAAAATGTCATGGGCGGAGCACCCGGCATGTGCGAGAACCAGACGGGTGCAGGCTTTCAGGCGCTCGCTCAAAACGGGATCGGCCAGGTAGCTCTTGGCCTCGGCCAACGATCCGATGCCGTAGTAACGGGCGGTAGCGCTGCGACCCAGCGCCGTCAACTGGGGAAAGACGAACCACATCCAGTGCGTCCGCTTCCTGCCGGCGGCCAGCTCGGCCATGACCGCATCGATCACTGGGGTCTGTGCATTCAGGAAACGGGTCAGATCCAAGGTGGCCCTCCAGCGTGGTTCATCAGGCGACGGGATCGATACGTTGAAGCGCCCGTGCCACCGACTGGACATCCTGCGGCCGGACCAGCTTGTCGAGCTCCCGCCCGCTCTCCAGAAACACCAGCGTCGGCCAGAGTTTCACACCGAATGACCGCCCCAGTGGTCGGCCACGGCCATCTTCGACCCGCAGGTGGCGCACCCCCGGGTGACGGGCCAGAGCCTCGGAAACGACCGCCTGTGCGGCACGGCAGTGCCCACACCAGTCGGTCCCGAACTCCAGCAAGGTGGTACCCGGCAGTGCATCGATGTCGGCCCGCGAGGGGGCTTCGGTGAGGTAGCGGTCAGCGGTTGTCATAGGAGATGGTTCGTGAAGCCATAACAAGGAGGGACATTTTTTCGATTTTGGGCGAGAACACCGCGCCCTGCAGGGTTTGGCGCACAATGATTTGCCGTGTTGATGTGGCATGTCTCATGCGAACGGAGGACTTCGATGAATACCTTGACCAAACTGGCACTCGGCATGATGGGGCGCTTGCGCCCCCAACCCCCGCGCGGGGATTCCCCTGCCTCCATCGCGCTGCCACCTCCAGGCAAACTGGGCGGTATGCCACTGATGGAAGCACTGTCCAAGCGGCAATCGACGCGAGACTTCGCCCCCGATCCCTTGCCCCTGGCGGTGTTGTCCGAGTTGCTCTGGGCAGCCTGCGGAAAGAACCGAGCGGATGGCGGCAGGACCGCCCCCTCCGCCTTGAATGCCCAGGAGATGGACGTCTTCGTGGCCTTGCCGACGGGTGCCTACCGCTACAACCCTGCAGCGCACAGCCTGGATCTGGTGGCCAGCAGCGACTTGCGGCGCGTGACCGGGTACCAGGACTTCGTGGACGAGGCCCCGCTGGATCTGGTCTTTGTTGCCGACCATACCCGCATGGCCCTGGTGCCTGCAGCCCAACGTGAGGCGTACGCCTATGTTGCGGCAGGTGCCATCGCACAGAACGTGTACCTGTTTGCTGCCAGCAGCGGGCTGGCCACGGTGATTCGCGCCTGGATTGACAGGGAGGCCATCGCCGATGCGCTGGGGTTGAGCCACGATCAGCAGGTACTGCTGTCGCAGACAGTGGGCTATTTCAAGCCTGCCAGGTGAATCGACGCGCTCGGGACCCCTGGGTCAAAACGTCAAGATGAGCGCCATGTCGAGGCCTCAACACGCCGACAGGCCCATGGGCGATGGAATGGACGCGAGCGGAAATGGAAAAGCCCCGTCAATCGATGACTGACGGGGCTTGAATCCTGGTGGGCGGTGCAGGGTTCGAACCTGCGACCCCTGCCGTGTGAAGGCAGTGCTCTACCACTGAGCTAACCGCCCGATGGATCCGGATCTTTCGATCCGATCCCTCGGAAGCCTCAAATTATAGCCTGATTTTCAACGATTTTTCGCGGCCGACGGTCAGCCAGCCCTCACGCTGCCTGCAACTGGCGCCAGACCGTCTTGCCCTTGCATGCCTTGTCGATGTCGGCGAGCACGGTTTCATGGGCCTGTGCTTCCTGTTCGTTGGCGCGCAGCACGGGCAACTCGAAGCGACTGAAGTCCACCTGCACCACGACACTGCCCTCGCCCTCCAAAGCACCCAGTTCCATGATCAACGCATCCTGGCCGCGTGTCATGTTGATGTAGACGTCGGCCAGCAACTCGGCGTCGAGCAGGGCGCCGTGCAGCGTGCGCCCGGAGTTGTCCACGCCCAGTCGATCGCACAGGGCGTCCAGACCGTTGCGTTTGCCCGGGAACATTTCCTTGGCCATCACAAGGCTGTCGGTCACCTCGCCGATGAAAGTATTGAGCGGCGGGCGGCCCAGCCGCTCCAGTTCCTTGTTGAGGAAGCTGATGTCGAACGGCGCGTTGTGAATGATCAGTTCGGCGTCGCGCAGGTACTCCAGCAATTCGTCGGCGATGGCCGAGAACTTGGGCTTGTCGCGCAGGAACTCGTTGCTGATGCCGTGCACCTTGAGCGCGTCCTCGTGGCTGTCGCGCTCGGGGTTGACGTAGAAATGCAGGTTGTTGCCGGTGAGCTTGCGGTTGAGCAGCTCCACACAGCCGATTTCGATGATCCTGTCGCCATTTTCAGCCGACAGACCGGTGGTTTCTGTGTCGAGGACGATTTGGCGCATGCGGTTAGTTTACGGTCGCGGGATGAAGCGGACTCCGGTCCGCCACCGGGTCTCCCCTGGCCGGCGGAGCGCGGAGCTGTCAATGCTGCTCTTTGGCGTGGTTGATCGAGTACTTGGGGATTTCGATCGTCACGTCCTGCTGGGCCAGGATGGCCTGGCACGACAGTCGCGATTGCGGCTCCAGACCCCAGGCGCGGTCGAGCAGGTCTTCCTCGTTTTCATCCAGCTCGTTGAGGCTGTTGAAGCCCTCACGCACGATCACGTGGCAGGTGGTACAGGCGCACACCATGTCGCATGCATGTTCGATCGGGATGTTGTTGTCCAGCAGCGCCTCGCAAATGGAGGTGCCGGCGGGTGCGCTGACCTGCGCGCCTTGGGGGCAGTATTCGGGATGGGGCAGTATTTTGATGGTGGGCATGCTCGGGTCTCTGGATGTGGGCGACTAAAACCTCGGCCCATGCGTAGGTGGATGATGCTCAGACTTCTTCAAGCCTCTTGCCGGCCAGCGCCTGCTGGATGCCCCGGTTCATGCGCAGGGCGGCAAAGGCTTCGGTGCCCTTGGCAAGTGCCTCGGTGGCGGATTCGATAGCCGCCGCGTCAGCACCGGTTGCGACCTCGGTCAGTGCAACGATCAGCACATCGATCGACGCACGCTCCGCTGGATCCAGCAGGTCGGCGTCGGCTGCCAGGGCACTGCGTGTCGCGGCGATCATGCGATCGGCGTCGACACGTGCCTCCACCAGCGCGCGGGCCTGCATGTCCTGCTGCGCGGTGGCGAAGCTGTCCTTCAGCATGGCGGCAATCTGCTCGTCCGACAGGCCGTAGGCGGGCTTGACGTCCACCCGGGCTTCCACACCACTGCCCAGCTCCTTTGCGGCAACGGAGAGCAAGCCATCGGCATCCACCGTGAAGCTCACCCGGATGCGTGCGGCGCCGGCCGCCATGGGGGGGATGCCACGCAAGACAAATCGCGCGAGGCTGCGGCAGTCTGCCACCAGATCGCGCTCTCCCTGCACCACATGCAGCGCCAGTGCGGTCTGGCCGTCCTGGTAGGTGGTGAAGTCCTGCGCGAGGGCGGTGGGAATCGGGCTGTTGCGCGGCACGATGCGCTCGACGAGGCCACCCATGGTCTCGATCCCGAGCGAAAGCGGAATCACGTCGAGCAGCAGCAAGTCCCCGTCGCGGCTGTTGCCGGCCAGGGCATTGGCCTGGATCGCGGCACCCAGTGCCACCACCTCGTCCGGGTTCAGATTGGTCAGTGGTTCCTGGCCGAAAAATGCGCCCACGGTGCGGCGGATCACCGGCATGCGGGTGGAGCCGCCCACCATCACCACGCCCTTGACTTCGTCCTTGCCGATGCCAGCATCACGCAACACCTTGCGCACCGCCGTCATGGTGCGAGCGGTCAGCGCGGCAGTGACAGCCTCAAACTGGGCCGGGGTCACGCACTGCTCCAGTGGCTGACCACCGACCTGCGCGCTGAACCGCACCTCGCCGGCATTGTGATCCAAGCCGGACAGCGCCTCCTTGCAGCGGCGCGCCTCGGCGTGCACCGCCGCGCGCTCCGAAGCCGTCAGAGGCGTACTGATACCCTGCTGCGCCAACACCCAGGCGGCCAGTGCCTGGTCGTAGTCGTCCCCCCCCAGAGCCGAGTCACCACCGGTGGCCATGACCTCGAAAACGCCGCGGGTCAGGCGCAGGATGGATATGTCGAAGGTGCCACCGCCCAGGTCGTAAATGGCGTAGACACCTTCCGATCCATTGTCCAGCCCGTAGGCAATGGCCGCGGCGGTCGGTTCGTTGATCAGGCGCAGCACGTTGATGCCGGCCAGCTGGGCCGCGTCCTTCGTGGCCTGACGCTGGGCATCGTCAAAGTAGGCAGGGACGGTGATGACCGCGCCAAACAGTTCGTCGTCAAAACTGTCCTCCGCGCGAAAGCGCAGCGTGGCCAGTATCTCGGCACTCACCTCCATCGGCGTCTTGCGGCCCGCCACCGTCTCGATCACGGCCATGCCCTGGTCGTCGACCACGTTGTAGGACAGCTTGTCCACATCGGCGACCTGGGCACGGCTGCGCCCCATGAGACGCTTGACAGAGCTGACCGTGTTGGTCGGATCCTGCACCTGGGCGGCCAGCGCGTCATGGCCAATCTGCCGGCCCGAACCACCCTGCGCCGTATCGAGGTAGCGCACCACGCTGGGCAGGATCACACGCCCGTCCGCCGCGGGCAGGCACTCGGCGACGCCATGTCGCACAGCGGCCACCAGCGAATGCGTGGTACCCAGGTCGATGCCGACCGCCACTCGGCGCTGGTGCGGATCGAGGGACTGGCCGGGTTCGGAAATCTGCAGGAGCGCCATGGATCGTGTTCTGTGAAGGAAAGGCGTGTGTTGCGTTGCCAGTACACACGTTGTGGAAACCCTATTGTCCCAGTTGGTCGAGCCGGCTCTCTACGTCGCGCGCAAAGCGCTCAACGAACATAAGGGCTCTGACCTGCTGGGCCAGCGCGCTGTATTCGCGCAGGTCATCGGCGGTGTGTTGCACGTCGAACAGCATCTTCTTTCGCGTGGCGGCCACGTCGTCGGCCATGCGCTCGAGATCGCCAGAGCCCCTGGCCTCTTCGAGCTCCTCGCGCCATTGCATCTGCTGCATCAGGAACGTGGCCGGCATGGCGGTGTTGTTTTCGGCCTGGATCGGCACACCGTTCAATTCGCACAGGTAGGCCGCACGCTTGAGCGGATCCTTGAGACGCTGGTAGGCCTCGTTGATCCGCACGGACCACTGCATGGCCTGTCGCTGCGCCTGCGCATCGGAAGCGGCAAACCGGTCCGGATGGGCTTCGCGCTGCAGGACTTTCCAGCGGTCGTCCAGCACAGAACGCTCCACGGCGAACTGCGCTGGCAGGCCAAAAATCTCGAAGTCGGTCGATTGCAGGTTCATGGAAATGAAAAGCCGCCAGAACGCAAACGCACTGGCGGCCGGGATGGGAACGGGGACCGGATCAAATCCGGAAACTTTCGCCGCAGCCGCAACGGTCACGCTCGTTGGGGTTGTTGAAGCGGAAGCCTTCGTTCAGGCCCTCGCGAACAAAGTCGAGCTGGGTCCCGTCGATGTAGGCCAGACTCTTGGGATCCACCAGAACCTTCACGCCATTGTCCTCAAACACCACATCTTCGGGTGCAATCTCGTCGGCGTACTCCAGCTTGTAGGCCAGGCCCGAGCAGCCGGTGGTCTTGACGCCCAGGCGCACCCCCACACCCTTGCCACGCTTAGCGATATAGCGGGAGACGTGCCGCGCAGCGGCTTCGGAAATCGAGATGGCCATGGTGATCCGGTCAATGCCTGGTGTTCAGTTCAGGTGCTTCTTGCGGTAGTCGTCCACCGCCGCCTTGATGGCATCCTCAGCCAGGATGGAGCAGTGGATCTTCACCGGCGGCAGCGCCAGCTCTTCGGCGATCTCGCTGTTCTTGAGCGCAGCCGCTTCGTCCAGCGTCTTGCCCTTGACCCATTCGGTTACCAGCGAGGAAGAGGCAATGGCCGAGCCGCAACCGTAAGTCTTGAAGCGCGCGTCTTCGATCACGCCCGTGGCGGGGTTCACCTTGATCTGCAGTTTCATCACGTCACCGCAGGCAGGTGCGCCCACCATGCCCGTTCCCACCGATTCGTCTGCCTTGTCGAAGGACCCGACATTGCGAGGGTGTTCATAGTGATCAACGACTTTTTCAGAATAGGCCATGGTCTTTCTCCTTAATGCGCTGCCCACTGGATGGTGGACAAGTCGATACCGTCTTTGAACATTTCCCACAGCGGAGACAGCTCGCGCAGTTTGGCCACGTTTTCCTTGATCGTGGCAATGGCGTAGTCGATCTCCTCCTCGGTGGTCCAGCGGCCGATCGTCATGCGCAGGCTGCTGTGTGCGAGTTCGTCGCTGCGGCCGAGCGCGCGCAGCACGTAGCTGGGCTCCAGGCTGGCCGAGGTACAGGCCGATCCGCTGGAGACCGCCAGACCCTTGATGCCCATGATCAGGGACTCACCTTCGACGTAATTGAAACTCATGTTGAGGTTGTGCGGCACGCGCTGCGTCTCGTGGCCATTGATGAACACCTCTTCGATGTCCTTCAGGCCAGCCACCATGCGGTCGTGCAGCGCGCGGATGCGCTGGTTCTCCTCGTGCATTTCAAGCTTGGCGATCCGGTAGGCCTCGCCCATGCCCACGCACTGGTGCGTGGGCAGCGTGCCCGAACGCATGCCGCGCTCGTGGCCGCCACCGTGCATCTGCGCCTCGATCCGCACACGGGGCTTGCGGCGCACGAACAGCGCACCAATGCCCTTGGGGCCGTAGGTTTTGTGACCGGTCAGGCTCATCAGGTCCACCGGCAGCGCCTTGAGATCGATGTCCACCCGGCCGGTGGCCTGGGCGGCGTCCACGTGGAAGATCACACCCTTTTCGCGGCACAGGGAGCCGATGGCCGCGATGTCCTGGATCACGCCGATCTCGTTGTTCACGAACATGACCGATGCCAGGATCGTGTCGGGCCGGATGGCCGCCTTGAAGGCTTCCAGGTCAAGCAGACCGTCTGCCTGCACGTCCAGGTAGGTGACCTCAAATCCCTGACGCTCCAGCTCGCGGCAGGTGTCGAGCACAGCCTTGTGCTCGGTCTTGACCGTGATGATGTGCTTGCCCTTGGTCTTGTAGAAATGCGCTGCACCCTTGAGTGCCAGATTGTTGGACTCGGTCGCACCGCTGGTCCAGACGATTTCGCGCGGATCGGCCCCGATCAAATCGGCCACCTGCTCACGCGCCGTTTCAACCGCCTTTTCGGCCTCCCAACCCCAAGCGTGGCTGCGTGAGGCCGGATTGCCAAAGTGCTCGCGCAACCAGGGAATCATCGCGTCCACCACCCTCGGGTCGCAAGGATTGGTGGCGCTGTAGTCCATGTAAATGGGAAAGTGTGGCGTGGTCATGGCTGGCTGTGGAATGGCTGGCGTTGCTGGTCAGATGGGATCGCAGAGGTTCGGCTGGCCCGGCTGGTTCGGGAGGCCCGAAGGGTCGGTCAGGGCCGGCGGCTCGCGCCTGCCAGCCACCTCGAACTCATTTGGAAAAAGCGGCTCCGAGTGCAAACACCGAATTCGGTGCGTTCACACGGATCGGCTTCACCACAGAGGGGCTGGAGATGGCCCGCTTCACCATCGGGGCGTTTTCCACCACCAGGCCCTTGGCGAGCTGTTCGTCCACCAGCGACTGCAGGGACACCGAGTCGAGGAAATCCACCATCTTGGTGTTGAGGGCCGACCAGAGGTCGTGCGTCATGCATCGGTTGCCTTCGCCGAGGCAGTTCTCCTTGCCGCCGCACTGGGTCGCGTCGATCGGCTCATCCACCGAGACGATGATGTCGGCCACCGTGATGTCGGCCGCCTTGCGTCCCAGCGAATAACCGCCGCCGGGACCACGGGTGGACTCGACCAGTTCATGACGGCGCAGCTTGCCAAACAGCTGCTCCAGGTAAGACAGCGAAATCTGCTGGCGCTGGCTGATGGCCGCCAGCGTGACAGGGCCGTTGTTCTGGCGCAGGGCCAGATCGATCATGGCAGTGACCGCGAAGCGGCCTTTGGTCGTGAGGCGCATTTTCAAGCTCCTTGTATGTTGGCTTGACTGTCGTTGGATGGCTCAAGGGGATATTTCCCCTGAACCCCTGCTCCGCCCACCCCGCTCATTGACTGAGCCGATACATCGAAGGCTTTCCCGACTGTTTTCGTCGAGTATACAGTAAAAGCCTACTGATCTGGTCGGTATTGTAGCGCATCAAACGACGTTTGTCCTGGACAAATAGATCTGGCAAGGCCGTGGCCCGCCAACGGCGCCTGCGGCTGTACCAGCCCGCCCAGCTAGGGCAGGCGCTGGAGAGGCCCTGGCCGCACACCGCCAAGGCTTCTGGCAAAGCCGAACCTCACACAGGTGCCGGGACAGGCATCGGAGAAATCCACCTCGGCACCGATCTCGGCCGCACGCAGGCGGATGTTGCCCATGCCGCGTCCGCCCTTGCGAGACAAGGTATCGGGCGATCCACCCAGGCCCACACCGTTGTCGGTCACGCTCAACACGATACGCTCGCCCTCCACCCAGGTCCGGACCACGACCCGTGACGCATGGGCGTGCTTGACCACATTGGCGAACACCTCCTGCAGGCAGCGAAACAGGTGCATCACCCCGCGCGCCTCCAGCCCCGCCACCGCCGGCACTTCCTGCACCTGCCAGTCGAGCTCGATGCTCGCCGCATCCAGCGCGGGCGCAATACGCTGGCGCAGCGTGCCCAGGAGGGTGGGCAGATCGCCCTCCATCGGCTCCAGCGAGTCCAGCGTCATGCGCAATTCGTCCAGCGCGTGGTTGAGCATGCCGGTGACAACAGCGCTTTCAATGTGCTGGCCGCTGCTGCGCACCAGGTTCAGCGTCTGCACCAGCTGGCTACCCAGACCGTCGTGCATGTCGCGCGTGAGGCGCCGCCGCTCGGCCTCCAGCACCCGCTGGTTTTCCGCGACTCGCAGCTGCGCAAACAAACCATGAAGCGCTTCTTCCCGCTCGCCCACCTGGCGCGAAAGCTCGGCGTTGGTCTGCGCCACCTGCTCGATGGATTGGGCTGTGCGCCTCAGCAGCACCCAGCCCATGGCAAACATCACGACCATGCTGCCGGGCGTCATCCAGCGGATGTCCACATCACCCGACAAGCCCAGCTGCACCACCAGAAAGTCCCTCAGTCCGGTGACCATGGCGGCCAGCCCCACCACCACCATCAGCCGCTGGTTCACGTTCAGCCCCCAGCGTGCCCGGTGCATCACCTTCACCAGGGCAAGCACGCAGACCAGCACGATCACGCCCGTCCACACCCGGTAGAGCTGATAGTTCTGCGTCCAGGCCAGCAGGCCAAGCCAGAACGGCCCGAGCAGCATCATCGCGTTGACCACCTTGCGCACCAGGCCCTGACGGAAGTCAAACAGCTCGGACATGAACAGGTAGGAAAAACCACAGTAGAGCGTGAACGTGAGTTTGTGAAGATAGTCCCACAACAAAAACGGCCCGGGCAGAAACACCGGCGTGGACAGCCAGAGCCGCACCGTGAGCACCAGCAGACCAGCAGCCAGCAGACCAAACAGGCGCTCGGCCGTCCGGGCCCAGATCAGCAGCGACAGCAGCCCCATCATGAAAGCCGACGCTGCCACCATCCAGGTCAGGTGGACCTGCCACCCGGTCAACCACTGGTAGCGCTGCTGCAAGGCATCGCGCGGACCCACCCAGACGGGCGAGAGACCGCTGATCCGCAGGGCCTGGCCCTGAATCTGGATTTCAATCCGATTGGAGGCCCAGTCACGGGCCATCAAACGCGGCGGCAGGGCGACAAAATGGGCATGGGTCCCGGTGTCCACGTAGCCCGCGCCGCGGCGCCAGGACTCGGCCGCGATCTCCTCCCCGTTGAGCAGGACACGAAAGCGCACCCCCACCCGGGAGATCAGCAGGCCCAGCCCCGGTTCGATGGCAGCGGCGGGCTCCAGCGCTTCGGGCAACCGAAGACGGTAGTGGGCTTCGCCACTCCACCCGCGACGACGGTTGTCCCAGGCATGGGGCAGCTGCACGGTGTGCGCCGTCGCATAGCCCTGCCCCGCCAGCACCACCTCGGCCTGCGTCAGCGCGAGCGCCCCGGGCGCGCCTGCTCCGCGCGTCACGAACGCCATCAACACCAACAGCGCGCTCAACAACAACCCCGCCCACACATAGGCAGGCACCCGCGCCAGCCCATGCACCGGCCGCAGGATGGCCTTCACAAAAGGCCCCGCGCCTGCGCCACCCGGATCACCTGGACCCGGCTGTGCACCGCCAGCTTGCGGTAGAGGTTTTTCACATGGCTGGCCACCGTGGCCGGTGTGATCGCCAGCCGGACCGCGATTTCCTTGTTCACGTAGCCTTGCGCCAGCAGCTTGAGCACCTCGGACTCGCGCTCTGACAGCAGAACCTCGTCGACCGGCGCCGCCGCAGCGGTCTGGGGGTTCGCTGGCACCGAGGACTGCACCGAACGAAACTGCTTGAGCAGCAAACGCGCCAGCAAGGGCGAGATGGGCGCGCCGCCCTCTCGAATCTGTTCAACGGCCGCTACCAGCTGCTCGGGTGAGCAGCCCTTGAGCACATAACCCGTGGCCCCGGCCTCCAGCGCACCGATCAGCCTCGATTCCTCGCCAAACACGGTGAACACCAGCAGCTCGGCTTCGGGTTTGTGCCGGGCCAGCAGCCTCAACAGGTCTTCGCCCCGGCCATCGGGCAGCCCCAGATCCACCAGGTACACATTGGCGCTTGACGCCAGGGCATGATCGCAGGCGTGCGCCAGGCTGCCGGACACCCCGAGCAGGCGCCAGCCGGGTCGCAACAACAGGGTCTGCCGCACAAACTGCAGGATCGAGGCATCGTCCTCGATCAGGTAGATGCGTGTTTCGTTTTCTGCTCCCGCACGCTGCGGCTCTTGCATGGCTTGCATATCGGCATCTTCTTGTGGTGGGCACCGCGTCCCGGCGTGGCTCACCTGCCCCGGCGCGGATGCTTGCCGCACATTTTGCGGGAGGCCATTCAGGCGACGTTGTCCACCCCGGGGGCGCCGAAAATCTGCGCCTTCAGGTGGTGCAACTGGTCGCGCACGCTCGCGGCCTTTTCGAAGTCGAGGTTGCGTGCATGCTCCAGCATCAGCTTTTCCAGCCGCTTGATCTCGCGCGCCACGTCTTTCTCGCTCATGTCCTCCACGCTGGCCCGCTGCGCACTCTCGGCGGCCAGGCGGTCGGCTTCCTTGCCGGCCTTTTCGCTGTACACGCCGTCGATCAGGTCCTTGATGCGCTTGTTGATGCTGCGCGGCTCAATGCCCATGGCCAGGTTGTGCGCGATCTGTTTGGTGCGGCGGCGCTCGGTCTCGCCGATGGCACGCGCCATCGAATCCGTGGTGCGGTCGGCGTAGAGGATGGCGCGGCCGTTCAGGTTGCGCGCCGCGCGGCCTATGGTCTGGATCAGGCTGCGCTCGGAGCGCAGGAAGCCCTCCTTGTCGGCGTCCAGAATCGCCACCAGCGACACCTCGGGAATGTCGATGCCCTCGCGCAGCAAGTTGATGCCGACCAGCACATCGAACGCACCCAACCGCAGGTCACGCAAGATTTCCACGCGCTCCACCGTGTCCACGTCGCTGTGCAGGTAGCGCACCTTGACGCCGTTTTCCGTCAGGTAGTCGGTCAGCTGCTCGGCCATGCGCTTGGTCAGCGTGGTGATGAGCACGCGCTCGTTCTTCTCCACGCGGATGCGGATTTCCTGCAGCACATCGTCCACCTGGTGGGTGGCCGGCCGCACTTCCACTTCCGGGTCCACCAGGCCGGTGGGGCGCACCAGCTGCTCGACCACCTGGCCCGAGTGGGTCTTTTCGTAGTCGGCCGGCGTGGCCGAGACAAACACCACCTGCCGCATGCGCTGCTCGAATTCTTCGAGCTTGAGCGGCCGGTTGTCCAGCGCGCTGGGCAGGCGGAAACCGTATTCCACCAGCGTGGTCTTGCGGGCGCGATCACCGTTGTACATGCCGCCGAACTGGCCCATCAGAACGTGGCTCTCGTCCAGGAACATCAGCGCGTCCTTGGGCAGGTAGTCGGTGAGCGTGGACGGAGGTTCCCCCGCGGCACTACCCGACAGGTGGCGCGAATAGTTTTCAATGCCTTTGCAATGTCCCACTTCACTGAGCATTTCCAGATCGAAGCGGGTGCGCTGCTCCAGACGCTGCGCTTCCACCAGCTTGCCCATGCCCACCAGCTGGCCCAGGCGCTCGCGCAGCTCGTCCTTGATCAGTTCCACCGCGTTGAGCACCTGCTCGCGCGGCGTCACGTAGTGGCTGCTGGGGTAGACGGTGAAACGTGGGATCTTCTGCCGCACCTTGCCGGTGAGCGGGTCGAAGAGCTGCAGAGTTTCCACCTCGTCATCGAACAGCTCGATGCGGATCGCCATCTCGGAGTGTTCGGCCGGAAAGACGTCGATCGTGTCGCCGCGCACGCGGAACTTGCCGCGCGAAAAATCGGCCTCGTTGCGCGCGTACTGCATGCGCACCAGCTGGGCGATCAGGTCGCGCTGGCCGATCCTGTCGCCCACGCGCAGCGTCATCACCATCTGGTGGTAGCTCTCGGGCTTGCCGATGCCGTAGATGGCCGACACTGTGGCCACGATCACCACGTCGCGCCGCTCCAGGATGCTCTTGGTGCAGGAGAGGCGCATCTGCTCGATGTGCTCGTTGATCGCGCTGTCCTTCTCAATGAACAGGTCGCGCTGCGGCACATAGGCCTCGGGCTGGTAGTAGTCGTAGTAGCTGACGAAGTACTCGACCGCGTTCTTGGGGAAGAACTCGCGGAACTCGCTGTACAGCTGCGCGGCCAGCGTCTTGTTGGGCGCGAACACGATGGCCGGGCGCCCCAGGCGGGCGATCACGTTGGCCATGGTGAAGGTCTTGCCAGAGCCGGTCACGCCCAGCAGGGTCTGGAACACCTCGCCATCGTTCACACCCTCCACCAGCTGGCGGATCGCGTCAGGCTGGTCGCCCGCCGGCGGGTAGGGCATGAAGAGCTCGAACGGCGAGCCCGGAAAACGCACGAACTCCCCCTCGGCGGGCGGCTCGGTCACAACTTCATGGATCGGTGTGGTCGTCGGTGGCAGGGGCATTCGCCGATTGTGCCGGATGGTCGCCCCCGGCGCTCTCGGCGTGGGCACCCGCCGGACGGCGCTGCCACACCGCCGGCTTGGCCAGCAGTTCCACGTAACAGTGCTCGCCGCCGGTCTGGGCCAGCGTGTCGAGTGCAGCGGTGAGCTCGGCCACGGGCAGCACCGCGGCGGCGTCCTGGTCGGCACCAAAGCGGCAATCGAAGTCCCAGAAGTCGGCGCCCTCGGGCAGGTCGCGGCGGCGCTCGCGCTTCATGTACTTGCGAATCTCGTGCTTCACGGCTTCGAGCACGCGGTCCGGGTGTTTGCCTTCGGGGCGCAGGGAGAATGTTTTTCGCATGGAATGTCCTTCAAAGGGGATGCTCGCCCTGAGGGGACAAGAAACGGGGTGCTGATTATGACGGCAGGGGAAGATTCAGCCGGCCAGCACGATCTGGTAGCCGCCTTCGTCCAGGTGCCGGTGCGGGCCGAACACGGCCTCGATAGCGGCCGTCTCGGCCAGTTGCCAGCTCTCCAGCACCGTGCGCTGCTCGACCGTGAGCGCCTCGGGGTCGGGCGTTTCGCCGTGCTCGGCCACGATGGACAGATACGCCCCATACACCGGCACCACCAGCGCTGCGTCGCCCAGCGCCTCCTCCAGCGCCTGGCGGAAAAGCCGCTCCGCCGCCTGCCGCTGGGCAGGCGAGGTGTCGTCGGGCACGTAGAGCTTGAGGGTGTAGGTCATGGGTGGACGCGTTGCACAATGGTCTGATTATCGACACGCCCCCACCCATGAACACCACCCGCCCCACCCCGAGCAAGGAAGACATCGCCCTGCTGCCCGAATTTGGCCGCCTGGGCCTGGACCGCATCACCCTGGTGGACACCGGCCCGCAGGCCCGCGAGGCCGTGGCGGCGCTGCGCGACCACGCAGCGTGGGGCTTCGACACCGAGAGCAAACCCACCTTTCGCGTGGGCGAGGTGTCCGACGGGCCGCACATCGTGCAGCTGGCCACCCTGCAGCATGCCTGGGTGTTCCAGTTGCACGACCCCGCCTGCCGCTCGCTGGTGGCTGAATTGCTGGCCGAGGAAGCGCACACCAAGGCCGGCTTCGGCCTCGGCGACGACACCAAACGCATCCAGTCCAAGCTGCTGGTGGCGCCCGCGGGCGTGCTGGAACTCAACCACGTGTTCCGCGAACGCGGCTACCGCAAGGACATGGGCGTCAAAGGTGCGGTGGCGGTGCTGTTCAACCAGCGTTTCATCAAGTCGAAAAAAGCCGCCACTTCGAACTGGGCCAATCCGCGCCTGAGCGAAGGCCAGCTCATCTACGCAGCCAACGACGCCTATGCTGCGGCCCGCGTGCACGAAGCGCTGGACAAGCGCTGAACAGCCCGCCGCGCCGGCCGCTCACCCCTGAGAAGCCGCCCGGAGGAAGGGACCGACCTGGAACGCGGCGGGAACTCCCTATCTCCGCCGCAGCGGGGTGAGCAGATCCCCCAGGCCGTTGTGGTCGATCTCGTGCATCAGCTGCAGCAGGCGGCCCACCTCACCCTTCGGAAAACCTTCTCGTGCAAACCAGTTGAGGTAGTTGCCCGGCAGGTCGGCAATCGGCGTGCCCTTGTGTTTTCCAAAAGGCATTTCCACCGTGAGCAGGCGTTCCAGGTCTTCGGGCTTCATCAGGTCTTCCCGGTGTCCAGCCAGCCGCGCACGACGGCCGTGAACTGCGCCGGCTTCTGGCGCATCAGCCAGTGGCCGGCGTCAAAGCCCATCACAGCGCAACCCGGTGTGGTGCCCAGTGCCGCCAGCCAGCGCATCGAATGGAACATGAAGGGCTTGCGCCGGCCGAAGAGGAACAGTGTGGGCATCTTCGGGCCAAACACCTTGTCCACCCGCGCCACGCCGCGCAGCCCGCCGAACGCGCCGAACCACTGCATGGCGTAGGGGTAGTTCATCTGCCATCCGATGCATTCGGGTGCCGTCCGGCAGCCGATGGCACGCGCCATGAAACGCGTCATGCGGTCGGCCAGCCCGGGCAGCACGCCACCCAGTTTCCAGGCCAGCGCCAGCCAGAGCTGGTAGCCCGCGATCATGAGTTTTTCTTTCAGCTTGAGCGACTTCAGGTAAGCGCCCGAGTTCGTGTCACCGATGTCGGTGCCCACCACGCGCACCACGCGCTGGGGATGGCGCGCCGCGTATTCGTAGCCGAAGAAACAACCCCAGTCGTGCAACAGCAGCGTCACCGGCTCGGCGGGGCTCACCGCGTCCACCACCGAGCCGATCAGCTCACACATCTGATCCACCGACACCGGGCGCGGCGGCTTGGCCAGATCGAAGCCCGGCAGCGAAAAGCGCACGCAGCGGTAGCCATCGCTCAGCGCCGTCACGGTGTCGTCCCACAGCGCCAGGGAATCGGGCCAGCCGTGCAGCATCACCACGGTCGGGCCACGGCCTTCGGCGATCACGTCCAGGCCCTGCACGTCAAGGGTGGTTTGCATCTCGGGGTCTCCGCGGGTGGTGGTGGCGGCGATGGTAGCGCGCGAACTTCGCCGGCGGGTCGCCCATTTGTCATCGACGATACTGCCCGCATGCAACGCACCCTCTTCACCACACCGGTGGTCAACACGCTGCTGCGCGGCTTTTCCGTGGCATTCCTCAAGCTCACCGGCTGGACGGTGGAAGGCACCCTGCCCGCCCATGCGACGAAGAGCGTGTTCATCGCCGCGCCCCACACCAGCAACTGGGACCTGCCTTACACGCTGATGGTGGCGTTCGCCCTGCGGCTCAGCCCCTACTGGATGGGCAAGCAAAGCCTTTTCAGGGCACCCTTCGGCGGTTTCATGCGATGGCTTGGCGGCATCCCGGTCAACCGCGAACAGTCCAGCAACCTCGTGGCCGCGTCGGCCCAGGCCATTGCTGCGGCCGATGGCCCACTGCAGCTCATCGTGCCACCCGAAGGCACGCGCGCCAAAACGCGCTACTGGAAGACCGGCTTCTACTACATCGCCCAGACGGCCCAAGTGCCCATCGTCATGGCCTACATGGACTATGCGCGCAAGCGAAGCGGCATTGGCCCGCTCTTTGAACCCACCGGCGACGTGGACGCCGACATGGCCTCCATCAAAGCGTTTTACGCGCCGTTCAAGGGCAGGAACGCCGACCAGTTCCATTCGGCGGATTGAGCCTGCGCAGGGCCATCCACAGACGCCACGGGACCTGAGCGTCCCGCTCTCCGGCCGATGCCTGACCGGCATGGCACCCACCGCCTGCAGCCATTCCAGCTAGGAACTTTATAGCGCGCGAGGTTTGCTCTGCGGTTCATCCGATGGCATACAGCTTGCGTATACAGCCCGAGCGCGGACTTTCCGCCGATCTTCAAGACGGGCTGGCGAACCGAAAGTGGCCACGATGGTGCATCAGGGTTAACCCTTGCACCACAGCGGTCACACCCACGTTCCGGATGCACCGACCTGAAGTCGGCAAGCCGCTTTCACCCCCTCTGTCCCGACGTCGTTTTACTGGAGTGATTCCCACATGAGCTTTCTTACCCAGCGTTCCACGCGCCAGCTGGCCATCGCCTCTGCCCTCTGTTTCACTGCCCTTGGCGCCGCGGCGCAAAGCGCGGTCTCGGTGTACGGCCTGCTCGACCTCAGCATCGGCTCGACCAAGGCCCCTGGTGGCTCGTCCGTGACCGCGATCGACAGCGGCAAGCTGACCACCAGCTACTACGGCTTCGGCGGCAAGGAAGACCTGGGCGGCGGCTTCGCTGCCGTGTTCCGGCTGGAAGGCTTTTTCCAGGCAGATACCGGCACGCAAGGCCGCTTCACCGGCGACGCCCAGTGGGCGCGCACGGCCTCGGTCGGACTCGCTCACACCAACTACGGCACTGTGACCCTGGGCCGCAACACCACGCCCCTGTTCGTCTCGACGCTGATGTTCAACGCCTTCGGCGACTCGTTCGGCTACTCGCCCAGCATCCGCCACTATTTCACCAGCGGCACGGCCACCGGCGACACCGGCTGGAGCGACTCCATCGTCTACGCCAGCCCCTCATACGGCGGCTTCCGGTTTGGCGTGTCCGGCGCCACCAAGACCGGCGATGCCGCGACCGATGGCGAAAACTGGGGCATCAACGCCAGCTACGTCAGCGGCCAGCTCTCCGCCTCACTGGTCTGGCAGGACGTGGAAAAAGATGGCGCTACCCCGATCAACGACACCCGCACGGTGCAGTTCGGTGCTGCCTACGACTTCGGCGTGGCCAAGGCTTTCCTGCAGCTCGGCGAGGTCAAGAACACCACCGTGCCCAATACCTACCGCATCAGCGGCCTGGGTGCACGCGTGCCCGTCGGCGCCGGAGCCTTCGTCGCGCAGTGGGGGCAGATCGACCCGACAACAGGCCCCGACCGCAACACGGTTTCGCTGGGCTACCTCCACGCGCTGTCCAAGCGCTCCGAGCTGTACGCCGTGGCCATGCGCGACAAGATCGACGGCCTGAGCACCGGCGGCGGCTACTCGCTGGGCATGCGCCACCGCTTCTGAGCGGACGGGTCCGGCCAGGACCCGCCTTGCACCGGGGGAGACGCGCCCCCGGGGCGCAGAACGCCCCGGGGAGGGCCACCGCGCCCTGCGCCACGCGGGGTGTGAACGGCATGGCCATGAAGTGCTCCGGTCGAATGCCGGTCAGCGCAACACCAGTGCCCTCGTCCCATGCAGCCTCGGTCCGCAGTGATCTTCACGGCTTCACTCCCTCATGCAGCATGCATGGACCGGCATCTATTTCATTTTCGACTTGAGCTGGACTGTCTCGCCCGCCACCATGAAGCGGCCGCGCCCGCGGTGGTGCAGCGTGCGCGCATCCTGGCGCGCCGGATCCAGCCAGGCTTTCACCACCTGCAGCACAAACAGGCCGTACGTGTTCACCATGCGCGTGTCCACCACACGGCACTCCAGGCTGGCAAAACACTGCTCGATCAGAGGCGCACCCACCAGCTTGGCCGGCACCGGCGTGAGCCCGAAGCGCTCAAACTTGTCCACGGTGCGGCCCGACGAATTGCCGCAAGCCACCACCTGCTCGGCCATCTCCACCGAGGGGATGTTGATCACGCACTCGCGCGACGCCTTGAGCAAACCGTACGAATGGTTGCGCGGGCTGACCACGCAGCCCACCAGCGGCGGCTCGAACTCCAGCATCAGGTGCCAGGACTGCACCATCACATCCGTCTGCCCGCCGCTCGCCGTGGTCAGCAGCACCACCGGGCCGGGTTCGAGCAAGGTGTAGGCCTTGGCGAGCGGGAACGGTCTTTTGGCCATACGTGGACTCCCGTTGCGTCAGATTCAGGACGTGGCGCCGAACGCCTCATGGAACGTCACCGTGCCCTGCGGCACCACATCGGTGAACGGCAGCACCATGAAGACTTCCGGCGGAACGCCCGGGTACACCAGTTGCGGCTGATTGCGAAAACCGAAGCGCCGGTAGTAGCCCGGGTCGCCCACCAGCATGCAGCCCGCCGCACCCTGATCGCGCAGCGCCTGCAACGCGGCCTGCATCAGCGCCGAACCAATGCCTTTTCCCTGGTGTTCAGGCAGCACCGAAATCGGCCCCAGCCCGTGCCAGCCCGGCGTGCCGTCGGACACCACCACCGGGGAGGTGGCCACATGCCCCACCAGCTCACCGCCCTGCTCCGCCACCAGCGACACGGTCATCGCCCCGGCGCGGCGCAGCGCGTTGACGATGAAGGCTTCGGTGTGGGCGGCGTGCGGCGCATTCAGGAAGGCGGCCGTGGTCAAAGCCGCAATGGCCGCTGCTTCGGACGGCTTCTCGGGTCGCAGCACCCTGGTCATGTCACACCGCCTGACCCAAGCGCCCCACCCCCTCTTCAATCTTCTCCACCCCCACCGTGGCGAAGCTCAGGCGCAGGGTCGCGTGGTCGGGGTTGTTCGCATAAAACGGCGCACCCGGCACGAAGGCCACGCCCTTTTCAATCGCTCGCTTGGCCAGTTCACCACCATCGGCCACTTTGCCGCCTGCGCCAGTCAGGCGGGCCCAGACGAACAGGCCGCCTTGCGGTTGCACGAACTCGATGGCGTCGCCCAGCTCGCGCCGCAGGGCGTTGCCCATGGTGGTGGCACGTTCGGCGTACACGGCGCGCACCTTGGCGAGCGTGGCGGGCATGCGGCCGGCTTTCAGGTACTGTGCTGCGGTGGCCTGGGCGAAGGTGCTGGTGTGGGCGTCGCTGAACTGTTTGCACATGGTGGCCTTGCCCAGCAAATCTGCCGGGCCGACCATCCAGCCCACGCGCAGGCCGGGGCTCAGCACCTTGCTGAGGGAACCGCAGTGCACCAGGCGCTCGCGGCTGTCGGGCACGCTGGCGCTCAGTGCCAGCAGGCTGGGCGGCGGGGCTTCGCCGAAATAGAGGTCGCCGTACGGGTCGTCTTCCACGATCAGCGTGTTGTGCTTCACCGCCATTTCCAGCACGCGCTGGCGGCGCTCCAGGCTGAGCATGGCGCCGCTGGGGTTGCCGAAGGTGGGAATCAGGTAGACGAACTTGGGTTTGTGTTCTTCGATCAGCTGCTCCAGCCGGTCGGTGTTCACACCGTGACCGTCCACCGGCGCGGTGATGAGCTCGGCTCCGTAGAGGCGGAAGCACTGGATCGTGGCGAGAAAGGTGGGGCCTTCGACGATGACCTTGTCGCCGGGGGACACGAGCGTCTTGCCCAGCAGGTCGAGCGCCTGCTGGCTGCCGGTGGTGACGATCAGGTCGTTGGCGGTCACACCCTGGTTGCCCTTGCTGGCCATGAAGGCGGCGAGCTGTTCGCGCAAGGGGTTGTAGCCCTCGGTGGCGCCGTATTGCAATGCGGCGCCGGGTTCTTCGGTGAGCGCGGCGTTCACGGCTTCGCGGATGCCGTCCACATCGAACATGGCGCTGTCGGGGAAGCCGCCAGCGAAGCTGATGATGCCGGGCTTGCCCAGCAGCTTGAAGAGTTCGCGGATGGCGGAGGTTTCGACGTTGTTGAGGCGGTCGGCGAAGGGAATGTTGAAGGGCATGGCGAGAGTCTCGGGGATCAAAAGGAGGAACTGCCCAACATGTTAGCGCCAGCGCCCCGGCCGCATGGCCCGGGCAGCCAGGCCCCAACCCATGGCCAAGCCCGAAAACTGGGCGCCATTGACCCGGTTGATCGGGGCATGGCCGGCGCCGCGCTGGGGAAGAATGCTGCACTCGAGTCCCTATCCCGACCGGAACTGTCTGATGACGTCTGCGGCCCAATTTTTCAAGAAGCTGACCCTGCCCACCATGCCCGAGGTGGCGCACGAACTGATCCGCTCGCTCAACGAGGACGACGTACCGCTGTCGCAGCTGCGCGATGCGATTGCCCGCGACCCGGCGCTGGCCGTGAACTTGCTGCGCCTGGCCAACAGCGCGCGCTACGGCATGTCACGTTCGGTAAGCACCATCGACGACGCCATTGCGCTCGTGGGCACCAGCCAGGTGCGTGCGTTGGCGCTCGCGTCCTGCTTCAACGACGCCTTCCCGGTGGCGCCAGGCCTGGATCGGGAAGCCTTCTGGCGCGCCAGCCAGACCTGCGGCGGCATCGCCCAGTGGCTGGCGAGCAGCATCGGCTCCGACAGCCAGGAAGCCTGGCTGAGCGGTTTCATGGTGCGACTGGGCGAGCTGCTCATGGGGCTGAACGTGCCGGGTTGCCTGTTCGAATTCGAGAAGCAGCCGCAGTACCCGGGCGCGCGCTGGGAGCGCGAAACCGCCTTGCTGGGCTTCACCGAAGGCCAGGTCAGCGCAGAGCTGGCGCGGGCCTGGAACTTTCCCGACACCATGGTGAACGCACTTGATGCGGTGGCCGATCCGATGGCCGCCGAGCCGTTTTCCCGACTGGGCGCGGTGCTGCATGTGGCCGAACTGCTGACCGCCGCCGATGCGCAGAACCCGGACGCGGTGGACGAACTGCCAGCGGAGGTGCTGACGGCCCTGCAGGTGGACGGCGACTGGATGCGCAGCCGTCTGCCACAGGCACAGGCCTTTGTGGACGCGTCCCGGCTGCACTGACGACACGCCGGTCCGCTCCCGGCGCCCAGGCGCACAGCCAGGGGCCGGCATCTGGCTGGGCCACGTCAACAGCCGCCAGACCGGACAGGCCACCCGCGGCTGGTTCCGACGGGACCGCACGCCGGCGGCGCATTGGCTGGCGCGTCAAGGCCTGGCCCGCGCAAGGCGGCCTCGCGGTACCGCCTGCACCTTCCGGCGTACATCCTGTCCGGGCGCCTGCTCAAGGGGCATCCCCACATCCTAGAATCCGACGCCTGCCACTCAAGGAACAACGGTATGAAGATCTGGTTGACTGCTTTTGTTTGGGTCCTGTCCCTGTGTGTGAACCCCGCCCACGCCAAGGACCTGATCCTGGCCATCAGTGAAGGATCGTCAGGCGGTACGGATCACGCCCGCGTGATTGTCAAATACCAGGGACTGGCCGATGCCATTGGCAAGAGCATCAACCAGAAGGTGAACGTGGTGTTCATCCGGGAGTTCGAGGCACTCGAAGACGGCCTCAAGAACAAGCGCTTTGACCTGGCGATGGCACGCCCGAGCGACTACCCGGCGCGTGGCATGCGTGACCATGGCTACCAGTACGTGGCTTCCGCCCGACCCGACGGACAGTGCCTCATCATCGTGCCCACGGAGTCGCCATACCAGAAGCTGGCCGACATCAAGGGCAAGCGCATCGTGCTGCCCGATGCCTCGTCCTACATGGCGCGGTTCTGTGCCGCCGAGCTGCGCGACCAGGGCATCAACCTGGACAAGGAGCGCATCGAACGGGTGCGCGAACAGGGGGCGGTACCGTTCTACCTGAGCAACAAGTTCGGTGATGTGGGGGGCGTGGCCTCGTATGCAGGCGTGGCCAAATCGCTGGACAAGAGCGGGCACCGCGTGCTGCACACCAGCGTGTCACAACCCTACTTTCCCCTCATCGCGCACCAGTCCTTCGACGCCGCACAGATCGCGGCCATGCAGTCGGCGCTGCGAGCGCTGCCCGAGACCGAGCCGGGTCGCACCGTGCTCAAGAGCGTCGGCATCCAGGGATTCGACGCCACCACCGAAAAACGGCTGCGCAACCTGCTGCCCTGGCTGGGCCTCTGACCACGCAGCGCATGGCCCGCGGTGTGTGGCGGGTCACACGCCCCCATGCTTCGCGCCGCCGCGCCAGAGGGCCACGGTGGCGCTAGACTCGGCGGCCATGAAACCCGCCGCCATCGAAGCCTTTTTCGCCACCCTCAAGGCCGCCAATCCATTGCCGAACACCGAGCTGGAATACACCAGCGTGTTCGAGCTGCTGGCGGCCGTGCTGCTCTCGGCCCAGGCCACCGACGTGGGCGTGAACAAGGCGACGCGCCAGCTGTTCCCGGTGGCGAACACACCGCAGAAGATCCTGGACCTCGGTCTGGAAGGCCTGGAGGGCTATATCAAGACCATTGGCCTGTACCGCAGCAAGGCCAGGCACCTGATGCAGACCTGCCAGATACTGGTGGAGCAGCACGGCGGCGAGGTGCCGCGCACGCGCGAGGCACTCGAAGCCCTGCCTGGTGTGGGCCGCAAGACGGCCAATGTGGTGCTCAACGTGGCCTTTGGCCAGCCGACCATGGCGGTGGACACGCACATCTTTCGCGTCAGCAACCGCACCGGCCTGGCGCCGGGCAAGACGCCGCTGGCGGTGGAGCAGCAGCTGATGAAGCGCGTGCCGCCGGCCTATGCGGTGGATTCGCACCACTGGCTGATCCTGCTGGGGCGCTATGTGTGCCAGGCGCGCAAGCCCTTGTGCCACCAGTGCGCAGTGGCCGCGTACTGCGATTTCAAGGACAAGACCCAGGCCTGAACGCTTGGTGGCGCCCCATCAGCCGCCCATCCAGGCCCGCACCGCGGGCAGATCCAGCGCCAGCTGCGTCAACGCATGCAGCAGCAGGCCCACCAGCGCGCCGACCAGCGTGCCGTTGATGCGGATGAACTGCAGGTCGCGCCCAATGTGGTTTTCCAGCACGCGGCTCATGTCCCGCGCGTCCCAGGCCATCACGCGCTGCGACACAAAACCGACCAGGTTGTCGCGGCTGCTGTCCAGCACATGCAGCAACGCCAGACGGGCCTGCTGGTTGAGGGTGTCACGCAGGGCTGCGTCGGTCAGCAACTGCTCACCGGCTGCCTGCACGACACCCGCGATCCGGTCGGCCAGGGCGCCGTCGGGGTTGACCGCCTCGCTGCGCAGCGTATCCACCAAGTCGTGCCACCAGGCTTCGATCGGCGCGTTCCAGCGCGGCTGGCCGAGCCAGGCATCGCGCCAGACGGCCACCCGGCCTTGCCAGTCCGGATCGGTCTGCAGGCGCTGGATGGAATCGGCCATCCAGCCGTCGAAGCGGTGGCGCAGCTCGTGCTGCGGATCGGCGGCCACGTCGGACAGCGTGCGCGTGAGCGCGGCCACCAGCTTGCGCGTGGCCAGCCGCGCGGCCATCTGATCGAGGCCCACGTACTTCAGCTGTTTGAGTTCGCGTGCGATCGCGTCGGTCAGCCTTTCCTGCACCGTGTCCTGTTCCGCCCAGCTGGCGAGCTGCTGCAGCAGGCCGTTGAGCCACTGCTGGTGGTGGCCGTGTTCGGTCAGCGCCGCCAGCGCCTGCCCTCCCAGCGATGCCAGGTCCACCTGGCGCAGCAGGCGCTGAGCGAGTTTCGCCACCCACTGCCGCACGGGCGCCAGGTCGAGCGCGTCGAACAGGGCCGGTGCGGCTTGCTGCAGCCACACCCCCACCCGCCGGGCCGGGCCGGGCTGGGCCAGCCAGCGACCGAGTTCGCCGGCCATGTCCCAGCGTGCCAGCACGGGCTGCACGTGTTCCGCGGTGAGGAAATGCTCGCCCAGGAACCGGGCCAGCTGCGCGCCCAGGCGGTCCTTGTTGGCGACGATGATGGCCGTATGGGGTATCGGCAGCCCCATCGGGTGGCGAAACAGTGCGACCACCGCGAACCAGTCGGCCAGCGCGCCGATCATGGCGGCCTCGGCTGCGGCCGCCACGTAAGCCCAGGCCGGGTGGCTGGGCTGCAGCAGCGTGGCCACGGCGTACACCACGGCGGCCAGCAGCAGCAGGCCCAGGGCCATGGCCTTCATGCGGGCCAGGCTCGTGGACGTTTTCGGCGAGGGGCTTTTCATGGCTCCAGTGTGCCCGCTCTGGCGGGCCTGCGTTGTCAGAGCGTCAGCCGGACATGACCACCCGGCTCGGGCGCGTCGGTGGGCCACTGTGCCACCGACGTGATGGAGGCATGGCCGTGGCGGGCGATAAACTGTGCCGCCCGGATCACGCCGGCGTGGGTGATCCAGACGGCTTCGGGCGTCCGGCCCGCGCGCAGGGCGTCCAGCGCCGCAGCCACGCGATCGAGCACCTGCTGCGTGCTCTCGGCGCCACCGAAGCGGTGGTGGGCGAAGTCGGCCATCCAGTCGTCGAAGGCGCTGCGCGGGATGGCATCCCAGCGCTGCAGCTCCCATTGGCCGAAGTCCATTTCATTCAGTCGAAAGTCGGTGCGGGCTGCGCCCAGGTCGGGCCGCAGGCGGCCCAGCTCGCCAGCCAGTTGCTGCGCACGCCCCAGGCCGGACACCCACACCGGCAAGCCCGCCGGCAGCAGCGGCGCCAGGCTCTGCGCGGCCTGCTCCGTGATCGCCTGGCCGGCTGGCACGTCGCTCGCGCCGTAGCAGAGCCCGGCGTCCAGCTCGACCTGCGCATGGCGCAACAACCAGAGTTTCATGGCGCTGCGCTCAGGCCCCAGCGGGCAGCGAAACCGCCAGCCCCAGGTAGAACATCAGCTCGCTCACCTGCTGCGTGGCGCCCAGTCCGTCGCCGGTGAAGCCCTGCAGGCGGCGGTGCAGCAAGCGCCACATCCAGGCCAGACCGAACAGCGCACCCAGCACCGCCGGCAACCAGGGCGACCCCGGTGCCAGCCAGCCGGCCAGCACCATGGCCGGCACCCACCACAGCAGGCCCGCCACCAGGCCACGGGTGCCAATGCTCTCGGCCAGCGGCTTGCTCTTGGACTGCGGCGTGTCCCCGACATGCGGCAGGGTACGGATCACCAGCAGCGGCATCAGGCGCGAGGTGACGTGCGCCGCAAACAGCACCAGCGCCGCCAGCCGCGCCCCGCCTCCCTGGGCCAGCAAACCCAGCAGGGCGACCTTGCTGAGCACCACGAGCACCAGCGCGAGGGCGCCGTAGCTGCCAATGCGCGAGTCCTTCATGATCTCCAGCGCACGCTCGCGGTCCATGGCGCCGCCCAGGCCGTCGGCCAGATCGGCCAGCCCGTCTTCGTGGAATGCACCGGTCAACAGCACGCTGAACACGGTGCTGAGGACGGCGGCCACCCAGGGCGCTGCAGGCTGCCCTGGCAGCACCTGCATCAAGCCCCAGAACACCCCGGCCGTGAGCCCGCCCACCACCCAGCCCACGCCCGGAAAATGCGCCGCGCTCGCCCGCAACATCGCGGGCGAAAAGCCCACCCAGTCCGCCAGCCGCCCCGTCACCGGGATACGGGTGAAGAACTGAAGGGCGATGAAGAAATGGCGAATCCCCCCCCTGCGCCGCTGCGCGGCGTCCCCCCCCTCCTGCGGGAGGGGGGGCGCAGCCTGTGGCCCGGCGGAGCCGGTTCCACGGCTGCCCTGGTCCAAGTCATCTCGTTCCACGCTCACCACCTCAAGCCTGCCTCTGTGCAGCCGTCGGTGCCTCATCCTGCCGCGACACGCCGGCCGCCTCGAAGCTGGCCATCTCGCGCAGGATGGCACAGGCGGACACCAGCAGCGGCCAGGCCATGGCCGCACCCGAGCCTTCGCCCAGGCGCAGGCCCAGGTCCAGCAGCGGCTCGACTTTCAGGTGCGCGAGCATGAGCGCGTGACCACGCTCGCCCGAGCGGTGCGCGAACACGCAGCGCTGCAGCACGGCGGGCTGCAGATGGCTGGCCACCAGCACGGCCGCGCTGGCGATGAAGCCGTCGACCACGACCACACGGCGCTCGACCGCGGCCCGCAGCACCGCACCGACCATGGTCGCGATCTCGAAGCCACCGAAGGCGGCGAGCGCGTCCAACGGCTCCCTGGCATCGACATGGCGCGCCAGCACTTCGCGCAGGATGCCGATCTTGCGTTGCACGGCGTCGGCATCGAGCCCGGTGCCGGCGCCGGTGCAGTCGGCCACGTCGATCCCGCTCAGGCGCGCCAGCAGCATCGAAGCGGCCGAGGTGTTGCCGATGCCCATCTCGCCAAGCAGCAGCGCGTTGCCCGGCAGGCCCTTCACCAGCGCGGAACCGCTGGCCATGGCCACCCGGCACTGCGAAGGACTCATGGCCGGCCCCTCCAGCGCATCCGCCGTGCCGGGCGCCACCTTGCTGATGACCAGCCCAGCTCGTGGCGCGAAGTCGTGCCGCACCCCGCAGTCCACCACCGTGAGACCGATGCCGTGCTGCCGCGCGAGCACGCTCACCGCAGCGCCGCCGGCCAGGAAGTTCTCCACCATCTGCCAGGTCACGTCGCTCGGGTAGGCCGAGACGCCGCGTGCGGCCAGGCCATGGTCGGCCGCGAACACGACCAGCTGCGGTGCGCGCAGCTCGGGCGTTTCGCTACCCAGAATGAGGCCCAGGCGCTGCGCCAGCACCTCGATGCGGCCGAGCGAACCGAGCGGTTTGGTCTTGTTGTCCAGCTGGCGCTGCAGGCGCTCGGCCAGGGCGGGCTGCGTGATGTCGTCGATGGAGGGCACCTGGAATGGCATGGTCAGTCCTTGCGAATGAGGGCTTCGAGCACATCGGGCTCGAAGTGGGTTTGAACGAAGTCGGCCAGTCCGTCGAACACGCTGTCCAGCGTGGGCGCGCTGGCGCCAAACAGCGCGTGCAGCACGCGCGGATCTTCGAACAGGCCGTGCAGGTAGACGCCGAGCACGTTGCCCGCAGCGTTCTGCCAGCCCAGGGCGCCAGGCAACACGGCACGCGCCACATCGCCCTTGGCGGCCATGGCCGGGTGTTGCGCCACGAGCTCCGCGGTTCTGCCCTGGTGGATGTCGTAGCCGGCAGCTTCGGTGCCTGAAAGCGCTTTCCATGGACCGGCGAGGTCGCCAAAGCGGATCTGCGTGTGGCGCATGGTCTTGTCCGCCTCGAACGCGGTCACCAGCGGCAAGAGACCCAGGCCCGGCGCGTTGCCATCGATGCCCTGCGTATCGATCAGCGCCTCGCCCAGCATCTGCAGCCCGCCACAGATGCCCAGCACCGCCCTGCCTTGCGCGGCGTGCCCGGCCACCGCCTGGTCAAGCCCCTGCGCGCGCAGCCAGGCCAGATCGGCACTGGTGGCCCTGGAGCCGGGCAGCACGATCCAGTCGGCGCCCGCGCAGTCGGCCGGAGTGCGCGCCCAGACCAGACGCACACCCGGTACGTTCCTCAGCGGCTGGAATTCGTCCAGGTGGCTGATGCGCGGGATGGCGATGACGGCGATGGTTTTGGTCACAGCGCCGGACGCTCGCGTCTTGTCGTCCAAAACGCCATCCTCCTCGGGCAGGCCGT
Organism: Hydrogenophaga sp.; assembly: GCA_011391495.1. GTDB lineage: Bacteria > Pseudomonadota > Gammaproteobacteria > Burkholderiales > Burkholderiaceae_C > Hydrogenophaga. Next base: position 293,755 of record JAABQK010000002.1, read on the forward strand.
GCTGCCACCACATCGGCAGCGTGGCGACCACCGGCACGCCGGTCAGGTCCAGCAGCATCTGCGGGCCGGGCGCGAGCAAGGACGCGTCGCCCCGGAACCTGTTGAGCACGAAGCCGCGGATCAACGCCTGTTCCTCCGGCGGCAGCAGGGCCCAAGTACCGCAGAGGTGGGCAAAAGCGCCGCCGCGGTCGATGTCGGTGACGAGCAAGCAGCGCGCCTGCGCGTGGCGGGCGACCCGCATGTTGACGACGTCGTTCGCCTGGAGGTTGATCTCGGCCGGCGAACCCGCGCCTTCGATCACCACCACATCGTTCTCGGCGCGCAGCGCGTCCAGCGCCGCGGTGATGGCCGACCACACGTCCTCGCTGCGTTCGCGCCACGGCATTCGGCTCAGCGCCTCGCTCACCTGCCCCATCAGCACCACCTGGCTTCGGATGTCGGCCCCGGGCTTGAGCAGCAGCGGGTTCATGCGTGCATCGGGTTCGGCGCGCGCGGCGAGTGCCTGGACATACTGGCCGCCGCCGATCTCACTGCAGGCGCCATCGGGAGCGGCCACCAGCCGTGCGTTGTTGCTCATGGTCTGCGCCTTGAACGGCGCGACCTTCAGGCCCAGTCGCGCGTAGTGACGGCACAGCGCGGTGGTCAGCCAGCTCTTGCTCGCGCCGCTGCTGGTGCCCAGGACCATCACGCAAATGGCGCTCACTGGAGCACCTTCGTGCCGTGCACTGCGGTGCGAGCTGGTTTGGGAACGGCCCGGCGCTGCGCTCATAGCCTCAGGCGTGCGCCCGGGTGGTGTGCATGCCCAGCCGGGTCAGCAGATCCTGATCGGCCGCCACATCGGCGTTGCCGGTGACGAGCAGCTTGTCGCCGTAGAAGATGGAGTTGGCGCCCGCCAGGAAACACAGCACCTGGGTCGAATCGTCCATCTGCCGGCGCCCAGCCGACAGGCGCACCTTGGCCCTGGGCATGGTGATGCGGGCCACGGCCACGGTGCGCACGAACTCCAGCGGATCCAGGTCCGGCTCGTCGGCCATGGGCGTGCCGGGCACCTTGACCAGGTGGTTGATCGGCACCGATTCGGGGTACGGGGCGAGGTTGGCCAGCTGCGCTATCAGGCCGGCGCGGCCCTGCCGGGACTCGCCCATGCCCACGATGCCGCCGCTGCAGACATGGATGCCCGCCTCGCGCACGCGACCGAGCGTGTCCAGCCGGTCCTGGTAGTCGCGCGTGGTGATGATGGAGCCGTACAGTTCGGGCGCGGTGTCCAGGTTGTGGTTGTAGTAGTCCAGCCCCGCCTCACGCAGGCGCTGCGCCTGGTCGCCGCTGAGCATGCCCAGCGTGCAGCAGGCTTCCAGTCCGGCGTCCTTGACGACGCGCACCAGCACGGCCACCTTGTCGAGGTCGCGGTCGTTGGGTGCGCGCCAGGCCGCACCCATGCAGAAGCGCGAAGCCCCGGCGGACTTGGCGCCGAGCACCACTTCGCGCACTTCGTCGGGCGTCATCATCTTGGTGGCGGGCACGCCAGTCTCATGGTGCACCGACTGCGGGCAATAGCCGCAGTCCTCCGGGCACCCCCCGGTCTTGATCGACAGCAAGGTCGCGAGCTCCAGGTGACTGGGGTCGTGGTGCTCGCGGTGCACCGTCTGCGCGCGGTGCATCAGCTCGGGCAGCGGCAGGTCCAGCAGAGCCTGCACCTCGGCCACGGTCCAACGGGCCGTCGGTGTGTCCCGGGCGGAGGCCTCGGCTTTTCGGTGCCAGTGCACCAGCTGGGGGTGGCTCATCGTGTTGGTCGTCATGGTTTTCTCCGTGTTTGTTCAATTCCAGCCCGCCCACGCGAGGCCGGTTGGCTGCGGCTCCTGGCCGGCTTCATCGCGGCAGCACCACCCACTGGTCGTCCAGCGCGCGCACGGCGATGCGGTGGTCGAACACGGCTTCGAGCGCCCGGTGCGAGACCGGGTCGCTGCAGGCGCCCACGTGGCGGACGCGCCCGGCATCCAGCACCACCAGATCGTCGGCCTGCAGCACCATGCCGATCTCGTGCAGCACGCTCACCACCGTTCGGCCACTCGCGACGAGAGCACGCACCAGTTGCAGCCAGTCGGCCTGGTGCGGAGGGTCCAGGTTGGCCAGCGGTTCGTCCATCAGCATCACGCTGGCTTCCACTGCGAGCGCACGCGCCAGCAGCACGCGCTGGCGCTCACCACCCGAGAGCGCGCCCACCGGGCGCTCGCGCCAGGCCCAGGCCTGCGTCTGGCGCAGCGCGCGTTCGGCGGCAGCGTGGTCGGCAGCTGCGGGTGGAGCGAGCCAGGCCATGTGCGGCAGGCGGCCGAGGAGCGCCAGGTCGTACACGGTGAGATCGTCGGCCGCGGAGTCGGCCGTGGCCTGGCCCAGCCAGGCGAGCGAGCGTGCGCGTTCGCGGGCCGACAGTTCGGCGAGGTTCCGCCCGTGCAGGCGCACGCTGCCGCGGTGTGGCAGCAGACCTGCCAGGACCTTGAGCAGCGTGGACTTGCCCGCGCCGTTGGGGCCGACGATGCAGGTCCAGCGGCCGGTGGCGAGCGACAGGTCCAGCCCGCTGAACACGGTGTGGCGCAGGTCGCCCTGCCCCAGGTCGGCACCCAGGTCGCGCGCTTGCAGTGCGGGCGCAGCGGTGTTCATCGCCGGCCCCGCCCCATCAGCCACAGCAGATAACCGCCACCGAGCACCGCGGTGAGCACACCCACCGGCAATTCCTGCGGCGCCAGCAGGCCGCGCGACAGCGTATCGGCCAGCATCAGCAGCGCGCCGCCCATCAGGCTGGACAACACCACCAGCGGCGCGTGCGTGGTCTTGACCACGGCCCGCACCAGGTGCGGCGCGGCCAGGCCCACAAAGGCAATCAGCCCCGTCTGCGCCACGGCGCTGCCGGTGGCGAGCGCGAGCACCCCCACCAGCGCCAGGCGCAGCGGCGCCAGCGGCAGGCCCAGGCTCATCGCCGTGGCCTCACCCAGCACCAGGCCGTCCAGCACGCGTGCCAACGCCCAGGCCAGCGTCACGCACAGCAGCCATACCCCCGCCATGAGCGCGCAGGCGCTCCAGCCCACGAAGGCGGTGGAGCCGAGCATGAACACCTGCATCGCCTGCAGAGTGTCCGGAAACGAAAGGGTGACCAGCGACGCCAGGGCACCCAGCACCACCCCCACCACCACGCCCGCGAGCAGCAGCCGCAGCGTGTGCTGCACGCCGCGCGCCAGCGCCAGCGTGAGCAGCACGGCCGCCACGGCACCCATGAAGGCCGCGCCCGTGAGGCCCAGGCGCACCGCCCAGCCCGCGGCAAACGGCGAGATGCCCAGTGACACCAGCGCCACCACCACGCCGAGCGAAGCACCAGAGGCGCTGCCCAGCAGGAAGGGATCGGCCAGCGGATTGCGGAACAGTCCCTGCGCCACCGCACCGGCCAGGCCGAGCAGCGCACCGGCGGCGAAAGCGCCCAGGGTGCGCGGTGCACGGATGTCGCGCACGATCTGCGCAGCCACCGGGTCGGCCAGCATCTGCCACACCGCTTCCAGACCGGTGCTGCCCACGCCCAGGCCGAGCACGCCCAGCACCAGCGACAGCGCCAGCAGGCCAGCGCCCAGCCACCACGCTCGCCGTTGCGGGCGTGGTGCTCCGGTGGGGGTGTGCTCGAGCAGGTTCATGACAGGTGCGGCGGGAACCCTCATGGTGCCTTGTTGCGCAGGCAGTCGGCCATCAGGCGGGCGGCGTCGGCCATGCGAGGGCCGGGGCGCACCAGCACGTCGGACTCGGCGGCACTGAACACACACAGGCGGTTTTCGCGCAGCGCGCGGATGCCCGCCCAGCCTGGGCGCTGCGACATGCCACCGAAGTTCTGGTCGCCGACCATGATCAGGTCGGGGTTGGATCGCACCACGAATTCGGGGTTGAGCCGGGGGAACGGACCCATCGACGCGGGCAGGATGTTGCGCGCGCCGAGTCGCGCCAGCGTCTCGCCGATGAACGAGGCCTCGCCCGCGCCGTAGGGCGCGCTGTTGACCTCGAAGTACACGCGGGTGTTCTTCACCCGCACCGGCAGAGATTGCGCCGCAGCCGACACCGCGGCATCGATCTGCCGCCAGACGCCTTGCGTCTGCGCCTCGTCCACCCCCAGCAGCTGCCCCACCTGGCGCAGCACGCGCTGCACGTCGTCCGAGTTCTTGGGTTCCAGCACCACCACCTTGAGGCCCAGCGCCAGCAGCTGGTCCACCGCGCGCGACGAATGGGCAATCAGCACAGCGTCGGGTCGCAGCGCCAGCACGGCTTCCACGTTCGGGTCGATGCCGCCACCGAGCTGTGGCAGGGAGCGCACCGAGGCCGGCCAGTTGGAATACCGGTCGACCCCCACCAGGCGCGCGCAGGCACCCAGCTCGCACACGGTCTCGGTCAGCGAGGGCAGCAGCGACACGATGCGCTGCGGCGGCGAGACCCAGCGGGTGGTGACTCCACGCTCGTCGGTGACCTCGGTGCCGGCCGCCTGCGCGGCCAGGGTCATCACAAGGCCGAGCAGGCCCATGCACAGGCGGCGCCCGATCCGGACTCTCATGTTGCTTCCTTCATCACCAGCGGCAATCCGGCCGCCATGAACGTGACGCGGCGGCACGCCGCCGCCACGTCCTGGTTGAGGCGGCCCAGCGCGTCCACATAGGCCCGCACCTCGCGCCCCAGCGGGATCACGCCCAGGCCGATCTCGTTGCCCACCAGCACCACCGGGCCTGGCGCCTTGACCAAGGCGGCCAGCAGGTCTTCCTGCGCCCGCTTCGCCGTGCCCTGCTCGGGGGTGGCGCCATCCAGCGGCATGAGCCAGTTCGTGAGCCAGAGCGTCAGGCAGTCGATGACCACCAGCGTCTGCGGCGCCGTGTGCCGCCGCAGGGCAGCCCCCAATGCCAGCGGTTCCTCGACCGTGAGCAGGCCAGGGACGCGTTGTGCGCGGTCCCGCTGGTGGCGGGCGATGCGTTGGTGCATTTCGTCGTCGCCAGCCAGTGCGGTGGCGATCAGCACCGCGCGGTGGTCCGGCGCGGCGGCGAGCCAGTCCCGCGCCAGCTGTTCGGCGCGGCGCGACTTGCCACTGCGCTGGCCGCCGAGGATGAACTCGCTTCGCACCCGTTCACCCATGCCGGGCCATCCAGTCCGTGACGATGCGGTGCAGCTGCTCCACGCCGTCGGTCAGTGCCGCCGGGCCGGGCTGCAGGATGTCGGCCGACTTGATCTCGAACAGCTGCCCGTTCCTCACGGCCGGCACATCCTGCCAGCCTGGTCGCGCCGCCACCTTCTCGGCCCTGAAATGTTTGCCGCACCAGGAGCCGATGATGATGTCGGGCTGCCGCGCCACGATGGACGCACCGTCGGCGATGATGCGCTGCCGGCCCATGGGCTCGCGGGCCAGTTCGGGAAAACAGTCGTCACCGCCCGCGATGCCGATCAGCTCCGACACCCAGCGGATGGCGCTGATGTGCGGTTCGTCCCATTCTTCAAAAAAAACGCGCGGACGGCGTTTTCCGGTGGCCTGCAGGGCACGAGCCGCTGTGTCGATCTGCGCCAGCCGTTCGCGCATCTGGCTCATCTGCGCCAGACCTTCGTCCGCACAGCCCACCATCGCCGCCACCTGGTACAGCATGGAAAAAATCTCGTCCACGCTGCGCTGGTTGAACACCGTGACCGGCACGCCAGCGCGGATCAGCGCAGCGGCGATGTCGGCCTGCAAGTCGGAAAAACCGAACACGCAGTCGGGCCGCAACGCGAGGATCTTCTCGATCTTCGCGCTGAGAAAGGCACTGACCTTCGGCTTCTCCTCCCGCGCCCGGCGCGGGCGCACCGTGTAGCCCGAGATGCCGACGATGCGCGCCTCCTGCCCCAGCCGGTAGAGCCATTCGGTGGTCTCCTCGGTGAGGCAGACGATGCGTTGCGGACCGGGCAGCATGGCGGTGGAGATCCTCAGAACCTGGGGCGCCAGGTCAGGCCGACGTAGAGGCTGCGCGGCTGCTGGTTGAAGCCGTAAACCGTCTGGTAGTCGGCGTCCGACACGTTGTCGATGCGTGCGCGCAGTTCCAGGCCCGGTTGCAGCTGGTAGGACATTGCGAGGTCCAGCACCGTGAAGCCCGCCAGGGAAGTGTCCACTGCGCTCCAGGTGAGCGGATCGCTGTAGCGGTCGCTGCGGGAACCGCTGTGACGCAGGTCGGCGTCCACCGCCACACCGGACCAGGTCTTTGACACACCGACCGACCACAGGGTCCTGGCCCGCCGCACCAGTGACTCGCCCGTCACCTCGTTGACAGGGTCCTGCAGCGTCAGGCTGGCTCGCAGGCCTGTGGTCCCCAGCGTCCCCTTGTAAGAGAGTTCGACGCCCTTGTTGCGGGTGCGCCCGATGTTGGCAAAGGCAAACGTGGTCGCATCGTAGTCCAGCTGGTCCTTCACTCGGGTAGTGAACCAGGTGGCACGCAGCAGGTGGCTGCCCTGCTCGTACTGTGCGCCCACCTCATGGCTGCTGGCCTGTTCGGGGCGGAGCGCCGGATTGCCGTAGTCGGGCGCATACAGATAGCCCAGCGGCGGCGCGTTGAAGGCTGTAGAAGTGCTGGCGATCAGCTTGACCTGTTCGGACAGGGGCATGCTGTAGCCAAGATAGCCCGTGGTTTCGGTCAGGTCACCCACTTTGTCGTGGCGGGCATTGACCTGCACCGTGCCCGCGCCGATGGGGCCCTCGACGCCGCCAAAGACCGCTGTGGTCTGGCGCTTCACGTCGTAAGCCGAGTAGACCGTGGAGCCCGTCTCGACACGCTGCCACTGCCGCTCCAGGCCCGCCGTGGCCTGCCATTCAGCGCCGAGTGCCAGGGTGTTGACCCATCCCAGCACGGTGGCACTGGTGCGAAAACTGTCTATCGATCCAAAGAGCCCGTCGTCGCGGTTGAGACTGCGATCGGACTGTTCGCTCAGCGTCACCTGGCTGCGCCAGTCACCCCAGGTGTTGTCGGCAAACAGGGAAACCTGGCTCAGGCGTGTGGTCGAGCTCTGCAGGTCGGCGGGGGCACCGTATGCGTTGTCGTAATCGGTGTCACCCGTCGAACGGCTCATCCGAAAGCCTACCTGGTGCCGGGGAGCGAGCTGCTGGGCCAGCGAAAGGTTGAACGAGGTGTTGGCGTAGCCGTCGGCATCCGGATTGGCGGTGGGAAACTGCGCGGGGTTGACCGATGAGAACCCGTCGGTGAGGTAACGGGACGCACCGGCCGAGATCGACGTATCGCCCAGCTGGGTGGAGACCTGCGCCGACAGCTTGCGCGTGGAGCGGGGCCCCAGCTCGACGCCGACGCTGGCCGAAGGAACCCTGCTGCCGGTACGGGTGAAGACCTGGATCACGCCACCGATGGCGCCCGACCCGTAGATGGCCGACACGTTGCCGCGCACGATCTCGACCCGATCGATGTTCTCGAGCATCAGGTGCTCCAGGCTCACCGCTCCCGAAGCGTCCTGCTTGTTCTGGGGCACCCCGTCGATCAGCACCAGGGTCTGCAGCGAGGGAGCACCGCGCATGAACACGCTGGAGACCGTGCCGACGCCTCCGTTCTGCGTGCGCTGCAGCCCCGCCTCCCGCTGCAGCAGTGTGACCAGATCATGGGCCTGGGAACGTTCAATGTCCTCACGCTTGATCACCGTCGTGTGGTGCATCGCTGCGCTGAGTTGCTGCGGATTGCGGGTTGCGGTCACCACGGTTTCCGGCAGCACGGTGTCGGCGGTGGTCTGGGCGTGAGAAAGGAGGGCCGTGAGGGCCAGGGACAGCGCGCCGAGCGGTGCGCGCAGGTAGCGGGTTTTCATGAGAAAGAAGCAGACGGGATGATGTGCTCTCACCGCCTTCCCCGACGGTGCCTGAGCGTCACGGTGACGCGCCTGTTGCAGACGCACCACCACCTCGTTGGCCGGTATCCGGGCTGGCAGATCGACCTTCATCACCTTCCCAGACTGCGGGTGCCGTCCAGTGGTTGTGAGATGAAAGCGGAGTGGCCTGAAGACCTCAGGCATCTCGTCTGCTTACCGTTGCGGGGGCAGCGCAGGTTAGGTCCGTTCGTGTGAACTTTCCCTCCTGCTTCCCGTTGAACTGCGGCATGTGAACCACACCGCGAGCACCAACAGCGGGCATTCTAATCCCGGGGCGCTTGCGGCAACCCTACAATGCCAGCACTACAAGTCGTAACCATGGCCGACCCCAAGCAACTTGACCAGATCACCGAGCGTGTGGAGCGACTGCTGCTGCGCCACGAGGAACTGCAGCGCACCAACGCCCTGTTGCAGGAACAGGTGCAGGCACTGCGGACCGAGCGCGACTCGCTGAAGTCCAGACTGCATGCCGCCCGCGCCCGCATCGACGCCCTGCTGGACCGCCTCCCCACCGCCGTCCCTGGCGACGCACTCCGCAAGGATTCCGAATGAGCAAGCCCGCGAGCAAGCAGATCGAAGTGCAGATCATGGGCCAGAGTTACCTGCTGGCCTGCCCGGTGGGTGGCGAGTCGGCGCTGCTCGACGCGGTGGAGCGGGTGGACACCGCCATGTGCCGCATCCGGGACGCGGGCAAGGTGAAAGCGCGCGATCGCATCGCGGTGCTGGCTTCGCTCAACCTGGCGTTTGAGCTGTCGCAGAAGGAATCCGTCAGCCTGCAGGCCACGTCCTTCGCCAACGGGGATCACAACCACGCGGACACAGGCCTCATGAGCGAGGGCACGCCGCTGGATGCGCAGGCCCAGGCGCGCCTTGACGATCTGGTGCGCCGGCTCGACCGCACGCTGGGCAACGACGGTCAACTGCTCTGAGGTCCCGTCTGTCTGCTGCGCGATATTTCTGGCCCGCCGGTTCGCTGCAGTCCCGCACTGCGCCTACAATTTGAACCGTCTGCAGTGCGCGCCGGGCTTTATATTTCCTTGAACCAATGCTCATAGAGCCCGGGCTTGGTACATTGCGTGGCGGGTGCGAGCATCTCGCGTCAGATGAACCCGAAGCCACGCTGCCCTCGCCCACCTGAACCCCGGTTCAGGATGCCGGTCCGGCGGCACTTGCAGACACCCTTTCCTTTCTTGCGGCCCTTGGTGGCCGCAAGTCGTTTCTGGCCCTGATGGTCGCAAACCCACCCCATCGTCCATGACCCTCGAACCCCTGTTCATCGTCGAGTTGGCCGCGCTCGGCCTGTGCACCGGTTTTCTCGCCGGCCTGCTCGGTATCGGTGGCGGCATGATCATGGTGCCCTTCATCACCGCCATCCTCACCGCGCGTGGCGTGGCACCCGATCTCTCGGTCAAGGTGGCCATTGCCACCTCCATGGCCACGATCATCTTCACCTCCATTTCCAGCCTGCGCGCGCACCACAAGCGCGGTGCGGTGCGCTGGGACATAGTGACCCGCCTGGCCCCCGGCATCGTGCTGGGCGCTGCCATCGCCAGCCTGGGCGTGTTCTCGCTGCTCAAGGGCGCCTGGCTCGCCATCTTCTTTGCCGCCTTCGTCAGCTTCTCGGCGACCCAGATGCTGATGAACAGAAAACCCAAGCCCACGCGCACCCTGCCCGGTACGGCCGGCCAACTGACGGCGGGCACCACCATCGGCTTTCTGTCTGGTCTGGTCGGGGCCGGCGGTGGTTTTGTCAGCGTGCCCTTCATGACCTGGTGCAACGTGGCCATTCACCAGGCCGTGGCCACCAGCGCCGCCCTGGGTTTCCCGATCGCGTTGGCGAACGCCCTGGGCTACATCGTCTCCGGCCAGGGCGTCACGGGCCTTCCGACAGGATCGGTGGGCTACATCTACGTACCCGCGCTGGTCGTGATCGCGAGCGCCAGCGTGATCATGGCGCCGCTGGGGGTCAAGGCCGCGCATGCATTGCCGGTCGCATCCCTGAAACGGGTGTTTGCCAGCATCTTGTATCTGCTGGCGGCCTACATGCTCTACAAGGGCTTGAGCACCTGAACCGAACGCCAGCCAGAAAGGCCAGCTTGTGTGGCGCCCTGACCAGCGCCGCGGTTTCAGGCGTGCAGCGCCGTGGCCGACACCACGATCCCGTCCTCGTCGGCGTACAGCCAGTCACCCGGCCGCACCCACACACCCTGGATCTGGACGGGCACGTCGCGCAGTCCTTCGTTGCGCTTTTCAGTCGGCAGCGGCATGGCGGCCAGGGCACGGATGCCCGTCTGGCACACAGCCAGTTCGCACACATCGCGCACGCAGCCGTCAATCACCACACCGGCCCAGCCGTTGCGCGCGGCTGCGGCGCCCAGATTGCCGCCCAGCAGCGCACGGCGCAGCGAAGCCCCGCCGTCCACCACCAGCACCCGGCCTTCACCCGGGCTGTCCACGGCCGCCTTCACCAGGGTGTTGTCTTCAAAGCATTTGACCGTCACCACCGGGCCGGCAAACCGGTGCAGGGCACCGAAATCGCGGAACACCGGCGGCAGCACGCGAAAGGCACCGGTCGCATCGTTCTTGTGAAGGTCACAGAGGTCGCAGGTGGCAGGAAAAGTGGTCGAGGACATGTTTGAAACCGGGATCAAAGGTTGGAGAGTCGGGCATCCGTTTTCAGCATGACCGGGCGCTCTGACAGGCAGCTTGCAGACCGTGTGCATTGAAGTGTTGTTTTCGAGGCCAATAAGCGGCTCGCCCCCTATGAAAATGCCTCGAAAACCCGGTCCGACACCTTGGAATGCCCGGGCAAGTCCTTTAGCATCCGAGACACCGGTGGAAGAGCGCGTTTTTCTGCTGGTGAATCTTCCACTTCTAGAAGGATATCCAACCATGGCAACTGCAAAAAAAGCCCCCGCGAAAAAAGCGGCCCCCGCCAAGAAAGCGGCAGCACCGGCAAAGAAGGCCGCTCCTGCCAAGGCAGCGGCACCCGCCAAGAAGGCAGCCGCTCCGGCGAAGAAAGCCGCTCCGGCCAAAAAGGCAGCCCCTGCGAAGAAGGCAGCTCCGGCCAAAAAAGCCGCCCCAGCCAAGAAGCGTACCCCCAATGCCGCCTTCATGAAGGCCATGACCCCGAGCGCCGCACTGGCCGCCATCGTGGGCAATTCGCCCCTGCCGCGCACCGAAGTGACCAAGCAGGTCTGGGCTTACATCAAGAAAAACAAGCTGCAGGACGAAGTCAATCGCCGCATGATCAACGCCGACGCCAAGCTGAAGGAAATCTTCAAAAAGGCCCAGGCTTCCATGTTCGAAATGACCAAGATGATCAACGATCACCTGAAGTGATCGGCATCCGCGGGGAGGCACGATGCATCGCGCCCCTCGCCCAGAAAAAAGCCGGCTGCATGCCGGCTTTTTTTCGTCCGTTGCAAGCGACTTCAGCGGTAGGCGGTGCGCGCCTGCTTCAGGTCGATGTGTCCCTGGACCACTTTCTCCAGCGCGTCGTGGCGCAGGCTGCGCATGCCCTCGCTCACCGCGGTGTCAAAGATCTCGGAGGGCCGGACGCGCCTCTGGATCAGCTGCTTGATGGTGCGGCTGTTCTGCAGGATTTCGTAGACACCCAGCCTGCCCTTGTAGCCCTTGCCTGCGCAGTGGGTGCAACCCACGGCGTGCCGGGTGCGAACCGCTGCGGGCGAGTCGACGCCGGCGGCCACCAGCAGTCGCGCCTGCGCCTGCTGCCGACTGAGTTCGCTGCCTTCCATGTACTCCTGCAGCAGGGCTTCCCAGCCGTCTTCCCCCAAAGGCTGTTCGTGTGCGCAGTGGGTGCAGAGTGCGCGGACGAGGCGCTGCGCCACGATGCCCAGAAGCGAGTCGGCGAAGTTCATCGGGTCCATGCCCAGATCCAGCAGCCGCACCACGCTCTCGCTGGCGTTGTTGGTGTGCAGGGTGGACAGCACCAGGTGGCCCGTGAGCGACGCTTCAATGGCGATCTTGGCGGTCTCTGCGTCCCGTATCTCGCCGATCATGATGATGTCGGGGTCGGCGCGCAGGAAGCCTCGCATGGCGTTCGCAAAGGTCAGTCCGATCTTTGAATTCACCTGCACCTGGCGCAGCCCGGGCTGGGTGATCTCGATCGGGTCCTCGGCGGTCCAGATCTTGCGCTCGGCGGTGTTCACCTCGGCCAGCATCGAATGCAGCGTGGTGGTCTTGCCCGAGCCCGTGGGTCCGGCGGCGAGCACCATGCCGTAGGTGCGCTGGGAGAACCCGGCGATCAGTTCCAGATCGCGCGGCTGCAGGCCCAACTTCGACAAGGGCAGGGGTTTGGCCGATTCGAGCAGGCGCAGCACCACGTCTTCCAGCCCATCGTGCGTGGGCATGACGGCCACGCGGAGCTCCAGTGCCTTGCCGCCAAATTCCGAGAAATCGATTTTCCCGTCCTGCGGACGCCGGCGCTCGGCGATGTCGAGCCTGGCCATGATCTTGATGCGCGAGACCAGTGGCCCGCGCAGCTTGGCCGGCACCCACAGGTAGTGCTCCAGGTCGCCGTCGCGCCGGAACCGGATGGCGGTGAGCGCCTCGCCCGGGTTGGTTTCGATGTGGATGTCCGACGCATGCGTGCGCTGGGCTTCGCTGATCATCTGGTTGACCAGGCGCACCATGCCGGCCGATTCGGCGGCTGACACCAGCTGCTCGGCTTCGGCACCGCTGCCCACCTCCACCATGGCCTGCATCACCAGGTCTTCCAGCGCCACCTGGCGGTGCTCGCCTCCCGGCTGGGCCGCCTGAAGTTTGCGGTGCAGATCCTCGTCGGCGGCGGCCGGGCCGTGGCCCTTCGCCCCGTGTTCGACGCGGTCCTGCATCTCCAGACGGCGCTCGATCGCTTCCCGACTGGCCCACACCAGGCTGACCGTGTGTCCGGTCAGCGAACACAGTTCGCGCAGCAGGCCCTCGCTGGTCGGCGCGCAAGAGGCGACGAAAAACTGTTCGTTGGCCATTCCCAGCGGCACGACGTGGTGCGCGTGCGCCTGGTGCAGCGACAGGCTGTCAAATGCGTTGTGCTCCAACTGGAAACCGAGCACCTCGACCTCCACCAGACCCGCCACACGCGCCAGGGCGCGGTGCCATTCGTCATCGGTCAGCAGCAGGCGCTGCACCAGTTCCACAGAGCGCGAACGAAGCAGGTTCGGATCTTCGGCAGCCAGTTCATCCAGCGTGTCTTCATCCAGGATGCCCAGTTGCAAGAGGGCGTTGCGCAGGCTCAGGATGGGCAGGCGGTGTTGCCAGTCAATGGCCTGCGTGAGCTGCGCCAGGTTGCGTATGGGGTCGTGCGCCAGACTGCTGTCCACTTTCTGCTGGTCTGCCATGGGAGAAGCGAGAGTCATCCGTTTTCCTTGCTTTTAAAAAGGTACTTCAACTATGGTTCACGATAGCGCAGGTCGGAGGCGCTTTTTTGATTTCAAGCAACCCTGCTTCGGCTCTGCCCCACCGCCCATCCTGAAACAGGACTTTCCATGAAAGATCGCACGCCTCTGCCGTTCCGGCACGTTCTCATCCTGCTGATCTGCGGGAGCATGGTGGCTTGTGCCGGATCGGCAAACCGCAACCGGTTGACCGGAACGGCCGCGCCACCGGCACAGCCCGAATCTGCATCGACCATCACGGCCAAACCTGGCTGGACACTGCACCGCCACGCCGTGGCCTCCGCCAACCCGCTGGCCACGGAAGCTGGCGCCCAGGTGTTGCGCGCTGGCGGCAGCGCGGTGGATGCCGCCATCGCCGTGCAGATGGTGCTGACGCTGGTGGAGCCGCAGTCCAGCGGCATTGGCGGTGGCGCCTTTTTGCTGCACCACGATGGCCGGCGGGTGCAGGCCTTCGACGGTCGCGAGGCCGCGCCCATGGCTGCAGACGAACGACTGTTCCTGGGCGACGATGGCCAGCCGCTGTCCTTCATGGCGGCGGTTGTCGGCGGCCGCTCGGTGGGCGTGCCCGGCACCGTGATAATGCTGGCGCTGGCCCACCGGCAGCATGGCCGACTGCCCTGGGCCGGGCTGTTCGAGCCCGCCATTCAACTGGCCGAACAGGGCTTCGCCGTCAGCCCGCGGCTGCACACGCTCCTGCTCGCAGAAAACGCACTGAAACAGGACCCGGTGGCCGCCGCCTACTTCTTCCGATCCGACGGCCTTCCCCACCCGGTGGGACATGTGCTGCGCAACCCCGAGCTGGCGCAGGTGTTTCGCGACATCGCGGCACGGGGTCCCTTGGCGCTCCACGACGGTCCGGTGGCGCGTGCCATCGTCGCCAGGGTGCGGCAGCGCGCCGGCAACCCTGGCCGGATGAGCCTGGACGACCTGGCCCGCTACAGGCCGAGGGAGCGCGAAGCCTTGTGCCACGAGCACACGGCCGAGCGGCGTGCGCTGCGCATCTGCGGTTTCCCGCCGCCCGGCTCGGGGGCGATCGCCATCGGCCAGATGCTCGGTCTGCTCGCGCGCACACCGCAGGGCGAGCAATCGTTCGCCGGGGCGCCCGGCGCCGACTGGTTGCACGCGTACGTCGAAGCCTCCCGCCTGGCCTTTGCCGACCGGGCGCTCTTCGTGGCAGACCCGGACTTCGTCAGCCCGCCAGCCGGGCGCTGGGAGAGCCTGCTCGATGCACGCTATCTGGACGACCGCGCCCGCCTCATCAGCCCGGCGCGCATGCCACAGGCACCCGCCGGCCAACCCGGCGGCGTGCAGGCCAGCTGGGCACCCATGCCCGACCAGCCGGAGTACGGCACCAGCCACATCAGCATCGTGGACGGCTTTGGCAACGCACTGGCCATGACCAGCACGATCGAAGCCGGCTTTGGCTCCCGGCTCATGGTGAGCACCGATCCGGGCCGCCCTGGCGGCTTCCTGCTCAACAACCAGCTCACCGACTTCAGCTTTGCACCCACCGACGCACAGGGTCAGCCGGTGGCCAACCGGGTGCAGCCAGGCAAGCGGCCGCGCTCGTCCATGTCGCCCACGCTGGTGTTCGACGCCAGCACCGGCCAGTTGCTGATGAGTGCAGGCAGCCCGGGCGGCGCATTCATCATCCACTTCACGGCGAAGACGCTGCTCGGTACGCTGCACTGGGGCCTGACACCCCAGGCGGCCATCGACCTGCCGAATTTCGGCACGCTGGGCGGTCCGGTGCTGCTGGAAGCCGGGCGCTTCCCGGCAGCGACCGTGCAGGCGCTGCAGCAGCGGGGCCACACCGTCAGCGAAACGCCCCTGCCCAGTGGCCTGCAGGTGATCCAGCGCGGCATGAAAGACGGTCAGCCCGTGTGGCTGGGCGGCGCCGATCCGCGTCGCGAGGGCACCGTCGCCGGCGATTAAACGTCGATCGCCTCGGCCGAACCCGCCCGCTTGCGCAACTCGAACTTCTGGATCTTCCCGGTGCTCGTCTTGGGCAGTTCACCGAACACCACGGCACGCGGCACCTTGAAGCCGGCCAGGTGCTGCCTGCAGTGCGTCACGATCTCCTCGGGCGTGGTCTGGGCTCCGAACTTCAGCTCCACGAAGGCGCACGGCGTCTCGCCCCACTTCGGGTCGGGCCGCGCCACCACGGCAGCGGCCAGCACGTCCGGATGGCGGTAGAGCACGTCTTCCACCTCGATCGACGAGATGTTCTCCCCGCCCGAAATGATGATGTCCTTGCTGCGATCCTTGATCTTGAAGTAGCCGTCCGGGTACTGCACGGCCAGGTCACCGCTGTGGAACCAGCCCCCGGCGAAGGCCTCCCGGGTGGCCTTCGGGTTCTTCAGGTAACCCTTCATGGCGATGTTGCCCTTAAACATGATCTCGCCCATGGTCTCGCCGTCCTGCGGCACCGCTTGCAGGGTTTCCGGGTTGAGCACACGCACGTCACGCTGCAGGTGGTAGCGCACGCCCTGGCGCGCGTTCAGGCGGGCACGCTCGCCGATGTCCAGCGCGTCCCAGGCACCGTGTTTCGCACAGACCGTGGCCGGGCCGTAGACCTCGGTCAGCCCGTACACATGGGTGAGGTCAAAGCCCATCTGCTCCATGCCTTCGATCATGGAGGCCGGCGGCGCGGCACCGGCCACCATGGCTTTCACGCCCGCAGGCAGGCCTTCTTTCATGGCCGCTGGCGCGTTGACCAGCAGACCGTGCACGATCGGTGCGCCGCAGTAGTGCGTGACCCCATGCTGGCGCATGGCGTCAAAGATCGCCTGAGCCTCCACCTTGCGCAGGCACACATTCACGCCAGCGCGTGCCGCCAGCGTCCAGGGGAAGCACCAGCCATTGCAATGGAACATGGGCAGCGTCCACAGGTACACCGCGTGCTTGGGCATGTCCCATTCGAGAATGTTGGAAATCGCGTTGCTCGCCGCGCCGCGGTGGTGGTAGACCACACCCTTGGGGTTGCCGGTGGTGCCGCTGGTGTAGTTCAGCGCAATGGCGTCCCACTCGTCGGCGGGCAGGCTCCAGGCAAAGGCCGGGTCGCCGCCGGCCAGGAAAGCGTCATAGGTGGTGGTACCCACCGGCGTGGACTCGCCGGTGAACAGCGGATCTTCCACGTCGATCACCAGCAGCGGCGTGGTGGCCTGGCGCAGCTTCAGCGCCCTGGCCAAGGTGCCGGCGAACTCGGGGTCGACGATCACCGCTCTGGCTTCGCCGTGGTCCAGCATGAAGGCGATGGCCTCCGGGTCGAGCCGGGTGTTGAGCGCATTGAGCACCGCGCCGGCCATCGGCACACCGAAATGCGCCTCGACCATGGGCGGGGTGTTGGGCAGCATCACCGCCACTGTGTCGTTCTTGCCGATGCCGGCGCGCTGCAGGGCGCTGGCCAACTGACGGGTACGGGCGTAGGTCTGGGCCCAGGTCTGGCGCAGGCTTCCGTGCACGACGGCCAGCCGCTCCGGGTAGACCTCGGCGGTGCGTTCGATGAACGACAGCGGCGAGATGGGCGCAAAGTTGGCCTCGTTGCGCGGCAGGTCCTGGTCGTAGATGCTGGTCATGTGCAGGTCTCCATGGTTTTCGCTCGGTGCAGAATACCCCGGTGGCCATCCCCCAGACCTTCATCCAGGAACTGCTCAACCGCGTCGACGTGGTCGACGTGGTGGCCCGCTACGTCCAGTTGAAGAAAGGCGGGGCCAACTTCATGGGCCTGTGCCCGTTCCACGGTGAAAAGTCGCCATCGTTCAGTGTCAGTCCGACCAAGCAGTTCTACCACTGCTTCGGCTGCGGCGCCAACGGGAATGCCATCGGTTTCCTGATGGAACACGCCGGCATGAGCTTCATCGAGGCGGTGAAAGACCTGGCCCAGCAGACCGGGATGCAGGTGCCCGAGGACGATGCCTCGCCACAGGACCGCGAACGTGCCGCGCAGCAGCGGCAGAAACAGGCCACGCTCAACGACGTGCTGGAGAAGGCCGCCCACGCCTATGCGAAACACCTGAAGGCCTCGCCCCGCGCAGTGGCTTACCTCAAGGGTCGCGGGCTGTCGGGCGAGATCGCCAGGACCTTCGGACTGGGCTACGCGCCCGAAGGCTGGCGCAGCCTGGCCAGCGTGTTCCCGGACTACGCCGATCCGCTGCTGGTCGAGTCCGGCATGGTGATCACGCACGAGGATGAAAAAGGCCAGGACGGCGAAGCGAAACGCTACGACCGCTTCCGCGACCGCATCATGTTCCCGATCCGCAACGTCAAGGGCGAGTACATCGGTTTTGGCGGGCGCGTGCTCGACAAGGGTGAGCCCAAGTACCTGAACTCGCCCGAAACGCCGGTCTTCAGCAAGGGCCGCGAGCTGTATGGCCTGTTCGAAGCCCGCACCGCCATCCGCGTGGCCGGCTACGCGCTGGTCACCGAAGGCTACATGGACGTGGTCGCCTTGGCCCAGCTCGGTTTTGCCAACGCCGTGGCCACCCTCGGCACAGCGTGCACGCCCGACCACGTGCAGAAACTGTTCCGCTTCACCGACGCGGTGGTGTTCAGCTTTGATGGCGACGCCGCCGGCCGGCGCGCGGCGCGCAAGGCGCTCGACGCCGCCCTGCCGCTGGCGACCGACACGCGCAGCGTGAAGTTCCTCTTCCTGCCCGCCGAACACGACCCGGACAGTTTCATCCGGGAGAACGGTGAGGCCGCCTTTGCCCAGTGCGTCAAGGACGCCGTGCCGCTGTCGCGCTTCCTGATCGAAGCCGCCGGCGCCGACTGCGATCTGTCCAGTGCCGAAGGCCGGGCCCGCATGGCCAGCCAGGCCCGCCCCTTGTGGAGCGCCCTGCCCGACGGAGCGCTCAAGCAACAGCTGCTCGGAGAACTGGCCAACGGCACCGGCATCGGCATCCAGGACCTGCTGCAGCTCTGGCAGCAGGCCGGTGCCGGCCACCGGCCGCGCCGCGCAGGCGCTGGCGAGGCGCCCGTCCGCGAGCGCGAGCCCGTCGGTAACGGCGGTGGCGCCTTCCCCCCCGGCGAGTACCGCAGCAGCGGCGCCCCCCAAGCCTACGGCGCCCGCAGCGCCAGCCACGGCGAGGCTTGGGGCCAGAGCCATGGCCAGGGTTCTGGCGGCGGGTACGGCAACAAGGGCTTTGGCAAGTGGCGCAAGGGTCCTCCTCCGCCACCGCGCATGCTGGGCTCGCAACGGGTGGCCACCAGCCGGGCTGATCGCGCGGTGGGCCTGCTGCTGGCCAATGCACAGGCTTGGGACAACCTGTCTGCCGACGACCACGCGATGCTGGCCCACCTGCCGCCGCCGCAGGGACCGGCGTTGGCGTGGCTCGAAGCGCAGCTGCACGAACACGGGCCGCAGCCCTGGGCCGCCCTGCGTGAAGCCCTGCGCGGACACGAGAGCGAGCCCTATATCTGCGCCCAGGTGGAACAGGTCACGCTGGTCAGCGACCAGGCGTCCGAACTGTCCGAGCTCGCGGGCATCATGGATCTGCTGCGTGGGGACACCCTGAAAGCACTGGCGGACCAGCTCGCGCTGCGGGTGCAGCAAGGGGACGTTTCGGCCTATGAAGAGTTCAAACGGGTTACCGACAGCATCAAGGCCCTGAAAAGCGGGACGGCGGTATAATCCAAGGTTTTGCACCGCAAGCGCGACAGCAGCACCTCCGGCACCGGCCTTGCCCCTTGAACTGGGGCGATATGGAACCACCTTCTGGCCACCTCAGCGACCGACCCTGGTCCTGACGGAACCCCGCAAGGACTGCACACCAAATGTTCGCCCAACCAGCTTGCAGGCCCGCCCTTTCCGGCGAAAGGCGGGCGTTGTGCCCCACAAAATCACCGGGGCCGTCCGCGTTGCGTGGCTGCCTGGCGTTTTTTGTCTGTCCTGCCGGTTCCTGTTTGACATTTTTTTGAGGTTCCCATGCCCGCGAAGAAGTCCAGTACGCCCGTCGTGTCCAGCTCCAAAAGCAGCGCCAAGTCCAGTCCCGCCAAGGCATCCCCAGTAGCCCCCTCGAAGAAAGCTCCCGCTGTGACCGACAAGACCTCCACCAAAGCCGCCGCCAAAGCGGCTCCGGCCAAGACGACCGCCCGCAAAGCCGCTCCCGAAGCGCTCGACACCGACCTGGATGTCGCAGCCGGCGCGGTCAAGAAGAAAGCGGGACGGCCCGCGAAAGCCGCCTCTGCCGACCAGCCTGCAGCCAAACGGGGTCGCAAGCCCAAGGCCAGCGCCAAGAGCGATGCGGATCTGGACGACGCCGACCTGAGCGACATTGAAGACGACCTGAGCGGCGAACCCGATGCCGAAGCCGAGGTGGTGGACGCCACGGCACAGCCGACCGAGAAGGTCAAGCCGCTGCGCATGAAGATCAGCAAGGCCAAGGAGCGCGCGCTGATGAAGGAATTCGGCCTGGACGAGACCGTCCTGTCCGAAGAAGAAGCCAAGAACCGCCGTGAACGCCTGAAGACCCTGATCAAGCTGGGCAAGACGCGCGGCTACCTCACGCACGGCGAGATCAACGACCACCTGCCCGACAAGCTGGTCGAGGCCGAGACGCTGGAAGTGGTGGTCTCGCTGCTGAACGACATGGGCGTGGCCGTCTACGAACAGACGCCCGACGCCGAAACCCTGCTGCTGAACAACACCGGCCCGACCGCCGCGACCGAAGAAGAGGCCGAGGAAGAAGCCGAAGCCGCCCTGTCCACCGTGGACAGCGAATTCGGCCGCACCACCGACCCGGTGCGCATGTACATGCGCGAGATGGGCACCGTGGAACTGCTGACGCGCGAAGGCGAGATCGAGATCGCCAAGCGCATCGAAGGCGGCCTGAACGACATGATGGCCGCCATCAGCGAATCACCCGCCACCATCGCCGAGATCCTGGCCATGGCCGAAGACATCCGCGAAGGCAAGATCGTCATTTCCACCGTGGTGGACGGCTTTGCAGATGCGAACGCAGCCGACGACTACGTGGCCGAAGAAGACTTCGACGATTACGACGAAGCCGATGACGACGATGGCAAAGGCGGCTCCAAGGCACTGACGCGCAAGCTTGAAGAACTCAAGCGCGAGGCGCTGGAGCGCTTTGACACCATGCGCAACCAATTCGAGAAGCTGCACAAGACCTACGACAAGGAAGGCTACGGCACGCCGACCTACATCAAGACGCAGCAGGCCATCACCGAAACGCTGATGTCGATCCGCTTCACCGCCAAAGCGATTGAAAAGCTCTGCGGCACCATGCGCAGCCAGGTGGACGAAGTTCGCAAGAAGGAACGCGAACTACGCCGCATCATCGTGGACAAGTGCGGCATGCCGCAGGACAAGTTCATCGCCGATTTCCCCGCCAACCTGCTGAACCTGAAGTGGGTGGAGAAGCAGGCCGCTGCCGGCAAGCCCTGGAGCGTGGTGATGCAACGCAACATCCCGCCCATCCAGGAACTGCAGCAGGGCCTGATGACGATCCAGAGCAGCGTGGTCGTGCCACTGGCCCACCTGAAAGACATCCACAAGCGGATGAACTCGGGCGAATCCACCTCGCGCGACGCGAAGAAGGAAATGATCGAGGCCAACCTGCGTCTCGTGATCTCCATCGCCAAGAAGTACACCAACCGCGGGCTGCAGTTCCTGGACCTGATCCAGGAAGGCAACATCGGCCTGATGAAGGCGGTGGACAAGTTCGAATACCGCCGCGGCTACAAGTTCTCCACCTACGCCACCTGGTGGATCCGCCAGGCCATCACGCGCTCCATCGCGGACCAGGCGCGCACGATCCGCATCCCGGTGCACATGATCGAAACCATCAACAAGATGAACCGCATCAGCCGCCAGCATTTGCAGGAACACGGCTTCGAGCCCGATGCGTCCATCCTGGCCGAGAAGATGGAGATGCCGGAAGACAAGATCCGCAAGATCATGAAGATCGCGAAAGAGCCAATCTCGATGGAAACCCCCATCGGCGACGACGACGATTCGCACCTGGGCGACTTCATCGAAGACCAGGCCAACACCGCGCCCATCGAGGCCGCGATGCAGGCCGGTCTGCGCGAAGTGGTCAAGGAGATCCTCGACAGCCTCACGCCGCGCGAAGCCAAGGTGCTGCGCATGCGTTTCGGTATTGAAATGTCCACCGACCACACGCTGGAAGAAGTGGGCAAGCAGTTCGACGTGACGCGCGAACGCATCCGTCAGATCGAGAGCAAGGCGGTGCGCAAGCTCAAGCACCCCAGCCGCTCGGACAAGCTGCGCAGCTTCATCGACACGATGTGATCTGATTCAGCGTTTCGTTTCGACAGACGGGAGCCTTTGGGCTCCCGTTTTTCTTTGGTGCGCCTGCTCTTGCGGTGTGTCTCGCAGCGGTGGGACGTGCTGCTCAGCGAAGTGACGGAGGAGGAACCGGCGAAGCCCGTTCCGGAGGACATGAGCGGAGTCGAGTACCCGGCGATCCATGCACGCGCGACAAGACCCGGAACGAAAAAGGGAGCCAAGGCTCCCTCCTCCCAAACAACGCCAGGCAACGCAAACTCAGACCGCCTCCAGCGCCATCACGGCCGTGGCGGTGTTGGAAATCGGAATGTGGTAATTGCTGTGCACGCGGCGCACCTTGGGGCCGGCGGCCGTGAGCGCTGCACGCATGGCCAGCCACATCAGCAGTTCCACCCCCTGCGTGCCGGCTTTTTCCACCAGTTCAAGGATGCTGAACTGCGTGGCCCATTCGGGGTTGCTCTCCAGGCTGTCGATGAACTGCAGGTCAAACGCCTTGTTGATGAAGCCGGCGCGCTCGCCGTCAAGCTGGTGGCTCAGGCCGCCGGAGGCGATCACCGCCACCTTCTTGTCGCTGTCCCACGAACGGATCGCCTCACCCACCGCCTTGCCCATCGCATAGACGCGGCTGGCCCTGGGCAGCGGAAACTGCACGGTGTTGATGCACACCGGCACCACCGTCACGGGGCAGTCACCCTCGGGCCAGAACAGCTTGAGCGGCAGCGTGCACGCGTGGTCCACCAGCATTTCCTGGCAGCTCACGATGTCGAACTCCTTGTCCACCAGTGTGTTGATGATGTGCCACGACAGATCAAGCTCACCCTTGAACGGCGGCAGCGTGGGGATGCCCCAGCCTTCGTCGGCGTTGTGGTATTCGGGCGCGGCACCCACCGCGAAGGTGGGCATCTTGTCGAGAAAGAAGTTCAGGCCATGGTCGTTGTAGAACATCACGACGACGTCGGGCTTCTCCCTGGCCAGCCATTCGCGGATGGGCGGAAAGCCGTCGAAAAAAGGCTTCCAGTACGGTTCCTGCTGCAGGCCTTTGTGGATCGCGCCGCCGATGGCGGGAATGTGGGAAGTGCCGAGGCCGCCGATGAGTTGTGCCATGTGAAGGTCTCCTGGAATTTATTGCCCGGCGGCCACGAGCTTGGCCTTGAACTGTTCTTTGGTCATGCCCGTCTGCTGCGCGCCGATGTCCTGCATGTCGAGCTTGAAGATGCCCGCGAACTTGGCCAGGTAGTAGGCGTTGCCGCCCGCGGCGATGAGCTGCAGCACGTTGCGCGCCCGAATCGCGGCGGCCTGCTGCTCGTTCAGGCCGTACCGCTTCATGTAGCCCTCCTCGTCGGCCACGAAGGCGTTGCGGTTGGCCTCGTCGTTGAACGAGAAGCACATCTTGTTGAGGGCATAGCCTTTTCTGGCCTGCTCGCCATCAAACGGCGTGGTGCCGGGAATCTGGGGAAGGGGTGCGCTCACGGTCTGTCTCCTGCGGGAATCCGGGTGGTTTGACGTGTATCAAGCCACGAGTATTCCCATGGCATTGCCAAAGATAAACCGATGAATGATCATATGACCCATGAGCAAATTCGATTGGTCAAACCTCGATGCGCGACTTCTGCAACTGCTGGTGGCGGTGGTGGACACCGGCAGCATCACCGGCGCGGCGCAGCGCCTGGGGGTCACGCAATCGGCCGTGAGCCACCTGCTGGACAAGCTGCGCGGCATCACCGGTGACGCGCTGTTCGTGAAAAGCGGGCGCGGCATCGTGGCCACCGCGCGGGCCGAGGCCATGGCGGTGCAGGCGCGCGAGCTGCTGGGCCAGCTGGAGCGCTTCGCCCGTTCGGGCAGCTTCGACCCCGCGGACTGGCAGACCACGTTCACCATCGCCGCCAACGATTTCCAGCGCGACGTGTTGCTGCCGGGCCTGGCCCGCCGCCTGCGCGAACAGGCACCGGGCGTGGCGCTGCGCGTCATCCCCTCGGACGTGCCCTCGCTGGACATACTGCGCCTGGAGCGCTGTCAGCTCGTCATCAGCCCGCGCCCGCCCGAGGGCAGCGACATCCTGCAGAAGCGCCTGTTCGAAGACCGCTACCGGGTGTTCTACGACCCCGCCGTGCGCAGCGCACCGGCCAGCAAGGCCGACTACCTGGCGGCCGACCACGTGACCGTGGTGTACGAGCCGCGACGCCCGCTCGACCTGGACCAGCACCTGGCCGAACGCGGCATCCAGCGCCGCTTCGCCGTCATGGTGCCGGGCTTTTCGGGCTTGCCGCCCTTCCTCCGCGGCAGCCAGCTGCTGGCCACCGCGCCGGGCCTGCTGCAGACCCACCTGATGCAGGGCCTGGCCAGCGCCAGGGTGCCGGTGCCCTGCCCCACCCTGCCCATGTACATGATCTGGCACCTGCGCCACCAGAACGACGCGGCGCATCGCTGGCTGCGCGAACAGCTGGAGGCCGTGGCCCGGGAGGTGAACCAGGCGCTGGAATACGTGCCCCGAGCGAGGCCGGACCAATAGCTCGCAAACCCCGTGCTTGAGCAACGCGACCTCGGCTCCGGCGAATCGGATGCAGGCGTCCGCCAGGCTTCCGCTGCTCAAGAGCACAAACGCCGCCTGGCGGCCACCGGGAGCGCCCGGTGACTTTGAACACTTCGCGCAGGTCCTGGCCGAAGGTGAGGCGGATGGGGAATGTTTCCATGGCTCCCGATACAAGATTGTCTATTTGACCCATGGCAGCGCTCAGCCCTCCGCAGACCGGCAGGATCAACCGAGGTCGGTCCTGCACGTCGACGGGCTTGTTCTCGCACCGGCCCAGGCAGACAATGATTCCCTGCCTCCAGGCGAGGCAAGTCCTCGGCGAACAGGAGTCTCACCATGCTTGAAGCCAAAGACCTCGAGCCAGCCCGCAAGGAACTCTTGCACTTCCTGGATTGGCTTCTGGTGTTCCTGGAAAAACTGAAGGAAGTTGATAAGGGCGACGCGATCCTCTTCGATCAGCCTTCGCTGGGACAGCTTCGCGATGCGTGGCCCTCGTTCCAACGGGACTTTTCAGAAAGCAACTGGACGTCGAAGGTGAACCATGCCGGGGCGGCACCGCTGCAAGCGCATGGCCTCTACGGCCAGCAGTTGCAGCTCAAGCTGTGGCTTGTCCGCTATCTTCTGGAGCGCTTGCTGCTCAGCCTGCCAGACAGGTACCGCGAGCACCTGACCGTGGACATCAAATGGGGCGATTCCTCGCGCCAAAGTGCGGTGGATCAGGCGAACGCCGTGCAGCGTCAGAGATCCGAAACCGGTAGCCCGCCGGGCGGGGCCGAGAAACCCAAGGGCCTGCTCAGGAAGCTCATTGAAGCGATTGATGTCCCGCTGGACAGCCTCATAGCGGCGTTGGGTCTGGATGGCTCGGTCACAGAAATCAAGAAGGCGTTCGGCCTGTCGATCGATGACTGAGGGCGCGCCCCACCAGGGCGATGCAACGCTTCAGCGTCCGGGCAAACGCACCTGTACCGCCAGCCCTGGCAACGCGTTGCGCACGGCGAACGTGCCGCCATGCGCCTGCGCCACGAGCTTGCAGAGATACAGCCCCAGGCCCACACCACCCTGGGCGCGGGTGCGCGCGGTGTCGGGGCGGTAGAAGGGTTCCGCGAGGTGGGACAGTTGGTCTTCGGGCACGCCGGGGCCGTGGTCGCGCACCTCGATCTGGATGCCCTGCCCCGCGGTGCTGATGTGCAGCTCGGGCGGCTGCGGTGCGTCGGCGCTGTGGCGCAGCGCGTTGTCGAGCAGGTTGCGCAGCAGCAGGCGCATGCGCGCCGGGTCGAGCGACAGCATGGGCAGGTCTGGCGCGGCCTGAAAGACGATCTCGGGACGGGTGCCCGGTCGCTCCGGCTGGCGCGCAAGCACATCGGCGACGACCTCGGCCGCGAGTGCGGCCGGCGCCACCGGCTCGCGTTGCAGCGCGGCGTGGCGGCTGGCCAGGCGCTCGCTTTCGAGCAGGTCGGCGATGAGGCCGGCCATGTCCTGCAGGTCGCGCAGCAGGGCTTCGCGCTGCGGGTTCACCTCGGCGGTCTCGGGCAGCAGTTCGGTGTTGAGCCGGGCGCGGGTGAGCGGGCTGCGCAGTTCGTGGCTGATGGCGAGCAGCAGCGCGCGCTTGGCGTCGAGCATCTGCCGGATGTCGGTGCCCATGGTGTTGATGGTGGCGGCGAGCTGACCGAGCTCGTCAGGCCGGTCGGCATGGCGCACGGGGATGGGCTGGGCGAAATCACCGGCGCCGAAGCGGCGCGCCCCGGCACCGATGTCGTCCAGCGGGCGCAGCAGGCGGCGCACGTACAGGAACGCCAGCAGCGTGAGCACCAGCAGCACGGTGAGCGTGTAGCCGATCAGGCGCGGGCGGCGCTCGAAGGCGTCTTCGTTGATGCCGAAGGCGATGGTGTGGCCATCGGCCGTGCGGCGCTGCAGCAGGCCCTGCCAGCCCGGGTCTGCGGCCCATTCGGCACCGCGCCACCGGGCTTCCCGCGGCGGCTCGCCACGCAGCCGGTCGGGCCGATCCTGCCCGGGGTGGGAACGCCAGTTGACCTGCGGGCCGGCGATGTGCACCGTGACCGGCAGGCGTTCGGCGAGAGCCCGTGCGCGCTCGATGCTGGGCGGCTGGCCCGGCACGGCGATGTCGGTGGCCAGCCGGTCGACATAGTCCATGAGCAGCGGGCGCGCGGCTTCGCGCCAGCCCACCGAAAACGCTTTCTGCGCACCGCTGATGAAGGTGAACGCCATGGCCAGCGCCAGCAGCAGGAACACCAGCACCAGGCGCAGCTTGATGGAGTGGCCGAGCGCGTGGCGTGCGCGCCGGTGCCAGGGATGCTTCTCCGTGACCGCGTCGCTCATGACGGCAGGCGGCGCAGCGCGAGCGAGTAGCCAGCGTTGCGCAGCGTCTTGATGCAGTCCAGCGGCTCCAGCTTCCTGCGCAGGCGGCTGATCACGATGTCGACCGCGCGGGTGTAGAGATCGGCCTCGTGGCCGCGCAGCTGGTTGAGGATGTCGTCGCGGCTGAACACCTTGCCCGGATCGCGGGCGAGCAACAGCAGCAACTCGTATTCGGTGCCGGTGAGCTCGACTTCTGTTCCCAGGCGCGACACGCTGCGGCGCGCGGTGTCGAGCGTCAGACCTTCGAAACGCAGTTCGTGGTGTCCGTTCCCGCTGCTGGCCGCGGCGCCCGTCCCTGGGTGGCCATTGGCCGTGCGCCGGCGCAGCACGGTCTGCAGGCGCGCCACGAGCTCACGCGGCTCGAAGGGCTTGGGCAGGTAATCGTCGGCCCCGAGTTCGAGGCCGACCACGCGGTCCATCACGTCGCCGCGCGCGGTGAGCATGACGATGGGAATGTCGCTCTCCTTGCGGATGGTGCGGCAGAGTTCGAAGCCGTCCATCTCGGGCAGCATCACGTCCAGGATGGCGGCGTCGAAATGCCCGTTGCGCAACAGGGCCAGGCCGGCGCTGGGGCGCAGCGCGTGGGTCAGCGCCAGCTCGAAGCGCTGGAAGTACGTCGCCAGCGGTGGTCCGAGCTGTTCGTCGTCGTCAATCAGCAGGATGCGGTGCATCGGCTCATTCTGACAGGGCGCGGTGGCGCACGATCAGCCGGCGATCAACCGCGGCCCCACCAGCCGTGGCCGCGTTTCTCCATCTTCTCGCGCACCTGCTTCTGCTGCTCGGGGTTGAGGCTGTCGTAGAAGTCGGCCAGTGCGGCAATCACTTTCGGACCACCGGCCTGCACCACCTGGGTCTTCTGGTCCAGCAGGGCCTGGGCGCGGGTGCGGTCGAACTTGTCACCGGCCACGAGGGCCTTCATTTCGGTGCGCGGGCCGGCGCTGTCGCCGCGCATGGCCTTGCGCTGGACGATGAGTTCGTCGGCCAGCACCCCGAGCTTCTGCTTCTGGGCTTCGTTCAGATCGAGTTTGCTGCTGATGCGTTCGATGGCTTTGCCACGCATCTCGACGACGCGCTCGTCGCTCATGGCGCCCCGTTCGTGGTGGCCACGCGAGCCGCAGGCCGTGAGGCCACCCATCAGAAGCGTGGCGCCGGCGAGGCCGATGAGGGTTTTCTGGATCCAGGATTTCATGACGGGGGTCCTTTCAGAACCTTGTTGAACATGTGCGTCATGGTGCCCAGGGGCGCCGCACGGCGGGTGTCAGCGCAGTTTCGGTTTTTTTCGTTTTGTATCGGCGCTACCCGACCGGCCGCTGTCATGGCAACGCCACGAACCTGTCGCGGCACCTTCAAACGGGCCGGTCAGAGTGACCAGGCCGTGACCACCGGTGGTCATGGCATGACCCTGCTCATTCTTCTACGACACAACGAACATGAAACACGCCCTCCTCCCCCTGGCTCTGGCCCTTTCGGCCCTTCCGCTGGCCGCCCAGGCCCAGACCGCCTTCCCTGCCACGCTGACGGGGCACGCCGTGCTGCCGGCGCAGAGCTTCGTTGCCGCGCCCCGCGCCGCACCGGCCGACCTGCAGACCAGCGGCAAGTTCACCACGGGCAAACGCGTGGAAGCCATCGGTACGGTCGAAGGCCAGTCGGCCGGCCGCCCCACCGGCGTGTCGCTGCCGTTCAGGGGCCAGCCGGTGCAGGGCCACTCGGGCATCCGGCGCATGGCCGACGGCAGCTACTGGCTGCTGACCGACAACGGCGCCGGCTCGAAGGCCAACTCGCCCGACTTCATGCTGTTCCTCAACCGCTACACCGTGGACTTCAAGAGCGGACAGTTCAAGCGGCTGGAGACGGTGTTCCTGCACGATCCGGACAAGAAGGTGCCGTTCCGCATCGTCCACGAGGGCACGAGACAGCGCTTTCTGACCGGCTCGGACTTCGACACCGAGAGCTTCCAGATCGCCGGTGGCTCGATCTGGATCGGCGACGAGTTCGGCCCGTTCCTCATCAAGGCCGACATGAAGGGCCGCGTGCAGGCCGTGTTTGAAACCCAGGTGGACGGCAAGACCGTGGTCTCGCCCGACCATCCGTCGGTGACCACGCCCGGCGCCCCCGGCGCCGCGGTGAAGTTCCAGGTGCGCCGCTCCAAGGGCTACGAGGGCATGGCGGCGTCGACCGACGGCAGCAAGCTCTACGCCCTGCTCGAAGGCGCGCTGTGGGACGAGGCCGCCAAGGCCCCCGAGTCGCTGGATGGCAAGCAGTTCCTGCGGGTACTGGAGTTCGACGTGAAAGCGGAGAAGTGGACCGGCCGCCACTGGAAATACGTGATGGACGCGAACCACCACGCGATCGGTGACTTCAACATGATCGACGCCACCACGGGCATGGTCATCGAACGCGACAACGGCGAAGGCACGGCCGACAAGGCGTGTCCCGAAGGCCAGAAGCGCACCGACTGCTTCCACGACCTGGCCAAGTTCAAGCGGATCTACAAGGTGGAGCTGAGTGACGCCAACGCCGGCGGTCCGCTGCGCAAGATCGGCTATGTCGACCTGATGGCCATGGCCGACCCGGCCGGGCTCGCCCGCAAGCCATTGACCAACGGCATGCTGACCTTCCCCTTCTTCACGATCGAGAACGTGGACGTGGTGGACGCGAAGCACATCGTGGTCGGCAACGACAACAACCTGCCGTTCTCCAGCAGCCGCGAGCCCAACAAGGCGGACGACAACGAGCTGATCCTGCTGGAAGTGGGCGACTTCCTGAGCGCCCGCTGAGCGGCACGCTGGTAGCGAAAAAGGTCCGCAGACACCGCCATTCCGGGCGGTGTCTGCGGGCCTTGTCCAGCGGACGCCGCGGGATCGCCGGTCAGAACACTTCCGTGTCCACCTCGCTGTTGGCCTGGGCGTTGTAGCGGTCACCCTGCACGGTGTGCTGGTTGATGAGCGCGTCAAGCCGGGCCATGACATCGGCACCCAGCCTGACGCTCGCAGCGCCCAGGTCGTCCTGCAGATGGTCCACGCTGGTGGTGCCGGGGATGGGCAGGATGTCGTCGCCCCGGTGCAGCAGCCAGGCAATGGCGAGCTGCGCGGGGGTGCAGCCCACTTCCTGCGCGATGGCCTGGTAGCCTGGCAGCAACCTGCGGTTGGCGGCGTAGTGGTCGGGTGCGAAGCGCGGCATGCTGCGGCGGATGTCCTTGACGTCGAACGCGCTCACGTCCAGCTCGCCGCACAGGAAACCGCGCGCCACCGGGCTGAAGGCCACGAAGGCAACACCGAGTTCGCGGCAGGCGTCGAGCACCGCAATTTCAGGGTTTCGCGTCCAGAGCGAATACTCGGTCTGCAACGCGGTGACGGGGTGCACCGCGTGCGCCCTGCGCAGGGTGGCAGCCGACACTTCGGACAGGCCGATGGACCGGATCTTGCCGGCTCGCACCAGATCACCCAGCGCGCCCACGCTGTCTTCGATCGGCACCTGCTTGTCCCAGCGGTGCAGGTAGTAGAGGTCGATCACGTCGGTCTGCAGCCGCTGCAGCGCGGCTTCGCAGGTGGCCTTGATGGTCTCGGGCCGGCCGTCGATCACCCGGACTTTCACGCCGTCGGCATTGGGCACACCCGTCATGCCGCATTTGCTGGCCAGGGT
This sequence comes from Hydrogenophaga sp., assembly GCA_011391495.1. Lineage (GTDB taxonomy): Bacteria > Pseudomonadota > Gammaproteobacteria > Burkholderiales > Burkholderiaceae_C > Hydrogenophaga. The sequence goes on from JAABQK010000002.1 coordinate 323,885, forward strand.
GAACTTCGAGCGGTGATGGCTCAGGTATTTGCCCACCAGGGTTTCGCTGGCACCAAAGCCATAGAGGGCGGCGGTGTCGAAGTGGGTCACGCCCGCATCCAGCGCGGCCAGCAGCAAGCGCTCGGCCTGCTGCTCGGAAACAGGAGCGCCATAGGCGTGGCAGATGTTCATGCAGCCCAGGCCGATGGCACTGACGCTGAAAGGGCCGAGCTGGCGTTGTTGCATGCGAGGAGGTCCGGATAGATTCCGCTGGGTCAGTCCACCGTGATGTCGGCAGGCTGGTCAAAGAAATGCAGGGCCACCATGAGCAGCACCGTGACCACCGGCATGGCCAGTGGGTGCACCACGCCCACGGCCAGCGGAGCCACCATCAGGAACAGGCGCAGACCCCAGCTGTAGAGCAGTCCGGCCCGGTGCACATGGTGCACCGCCGCCGGCGTGAAGGTGTTGCGCTCGGGGCTTGCGGCGGGCATCGACATGATGAAGCTCGCATGCCCGAAATGCCGCATGGCCATGGCGGAACACACGTAGGAGGCGAACAGGGTCAGCAACAGCATGGCCTGCAGGCTGGTGTGCAGCAGGTCCACCGGGCTGCCCGTGGTCAGCTTGCCCGCCAGCGCGCTGCCGGCCACGCTCACCGTGGCCATCACGGCCAGCGCAGAAGTGGAGGCCGAGATGGTGGCGGACATCAGCGAGTTGCGCAGCGCCTGCACGGCCACGATCTCGAATCCGGGTTGTGCCGACATGGCCGCCACCCAGTGCAGGCGCACCCTGGCGTTGGCGTGGCGGGCAAAGCGCATGGGATCGCGCCGCCCGATGACATGCACACGCGCCTCATAGGCCATCAGCAGGACCAGGCTGCACGCCACAGCCACCCAGGAGATCATCGGTTCGGACCACATGCCGTCGATGATAAGCCCCGCCGGTGGACGAGCAGGCTCAGGCCAGCTGCTGTTCCAGCTGGTGCAGCACCTGGTAGCAGTTGAACACCTGCGCCACGCTGGAATTGGGTTCGCGGCCCTCCCGGATGGCGGCGAAGAACTCGCGGTCCTGGAGCTCGATGCCGTTCATGGACACCGCCACCTTCGACACGTCGATCTTTTCTTCCTTGCCGGTGAACAGGTCGTCGTAGCGCGCGATGTAGGTCGCGGTGTCACCGATGTAGCGGAAGAAGGTACCGAGCGGGCCGTCGTTGTTGAACGAGAGGCTCAGCGTGCAGATGGCGCCACTGGCAGCTTTCAGCTGGATGCTCATGTCCATGGCGATGCCCAGGTTCGGGTGGATCGGACCCTGGATGGCGTTGGCCTGCACTATCGGGCTGCCGCACTGGTAGGCGAACAGGTCCACCGTGTGCGCAGCGTGGTGCCACAGCAGGTGGTCGGTCCAGCTGCGGGCCTGGCCGAGCGCGTTGGTGTTGGTGCGGCGGAAGAAGTAGGTCTGCACATCCATCTGCTGGATGTTGAACTCACGCGCCTGGATCTTGTTGTGCACGTACTGGTGGCTGGGGTTGAAGCGGCGGGTGTGGCCGCACATGGCCACCAACCCGGTCTGCTTCTGCAGCGCCACCACGTCTTCGGCGCCCTTGAGGCTGTCGGCCAGCGGAATTTCCACCTGCACATGCTTGCCGGCCTTCAGGCAGGCCAGGGTCTGCTCGGCGTGCATCTGCGTCGGGGTGCAGAGGATGACTGCGTCCACTTCCTTCATGGCCAGGCTGTCGGCCAGGTCGGTGGTGATGTGCTGGATGCCGTATTTGTCGGCGACTTCGCGGGTCTTGTCGAGGTCGCGGCTGATGAGCGAAATCACTTCAACCCCGTCGATGTTCTGGATGCCGTCCAGGTGTTTCACGCCGAAGGCGCCTGCGCCGGCGAGGGCGACTTTGATGGTCTTGCTCATGTCAGTTGTTCTCCAGGATCAGGTGGCCGACGGCCGTGTTCGACGCGGGTACATGGTAGAAGCGGTGCGCCACCCTGGGCGGCTTGCCACCGGCCACATCGGCCATGGCGCCGCGCGCGATGAGCCACATCACCAGCTCGATGCCTTCGCTGCCGGCTTCGCGCACGTAGTCGATGTGCGGGATGCTGGCGGCGGACTCGGGGTCGCTGATGAGCTTGTCGAGGAAGGCGTTGTCGAATGCCTGGTTGATCAGGCCGGCGCGCGGGCCCTGCAGCTGGTGGCTCATGCCGCCGGTACCCCAGATGTGCACGTTGAGGTCTTCGTCGTAGCTCTCCACCGCCTTGCGGATGGCCTGGCCCAGGTTGTAGCAGCGGCGCCCGCTCGGCACCGGGTACTGCACCACGTTGACGGCGAACGGGATCACCGGGCAGGGCCAGGCCTCGGGCTGGCCGCACATCAGGCTCAGCGGCACCGTCAGGCCGTGGTCCACGTCCATCTTGTTGACGATGGTGAGGTCGAAGTCCTGCTGGATGACCGACTGCGCGATGTGCGCGGCCAGGTCGGGGTGGCCGATCACCTTGGGCACCGGGCGTGGGCCCCAGCCCTCGTCGGCGGGCTGGAACTCGGCCGCCGTGCCGATGGCAAAGGTGGGGATCATCTCCAGGCTGAAGGCCGTGGCGTGGTCGTTGTAGACGAGGAAGATCACGTCGGGCTTGTGCTCCTTCATCCACTGCTTGGAGAAGTCGTAGCCCTTGAACACGGGCTGCCAGTAGGGCTCCTGCGTCTTGCCGAGGTCGAGTGCCGCGCCGATGGCGGGCACGTGCGAGGTGTAGACGGATGCGGTGATGCGTGCCATGTCAGTTGCCCTTGTTCGAAGATGCCTTGCCAGCGGCGCCCTGCGGCTGGCGGTGTGCCTGGGCGTCGCCGTCTTCGCCGACCACGCGGTTGCCGTCGGCCGAGCGGCCGCCGGCGATCATCATGTCGCGGTACTCGGCTTCGGTCATGCCGGTCATGGAGCCCGCCATCTGCTGGAAGCTCTTGCCATCGGTGGCGCCGATCTTGGCCAGGAAGTAGATGTTGCCGCCCAGGCGGATGCACCAGTTGAGGTCGCGCGCGAGCACGGCCTGTTTCTGCTCTTCCGTCATGGCCCACTGGTCCAGGTAGGCGCGCTCGTCGGCCTTGAACTTCTCGCGGTTCTCGGCCTTCATCAGGCTCATGCAGAACTGGTTGAGCCAGTACCCCTTGCGGGACTGTTCTGCGTCGAAGATGGTCGTGCCGGGCACGTCCAGATAGGGTTTTTCGAGAGCCATGATCAGCCTTTCACTTCTTCGGGCCAGTAAAGGCGCATCGGGTTGTCCACCAGCAGCTTGCGCTGCAGCTCGGCAGTCGGCGCGATGTGCGGGATGAAGTCCACCAGCAGGCCGTCGTCGGGCATGTGGTCCTTCAGGTTGGGGTGCGGCCAGTCGGTGCCCCAGAGCACGCGGTCGGGGAACTGCTCGACGATGCGGCGCGCGAACGGCACCACGTCCCGGTAAGCGGCCTGTTCGCCGTTCAGGGCCTGGGGGCCTGTGACCGACAGGCGCTCGGGGCAGCTCACCTTGCTCCAGACATTGGGGTGCTCGCGCATGAACTTCTCGAACAGCGCGAACTGCGGACCGTCCACCGGCAGCGACACGTCGGGGCGGCCCATGTGGTCTACCACCACCGTGGTGGGCAGCGCGGTGAAGAAGTCCCACAGCTCGGGCAGGTCCACGGCTTCGAAGTAGATCACCACGTGCCAGCCGAGTTTGGCGATACGGCCGGCGATCTCCATCAGCTCGTCCTTGGGCGTGAAGTCCACCAGGCGCTTGACGAAATTGAAACGCACGCCGCGCACGCCGGCGGCGTGCAGGGCCTGCAGCTCTTCGTCCGTCACCGAGCGCTTGACTGTGGCCACGCCACGGGCCTTGCCACCAGACGAAAGACAGGCATCGACCATGGCGCGGTTGTCGGCGCCGTGGCAGGTGGCCTGCACGATGACGTTGCGGGCAAAGCCCAGGTGGTCACGCAGTGCGTACAACTCGTGCTTGCCCGCGTCGCAGGGCGTGTACTTTCGCTCGGGCGCGTAGGGGAATTCCGCCCCCGGGCCGAACACGTGGCAGTGCGCGTCCACCGCGCCGGCCGGCAGCTTGAAGGTCGGCCGGGCAGGTCCGGTGTACCAGTCCAGCCAGCCAGCGGTCTTGGTGAAGTCACCGGAAACAGGTTTGCTCATTGAAGAATCTCCAGTGTGTGAAGTGACCCCAGCCGCGAACACCGCGGAACCGGCTCTGCCGGGCTGCTGGTGTTGCCCCCTTGAGGGGGTCGCGCGCAGCGCGGCGGGGGTGTTTTTCATTGCGTCAGTCGATGTATTTGAGGCCAGCCGCAGCCAGCGGCTCGCGCATCTTGTACATGTCCAGGCCCAGCACGCCCGACGCCAGCTTGGCGCGCTTCTCGCCTTCGAAGCTCTCGCGCTTGATCGCCGCTTCCAGCGTCTGCACGGCACGCGCGGCGGGCACGCAGACCACGCCGTCGTCATCGGCCACGATCACGTCACCGGGGGTCACCAGCATGCCCGCGCACACGATGGGGATGTTCACCGAGCCCAGGGTGGCCTTGATGGTGCCTTTGCTGGAAATGGCCTTGCTCCAGACCGGGAAGTTCATGCGCTGGAGTTCCTTCACATCGCGCACACCGGCGTCGATGATGAGCGCGCGCGCACCACGGGCCTGGAACGACGTGGCCAGCAGGTCGCCGAAATAGCCGTCGCTGCACTCGGCCGTGACGGCCGCCACCACGATGTCGCCGGGCTGGATCTGCTCGGCCGCGACGTGCATCATCCAGTTGTCACCGGGCTGCAGCAGCACCGTGATGGCCGTGCCGGACACCTGCACGCCGGGGTAGATGGGGCGCATGTAGGGCTTGAGCAGACCAACGCGGCCCATGGCTTCGTGCACGGTGGCCGAGCCGAGTGCAGCGAGGCCGTCGGCCGCCGCGCGGTCGGCGCGGTTGATGTTGCGGTAGACAACGCCCAGTTCGTACATCTTCTTTCTCCTCGGGTCTAAAGCTCGGTTGATCGAGCGAAGGGTTTGCTTCCAGGGACACCGCGGAACCGGCTTCGCCGGGCCGCTGGTGTCGCCCCCTTGGGGGTCGCGCAAAGCGCGGCGGGGGTGTTACCGGTTATTCGCCTTGAGGCGGGCATCGAGGCGCGGGAACACGCGGCGCGCGTTGCCTTCGTAGACCTTGTAGCGCTGCTCGTCGCTCAGGTGGCCCGTGGCCTGCACGTAGCGCTTGGTGTCGTCGTAATAGTGGCCGGTCTCGGGGTCGATGCCGCGCACGGCGCCGATCATTTCCGACGCGAACAGGATGTTGTCGACCGGGATCACCTGGGTCAGCAGGTCGATGCCCGGCTGGTGGTAGACGCAGGTGTCGAAGAACACGTTGTTCAGCAGATGGTCCTTCAGCAGCGGCTTCTTCATCTCCTGCGCCAGGCCACGGTAGCGCCCCCAGTGGTAGGGCGCGGCGCCGCCGCCGTGCGGGATGATGAACTTGAGGGTGGGAAAGTCCTTGAACAGGTCACCCTGGATCAGCTGCATGAAGGCCGTGGTGTCGGCGTTGATGTAGTGCGCGCCGGTGGTGTGGAAGCAGGCGTTGCAGCTGGTGCTGACGTGGATCATGGCCGGGATGTCGTGCTCGACCATCTTCTCGTAGATCGGGTACCAGTGGCGATCGGTCAGCGGTGGGCTGGTCCAGTGGCCGCCCGAGGGATCGGGGTTCAGGTTGATGCCGACGTTGCCGTATTCCTTGACGCACCGCTCCAGCTCCGGGATGCAGGTGGCGGGGTCCACGCCGGGGCTTTGCGGCAGCATGGCGGCGGGCACGAAATGGTCCGGAAAGAGCTGGCTCACGCGGTAGCAGAGCTCGTTGCAGATGGCGGCCCAGGTGCTCGACACCTGGAAGTCGCCGATGTGGTGCGCCATGAAGCTGGCGCGCGGGCTGAAGATGGTGAGGTCGGAGCCGCGCTCCCTCATCAGCTTGAGCTGGTTGGTCTCGATGGACTCGCGCAGCTCGTCGTCGCTGATCTTCAGGTCGGCCACTTTGGGCATGACGGCCGGGTCCTGGATGCCGGCGATCTGCTGGTTGCGCCAGTTCTCCAGCGCCTTGGGCGCCGTGGTGTAGTGACCGTGGCAATCGATGATGAGGGGCTTTTGCTGGCTCAAGGAAGTCTCCTGGATGGCGTTGGGGGGCCAGGCCGGCCCATGCTGTCTCTGGCGGATTGTGAACCCGTGCCGGCCCGCCATCCAGCCCGGTACCGCGCTAGCAGCTAGAACAAATATTTATATCTATGATGGAGTTATTCCACAAACTAGAGACTCATGGACCTCAAGCAACTTGAATATTTCGTGCGCGTGGCCGAGCTGGGCAGCTTCACCCGGGCATCGCTGGCGCTGGATGTGGCCCAGCCGGCGCTGTCGCGCCAGGTGCGTCTGCTTGAGGTGGAACTGCGGCAGAACCTGCTGGTGCGCAACGGCCGCGGTGCCACGCCCACCGAAGCGGGCAAGCTGCTGCTGGAACATGGCCGCGGCATCCTGCACCAGGTCGAGCGCGCGCGCGAGGAATTGGGCCGGGTGCGCGGGGCGCTGGCGGGGCGCGTCGCGATCGGCCTGCCGCCGAGCCTGGCGCGCGTGCTGGCCGTACCGCTCACGCGCGCTTTCCGGCAACAGTTGCCCGAGGCCAGCATCTCCATCAGTGAGGGGCTGTCGGCCAACATGCAGGAGTGGCTGCAGACCGGCCGGCTGGATATTGCGCTGCTCTACAACGCGATGCCCGCGCCCGACATCGAGATCGCCCCCCTGCGCGACGAAGAGCTGCTGCTGGTGCAGGCGCGCCCTCCCGGCTTGGCCGAGGACCCCCCGCCACCACCGATCTCGCTGGCCGCGGTCGCGGCATTGCCGCTGGTGATCCCGAGCCGCCCCAACGCGATCCGCATGCAGGTGGAAGCCGAGATGGCCAACATCGGCTGCCGCCCCATGGTGGCGCTGGAGATCGACGGGGTGTCGGCCATCCTGGATCTGGTGGCCGACGGTGCGGGGGCCGCCCTGCTCTCACGCCATGCGGTGGCCAGCTCGATCCGGCCGTCGGCCTACCAGATGCGCGCCGTGACCGACCCACCCCTGCGCACCCGCCTGTGCCTGGCCACCAGTTCGCTGCGCCCCGCCACGCTGACGCAGCAGACCACGCAGACGCTGATCCGCCAGACACTGCTAGCGCTCAACGCCTGAGCCTGGACGGTTCGCTCAGCCGAGCCAGCCCGCGCTGTGGCGCATCAGCCAGAGGATGGCGCTCAGCGTGAAGAAGGAAGCGGCGGTGGTCGCCAGCAGGGCCGCGGCGGTGAAACCCTCATAACCGTGGCGCTGCGCGAGGATGGAATACACGCCCAGCATGGGCATGGCCGCGGACAGCACGGCCGCGGCGCGCAACTCGCCCTCGGGCGCGGGCAGGCCCAGCGCGCCCAGCAGCGCGATGGCGCCCCACACAGCGGCCGGGTGCAGCAGCAGCTTGCCCACGGCGATCAGACCCACCTGCCGGCGCATGCCCCTGACCTGCAGACCCACCAGATTGCCGCCGATGATGAAGAGCGCCAGGCCGCTGGCCGCGCCGGAGAACAGGTGGACCGTGCGGCTGAGCACCGCCGGCAAGGTCCAGCCCGACAGCGAGACCAGGAAACCCAGCACGATGCCGACGATCATCGGGTTGCGCGCAAGCCGTTCGCCGGTCTGGCGCAGGGACTGCACCAGCGACCGCGGCTCGCCCTGGTGGGCGCCCGCATCGGCCACGGTGAACAGCAGCGGCAGCTTGATCAGGTTCTCCACGATCAGGTTCAGCGCCAGGATCACGCCCCCCAGCGGACCGAAGAGCAGCAACATCATGGGGTAGCCGATGTAGCCGCTGTTGGAACAGCTCATGCCCATGGCCACATACGCGCTTTCGGTCAGCGGCTTTTTCTGCAGCTTCCTGGCCAAGAACAGTGCACCGAGCAGCACCGTGAGCGAGCCCAGCGTGAAAGCGAGCAGGTAGCCGGGCCGAGCCACCTCGCCCAGCGGACGTGAGGCCAGCGCATTGAACAGCAGCGCCGGCAGTGCGATCTGCAGCACGAACTTGCCGAGCACGCGCATGTCGGCCTTGCTGAACACGTTCCATCGCACACAGGCGTAGCCGGCCAGGATGCAGAGGTAGATCGGGCCGGTGATACCCAGGATGTCGAACATGGTTGTGCAGAAGGTTTCCCGCGCCGGGCCGCCCCAGGCGGCAAGTGCACCGCCGCGGGGGGCAGCGACCCGCGCGGCGGCGGGACATGGGGGCTAAGGCATGCTTTCGTCGTTGGCGGCCGGGCCGTGGACCGCCAACAGGCGGTCCGCGTATCGGATCCAGGGTGGGTTCTTGCCCAGTTCGGCAAAATGCCCGGCGCGGGCCTGCGCGGCCATCCAGTCGTGCTTCTGCGCAATGGCGGCGGCCATGAAGGGCTCGAAACCGGCCTCGCGCACGGTGTTGGCCACTTCACGCATTTCTTCAGCCCGGCGCTGGCCGTGCTGCGCCACGCGGCTGAAGAAATAGCTGCCTTGCGCCTGCCAGTCGATTGAAGGAAAGGTTTCCTGGAGCGTCGCGATCATGGCGTCTTCCACGCCGTAGTGGCGCGCGGTGGTGTAGCTCTCGATCACCAGGGCTTCCAGGCATTTGATCATGACACTGCGGCACATCTTGGTGGCCGAAGCCACGCCGAGGCGATCGCTGGCAACCTTCGCGTCCATGCCCAGCGCCTGCAACACCGGCAGCAGGCGCGCCGCGTGCGCGCCGCCCAGCAGCATGGGCACGCGGATGCCATACGGCGGCACCGAGGTCATGACGCCCGCCTCCACATAGTGCGCGCCGGCCGCGTCGATCTGCGCCGCTGCCTGCTCCTTGGTGCCGGGCGAAGCGGAGTTCAGGTCGAGAAAAAAGCTGCCGGGCCGCATGTGCGGCGCCGCGGCCTGTGCCACGGCCAGCGTGTTCGACGCGGTCACGGCCGAGATCACCAGCGTGGCCTGTGCGCAGAGACCGGCCACGCTGTCGCAGGCCTGCACGCCCTGCCCGGCTGCGTGCGCGAGCGCCTCGCCGCGCTGCAGCGGGTCGGTGAACTTCAGGTCCCACGCGCCCGTCCAGGCAGCGCCGGGCCTCAGACCCGCACCGAAGATGCGGCCAACCTCGCCGTATCCGATCAGTCCTATGCGCAAGCTGTCCATGGAAGAAACTCCTTTTCTAAAATCTGCCCGGCGCGGGGTGCCCCACCCGGAACACCGCGGAACGGGCTCGGCCAGGCCCCTGGTGTGGCTTGCAGGCCGCGCGAGCGCCGGAAGCGCTCCCTCTTCGGACTGTCCAAGCCTGCGCTGGCAGGCTCGGAACCACGGTCCTCAGCCCCTTTGTGGGGGTCGCGCGCAGCGCGGCAGGAATGGTCATTGCTGGGGAATGCCCGCGCGCCGGATCACCCCGCCCCAGCGCTGGATGTCGCTGCCCAACAGCGCTGCGGCCTGCTCGGGCGTGCTGCCGCCGGCGTCGATGTTGAGATCGGCCAGTTTCCTGCGCACCTCGGGCAAGGCGAGCGCGGCGTTGATGTCCTTGTTCAGCCGCATCACCACGTCGCGCGGGGTCCTGGCCGGCGCGGCCAGCGCGTTCCACGACGAAGCCACGAAGCCCTTGAGACCCTGTTCCACTGCGGTCGGCACATCGGGCAGCACCTTGGATCGCTTCGGTCCGGTCACGGCCAGCGCACGGAAGGCGCCAGCCTGTATCTGCGCCAGCGCCGGCCCCAGGATCTCGACGCCCACGTCCACCTGCTTGCCGCGCAGTGCGCCGATCAGCGCTGGCGTGCCGTTGAAGGGCACGATCTGGGCGTCGATGCCGGCCGAGCTCCTGAAGAGTTCGGCCGCCAGGTTCTGCGTGCTGCCGATGTTGATGCTGCCGATGTTGAGCTTGTTCGGGTTGGCCTTGGCAAAAGCCACCAACTCGCCCAGCGTCTTGAAGGGCGAGTCGGCCGGCACCAGCACAGCGATGTCGAAGCTGCCCAGCGTGGAGACGGGTGTGAAGTCCTTGACGGTGTCGTAGGGCAAGCTCTTGAAAAGGCCAGCCGTGACAGCCGTGCCATTGGACATCAGGAACAGGGTGTGGCCATCGGGTTCGGCGCGCGCCACCGTGTTGGCCGCCACCACGCCGCCAGCGCCAGGGCGGTTTTCGATCGTCACCGGCTGGCCGAGCGACTGGCTCAGTTCCGCTCCGACGATGCGGGCCGTGAGGTCACCGGCACCACCGGCGGCGAATGGCACCACGATGCGCAGGCCCCTGGACGGAAAGCCCTGCGCCATGACCGGCGCGGCCAGCCAGAGCGCCACGGCGCACAGCGAGGTGGACACAAGGGCGCGGCGACCATAGGGGGGAAGCGTTTTCATGCTGACCTCGAAGCGTGTGCGTAGCAGGAGAGGGGCCCCACTGTGCCGCCAGCGAAAAGGCCTGCAACGGTGTGCAGGCCCTGGATGTCATGCCCGGTTGCGATGAAGCCAGACCGGCCTCAGAGCCGCAACGCAAACAGCGTGATGCCCGGGAACGCCACCAGGATCGCGGTGCGGACGAAATCGCTGGCCACAAACGGCATGATGGCGCGGTAGGTCTGCGTGATCGGAACGTCGCGCGCCATGGAGTTGATGACGAACAGGTTCATGCCCACCGGTGGCGTGATCAGCCCCACCTCCACCACGATCAGCACCAGGATGCCGAACCAGATCGCGAACTCCTCGGGCGGCAGGCCGAAATCGAGCGCGGTCACGATGGGGAAGAAGACCGGAATCGTCAGCAGGATCATGGACAGCGAATCCATGAAACAGCCCAGCACCACGTACAGCAGCAGGATGGCCACCAGCACCACCAGGGGACTCACGCCCCAGCTGGAGACGGCGGAGGCCGCTTCCTGCGGCAGTTGCGAGAGCGCGAGAAAGGTGTTGTAGACACCGGCGCCGAGCACGATCATGAAAATCATGCCGGTGGCCACAGCCGTTCCCAGAATGGCACTGAGCAGGGTCTTGCGGGTCAGGCCGCCGCTGAGCCAGGCCGACAGGCCCGTGCCGAAAGCGCCGATGGCCGCCCCCTCGGTGGGCGTGAACAGGCCCGTGTAGATGCCACCCACCACCGCAATGAAGATCACCATCACCGGCCACACCTTGACGGTGGCGACCCAGCGGTCCTTCATGGGCATGGGGGGCATGGAGCCCACTTCTTTCGGCTTGAGACGGGCGTAGACCGCGATCACGATCATGTAGCCGATCGCGGCCAGGATGCCGGGCACGAAAGCGGCCAGGAACAGCTTGGCGATGTTCTGCTCGGTCAGGATGGCGTAGATCACCAGCACCACCGAGGGCGGAATCAGGATGCCGAGGGTGCCGCCCGCGGCCAGGCAGGCGGTCGAAATGCCACCTGCGTAGCCGGCGCGCTTGAGCTCGGGCAAGGCCACCTGGCCCATGGTGGCCGCAGTGGCCAGCGAGGAACCGCAGATCGCGCCGAAGCCGGCACAGGCGCCCACGGCGGCCATGGCCACGCCGCCCTTGCGATGCCCGATCCAGGCCTCGGCCGCCTTGAACAGCGCCTGCGACAGGCCGCCGAGCGCCGCAAACTGGCCCATCAGCAGAAAGAGCGGAATGACCGACAGCGAGTAGCTGGAGAAGGTGCTGTAGGTGACCTGCTTGAGCTGGTTGAGGATCGGATCGACCGAGCCGTAGACCGCCCAGGCGCCAGCCAGGCCGCACAGCAGCATGGACAGGCCGATGGGCACGCGGATGAAGATCAGCAGCAGCAGGACCGGAAAGGACCAGAGGGCGAGTTGAACAGTGCTCATGATGTCAGTGACCCGCGTTGGCTTCGACCGTCCAGCCAGCAGGCTCGGACGCCAGACCCAGCTGGGTCAGGGTTTTGGCGACATAGGCCAGGCAGCCGACCACCGCACCCACAAAACAGAAGGCATAGGCCCACCAGACCGGCATCTGCAGGATGAAGGTGGTTTCCATGTATTCCTTCTTTTCCAGCAGGCCATCCCAGAGTTTCCAGGTGAGCACCAGCCAGACCAGCAGCATCAGGATGTCGCTGGCCGTGTCCACGGCTTTCTGCGCCCAGCGGGGCGTGTGCATGTACAGCAGGTCCACCGTGGCATGCCCGCCGCGCAGGTAGCACCAGGGCATGAAGAAAAAGACGGCGATGCCCACGCCCACCTCGACCAGCTCGAAGTCGCCTGGCACAGGCCCCAGACCGATGCCGATCAGGGCACGCCCCGCCACGCTGGCGACCACCATCAGGGTCAGCGCCACCAGAACCATGCCGCCAACCAGCGCCGTCCAGTTTGAAATCCGGTATATCCAGCCAATCATCCTCGTGTCCTTTTTTGTGTGCGCGCTGCCGAGGGCGTCATTGTCGCCCATGGCCCAGGGAACCGGCACAGCTGCAGCCACATGGCGGCGGGCAGCCCGTCGCGCTGCGCCGTCACTTCGAGTACTTGGCGATCAGTGCCCGGGCTTGCGAAACCAGCTGGGCGCCGTCGATGTTCTTGCCCTTCATCTCCTTCACCCAGTCCGACTCCACGGCCGCGGCCGTGCGGCGCCAGCGCTGGGTCTCGGCGGCGTCCAGCGCCACGATGTGGTTGCCCGCCTTCACCGCAATGTCGCGGCCCACCTTGTCGGCCTCGTCCATCACACGGCCGAACATGGCGGCGGTCTCGACACCCGAGTTGTTGTCGATCACCTGCTTCAGATCGGCCGGCAACTTGTCGTAGGCCGCGCGGTTCATGGTGAAGGCGAAGGTCTGGGTGAACAGGCCTTCCTTGCCCGCGAATGTGGTGTGGTTCTTCACCAGTTCGGTGATCTTGAGCGAGGGCGTGACCTCCCAGGGAATGGTCGTGCCATCGATCACACCCTTGGACAGGGCCTCGGTCACCGCCGGCACCGGCATGCCCACCGGCGTGGCGCCCAGCTTGCCCAGCATGTTGTTGATGATGCGCGAACCGCCACGGATCTTCATGCCGCGCAGGCTCTCCAGACCGGTCACGGGCGCCTTGGTGTGGAACAGGCCCGGGCCGTGGGTGTGGGCGGCGATCAGCTTGACGCTGCGGAATTCGTCGGCCGCGAACTGCTCGACGTAGGCGTGAAAGGCACGCGAGGACTGTTCAGACAAACCGCCCATGAACGGCAACTCGAACACCTCGGCCTTGTTGAAGCGCCCGGGGGTGTAACCCAGCACCGTCCAGGTCATGTCGGCCACGCCGTCGCGCGCCTGGTCAAACAGCTGGGGCGGCGTACCCCCCATGGCCATGGCGTGAAACAGCTGCACCTTGATGCGGCCGCCCGACTCGGCTTCGACCTTCTTCGCCCAGGGCACCAGTGCCTTTGCGGGAATGGGTGCCTGGGGCGGCAGGAACTGGTGCAGGCGCAGGGTCACGCTCGACTGGGCTGCTGCGCCGCCGGTGGCCAGGGTGGCAACGGATGCGCCCAGCGCGGCCAGCGCGCTGCGTCGGTTGATGGGGGTCATGGGAATATCTCCTGTCAAAGACAAACGGGGCGTCGCGGACCGCGAAGGCGCGGGCATTCTGCGAGGGAAACCGGTGAGGACGCGGGACTGTGCCATGCGACCTACCCGCTGACCAGCCAGGAAAGGTTCTTTCTGATATACCAGATTGATATGCGAGATTGGGCTGAATGTCAATTTGCGATGACGAGACAGCGGCACGGGAATCACCGGGCAAAAAAAAGACCAGATCCCGAGGGGATCTGGTCGAGCAGACACGGGGGTGCCCGTGTGCGTTTCGCTTATTTGGTGTGCTTGGCGATCAGGGCACGGGCCTCCGACGCCAGCTTGGCGCCGTCGATGTTCTTGCCTTTCATTTCGGCGACCCAGTCGGTTTCCACCGTGGCTGCGGTGCGGCGCCAGCGCTGTGTCTCTGCGACGTCGAGGGCCACGATGTTGTTGCCGGCCTTCTCGGCAATAGCGCGTCCGGCCTTGTCGCCATCGTCCATGGCTTTGCCGAAGAAAGCCGCGGTCTCGATGCCCGAGTTGGCGTCGATCACCTTCTTCAGGTCGGCCGGCAGCTTGTCGTAGGCCGCCTTGTTCATCGAAAAGGCAAAGGTCTGGGTGTACAGGCCCTGCTTGCCGGCGAACGTGGTGTGGTTCTTCACCAGTTCGGTCACCTTGAGGGCTGGCGTCACTTCCCAGGGAATGGTGGTGCCGTCGATCACGCCCTTGGACAGCGCCTCGGTCACCGCAGGAACCGGCATGCCCACCGGCGTGGCGCCCAGTTTCGTCAGCATGTTGTTGATGATGCGCGAGCCGCCGCGCACCTTCATGCCGCGCAGGCTTTCCAGCCCGGTCACCGGTGTCTTGGTGTGGAAGAGGCCGGGGCCATGGGTGTGCACGGCGATCAGCTTGACATCTTTGAACTCGTCGGCAGCGAACTTCTCCACGTACTCTTGCAGCGCCCTGGACGACTGCTCGGCCGAGCCACTCATGAAGGGCAGCTCGAACACCTCCGTCTTGTTGAATCGGCCCGGCGTGTAGCCCAGCACGGTCCAGGTCAGGTCCACCACGCCGTCGCGTGCCTGGTCGAACAGCTGAGGTGGTGCGCCACCCAGCTGCATGGCATGGAAGAGCTGGATCTTGATCCGCCCACCCGACTCGGTTTCCACCTTCTTCGCCCAGGGAATGAGCGCACGGGCCGGAATGGTGGCCTGGGGTGGCAGCATCTGGTGCAGCCGCAAGGTCACGGATTCCTGGGCAGCTGCGTGGCCGGACAGCAGGGTGGTGGCCGCGGCGCCCAGCGCAGCGAGCGCGGTACGGCGTTTCATGAGTTTCATGTCGTTGTCTCCTGTTGGAAAAATGGCCGATTTCGGCGGCCTGTGCTTTCGATGAATCCCTGCGTGTTCTAGTGGTTGCAAAAATGTCAGCGCCGCCGCCGGATCATTCTGATGGCGGGCATGGAGCCCGAATGCGCTTCGGACGGGTGGGCGGCCAGCACCTCGCTGAGGTTGCGCCGTGCCAGCCGGGAATGCTCACGCATGATGGCCTCGGCCCGTGCACCCTCGCGCTGCTCGATCGCATCGAGCACCTGGCGGTGCTGGTCCTGCGCCACCACGAGCATGTCGCGCGCACGGCCCGAATGGGCCTGCAGCACCACGAAGCCCGAGGGCGATGCAAACGGCAGACCCGCTGCCCGCTCCAGCTGGCGCGTGATGGTCGGGCTGTCGGCCATTTCGCAGAGCAGGCCGTGGAAGCGGCTGTTGAGTGCCACATAGGCGGAAAAACCCTCGTCGTTGAGCTGGGGCGTGGCCAGCACCGCATCCAGGCCGGCCAGGCACTGACGGGCTTCGGCCAGCACCACCGCCGGTGCGCCGCGCTCGGCCGCCAGCCGCGCCAGCAGGCCCTCGAGCGTGCCGCGCAGCTCGATGGCGTCGGCAATGTCGCGCTCGGAAAACGACTGGACCATGTAGCCACCGTTGGGCAGGGGCTCGATCAGGCCTTCCTGCTCCAGGCGCACCAGCGCGGCACGGATGGGTGTGCGCGACACGCCCAGCCGCTCCACGATGGCCAGTTCGGCAATGCGGGTGCCGCCGGGCAGTTCACCCGACAGGATCAGCTCGCGCAACTGGAGCAGGACGCGCACCTGCACGCTCTCGCCACCGCCCGTCGCGGCGGCCGCAGGCGCTTCGATCAGCTCGACAGGCGGGGCATTCATGGATACGCAATGTATACAGAAACAGCGCCCATTTGCCATGCGGCCCCATCAAATCAGGGTAATCCATGAGTCTCTGTATCCAATCCACCCCGGCATGTGCTGGGTTAACATCATTTCACCCCTCACAACAACCACCGGAGACCCCATGACCCAGCGCACGCGTCCGCCCTTTCGCGCCGACCACGTCGGCAGCTTCCTGCGCCCGGCCTACCTGCTGGAAGCGCGCGACCAGTTCTTCAACCAGAAGTCAATCTCTGCAGAGCAGTTGCGTGCGGTCGAAGACAAGGCGATCACCGAAATCGTGAAGTTCCAGGCCGACGTGGGCCTGCAATCCATCACCGACGGCGAGTTCCGCCGCACCTATTTCCACATCGACTTTCTGGAGCAGCTCGGTGGCGTGAAGACCGACATCCCGGTCACCATCCGCAAACCCGACGGCACCGAAGAACTGGCGCCACCCGTCATCCGCGTGATCGACAAGGTGCGCCACGCGAAGAACATCCAGCTCGCCGACTTCCAGTACCTCAAAGGCCAGGTGGAAGCCCTGGGCCTGCCGGCGCTGGTGCCCAAGGTGACCATCCCGTCGCCCACCATGCTGCACTTCCGTGGCGGTCGCGCCGGCATCAGCAAGGAGGCCTACCCCGAGCTCGACCCGGTGTTCTACGACGACGTGGCCAAGGCCTACGGCGATGAACTGCAGAGCCTGGCCGACGCCGGCTGCACCTACGTGCAGATGGACGACACCAACATGGCCTACCTGTGCGACGAGCGCATGCGCGAAGCCGCCCGCAGCCGCGGCGACGATCCGAACGAACTGCCGCACCGCTACGCGCAGTTCATCAACAAGGTGGTGGCGCACAAGCCGGAGGGCATGACGCTGGCCATGCACCTGTGCCGCGGCAACTTCAAGAGCACCCATGCGGCGGCCGGCAACTACGAGCCGGTGGCCGAGGCCCTGCTGTCCGAGATGAACCTCGACGCCTACTTCATGGAATACGACGATGACCGCTCGGGCGATTTCCGACCGCTGCGCTTCCTCAAGCCCGGCAAGATCGTGGTGCTCGGCCTGGTGACCACCAAGTTCGGCCAGCTCGAAAGCAAGGACGACCTCAAGCGCCGCATCGCCGAGGCCTCACAGTACGCCCCGCTGGAGCAGCTGGCGCTCAGCCCGCAATGCGGCTTCTCCAGCACGGTGCATGGCAACAACATCGCCATGGAGGACCAGCGCAGGAAGCTCGCGCTGGTGGTGGAGACCGCGCGCGAGGTCTGGCAATAAGGGGGCACCCCTGCCGCACTATGCGCGCCCACCAAGGGGGCAGCACCTGCGGCCCGGCAAAGCCGGTTCCGCGGGTACTTCTGGGCACAACCATCGCACTCGCGATGGCTGCTCGATCACTTGCTGTGCTTGGCGATCAGGCTGCGCGCCTCTGACGCCAGCCTGGCACCGTCGATGCCCTTGCCCTTCATCTCGTTGGCCCAGTCGGTCTCCACCGTGGAGGCGGTGCGCCTCCAACGCTGCGTCTCGGCCACGTCGAGCGCCACGATGTTGTTGCCCGCCTTCACCGCCATGTCGCGCCCAGGCTTGTCGCCCTCGTCCATCGCACGGCCAAACAGCGCAGCGGTTTCCAGACCCGAGTTGTTGTCGATCACCTTCTTCAGGTCGGCCGGCAGCCTGTTGTAGGCCGCCTTGTTCATCGAGAAGGCGAAGGTCGTCACGTACAGACCGTTGTTGCCGGCGAACGTGGTGTGGTTCTTCACCAGTTCGGGGACCTTCAGCGACGGCGCGACTTCCCAGGGGATGGTGGTGCCGTCGAGCACGCCTTTGGACAGCGCTTCGGTCACCGCCGGCACCGGCATGCCCACCGGCGTGGCGCCCAGCTTCGTCAGCATGTTGTTGACGATGCGCGTCCCGCCGCGGATCTTCATGCCGCGCAGGCTTTCCAGCCCGGTCACCGGGTGTTTGGTGTGGAACAGGCCCGGACCATGGGTGTGCACGGTCAGCAGCTGCACGTCCTTGAACTCGTCCTGCGCATTTTTCTGCACGTATTCCCACAAGGCCTTGGAAGAGGCTTCGGAAGACAGTCCGGTGATGAACGGCAGTTCAAAAACCTCGGTCTTGTTGAAGCGGCCCGGCGTGTAGCCGAGCACCGTCCAGGTGATGTCGGCCACGCCGTCGCGCGCCTGATCGAACAGCTGCGGTGGCGTGCCACCCAGCTGCATCGCGCTGAACATCTGCACCTTGATGCGGCCGTTCGATTCGGCCTCGACCTTCTTGATCCAGGGCACGATGGCCTTGGACGGAATGGTCGCCTGCGGCGGCAGGAACTGGTGCAGGCGCAGCGTCACCTCCTGTGCCCATGCGCTGGCGCTGGTGGCGGCGGCCAGCGCGATGCCGGCGAGTCTGAATGTCCATGAGGCCATGGTGTTGTCTCCTTATGTTGGTACCGGATTGCAAAGGGGGAACAGGCCTCAGGCGAGGCCGAGCAGGCGCACGGCGTTGCCCTTCAGGATGCCGGGCATCACTTCGGGCTTGAAGCCGGCGACTTCAAAGTCTTTCATCCAGCGCTCGGGCGTGATCAGCGGGTAGTCGCTGCCGAACAGGATGCGGTCTTTCAGCAGCGTGTTGGCGTACTGCACGAGCTGCTTCGGGAAGTACTTCGGGCTCCAGCCCGAGAGGTCGATCCACACGTTGGGCTTGTGCGTGGCCACGCTCAGCGCCTCGTCCTGCCACGGGAAGCTCGGGTGCGCCATGACGATCTGCATGTCGGGAAAGTCGATCGCCACGTCGTCCAGGTGCATCGGGTTGCTGTACTCCAGCCGCAGGCCGCCGCCGCAGCGCATGCCCGATCCGATGCCACTGTGGCCGGTGTGGAAGATCGCGGGCAGCTTGTGCGCGTTGATCACCTCGTAGATCGGCCAAGCCATCTTGTCGTAGGGGTGGTAGCCCTGCACCGTGGGGTGGAACTTGAAGCCCTTGATGCCTTCTTCCGCGATCAGGCGTTCGGCTTCGCGCGCGCCCATCTTGCCCTTGTGCGGATCGATGCTGGCAAAGGCCACCATCATGTCGCTGTTCTCGCGTGCGGCCTGCGCGATTTCTTCGTTGGGGATGCGGCGGCGGCCCAGCTGCGATTCGCTGTCCACGGTGAACATCACCAGGCCGATTTTCTTTTCGCGGTAGTAGGCCACCGTCTCGGCGATGGTGGGGCGGCGGTTGCTGCCGAAGTACTTGTCGGCAGCGCGGTCGTATTCCTCGCCGTAGTTGTCAAACGGGTTGCGGCAGCTCACTTCCGCGTGGGTGTGGATGTCGATGGCGATCAGGTTCTGGTGATCCATGGCGTCTCCTGTCTAAGGGTAAATACGGGGGTCTGAAAAACGATCTATGGCTTGTTTTAGTTATTGTTTATAACAATAATTGCGACACCCAACAAGCCTGAAAAACCCCAGCACCATGACACCATCCAACCCCGACCTGATCCTGCGGCTGCACGGCCAGCAATCCGAAGTCGCCGTGATCACGCTCAACCGCGCGGCCAAGCGCAACGCGCTCAACGACGGCTTGATCATCGCCATCCGCGACGTGTTCCAGAACCTGCCCAAGAGCGTGCGCGCGGCGGTGATCGACGGCAGCGGAGAACACTTCTGCGCCGGTCTGGACCTGTCTGAACTGAGTGAGCGTGACGCCAGCGAAGGCGTTTTCCACTCGCGCATGTGGCACGCCGCACTCGACTGCGTGGAAAAGGGCAACGTGCCCGTGATCGCCGCGTTGCACGGCGCTGTCGTCGGCGGCGGTCTGGAGCTGGCCAGCGCCTGCCACATCCGCGTGGCCGACGAGTCCACCTTCTATGCGCTGCCCGAGGGCACCCGCGGCATCTTCGTCGGCGGCGGGGGTTCGGTGCGCGTGCCGAAGCTGATCGGTGCCGCCCGCATGACCGACATGATGCTCACCGGCCGCGTCTACAACGCGGCAGACGGTGAACGCATCGGCCTGGCGCAATACCTCGTGCCCACCGGCACCGCGCTGGACAAGGCCATCGAACTGGCCACGCGCATCGCCACCAACGCGCCCATGACCAACTTCGCGCTCATGCACGCGCTGCCCCGCATCGCGGAACAACCTGCCGACCACGGCTTCTTCACCGAAGCGCTCATGGCGTCGGTGGCGCAGTCGGCACCGGAGGCGAAGGCCCGTGTGCGCGCCTTCCTGGAAGGCAAGGCCGCCAAGGTGAGCAAGGGCTGAGCGCCCGTCCTCCGCAAGCCCGGCGGCAGACCGGGCGCATTTCCAACACAAGACCCGAGAGAGACATGAGCACCACCACCGCAGCAAAATACCGGCCCCTGAAGTTCGGCGTCACGCGGGCCACCGTGCGCGACGGCGCACCAGGCGTGCACTACCTGCGCGCCGACCAGGAACTGCCGCCCTATCCCGAACGACTGACCGACCGGCTGGTGCACTGGGCAAAGCAGCGCCCGGACCAGACGCTGTTTGCGCGGCGCGTGAAAAACGCCGACGGCGGCAGTGGCGACTGGAAACACATCAGCTTCGCGCAGGCACTGGATGCCGCGCGCCGCATCGGCCAGGGCCTGATCGATCGCGGCCTGAGCGCCGAACGCCCGGTGCTGATCCTGAGCGAGAACGACCTGGAGCACGCGCTGCTGGCGCTGGGTTGCCTCTACGCCGGCATCGCGTACTGCCCCACCTCGCCGGCCTACTCGCTGATCAGCCAGGACTACGACAAGCTCAAACACGTCATCAAGACCCTGACACCGGGCCTGGTGTTCGCCAGCGACGCGCAGCGCTACAGCCGCGCCATGCTGGCCACGGTCGGTGAAGACGTGGAACTGGTCACCACCCATGGCACGGTACCCGGCCGCGACACCAGCTCGTTTGCGGCCCTCATGGCCACCGAACCGACGCCCGCCGTCGATGCGGCCATGGCCGCCACCGGGCCGGACACGATCGCCAAGTTCCTGTTCACCTCGGGCTCGACCAAGATGCCCAAGGCCGTGATCAACACGCAGCGCCTGTGGTGCGCGAACCAGGAGCAGATGGCGCTGTCCATGCCGGTTCTGGCCGAAGGCCCGCTGGTGCTGGTGGACTGGCTGCCCTGGAACCACACGTTTGGCGGCAACCACAACTTCGGCATGGTGGTCTACCACGGCGGCACGCTCTACATCGACGACGGCAAGCCCACGCCAGCGCTGATGCACGAGACCCTGCGCAACCTGCGCGAGGTCGCACCGACGGTGTACTTCAACGTGCCCACCGGCTTCGAGGCGATCGCCAACGCGATGCAGACCGACGACGTGTTGCGCAAGACGCTGCTGTCGCGGGTCAACATGTTCTTCTATGCGGGCGCGGCACTGGCCCAGCCGGTCTGGGACAGCCTCTTCGAGAGCGAAGAGCGCGAGATCGGCCAGCGCATCGTCATGACCACCGGCCTGGGCATGACCGAGTCCGGACCGTTCGGCATCTTCGTCACCAGCCCCGACGTGAGGGCCGGCGACCTGGGCCTGCCCACCCCGGGCCTGGAACTCAAGCTGGTGGACATGCAGGGCAAGACCGAAGTGCGCTACAAGGGCCCGAACATCACGCCCGGCTACTGGCGCCAGCCCGAAGAAACGGCCGAAGCCTTTGACGAAGAAGGCTTCTTCAAGACGGGCGACGCTGTGAAGTGGATCGACGAGACCGACGTGCACCAGGGCCTGAAATTCGATGGCCGCATCGCCGAAGACTTCAAGCTCGCCACCGGCACCTTCGTGAGCGTGGGCCCGCTGCGCGCCAGGATCATCGCCGCTGGCGCCCCGTATATCCAGGACGTGGTGCTCACCGGCATCAACC
Source organism: Hydrogenophaga sp. (assembly GCA_011391495.1). Classification (GTDB taxonomy): domain Bacteria; phylum Pseudomonadota; class Gammaproteobacteria; order Burkholderiales; family Burkholderiaceae_C; genus Hydrogenophaga. The sequence goes on from JAABQK010000002.1 coordinate 345,424, forward strand.
TCAAGGAGGTGGGCGCGATGGTGTTTCCCACGCCGGCGGTGCGCGCACTCAGTGCCCTGCCCGCCGACGCTTCGATGCACGACGTGCTCGACCACCCCGCCGTGCTGGCCCACTTCCAGTCGGTGGTGAACGAACTGGCCAAAACCGCCACCGGCAGCGCCAACCGGATTGCGCGCCTGTGCCTGCTGGCCGACCCACCCACCATCGACCGCGGCGAGGTCACCGACAAGGGCTCGATCAACCAGCGTGCCGTGCTCAGTCACCGTGCCGACACGGTGGCCAAGCTGCACAGCGACGGTCTTCGGTTCATCCTGAAACCTCAGGTCTGAGGAGACACACACCATGGCCAACAAAGGCTTCTTCAACGCGTTCGCCGACGTGTTCATCCTCGACGGCGTGCGCACCCCGATGGTCGACTACTGCGGTGCGCTGGGCCACATCTCGCCCACCGACCTGGGCATCAAGGCCGCGCGCGAAGCGCTCCGGCGCGCGGGCGTGCCGGGCGAGCACATCGGTTCGGTGGTCACCGGCAACATGGCGCCCGGCGACTTCGACCAGTTCTTCCTGCCCCGCCACATCGGTCTCTACGCCGGCGTGCCGGTGGAGGTGCCGGCCATCATGGCGCAGCGCATCTGCGGCACCGGCTTCGAGCTGTTCCGCCAGGCCGGCGAACACATCCAGGGCGGCGCCTGCGAGGCCGCGCTGGTGGTGGGCACCGAGAGCATGACGCGCAACCCCATCGCCGCGTTCGACCACCGCACCGGCTTCAAGCTCGGCGCACCGGTGGGCTTCAAGGACTACATGTGGGAAGCCCTGAAGGACCCGGCGGCCGGCATCAACATGATCCAGACCGCCGAGAACCTGGCCAGGAAGTACGGCATCACGCGCGAGGAGGTCGATGCCTTTGCCTCGGCATCGTTCGCCAATGCGGTTGCGGCGCAAGAAAGCGGCTTCCTGGCCGGCGAGATCGTGCCGGTGGTCACCGAGAAGTTCGAGCTCGACGGCTACCAGCCGCGCGGCATCAGGCTGCAGGGCAAGCTCACCGAAGTCGCCACCGACACCCACCCGCGCCTCTCGCCGCCCGAGGTGCTGGCCAAACTCAAGGCCGTGTACGACGGCGGCGTGCAGACCGGCGGCAACAGCTCGGCGCTGGTCGATGCGGCTGCAGCCTGCGTGGTCGCGTCAGGTGCTTACGCCAAAGCCCAGGGCAAACGGCCACTGGCGCGTGTGGTCGCTGCGGCCGCCGTGGGCGTGCCGCCCGAGATCATGGGCATCGGCCCGGCACCGGCCATCCGCCTGCTGCTGGAACGCACCGGCCTGAAGCTGGACGACATCGCCCGCTTCGAGATCAACGAAGCCCAGGGCGCGCAGACGCTGGCCGTGGGCCGTGAACTCGGCCTGGACCTCACGCGCCTGAACGTCAACGGCGGAGCCATCGCGCTCGGCCATCCGCTGGCCGCCACCGGCGTGCGTCTCACGCTCACGCTGGCGCGTGAACTGCAGCGCAGCGGCGCGAGGTACGGCATCTCCAGCGCCTGCGTCGGCGGTGGCCAGGGCATTGCCCTCCTCATTGAAAACCCGGAAGGAAACTGACATGAACATCCAAGGACAAGCCGCCCTCGTCACCGGCGGAGGCTCCGGCCTCGGTGAAGCCACTGCACGCGAACTCGCCCGACTGGGCGCCCAGGTCGCGGTGCTCGACCTCAACCTGGAAAACGCACAACGCGTCGCGGCCGAGATCGGCGGCGTGGCCTGCCCGTGCGACGTGAGCAACCCGGAGAGCATGCAGGCCGCCATCGACGCCGCCGCCGCGGCACACGGCCCGGCGCGCATCCTGATGCAGATCGCCGGCATCGGCAGCGCCAAACGCGTGGTCGGCAAGGACGGTAACGCCGCCCCGCTGGAAGACTTCGCCCGGGTCATCAACGTCAACCTGATCGGCACCTACAACGCGGCGCGGCTGTTCGCCGCCGCCTGCGCGAAGCTCGATCCGCTGGAAGACGGCGAACGCGGCGTGATGGTGCTCACCGCCAGCGTGGCCGCGTTCGACGGCCAGGTGGGCCAGCAGGCCTACAGCGCCTCCAAGGCCGGCGTGGTCGGCATGACGCTGCCCATGGCGCGCGACCTGGCGCAGCACGGCATCCGCGTCTGCACCATCGCCCCCGGCCTGTTCCTGACGCCACTGATGAAGACGCTGCCCGAGCCGGTGCAGGCTTCGCTGGCCGCGAGCATCCCCTTCCCGCCGCGCCTGGGCAAGCCCGAAGAGTTCGCGCAACTCGCCGCGCACATCGTGAGCAATGGCCACCTGAACGGCGAAACGATCCGTCTCGACGGTGCACTGAGGATGGCCCCGCGATGAGCAAAACCGTTGTCTATGAAGTGAACGTGATGTTCGGCGACTGCGATCCCGCCGGCATCGTGTTCTTTCCCAATTTCTCGAAGTGGATGGACGCCTCGTCGCTGAACTTCTTCGTGCAGTGCGGCGTGCCGACCTGGCGCGAACTGGTCAAGACCACCGGCATCATCGGAACGCCGCTGCTGGAGATCCACACCAGGTTCATGCGCCCCGCCACCTACGGCGAGCGCTTGCAGATCCACACCAGCGTGACCGAGTGGCGCGAGAAGGTGCTGATCCACAAACATGTGGTGATGCGCGGCGACGAAGTGCTGTGCGAAGGCACCGAAACCCGCGCCTTCTGCATCAGGCACCCCGACGACCCGAGCCGCATCAAGGCCATTCCCGTGCCCGCCGACATCCGGGCGCTCTGCTCCTGAGTCGACCCACCCCGTTCTGCATTCCCTGTTCCTCGTTCCCGTTCCTCAACCCCTGGAGACAAGCCATGAAAACCATCAAGACCCTGATCGCCACCGCCGTCACCCTGCTCGCCGCGGGCGCCGCGCAAGCCGACATCAACATCGGCGTGAGTCTGGCACTCACCGGCCCCGGCTCCGGCCTGGGCATCCCGATGCAGAACCAGTTCAAGCTGTTCCCCAAGACCATCGCCGGTGAGAAGGTCAACCTGATCATCTTGGACGACGCCACCGACCCCGGCAAGGGCGCGGCCAACGCACGCCGCTTTGTCACCGAAGACAAGGTGGACATGATCATCGGCTCGTGCATCACCGCCGTGGCCGCCGCGATGAGCGACATCGCGAGCGAAGCCGGTACGGTGCAGCTGGCCGGCTCGCCAGTTGGTCTGCCGCCCGGCAAGGACAAGTGGGTGTTCCGCCTGCCGCAGTCCAACACGGTCATGGGGCATGCCGTCGTGGAGCACATGAAAAAACAGGGCGTCAAGACCATCGGCTTCCTGGGCTACACCGATGCCTATGGCGAACAGTGGCTGAAGGAAATCGGTCCGCTGCTGGACAAGGCCGGCATCAAGATCGTGGCCACCGAGCGTTTCGCCCGCAACGACACCAGCGTCACGCCGCAGGCCCTGAAGATCAACGCCGCCAACCCCGACGCGGTGCTGATCGTGGCCTCTGGCAGTGGTGCGGCCATGCCGCACATGGCCATGGTGGACCGTGGCTTCAAGGGCAAGATCTACCAGACCCACGCCGCAGCCACGCAGGACCTGATGCGCGTGGGCGGCAAGGCGGTGGAAGGCGCGTTCGTGGTGTCCGGCCCGGCCGTGATCGCCGAGCAGCTGCCCGACAGCCACCCCTCGAAAAAGGTGGCCGTTGATTTCGTCCAGAAATACGAAGCCGCCGTGGGCGCCGGCCTGCGCAACCAGTTTGCCGGCCATGCCTACGACGCCCAGATCACGCTGGAAAAGGTGGTGCCGGTGGCACTGAAGAAAGCCAAGCCCGGCACGCCCGAATTCCGCGCCGCCATCCGTGACGCGATGGAAACCATGGGCCGCACGGTGTTTTCGCACGGCGTCATGAACTGGACGGCCAACGACCACTGGGGCTACACGCTGGAAACCGGCGTAATGCTGAAGGTCGTGGACGGCAAGTTCAAGGTCGAGTGACAGAAGTCCCCCCGCGTCGCCTTCGGCGCCCCCCCCCCTCTCTCGCCCTCGGCGGGAGGGGGGCGACACCTGGGGCCGGCGGAGCCGGTCCCTCGGTGTCTCTGGTTGTGGTGTGCCTGCGTTTGAGGCTTTTTTTGGGCGCTTTCTTTTCGTTAGGCTTTTATGGACTTCTCCATTGCCAGCATCCTTCTGCTGGACGGTTTGACCAACGGCGCGGTGTATGCGCTCTTGGGTCTGGCCACCGTGCTGGTGTTCACCGTCACGCGGGTCATCTTCATTCCCCAGGGTGAATTCGTCGCCTATGGCGCACTCACCCTGGCCATCTTCCAGACCGGCCGGGTGCCGGGCACGGTCTGGCTGCTGTTGCTGCTGGCCGGTGTGGCCGCGCTCATGGAACTCTCGGGCCGCTGGCAGCACCACCGAAACG
>JAABQK010000030.1 GCA_011391495.1 Hydrogenophaga sp.
CAGTTCTCCAGCATCACCAGCTGGCCGGGCGCCACGTCAACGCCATCGACCCAGTTGGCCACCACCGGGATGCTGCGGCCCATGAGTTCGCCCATGCGCGCGGCCACCGGGGCCAGGGAATCTTCGGGCTTGAATTCGCCTTCGGTGGGGCGACCCAGGTGGGAAGTCACCATGACGGCGGCGCCGGCGTCCAGCGCCATCTGGATGGCGGGGATGGAAGCGCGGATGCGCGTGTCTTCGGTGATCTCGCCCGCGTCGTTCTGCGGCACGTTCAGGTCGGCCCGGATGAAGACGCGTTTGCCGCGGGCAAAGCCGCTGCTGCACACGTCGCTGAATCGAAGGAATTTCATGGTGTCCCCCCGGCTCAGTTGCGACCGACGTGCTGCACGAAGCGCATCATGTTGCAGGTGTAGCCGTACTCGTTGTCGTACCAGGACACGACCTTGACGAAGGTGCTGTCCAGCGCGATGCCCGCTTCGGCGTCGAAGATGGAGGGCATGGAGCAGCCGCGGAAGTCGGTGGAGACGACCTTGTCGCTGGTGTAGCCGAGCACGCCCTTGAGTGCGCCTTCCGAAGCCGCCTTCATGGCCTTGCAGATGTCGTCGTAGCTGGCTTCCTTGTTCAGCTCAACGGTCAGGTCCACCACCGAGACGTCGGAGGTGGGCACGCGGAAGGCCATGCCGGTGAGCTTCTTGTTCAGCTCGGGCAGCACAACGCCCACAGCCTTGGCCGCGCCAGTGGACGAGGGAATGATGTTCTCCAGGATGCCGCGACCGCCGCGCCAGTCCTTGCTGGAGGGGCCGTCCACGGTCTTCTGCGTCGCGGTGGCGGCGTGCACGGTGGTCATCAGGCCACGCTTGATGCCGAAGTTGTCGTTCAGCACCTTGGCCACGGGCGCCAGGCAGTTGGTGGTGCAGGACGCCGCGGAGACGATGGCTTCACCCGTGTACTTGGCGTGGTTCACGCCGAAGACGAACATGGGCGTGTCGTCCTTGGACGGCGCCGACTGCACGACCTTCTTGGCACCGGCATCGATGTGCTTCTGGCAGGTGTCCTTGGTCAGGAAGAAGCCGGTGGACTCGACAACGACGTCGGCACCAATCTCATTCCACTTCAGGTTGGCAGGATCCTTTTCGGCGGTCAGGCGGATTTTCTTGCCGTTGACGACGAGGTGGTTGCCCTCGACGGTCACCGTGCCCTTGAAACGACCGTGCACGCTGTCGTACTGCAGCATGTAGGCCAGGTACTCGGGCTCCAGCAGGTCGTTGATGCCGACGACCTCGATATCCTTGAACTCGGCTTCCTGCGTGACAGCGCGGAACACCATGCGCCCGATGCGCCCGAAGCCGTTGATACCGATCTTGATGGTCATGAGAAGTCTCCTCGAAGGATGGTGAAAAAAGAAGAAGGGGTCAGACGGCAGTGGTTTGCAGGCCTGCGGTCAGCGCCGAGAAGTCGGCGATCACGCGGTCCGGGTTGCAGGACTCTATGGGCTCGCCCATGTTGTAGCCGTACGGCAGCGCCCAGACGGTGATCTGCGCGTTGCGCGCGGTGGCCACGTCGATGCTGGAGTCGCCCACGAACAGCACACGGTCGCTGCTCAAACCGAATTGCTTCAGGCAATCGGTGATGCCGGCGGGGTTGGGTTTCTTGACCGGAAAGGTGTCACCGCTGATCACGCGGTCAAACAGCGGCGTCATCTGGTGCGCATCGAGCACGGTCTGGGTGTAACGCCCCTCTTTGTTGGTCATCACCACCAGCTTCACCCCTGCGGCGCGCAGAGCCTGCAGGGTCTCGCGCACATGCGGGTAGAGGTGACTTCGCGTGCCGCAACGCTTCTGGTAGTGCTTGCCGAACTCGTGCTCGATGAGCTTGAAGCTGTCGGACTGGCGCACCGTGTCTGCCGTGGTGTTGCCCGTGTAGGCGAGCGCCTGGATCAGCAGCTCGCGCGTGCCGTGGCCGATCCAGTCGTTCACCTGCTGCTGGCTCACCGGCGGCAGGTCGAACTGCTTCAGCGTGTCATTGACCGCATCAGCGATCTCCGGTGCGGTCTCGATCAGCGTGCCGTCGAGGTCGAACAGGATCAGGTCGTAGGGATAGGGCATGGCGATCTCAGTGGGAGCCGGGGACGATGTGCTCCGGCAGCGGCTGCTCCCGGCGGTGGGCGGCACGGTGCACCAGGGTGCGCACGGCGTCGGCCACGCGGGCGGTGGTGATGCCGAAATGGGCGTACAGGTCTTTCGCGGGTGCAGACTCGCCAAACGTGGCGATGCCGACCACCACACCGGTGCGACCGACGTACTTGCGCCAGAAGTCCGGGTGCGCGGCTTCCACCGCCACCGTGGGCAGCGACAGCGGCAACACCAGGTCCTGGTAGGCCTCGGGCTGGCGGTCAAACACGTTGCTGCTGGGCATCGACACCACGCGGGTGCTGATGCCTTCGGCGGCCAGTGCCTGGTAGGCCTCCATCGCCAGCGAAGTCTCGGAACCCGTGGCCACGATCACGGCCTTCGGGTTGGCGCCTTCGGCCAGCACGTAACCGCCCTTGCGGATTTTCTCGACCATGCCCGCATCACTCAGGCGGGGAAGGTTCTGGCGCGAGAGGCACAGCGCGCTCGGGCCGTCCTTGCGCTCGATGGCGCAGGCCCATGCCACGGCGGTTTCCAGACCATCGGCCGGGCGCCACACGTCCAGCCCCGGAATGATGCGCAGACTGGGCACGTGCTCGACGGACTGGTGCGTCGGGCCGTCTTCACCCAGACCGATGGAGTCGTGCGTGAACACGTGGATCACGCGCTGCTTCATCAGCGCGGCCATGCGGATGGCATTGCGGCTGTAGTCGCTGAAGGTGAGGAAGGTGCCGCCGTAAGGGATGTAGCCTCCGTGCAGGGCAATGCCGTTCATGATTGCGGCCATGCCGAACTCGCGCACGCCGTAGCTCATGTGGTTGCCCCAGGCATCCCGCCCTGCCTTCACGCAACCCTTGAAGTTGGTGAGGTTGGAGCCGGTCAGGTCGGCGCTGCCGCCAAAGAACTCGGGTACCAGCGGCGCCAGCACGTCGAGCGCGTTCTGGCTCGACTTGCGGGTGGCAAAGGCGTCGGCCTTGGCGGCGATGGCTTCCAGCACAGCGGGCAGTTGCTCGGCGAACGCGGGCAGCAGGTCACCGGCCATGCGGCGCTCGAACTCGGCCGCTTCCAGCGGGTACTGCGTGCGGTAGGCTTCGAAGCGCTCGCGCCAGGCGCGCTCGGCGGCGGCGCCGCGATCGATCGCGTTCCAGGCAGTGGCCACCTCCGCCGGCACCTCGAAAGGGGCCGCGGTCCAGCCCAGTGCGTCACGCGTGGCCTGCACCTCGGCGGCACCGAGCGCGGCGCCGTGCACGTCGTGCGTGCCGGCCTTGTTGGGCGAACCCATCCCGATCACGGTCTTGCAGCAGATCAGCGTGGGCTTGCCGTGCGGCAACACGGCCTGTTTCTTGGCTTCCACCAGGGCCGCTTCGATGGCGGCCGGGTTGTGGCCGTCCACGTTGGGGATCACGTGCCAGCCGTAGGCGTCGAAACGCTTGGGCGTGTCGTCGGTGAACCAGCCTTCGACGTGGCCGTCGATGGAGATGCCGTTGTCGTCGTAGAACGCCACGAGCTTCGAGAGGCGCAGCGTACCGGCCAGTGCACAGGCTTCGTGGCTGATGCCTTCCATCATGCAACCGTCACCGAGGAACGCGTAGGTGAAGTGGTCCACGATGTGGTGGCTGACGGTCTCGTCTTCCCGGTTGAATTCCTGCGCGAGCAGCTTCTCGGCCAGCGCCATGCCGACCGCGTTGGTGACGCCCTGGCCCAGCGGGCCGGTGGTGGTTTCCACGCCGGGGGTGATACCCACTTCGGGGTGGCCGGCGGTCTTGCTGTGCAGTTGACGGAAGTTCTTCAACTCGCTCATCGGCAAGTCGTAGCCGGTGAGGTGCAGCAGCGCGTAGATCAGCATCGAGCCGTGGCCGTTGGACAGCACGAAGCGGTCGCGGTCGGGCCAGTGCGGGTTGCTCGGGTTGTGCTTGAGGTGGCGGTTCCACAGCACCTCGGCAATGTCGGCCATGCCCATGGGCGCGCCGGGGTGGCCGGACTTGGCCTTTTCCACCGCGTCCACGGCCAGCATGCGGATGGCGTTCGCCATCTGGCGAGCGAGTTCTGGAGAGGGAGTCGTCATGATCTGTCCTTGGAGTGCGTTGTCTCGTCAATCAAGTGCCGGCGGGGCGAAGTGCCCACAACCGGGAACGCGGTGGAACCGGCTTCGCCGGGCCACTCGCGTTGCCCCCTGGGGGGTGACGCGCCCTCAGGCGCGGCGCGGGGGGGGTCAATTCATCGCGCGCTTCTTGCGCTCCACCATACGCCAGATGAACGGCGTGAAGATCAGCTGCATCGCGAGTTCCATCTTGCCACCGGGCACGACGATGGTGTTGGCGCGGCTCATCATGGAGCCGTTGATCATGTTCAGCAGGTACTGGAAGTCGATGCCCTTCGGTTGGGCAAAACGGATCACCACCATGCTCTCGTCGGCGGTGGGCACGTCACGCGCCACAAACGGGTTGGAGGTGTCCACGATCGGCACGCGCTGGAAGTTCACGTGCGTGTGCTGGAACTGCGGTGTGATGTAGTTCACGTAGTCGGGCATGCGGCGCAGGATGGTATCCGTCACGGCCTCGGCGCTGTAGCCGCGCATGTTCTTGTCGCGGTAGAGCTTCTGGATCCACTCCAGGTTGATGACGGGCACCACGCCGACCAGCAGGTCGGGGTACTGGGCCACGTTGTGCTCGGGCGTGACCACGGCGCCGTGCAGGCCTTCGTAGAACAGCATGTCGGTGTTGGCCGGCAGGTCTTCCCAGGGCGTGAAGGTGCCCGGTTCCTGCTTGTAGGGTGCTGCTTCTTCCGCGTTGTGCAGGTACTTGCGGCTCTTGCCCTGACCCGTGGCGCTGTAGGTCTTGAACAGGTTTTCGATCTCGCCGAACAGGTTTGCGTCGGCACCGAAATGGCTGAAATTGTTGTTGCCCGCCTTCTCGGCCTCGGCCGCCTTGAGCTTCATTTCCTTGCGGTCGTAGCGGTGAAAGCTGTCGCCTTCGATGATCCCGGCCGTCACGTTCTCGCGGCGGAAGATGTTCTGGAAGGTGCGCGTGACGGTGGAGGTACCGGCGCCGCTGGAGCCGGTGATGGCGATGATGGGATGGCGTTCAGACATGGCGTGTCTCCTGAGATGAAAAAACGGAGCGGACTGCGGACGGGCCGAGGCGGCGCGTCAGTCGCGGAAGAGTGAGCGTTCGGCAAACAGCGGGTTGGCGTCGTCTTTCTGGGCGACCGGCTCACGGTGGTAGCGCTCGATGCGCTCCACTTCGTTCCTGGATCCGAAAACGAGGCCGATGCGCTGGTGCAGCGAAGTGGGCATCACACCCATCATCGGTTCGCGGCCGGTGCTGGCGCGGCCACCGGCCTGCTCCATGATCATGCCGACGGGATTCGCTTCGTACAGCAGGCGCAGACGACCCGGCTTGCTCGGGTCCTTGGTGTCGCGCGGGTAGAGGAAGACACCGCCGCGCATGAGGATGCGGTGCGCCTCGGCCACCATGGAGGCGATCCAGCGCATGTTGAAGTCCTTGCCGCGTGCGCCGGTCTTGCCCGCCAGGCACTCGTCCACGTAGCGCTTGACCGGGGCTTCCCAGAAGCGGCTGTTGGACGCGTTGATGGCGAATTCCTGCGTGTCGGCCGGGATCTGGATGTTGGGGTGCGTGAGCTTGAATTCACCGAGGTTGGGGTCGAGCGTGAATGCATTGACACCGTTGCCCACGGTCAGCACCAGCATGGTGGTGGGGCCGTAGAGTGCGTAACCCGCGGCCAGCTGCTGGGCGCCGGGCTGGAAGAAGTCCTCGGCCTTGATGTCGCGGCCGCTGTCGATCACGTCCTGCGGCGCGCGCAGGATCGAAAAGATGCTGCCCACCGACACGTTGACGTCGATGTTGCTGGAGCCGTCGAGCGGGTCGAACACCAGCAGGTACTTGCCGCGCGGGTACTGGCCGGGGATCTGGTACGGATCGTCCATTTCCTCGGAACCCATGCCGGCGAGGTGGCCGCCCCAGTTGTTGGCACTGATGAACATGTCGTTGCTGATCACGTCCAGCTTCTTCTGCGTCTCGCCCTGCACGTTGATGCTGGCGCCCGACTCGCCGTGGTTGCCCAGCATGCCGCCGAGCTCACCGAAGGCCACGGCGCGGGCAATCGCCTTGCAGGCCAGGGCCACGTCCAGGATCAGGGCGTTGAAGTCGCCACTGGCGCCTGGAAAACGGCGGCGTTCCTCGATCAGGAACTGGGTCAGGGTGGATCGTTTGGACAAGGGCATGGCGGTCTCTCGGTGGTTTCTGGATGAGGGAGATCAGGCACTGCGCGCGTTGCTGCGCAGCTGCTTCATGACGGTCTTGTAGCCGCCATCGTTGTCGGGCGCACCGAACACGGCGCTGCCGGCCACCAGGGTGTCGGCCCCGGCGCGCACGATCTCGGCGATGTTGTCCACCTTGACCCCGCCGTCCACCTCGAGCCAGATGGTCTGGCCGCCGTTGGCCATGTGCTTGTCGATGCGCTGGCGCGCGTCGGCCAGTTTGGTCAAGGTGCCAGGGATGAACTTCTGCCCGCCAAACCCCGGGTTCACACTCATGAGCAGCACGACGTCGAGCTTGTCCATGACGTGGTCCATGAGCGACAGGGGGGTGGCCGGGTTGAACACCAGACCGGCCTTGCAGCCATGGTCGCGGATCAGCTGCAGGGTGCGGTCCACATGGCGGCTGGCCTCGGGGTGGAAGGTGATGATGTTGGCGCCGGCCTTGGCGAACAGCGGGATCAGCGCGTCCACCGGCTCGACCATCAGGTGCACGTCGATCCCGATCTTCACGTGCGGGCGGATCGCCTCGCACACCAGGGGGCCGATGGTGAGGTTGGGCACATAGTGGTTGTCCATCACGTCGAAGTGCACCAGATCGGCCCCGGCGGCCTCGATGGCGCGCACTTCTTCGCCCAGGCGGGCAAAGTCGGCAGACAGGATGGAGGGAGCAAGGCGGATGGTGGTCATGGGCGGAACCTGGAAGGAAGGGTCGGAAAGGTGGGAACGCAGCCGGTCAGTGGTTGTGCCATTCCTTGAGCCGCGCCACATTGACCTGCGTCAGATCGGGCACCACCCGCAGGGCACCTTTGAAGTCGTGGTGGGCGGTGAAGCTGTTGGGCGTGATGATCGTGTCGAGCCCGGCGGCCAGGGCCGCGCGCAGCCCGTTGGCCGAATCCTCGAACGCGATGCACTGCTCGGGCGTCATGCGCATGTCGGCGAGCACCTGCAGGTAGACCTGCGGGTGGGGCTTCTTGATGGGCGCGGACGAGGCGTCGCCGATCGCCAGGAAGTGGCTGCGCCAGTCCGCGCCGATCGCCGCACGCAGCAGGGCCGCGATGTTGACCGGCGAGGTGGTGGTGGCGATGGCCAGCTGCAAGCCCTGCGCGCGTGCCTCGCTCATGAGGGCCAGCACACCGGGGCGCAGCGCCACGGCTCCGTTGTTCACCGCGTTTTCGTAGTAGGCCGTCTTGATCTCGTGCAGGCGGCTGATGGTGTCGCGCACGGCGTCGGCGTCCACCTCCAGGATCCCGGGATTCACGCTGCGCCAGTGGTGCAGCATGCGTTCCTTGCCACCCGAGATCTCCAGCAGGCGGGTGTAGTCCGCCAGGTTCCAGTGCCAGTCCAGACCCTCCTGCTGGAAGGCATGGTTGAACGCCTCCAGGTGCACGCTTTCCGTGTCGGCCAGGGTGCCGTCGACATCAAAGATCAGGGCGTTCAACATGGGCATCACCTGTCAGAAAAACCCCGGTCATTACGGGGTGATGGACGGACTATAGGCATTCACTTAAATAAGGTAAATTCACGATTCATTGCACTCAAGTTAAGAAATACCTTAATGAAGAACGCCACTTTCCGCCAGCTCAGGGTTTTCACCGAGGTCGCCAGGCACCTGAGTTTTGCCCGAGCCGCCGAGGTGCTGCACCTCTCGCCACCCGCCGTGACCATGCAGGTCAAGGAGCTGGAAGGCCACGTGGGCCTGCCGCTGTTCGACCGCAATGGTCGCCAGGTTTCGCTGACGACCGCCGGTGAGTACATGCTGGTGTATGCGCGCAAGCTGCTGTCCACGCTGAAAGACGCCGAAGACGCCGCCGCCCGGCTGCAGCGCCTGGAGGTGGGCACGCTCACCATCGGCATGGTCAGCACCGCCAAATACTTCCTGCCACGGCTGCTGGCCGAGTTCCAGCGGGAACACGAAGGCATTGAAATCAAGCTCGCGGTGGGCAACCGGGAACAGCTGGTGCGGATGCTGCAGGGCAACGAGGTGGACATCGCCATCATGGGGCGCCCGCCCACCGAGCTGGCGACCCGTGCCGAACCCTTCGCGGCCCACCCCCATGTGTTCGTGGCACCCACCGACCACCCCCTGCTCAAGGTGGGACACCCCACGGTCGAATCCCTCAAGCCCTATGGCTTCATCTTGCGCGAGCGCGGCTCGGGCACGCGCGCGGCGATGGAGAAGTTCCTGGAGAAGTCGCGCATGGAGCCGCGCGTGGTCATGGAAATGGCCAGCAACGAAACCATCAAGCAGGCGGTGATGGCGGGCATGGGCATCAGCTTCCTGTCCCTGCACACCATCGGCCTGGAGCTGGAAAACCAGCTCATTGCGGTGCTGGATGTCGAAGGCACGCCGATCGTGCGCGCCTGGAACGTGGTGCACAACCTGTCCAAGCTGCTCTCGCCCGCGGCCGAAGCGTTCCGGTATTTCATGCTGGAGCATGCGGAGAGCCACCTGGCCGACAAATACGGTGGCTTCATGCGCCTGAAGCCCGCCGGCTGAACGCCTGACCGGCCCACCCACCATGGTGCACCGGCGCACCAATGAGAGGCCGCCATGAGCCTCAAGCTTCATATTGGCGCATTTATTGCTTGACTTTGGTGCTGGACGCGGAGATTCCGCGCCGACGCACCAAATCCAATCCAAATCCCATCATTTCTAGCCAGAGGTTCACATGGATGCACTCAAACAGGGCACAGATGCCCTGTTCATTCTGTTGGGCGGCATCATGGTGCTCGCCATGCACGCCGGTTTCGCGTTTCTGGAGCTGGGCACCGTGCGCAAGAAGAACCAGGTCAATGCGCTGGTCAAGATCCTGGTGGACTTCTCGGTGTCCACCGTCGTCTACTTCATCGTCGGCTACGGCGTGGCGTACGGAACCTCGTTCTTCGTCGGCGCCGAAACCCTGGCGCAGAAAAACGGCTACGACCTGGTGAAATTCTTCTTCCTGCTCACTTTCGCCGCCGCCATTCCCGCCATCATCTCGGGCGGCATCGCCGAGCGCGCCCGCTTCTGGCCGCAGCTGATCGCCACCGCGGTGATCGTCGGCCTGATCTACCCGACGTTTGAAGGCGTGGCCTGGAACGGCCATTTCGGCGTCCAGGCCTGGATCGAAGCGCGCACCGGCGCAGCCTTCCACGACTTTGCCGGCTCGGTGGTGGTGCACGCCGTGGGCGGCTGGATCGCGCTGCCCGCCGTGCTGCTGCTGGGTGCGCGCGCCAACCGCTACCGCAAGGACGGCGGCATGTCGGCCCACCCGCCCTCGAGCATCCCGTTCCTCGCGCTGGGCGCGTGGATCCTCTGCGTGGGCTGGTTCGGTTTCAACGTGATGAGCGCGCAGACCATCGACAAGATCTCGGGCCTGGTCGCCGTGAACTCGCTGATGGCCATGGTCGGCGGCACGCTGGCGGCCCTGGTGGCCGGCAAGAACGACCCGGGCTTCGTGCACAACGGGCCGCTGGCCGGTCTGGTGGCGGTGTGCGCCGGGTCCGACCTGATGCACCCGCTCGGCGCGCTGGTGGTGGGCGGCGTGGCGGGCGGCCTCTTCGTCGTCATGTTCACGCTGACGCAGAACCGCTGGAAGATCGACGACGTGCTGGGCGTGTGGCCCTTGCACGGCCTGTGCGGCACCTGGGGTGGTCTGGCCGCCGGCATCTTCGGCAGCACCGCGCTCGGCGGCCTGGGCGGCGTGAGCTTCACCGCGCAGCTGATCGGCACCACCCTGGGTGTGGCCTGGGCGCTGCTGGGCGGCGCCGTGGTCTACGGCATCCTGAAACTCACGCTGGGCCTGCGCCTCAGCCAGGAAGAGGAATACGACGGCGCCGACCTGACGGTGCATCGCATCAGCGCCACGCCCGACCGCGAGGTGAGCTGGTGAACACCGCACCGCGTCGTGTCCAATAGCCGGATGACACAAGCCGCCCCCAGACCTCCATCATCCGCTCCATCCGCTGCCATCGAGCAGCGCCTGACCGAGCTCGAGATCAAGGCCAGCTACGCCGATGACCTGCTCGACACCCTGAACACGCTCGTGGCACGCCAGCAGCAACAGATCGACCTGCTGTTGCGCGAAGTCAGCCGCCTGCGCCAGCAGGGCGGCGACAGCAGCATGACCCCGCCAGGCAACCTGCGCGACGAACTGCCGCCTCACTATTGAGCGAGCCGGCACCCCCCGGTGCCGGGCGCCGCCAGCTCATCAGGCCCTGAGCGGCCTCTGCCCTCTCACTCCCCCCCGGCCCGCGCGCCGACCTTTCCTCACCGGCGCGGCGCACCCGGGTGGGCCTGGGTGCGCCAGCGCACAGACGGGCCGCCAAGCAGGCCCTACTGTGACGCCATTGGTGCTCGGTATCGAACCGGTTTGCCATGCGGTGAAGCCCGATGGCTGCACCACCCGTTCCACCCTTCACAGAAAGCCCCCATGAAAACCACCACCCAACGTTTCTCCATCCTTCTGCTGGCTGCTGCGGCCCTGACCTCCGTCGTGGGCTGTGCCTCGTCGGCCAAACAGGAAAGCGCCGGCCAGTACGTGGACGACACCGCCATCACCGCCAAGGTGAAGGCCGCGATCTTCAACGAACCGACCCTGAAATCGGCCGAGATCAACGTCGAAACCTTCAAGGGTGCTGTTCAGCTGAGCGGCTTTGTGGGCACGCAGGCGGACATCCAGAAGGCGGTCTCGGTCACGCAAGCCATCAGCGGTGTCATGTCGGTCAAGAACGACATGCGCCTGAAATAAGACGCCGCACGCCGTCACCCCACCTCCCGACTTTTCCAGAGAACGCACCATGAACACCCAAAAATTCCCGACTTCCCGCTGGCTCGCCTTGGCCGCCGGCCTCACGCTGGCTGCCAGCCTGGGTGCCTGCAGCAACATGTCCCGCCAGGACCAGAACACCGCCGTGGGCGCCACCGCAGGCGCCGTGGGCGGTGCGGTACTCACCGGTGGCAGCACCATCGGCACCCTGGGTGGCGCAGCCATCGGCGGGCTGATCGGCAACCAGATCGACACCAAGAAGTAAGCGCGAAGCCAGCGCGCGCTGGCCTTGCCTGTTCAACCCTCAGCTTCGAAAGACATCCATGAACGATTCCGTCAAAACCCTGGGCGATGATGCCTCCGCACTGGCCCATGCCGCCGCCCAAACGGCCGACGACGCCATCCGTTCTTCGCAGCGGGTGGCCCAGCAGGGCCTGAACCGCCTGTCGGATGGTCTGGACGAAGTGCGCTCGCACACCGGCAGCGCGCTCCGGCAACTCGCGCACGACACCGAGTCGCTGGCGCACCGGGGCATGGAGGCGGTGCGCGAAGGCAGCCACCAGCTGCGCGAGAAATCGCTGCATGCAAAGGACGCCACCGCCACCTACATCCAGCACGAGCCGATCAAGTCCGTGCTGATGGCCGCTGCCGTGGGCGCTGCGCTCATGGGCCTGGTGGCCCTGCTCACCCGGCCCAGCGGCCCGGCACGCTGACCCCGGCACCGGTTCGCATGATCCACCCCCTGTTTCGCCTAGCGGCCTCGCAGCCGCTGCTGCTGGCCGAGCACGCAGCAGCCTATGCGAACCTGCTCTCCGAAGAAGTGGCGGTCACCAGCGCCCGCCTGCAGCAGCGTGTGGCGTTCCAGCTCGCGGGCGCCGCCTGCCTGATGGTCGCTGCCACGCTGGCGGGTGTGGCCCTGCTGCTGTGGGCTGCGCTGGGCGAAGCCGGCATCCGATTGCCCTGGCTGCTCGGTGCAACGCCTGCGCTGCCCGCGCTGCTCGGAGCCTGGCTGCTGCGACGCGGGCAGGCCCGCCAGACCAGCGATCCCTTCGGCACGCTGCGCCGGCAACTGGCCGAAGACGCGGCCCTGCTGCGCAGCACCGCCACACCATGAACACGAGCACCACACCGGGCCCCGCGGCGTCCAGCGATGCACTCGCCACCGTGCCGCCGCTGGCCGCTCGCGACGCCGTCGGCCGCCTGACGCAAAGCCGCGAGCACCTGGCAGTCTGGCTGGCGCAGGACCGCAGCGCCCGCGCAGCCCGAGCCACCAGCGGCTGGGGCGCCGTCATGGCCGGCCTGCCCCTGATCGAGGGCCTCGTGAGCCACCCGGTCGCGTCCCTCGCGCTGGGTGCACTGGCGAAAGGCTGGCTCCAGAGGCCAACGCCCGGAGCCGGGCAACCGGCAGAAGCCCTGGCCCTGAGCACCGCCCTCACCGTGGTGCGCCGGCACCCCAAGCTCAGCCTGGGCGTTGCGCTGCTGGCAGGCGTTGCCCTGCTGTGGAGCCGCGCACGACACACTCCACCACCACCCTGAAACTGGAAACACCATGCTCTACACCATCGCCGTTGTCCTTCTCATCCTGTGGCTGCTCGGCCTGGTCACCTCGACCACCCTGGGCGGCTTCATCCACGTCCTGCTGGTCATCGCCGTCGTCGTGGTGCTGTTGCGCGTGATCAGCGGCCGCAAACCCTTGTGATCCCGAACCAAACGGGCATCACCAGCGAAGACGGAAGGCGCAGCGCCTTGCTGAAGGCGGGCGCGCTGCAGAACGCGATCCTGACCAGCGCCAACTTCTCGATCATCGCCACCGACGAGAAGGGCATCATCCAGCTCTTCAACGTGGGGGCCGAGCGCATGCTGGGCTACCGGGCCGACGAGGTGGTCAACCGCGTGCGCCCGAGCGACATGCACGACCCCGAGGAGGTGCGGGCGCGCGCGCGGTGGCTGAGCGAGCAGCTGGACACCCCGATCGCGCCGGGCTTCGAGGCCCTGGCGTTCAAGGCCTCGCGCGGCATGGAAGACATCTACGAGCTCACCTACATCTGCAAGGACGGCAGCCGCTTTCCGGCCATCGTGTCGATCACCGCGCTGCGCGACGACCACGGCGACCTGATCGGCTACCTGCTGATCGGCACCGACAACTCGGTGCGCAAGCGCGTCGAACTGCAGCTCAACGAGGCGGTGGCCGCCGCTGAAAAGGCCAACCGCGCCAAGACCGACTTCATCTCCAGCATGAGCCACGAGCTGCGCACGCCGCTCAATGCGATCCTCGGCTTTGCGCAGCTGGTGGAGTCGGGCACGCCGGTGCCCACGCCGACGCAGAAACGCGGCATCGACCAGATCCTCAAGGCAGGCTGGTACCTGCTGGACCTGATCAACGAGATCCTGGACCTGGCGCTGATCGAGTCGGGCACGCTGAGCCTCTCCGGCGAGCCGGTCGCGCTCACCGAGGTGCTGCAGGAATGCCGCGCGATGGTGGAATCGCAGGCGCAGCAGCGCGGCATCGGCATGGTGTTCGCCCGGCTGGAAGCTCCCCGCTTTGTCAAGGCCGACCGCACGCGGCTCAAGCAGGTGCTGATCAACCTGCTGTTCAACGCCATCAAATACAACCAGCCCGGCGGCCATGTGACCGTGGCCTGCACGCTGAGCACGCCCGACACCATCCGCATCAGCGTGCGCGACACCGGCGCCGGGCTGGCACCGGCCCAGCTGGCCCAGCTGTTTCAGCCCTTCAACCGCCTGGGGCAGGAGTCCGGCGGTGAGGAAGGCACCGGCATTGGCCTGGTGGTGACGCAGCGCCTGGTGCACCTGATGGGGGGCGAGATCGGCGTGGACAGCACGCCCGGCGTGGGCAGCGTGTTCTGGGTCGAGATGGCCCTGACCGCCGCCCCGCAGCCGCTCGCCAGCGGCCCGCAGTCCCTTGATCCGCCACGAGCCGAGACACCGGCGGGGACACTGCAGCACACCCTGCTGTACGTGGAAGACAACCCGGCCAATCTGGAGCTGGTGGAGCAGATCGTGGCACGACGCCCCGACCTGCGGCTGCTGGGTGCCGCAGACGCCAGCCTGGGCATCGAGTTCGCGCGGGTCTACCAGCCCGAGGTGATCCTGATGGACATCAACCTGCCCGGCATCAGCGGCATTGAGGCCATGAAGATCCTGCGCAGCGACCCGAGCACCGCGCACATTCCCATCATCGCGCTGAGCGCGAATGCGGTGCCGCGCGACATCCAGCGCGGCATGGAAGCGGGCTTTTTCGACTACATCACCAAACCGATCAAGGTCGTCCAGCTGATGGAAGCGCTGGACCGGGCCATGGCGTCTGCCCGCACCGATCCCTGCCCCGCTGCCCACGAGGAACCCGCATGACGATCCCTGCCCAGGACCTGCTCAACGCCCGCATCCTGATCGTGGACGACCAGGCGGCCAACGTCAGCCTGCTCGAGGCGATGCTGCAGGCGGCCGGCTACACCCAGGTGTCCAGCACGCAGGACCCGACCACGGTGTGTGCGCTGCACCGCCAGCATGCATTCGACCTGATCCTGCTCGACCTCCAGATGCCGGTGATGGACGGCTTTCAGGTCATGGAAGGACTCAAGGCCAGCGCGCCGGACGACTACCTGCCCGTGCTGGTGATCACCGCCCAGCCCGGTCACAAGCTGCGTGCCCTGCAGGCGGGTGCCAAGGATTTCGTCAGCAAGCCGTTCGACATGGTCGAGGTCAAGACACGCATACACAACCTGATCGAGGTCCGGCTGCTCTACCGGCAACTGGCCCTCCACAACCAGGCGCTGGAACGGCAGGTACAGCAACGCACCACCGAGCTGCGCGAGAGCGAGGCGCGCTACCGCGCCCTGACCGAGCTGGCCACGGACTGGCACTGGGAACAGGACGGCGAAGGCCGCTTCACCCAGGTCTCGGGCCCGGTGCTGGAGATGCTGGGCCTGCGTGTCGATGCCCTGTCGGGCGTGCCCGGCGAGGACCCCGACGCCAGCTGGAATGAAATCGGCCGGCGCGAGGTACAAGCCCGCATTGCTTCGCGCAGACCGTTCCTGGACGTGCCGCTGAGCCGCACCCTGGCCAACGGCGTCACCCAGCACTACCGGGTGAGCGGCACGCCGGTGTTCGACTCCAAATGCAACCTGACGGGGTACCGGGGTTTCGGCGTGGCCATCCTGTCCCCTTGACCGGTTGAACGTTCAGCGGGCGAGATAGCCGCCGTCGACGGGGTAGTAGGCACCGGTCACGAACGAGGCCCGGTCCGAAGCGAGCCAGACCACGAGTTCGGCCACTTCCTCGGACTCGCCCAGCCGACCGATGGGGTGCGCGGCAACCAGCATGCCATGGACCGCCGGATCTTCGTCCAGCGACTGGATCATGGGGGTTCGGATGAAGCCCGGACCGACCGCATTGATGCGGACACCCTCGGCGCTGTATTCCAGCGCGGCGGTCTGCGTCAGGCCCACCACACCGTGCTTGGCTGCCGCATAGGCCGGAGCCGATGCGAAGCCCACGGCACCCAGGATGGAGGCGACATTCACGATGGCGCCGCCACCGGTGCGAAGCATGGCCTCTATCTGGTACTTCATGCCGTAGAAAACGCCCGAGAGGTTGACCTGGATCACCTGTGCCCAGCCATCGAGCGGGTAGTCGGCGGTTCGTGCGCTCGGTCCGCCGATGCCGGCGTTGTTGACGGCCACGTCCAGTCGACCAAAGTGGGCGCAGCAGCGGTCCACCAGGTTCTGGCAGTCGGCAGGGTTGCCGACGTCGGCGCCCACCACCAGCGCTTCCTTGCCCACGGCACGCACCAGTGCCGCGGTTTCTTCCGCGCCCGCTTCGTCCCGGTCAGAGACCAGCAGGGCAGCGCCTTCGCGCGCGCACATCAGCGCCACGGCGCGACCGATGCCGGAGGCGGCACCGGTGATCAGAACCACTTTGTTTTTGAGCATGGAAGCACTCCGGATTTTTTCGTCTGGAAAAAGGAACGCGTTGCGCACAAGACCAGGCCTTGCACGCAACGCGCACGAGAGAAGCAGCGGAAGCGGCGGAAACAGCGCGATCAGATGCGCGGCTCGCCCGCGGCGTTGACCAGGATGGTGCGCCCGGGTTGCGTGCTCATCTGCACACGGTGGCTGATGCCGCGGAAGCTGTAGGTCACGTCCCAGTAGTCGGGCTGGCCGGTGTTGGGTACGCTGGTGCAGCGCTGCACGTCCTGCGTGCTGACGGTGTTGCCATAGCTGTCGCGGCCCACGTTGGAGCCCACCACCGCACCGGCCACCGCGCCGCCGACCGTGGCGATGTCCTGCCCGGTGCCGCTGCCGATCTGGTGCCCCAGGATGCCGCCGATCACCGCACCCACGACCGCACCGGGCACGTTGGCTGCTGGCCGTTCCTGCACCACCGGTTCACGCTCGATCCAGCAGCGCTGCTCGGGCGTACCCACGACAGCCCGCACCGACAGGACATCCGCCTGGTAGAGCGGCTCGTTGTTGCGACGGCGGTAGTCGATCGGCGCGCTCTGGGTGGTGCTGTAGGTCTGGCTGGGGTATTGGTACACGGGTGCGGGTGTCTGCACCACCGTGGGTTGTTGTGCCACCGGGTAAGGCACGGCACAGCCGGCCAGGCCCAGCACGGCCGATGCCGCCAGCCAGGCGGGAACTTGCCTGAGGGTGAAGCGGGGTGTTGAAGTGGTCATGAGCATCCTTGGTGTGACAGTGAAACGGGCGCCTTTTCGCCAACAGACCGGGGGCGCAAGGCCCTCACCGGTCCCTCGGCAGGCAGGCCTGAAACATACCCCGCGCGCCAGCCACGGTCTGTACGGCAGCGCACGCATGCCGTGACACCCGGAACGCACTTCACCGCCCAAGGGTTCGGCACCGCACAGACCCTGGCGGCCCCGCCCGGTACAAGGTGGATTGCGCTGTCGACGACAGCAAGCTGCACACCGTCAAAGGAACCGACCATGTCGAAACTGTCATCAACGACCCCCAGCTGGGGCACCTCGTCCTTTGGTCATCCGGCCGACTGCTCGCCCCTGCAGCGTTCCGAGCTGGCCGACCACATGGTCCATTGCAGTGCCCACCAGGGGCACCTGCAGGGACTGGAAGACAGGGCCAAAGAACTCAGGAGCCTGCTGGCGGGACGGGTCGTCACATCGGTGTTGTTGATCACCCTGATGGTCGGCGCCTCCTGGCTGGCGCTCTAAGGCATGGCAGGAACGCTGTTGCGCGGCCAGTGGGCCTGGGTCCCGCAGCAGATCGAGCGCGTGCTGGATGCCCGGAATGGCTCGGCGCTGGAGCCCATCCGTGCCGAAATCTTTGGTCCGGCACGTTTTGAGGAACACGGGCGCAGCCTGGCCGTTGCCCAGCGAGCCGGCAAGGCGGCCTTTGGCCAGACCACGTTCTATCCGCGGCTGCAAAGCAACATCCGGACGCTGCGCGCCTCCTTTCACTACATCGCCGGACAGGTTCATGACGGACAGGACGTCGGCACGGCCGCCGAGTGGCTGCTCGACAACTTCCACCTGATCGACGACCAGCTGAGGGAAATTCGCGAAGGGCTGCCGGCCAACTACTACGCCTCGCTGCCGGTCCTGCAGGACGCTCCCCTGACAGGTCTGCCGCGCATCTACGGCGTGGCCTGGGCCTTCGTCGCCCACACCGACAGCGCGTTCGATGAAACACTGCTGACCCATTTTCTCAACGCCTACCAGGAAGAGCGCGAACTGACCCTGGGTGAACTGTGGGCGCTGCCCACCACCCTGCGCGGGGTGCTGGTGGAAAACCTGCGGCGCCTGGCCGACCGGCTGGCCAGCCACAAGGCCGCGCGTGCGCTCGCCACCCTGTGCACCCACCGCATCCAGACGCTCAACCCGGATGCGGTGCAGGCCATGCACCGGCTGATGGACCGCCGCGGTGTGGGGCTGGTGTTTCTGGCGCACCTGACGCAGGGGCTGGCCGCACACCGTGCCACCAACGAACCCGCCCCCGTGGCGCAGATCCAGACATGGCTGCAACAGATGGTGCCCGACTGGGCAGCGCTGCAGTCGCAGTTGCACGCCGACCAGGCGGCCGACAGCCTCAGCGTGGGCAACGCCGTGACGGCGCTGCGCCTGATTGGCGCCGCCGACTGGCCCGAGACCATTGCCCGCACCAGCCGGGTGATGCACGTGATGCTGGCCTCGCCGGTTTTCGCCGCCGAAGACGATGCCACCCGCAGCAGCACACTCCACGGCATTGAGCGACTCGCCGCGCGAAGCGGCCACAGCGAGGCGGCGGTGGCCCGGCTGCTGCTCGCCTCCATGACCGCCGCCACCGGAACGGCGGCCCTGGCCCACCACTGGCTGGCCGGGGAGGGTCGCCAGGCGCTGGAACAAGGGCTGAGCATGAGCCGCCGTGCGTCTGACGCCTTCCGGATCTGGCGCTCGGCAATCCGCTTCGCCCGCACGCCGGCCTACCTCGGTGCCATCGCGCTGGGTACCGTGCTGCTGGTGGCCTGGCTGCTCCATTCGACCGGCAGCGCCCTGGACGCCCCCGGCGCCAGCACCCTGCTGGTGGTCCTGCTGATGTGGCTGCCCGCGTCCGAGACGGTGGTGTCGGTGGTCAACCGCCTGATCAGCGAGTCGGCCAAACCGGTGCACCTGTCGCGCTTTCTGCTGGCCGACGGCATACCGCCCACGGCCCGCGTGATGGTGGTCATTCCTGCGTTGCTGAGCCACCCCAGGGCCATCACGCAAGGGGTGCACCGGCTGCACCTGCACTACCTGGCCAACCCGGAAAACTGTGCGCAATTCGCCCTGCTGAGCGACTGGACAGACGCCGACACGGCAGAACAGCCCGGCGACAGCGCGCTGCTGTCGCATGCGCAAGGCCTGCTGGAGGCACTCAATGCGCGCCATCCCGCGGACCCTGGCGATGCGCCACGCTTCCTGCTGCTGCACCGCGCACGGACCTACAGCAACACGCAGCGCCAGTGGATCGGCTGGGAACGCAAGCGCGGCAAGCTGGAACAGCTGGTCGCCGCCCTGGCCGACGGCACGCCGGGGCCGTTCCTCGCACTGGGCGCGCTCTCGCGCATGGCGCCCCACACCCGCTACATCCTCACGCTCGACAGCGACACCCAGCTGCCGCCCGGGCGCCTGCGCACGCTGGTGGGCGTGGCCGAGCATCCGGAAAACCAGCCCCGGCTGGACCCGGGCGGCAAGCGCGTGGTGCAGGGCTACGGCATCCTGCAACCGCGCGTGGTGGCACCACTGCCGGCGCAGGCCCGGCAGACGCCCTGGCAGTGGCTGATGGCCGGACAGCAAGGCATCGACCCCTACAGCGCCACCACGTCCGATGTCTACCAGGACCTGTTTGGTGAAGGCAGCTTCACCGGCAAGGGCCTGCTCCATGTGGCCACGCTGCACGCCGTGCTGGGCGCGCGACTGCCCACCGACCAGGTGCTCAGCCACGACCTGCTCGAAGGCGCGCTGGTCCGCTGCGGTGTGGTGTCCGACGTCACGCTGATCGAGCCTGAACCCGACCACGTCGATGCGGCGGCATCGAGGCTGCACCGCTGGGCCCGCGGCGACTGGCAGCTGCTGCCTTTCCTGTGGCAACGCCAGCGCTGGCCGCTCACGCCGATCAACCGCTGGAAAATGGTGGACAACCTTCGCCGCTCCCTGGTGGCACCGGCTTCGCTGCTGCTGGTCGGGCTCGCACTCACCGGCCAGGGCCTGTCGCTGTTGAGCACTCTCGCACTGGTCGTGGCCGCATACGCCGCCGGCCCGATCATGGGGACGCTGGCGGCGGCTGTTCCCGCGCGCACCCGCGTGCTCGGGCGCCGCTTTGCCCGGGCCGGCGCGCTGGATCTGCTGCGTGCCCTGGGCGGTGGCCTGTGGCAGCTGGCGCTGCTGCCGCAGCAGGCCGTGCTGTTTGCCGATGCCGCCGCGCGTGCGGTGCACCGCCTGGCCGTCAGCCGGCGCAACCTGCTCGAATGGACCACGGCCGACGCCGCCCAGGCCGGCCTGCAGACGGGCTGGCGTGCGACCCTCATCCGGCACCGCAGCGCACCCGTCACCGCGCTGGTGCTGCTGATCGTGCTGGGCCTGACCGTGCCCGAACCTGGCGCCCTGGCGCTGGCACTGCTCGCGTTCTGGGCCGTCACACCGCTGCTGGTGTGGCTGGCCAACACGCCCTGGCCGGCGCCACCGGGCGAGGCGCTGGCCCCGGCCGACCGCGACCTGCTGGCCGGGGTGGCGCGCGACACGTGGCGGCTGTTCGAGCGCTGCGTGGACGCACCGAACCACCACCTCCCGCCCGACAACCTGCAGACCGTGCCGTTTGACATGGTCGCGCACCGCACCTCGCCGACCAACATCGGGCTCTACCTGCTCAGCACCGCGTGCGCGCGCCAGTTTGGCTGGATCGGCACCCAGGACCTGCTGGCGCGGCTGGAGGCCACGCTGGGCACGCTGCGGCAGATGGAACGCCACCGCGGCCACTTCCTGAACTGGTACGACACCCAGACGCTGCAGCCGCTGCTGCCACGCTACGTGTCCACGGTGGACAGTGGCAACCTGAGCGCCCACCTGCTGGCGGTGGCCGAGGCCTGCGCTGCGCTGGCACGCGATCCCCATGCTGCGGTGGCCAGCGGGCAGGCCATCGAGCGCTCGCGCTTGCGGCTGCAGCCGCACCTGGCCCTGCTGCCGCGCCTGCTGCACCGCGCCGGACCCCCGTCAGCCATCGCCCGCTTGCTGGCCATGACCCCGTCGATGGTGCCCGGCACACCCACGTTCCTGGATTTCCAGACCCTGCTGCGGCATGCCCGCGAAGAACTTGAAGCGGTAAGGCCGCCGCGCAACCCGATCAAGATGGGCAGTGCGCCCACCGGACGCGACGAGCTGGAATGGTTGCTGGGCGACCACCTGGCCACCCTGCAATCGGCCAGCCTCGATGCACTTGCGGTTCATGCGGGTCAGAGCGCGCAGGCGGCAGAGCGCCTGCTGGCGCTGGCCGCCGAACTGGAGCAACTGGCCTGGCAACCCGACTTCCGTTTTCTCTACCACCCCAGGCGCCACCTGCTGCACATAGGGTTCCGGCTGCAGGAGCAGCAGCTCGACACCTCGTTCTACGACCTGCTGGCGTCCGAGTCCCGCACCACCAGCCTGCTGGCGATCGCCAAGGGCGACGTGCCTGTACGGCACTGGAGCGCATTGGGCCGCCCGTTCTTTTCCAGCGGTCATCTGGCGGTGCTGCGTTCCTGGTCGGGCTCGATGTTCGAATACCTGATGCCCGCCCTGGTGACCGCACAGCCACAGGGCAGCGTGCTGCAGGAAACGGGTCGTTCGGCCCTGCTGGAGCAGATGGCCTTCGTGCGCGAGCGAAAGATACCCTGGGGCATTTCCGAGAGTGCGCATGCCGGACGGGACCACACCCTGGCCTACCAGTACGCACCCCAGGGTGTGCCACGCCTGGCCCTGCGCACCACACCCGCAGCGGAGTGCGTGATCGCGCCGTACGCCACCGCGCTGGCGGCCCAGATCGATGCCGGCCTGGCCTGCCAGAACCTGCGCGCCCTGACCGCGCTGTCGGCACGTGGCCGCTACGGCTTTGTGGAAGCGCTGGACTACACGCGCACCCGTCAGACCCAGGGGGAGCGTTTCACGCTGGTGAGCACCTACATGGCCCACCACCAGGGCATGAGCATCGTCGCGCTGGCCAATGTGTTGATGGACAACGTGGTGCAGGGCTGGGGCACGGCGAACGCCCGCATCGAGGCCGTGGCGTCGCTGCTGCACGAACGCGCGCCGCGCGACCTGCCGCGGCTGCAGGACCACCCGCAGCGGCCGCTGCCGATATCGAACCGGCCCAGCCACGACCCGACGCGCACGGTGGTGCCCGGCGCACAGGCGCTGGAGCCCACGCACCTGCTGTCCAACGGGCGCTACAGCGTCACGCTGCGCTCCAACGGGGCCGGCTGGAGCCGCTGGGGCACCACCGGCATCACGCGCTGGCGCGACGACGCACTGCGCGACAGCTGTGGCAGCTTTGTCTACCTGCGCCAGGGGCAGACCGGGGCACCGGTGTCGCTCACCAGCCACCCGGCACCCGATCCCGGCGCCACCTACCAGAGCCGGTTCGAGATCGACCGCGTGTGTTTCGAGGCCCACTGGCCCGAGCTGCAGACGCGCAGCACGGTCTGGGTCAGCCCGGAAGACGACATCGAATTCCGCAAGGTCGTGCTCACCAACCTGAGCGACCAGGTGATCGACATCGAGCTGATCTCGTGCTTCGAGGTGACGCTGGCCAGCCACGCCGCTGACGAGGCACACCCAGCCTTCTCCAACCTGTTTGTGAAGGCCGACTGGCTGCCCGCGCAGCAGGCGCTGCGCTTTGAGCGCACCCCGCGCCTGCAGACCGAAACCACCTTGCAGGCGGTGCATTTTGTCGCCGATGCCGAGGGCGATCTGCTGGGCCTGCGCTGCCAGACCGACCGACTCGGCTGGCTGGGCCGCAACCACACGGCCAGCCAGCCGCTGGCGCTGCTGGTACCCGTGCCGAGCGAGGCGGGCCCGCTGCTCACCGGCCTGGACCCGGTGGCGGCCTTGGGTGTGACACTGCGCCTGGCGCCGGGCGCGCAAGCCAGCGTGACGTTTGCCACCGCCGCCTCGGACGACGCCGCCACCCTGATGGCGGTGCTGGACAAGTACCGCCAGCCGAGCTACGTGGAACGGTCCTCGGTGATGTCGGCCACGGTGGCTGGCATCCCGTCGCTCTCGCAGCGGCCGCGTGCGGAGTACCTGCCCGCGCTGCAGGCGCTCACCACCGCGGTGGTGCTGACCCTGCCCAAGCTGGGCCTGCCAGCGGGGAGCCCTACCTCCCCAGGGCAGTCCCGGGTCTGCGACCGGCGCGTGCTGTGGTCGCTCGGCATCTCGGGCGACCGTCCGCTGCTGCTGGTCACGACCGGTGTGCCGGAGGGGCTGGGCGTCCTGCGCATCCTCGTGCAGGCGCTGCGCGAGTGGTCACGCTGCGGCGTGGCCTGCGACCTGGTGGTGCTCAGCAGCGAACCTCACTCGTACCAGATGCCGCTGCAGCGCGAGCTGGTGTTGCTGCAGGAGCAGCACGCGGCCGACCAGCTGGGTCGCCAGGGGTCGGCTGTGACCGGCCTGTACCTGCTGCGCGAGGACGCTTTGTCTCCCGACCAGGCCGGCACGCTGGAAGCCCTGGCACGGGTGCGGATCAGGGCCGACGGCCAGTCGCTGGTGCAGCAGCTCAAGGCGTGGTGCGTGCAGCACGACCTGCCCGTGCTGCCTCGCTGGACTGCCGCAGCGGCGGCGCGGGTACCCGCGCACCAGCCGCAAGCCCCTGCCACACCCGCAGCGGGCAGCTTTGCCAGCGACACCGGTGCCTTCTGTTTTGACGTGGGCCGCGCACAGCGTCCCGACAAGCCGTGGATCAACGTGCTCGCCAACGCCGGCCTGGGTGCTCAGGTGTCGGAAAGCGGTGCGGGCAACACCTGGGCCCTGAACAGCCGCCTAAACCAGCTCACCGCCTGGTCCAACGACCCGGTGGGCGATCCGCCCGCCGAGTGGTTTTTGCTGCAGGACCGGCGCTCCGGCGAGGCCTGGAGCCTGGCGCCCTCGGCCTGGGGCGACGGCCAGGCGGTGTACCAGGTGGAACACGGCCAGGGCTTCACCCGCATCAGCCACCGCCACGGGCCACTGGAGGTGGAGCTGCGCTGGTGCGTGGATGCCCACACCGCGGTGAAACAGGTGAACGTGCGGCTGGTGAACCACGGCACCCGCAAGGTCCACCTGCGCCTGACCGGCCTGGTGGAATGGATGATGGGCGAGAAGCGCAGTGACCGCGCCACGCTGCACACCCAGCCCTGCTTCTCGGACCCGACCGATAGCCAGCTGCTGGGCTTGCTGTGCACCCAGACCGATGCCACCCACGGCTTTGGTGGCGGCACCGCTTTTTTCAGCGAGGTGCACGCCGGCGTCCACACCACCCACGCACACCCCGGCGGGGACGGTGACGGCGAATGGCTCAGCGACGGCCTGGACTGGACCTGCGACCGGCGCGCCTTTTTCGACCCCCAGGGCCAACTGGTGCTGCCGGAACGCCTGGGGCAGCGCAGCGGCTACGGCCTGGACCCCTGCGCGGCGATCAGCCGCCTGATCACCCTGCGACCCGGCGGGCTCCAGGAACAGGCGTACCTGCTGGGTTACGCAGCCAGCCCCGCGGCGGCCGAGGCACTCGCGCGACTGTCCATCGGCACCGCCGCGGCGCTGCGCGAGCAGCGCACACGGGAGCACTGGGATGCGCTGCTGGGTGCGACCCAGGTCAGCACCCCCGACCCATTGCTGGATGTGATGGTCAACCGCTGGTTGCTCTACCAGACCGTCTCGTGCCGCCTGTGGGCCAAGGCCGGCTTCTACCAGGCCGGAGGCGCCACCGGCTTTCGGGACCAGCTCCAGGACGCCATGGCCCTGGTGTGGGCGCAGCCGGAGATCCTGCGTGACCAGATCGTGCTGTGCGCCTCGCGCCAGTTCGAGGCGGGTGATGTGCAGCACTGGTGGCACGCCCCCGGTGGCGCGGGCGTGCGCACCCATTTTTCAGACGACCTGCTGTGGCTGCCCTTTGCCTGCGCGCATTACCTGCGGGCCACCGGCGACGCCGGCGTGCTGGACCACGGCGTGGCTTTTCTGGACGGGCCGCCCATTCCTGATGGCGCCGAAGATGCCTACGACACACCACGCATCAGCGCGGTCACGGCCAGCGTGTACGAACACGCGGCCCGCACCATCGACCATAGCCTCGCGCTGGGTGCGCACGGCCTGCCGCTCATGGGCACGGGCGACTGGAACGACGGCATGAACCGGGTCGGCCACGAGGGCCGCGGCGAGTCGGTGTGGCTGGCCTGGTTCCTGTGCGCCATCGTCACCGACTGGGTGCCCCTGGCCCGCCAGCGCGGCGAGCATCTGCGCGTCGCGCGCTGGGCATCGGCCCTGCAGGACTGGCGCGCGGCCCTGGAGGGCGCCGCCTGGGACGGCGACTGGTACCGGCGCGCCTTCTTTGACGACGGCAGCACCCTCGGCTCGCACACCCAGACCGAAGCACACATCGACCTGATCGCGCAGGCCTGGTCGGTGCTCTCGGGTCAGGCCCCGCCCGAACGCCAGCGCCTGGCGATGGACGCGGTGGAGGCCCACCTGGTCGATCCGGAGAACGGCCTGATCCGGCTGCTGACGCCGCCGCTGGTGCATGCCAGCCCCAGCGCCGGCTACATCCAGGCCTATCCGCCCGGGGTGCGCGAAAACGGCGGGCAGTATGCGCACGCCGGCGTCTGGGCGCTGATGGCCTCGGCCCAGGTAGCGCTGCGGGAACCGGACAACACCTACGCCCATAACACGCCCTACCGCTACTTCACCTACCTGAGCCCGGCGCACCGCGCGGCGCACCCGCAGTGGGGCGCGGCCTACGGCGTGGAACCTTATGTGATGGCGGCCGACGTGTACAGCGCGCCGCCCTATGCCGGGCGCGGCGGCTGGAGCTGGTACACCGGTGCGGCGGGCTGGATGCACCGTGCGGTGCTGGAGTCCATCCTGGGCCTGCACCTGCAGGCCGACGAACTGTGGTTCACACCCTGCCTGCCGGCGCACTGGCCGCGCGCCGAGATCACGCTGCGGCGCGACGGCCGTTCGATGCATTTCCTGCTGTTGCGCGCCGAGGCCCTGGTGGCGCTGGCCGCAGGCGCCGAGCCCCCTGCGCAGCTGCTGCAGGTAGCGAAGCGCCTGCGCTGGACCGGGCTGCCCCAGCACAGCCGCTTCGTCATTCCGCTGCCGGGCGCAGGTTGAGCCGAAGGTGTTGTTTGTTCAGCCGTTGACGCAGCGAACCAGGATGTGCGCGTGCGCCTGGTCCTTGTGAGCGCAAGAGCGCAGCAATCGGTCCCAGAGCCCGCTGGCCACGCCGAAACAGCAGGGTTGCAGCAGGCGGGGTGGTGCTTGGTGTGCGAGAACTTGCGCTCTTGCAGCCACCGCAGGTTCAGGTTGCCGCGGTGCAAGGCGCTCAGCACGGTGGGCACGCGGATCAGGGCGCCCGGGCGGCGGTGCTGTGTTCGATCGACAACCAAGGCGTGCGAGGGTCCAGGAGTGGGCTCCGGAAGCGGGGAGAAAGCCAGCATGCCGGATTGCAGGCTTCATGGGTGGCGAAACCACACCCAACCGCGCAGCGCTGCTGCGGTGCACACGCTGGCCGGCACAGACTTGTGTGCTATACCGAACAGATCACAGGATCTCTGTGTGGAAAGATGCTCGGAGTGACCCAAGGCCCTCACCTGCCACCCCAGAAAGCCATGACCGATGAAGGACCGACCATGACCGCTACCAACCGACCGACGCGCGGAAACCAGCTGCTGGATGCCCTGCCCGATGCGGAATGGCAGCGCTGGCAACCCCAGTTGGAGCTGGTGGACCTGCCGCTGGGTCTGGTGCTGTACGAATCGGGCTCGAAAATGAGCCACGTCTACTTTCCCACCAGCGCCATCGTGTCGCTGCTCTACGTGCTCGAAAACGGCGCTTCGGCCGAAATCGCCGTGGTGGGCCATGAGGGCATCGTGGGCATTTCGATCTTCATGGGCGGCGGCTCCACACCCAGCCGGGCGGTGGTGCAAAGCGCAGGCCAGGGCTTTCGCCTGCGCGCCGACGCCATGAAGGACGAGTTTGGCCGCTCCAGTCCGGTGATGCACCTGCTGCTGCGCTACACCCAAGCGCTGATCACCCAGATGACGCAGACGGCGGTGTGCAACCGCCACCATTCGCTCGACCAGCAACTCTGCCGCTGGCTGCTGTTGAGCCTGGACCGCCTGCCCGGTACCGAGCTGGTGATGACGCAGGAACTGATTGCCAACATGCTGGGGGTGCGCCGCGAAGGCGTGACCGAGGCGGCGCTCAACCTGCAGAAGGCCTGCTTGATCAGCTATGCACGCGGCCACATCAAGGTGCTGGACCGGCCGGGCCTGGAGCAGCGCACCTGCGAGTGCTACCAGGTGGTGAAAACCGAATACGACCGCTTGCTGCCCCCGAACCTGGCGGTTTGAACGCTTGAGCGGCTGATCGGCGCTGCCTCTGGGCCGCAGATGCCGAAACCCCGGTAGCCCCTCCGGTCTTCTTCCGGGTGCGCGCGGCGCGCGATCCCGCCTCCTGGAGTCAATCGGCATAGGGGACCCCCATCATAGGAGGCACCCCTGCCACACCACCTAGCATGCGGGTCCGCACTAGGCGGTTCAAGAGCTTGAGGTCACGACAG
>JAABQK010000031.1 GCA_011391495.1 Hydrogenophaga sp.
ACTGGCTTCCGATGCGAGGTTTTCGAACAGATACAGCCGGGAGCGTGACGCGTCGATGGCAATCGCGTGCCGGCTTTGCGGCGACAGGGTCAGGAACTGGGTCGGAATGCTGCCCTCGGGCGGGCGCTCGGTCAGAGCCCGCAGGCGCCGGCTCGATTCGTCCCGCAGCACCGCCAGTTGGCTGGCCGCAGCCTCGGCCTTGGTGTCGGGCACATCTCCGAGCTGGCGGACCGGTCGTGTCTGCAGGCTCAGCAGGTCACCATGCACCAGATGGGCCAGGTGAAAGTTGGGGTGATCGCGCACCAGTGCATCCGCTTTGGCCAGCGCCTCGCGCGTCCGGCCCTCGCTGATGAGCTGGTAAATGGCGATCAGCCGGGCTTCAGCCTTGCCCAGCAAGGGGAGAACCTCTTGCAGCGCGTCGGCCGACAAGTGTCGCTGGGTCAGTCCTGAGCGCTCCAGGCCCACGAGGCTTTGCGCAGTGCCCTGCACCTTGGCCAGCGCACTGGTGAGCAAGGAGGGACGGTTGGCCGTGGCGTCTTCGCGCGAGGCCGATGCAGGCCCCGGCGGCACCCGTGCATCCGTCACGGGCGTTGCCTGAGTGGCACCGCTGCCACGGAGCAGCTCGCTGGTGAAAGCCATGACGACCCAGGCAATGGCCAGTAGGGCAGCAAATCCCAGCGCCACCCGCCGTGTGCCCCTGATCCCCCCGCTAATCGGGATCGCTGGAAGGCTGGCATGCCCCGTCTGACTGAAACGCCGACTGGCCATCAAGAACCCGTGGATTCGCGCAGGATCAGCCAGCGGTTGCCGCTCTTGACCAGATCGAGTGACTTGCGGCTGGTCACATTCAGGTTGTCAGAGCTGTAGGCCTGGCGAAAGCGTGCGGTGGCGCGGTCACCGTTGACCTTCACGTCCAGGTCGCTGATGTTCACCTCGATGCGGTTGCGCGGCAGGATGCGTGCTTTGCGGTCGGCCTCCCAGGCACCACGGGACTGGCCCCCCGGTGGCGTGAACCCGGCAGCGTAAGCACCGAGGTAGGCGGGCATGTTTTTGCTGGACCACGCCTTGGCCCACGCATTCACGGCGCTCTGCACATCGTTCTGGATGTCTGTATCTGCCGTGGGGGCGGCGGCGGCAGGTGGCGTGGGCAATGGCTTTACCACCGTGGCCGCCGGTGCGCTGGCCGGGCTGGCTGCTGCGGCCACCGTGGGGCTCTGTGCGTTCTTCGCATCGGTCGAGAAAAGATTGCGGATCAGGCTGAGCTTGGGTGCGACGCCGGCATTTCCAGCGTCCAGTTGGAGGGCCTTGCTGTAAGCCTGACTGGCCAGCTTGGCGTACACGTCGCCCAGGTTCTCGTGTGCGGTGGCATAGCTCGGATTGGTGCGGATCGCCATCTCGAGCGCCGCGCGTGCCTTGTCGAACTGGCTTTGCCCGGCGTACAGCACCGCGAGGTTGTTGTAGGGCTCGGGCAGTTCCGGGTAGTCCTCGGTCAGCTTGGAGAACGTGGCAATGGCGTCGGACGGTTTGCCGCTTTCGGTCTGGATCACCCCTTTGAGGAAGCGCATCTGGGGATCGCGAGGCTTGGCACTCAGGTACTGGTCCGCCTTGCCCAGGGCTTCATTGAACTGGCCGGCCCGAACCAGCCGGTTCACCTCGGCGTATGCATCCGCCTGCGCCATGGCCGGCGCCCCGCTCAGGCTGGCCAGCACGGCAAGAGCCACCGCCATCAGACGCATCTGTGAGCCCAGCATGGCTGGCTTGGGTGAGTGGGTGCGCGTGGGCCAGGATTTCAGTGGGTGGGGCATAAGACCTCGGTGAGCGGGCCAGGACAAACTCCGAAGCTCGTCCGTGCCCATACGGCGTTGATAAGGGCCCGAGGACCGGGTCGGGCGCGAACTCGGGCTGGCTATACTGGCGCATTGTATCTGAGGGGTGCGGGTAGAAAGCATGCGATGAGCAAGCTGCGCGCACAGTCCCCCCGATGCGCAAATGGCGCCAGGTGAAGTCTGTCGGCGGCCCGTTTCAGCGAGCCGGAAACTCGACCCGAACCCCGTGTTGCACACCCTCCCATGACCCTAAGAATCTACAACACGCTGTCGCGGCGGACGGAAACGTTTGAGCCGATTGAACCGGGCCACGTGCGCATGTACGTGTGTGGCATGACGATCTACGACCTGTGCCACATCGGGCATGCCCGCATGATGATGGCGTTTGACGTCGTGCAGCGCTGGCTCAGGGTCAGTGGCTACCGCGTCACCTATGTGCGCAACATCACCGACATCGACGACAAGATCATCAAGCGCGCGCTGGAACGCGGCATCACCCTGCGTGCCCTGACCGACGAGATGACGGCAGCGATGCACGAAGACGTCGCACGGCTGGGCATCGAGCCACCCACTGTCGAGCCGCGTGCCACAGCCTACGTGCCCCAGATGCTGTCGCTGATCGAGCGCTTGCAGGACAGGGGGCTGGCCTACCAGGCCGAGAACGGCGACGTCAACTACGCGGTGCGCAAATTCGCGGGTTACGGCAAGCTGTCGGGCAAGTCGCTGGATGACCTGCGTGCCGGTGAGCGTGTGGCGGTGGCAAGTGACAAGAACGATCCGCTGGATTTTGTCCTCTGGAAATCGGCCAAGCCGGACGAACCGGCAGAGGCACAGTGGCCGAGCCCGTTTGGTCCCGGGCGGCCAGGCTGGCACATCGAGTGCTCGGCCATGAGTTGCGCCACCCTGGGTGAGACCTTCGACATTCACGGCGGGGGCGCCGACCTGCAGTTTCCGCACCACGAAAACGAAATTGCCCAGTCCGAAGGAGCCAGTGGCCAACCCTTGGCCCGTTTCTGGATGCACAACGGCTTTGTGCGCGTGGACAACGAAAAGATGTCCAAGAGCCTGGGCAATTTCTTCACCATCCGCGAGGTGCTGCAGAAGTACGACCCGGAGACGGTGCGCTTTTTCATGGTGCGCACCCACTACCGCAGCCCGCTGAACTACAGCGATGTGCATCTGGACGACGCCCGTGCTGCGCTCAAGCGGCTGTACACGGCCTTGTCGCTGGTCCCGGCCCCTGCCGCGGTGGAGGACATCGACTGGACACAGCCGTATGCGCAGCGCTTCCGTGCGGCCATGGACGACGATTTCGGCACGCCCGAGGCGGTGTCGGTCCTGTTCGATCTGGCCAGCGACATCAACCGAACCCGGGACCCTGCGCTGGCGATGCTGCTGCGTCTGCTGGGCGGTGCGCTGGGCCTGCTGCAGGCAGATCCTGCCACCTATCTGCAAGGCGGTGGTGCGGCGGTTGGCGGCTTGGACGAGGCGGCGATCCAGGCGCAGATCGCAGCGCGAACCCAGGCCAAGCTGGCGAAAAACTTCCCGGAGGCCGACCGCATCCGGCACGACCTGCTGGCGCAGGGCATCGTGCTCAAGGACGGCCCGGCCGGTACCAGCTGGGAGCGCATCTGATGGCGGCTTCCATCCTGCCCGACGTGGGCCCGGAAGCGCCCGACTACTGGGTGGAGGCCTGCCGCCATCTGATGAAGCGCGACCGGGTGATGAAAAAGCTGATTCCGCAGCACGCTGGTGTGAGTCTGCAGTCGCGCGGGGACGCCTTTGTCACGCTGGCGCGCAGCATCGTCGGGCAGCAGATTTCGGTGAAGGCGGCACAGTCGGTCTGGGACCGTTTCGTGTTGCTGCCGAAGAAGATGCTGCCTGCCCAGGTCCTCAAGCTCAAGGTGGACGACATGCGGGCCGCCGGACTCTCGGCGCGCAAGGTGGAATACCTGGTGGACCTTGCCCTGCACTTCGCCAACAACCAGGTGCACGTGGATGCCTGGGCCGAGATGGACGACGAAGCCATCATCAGCGAGCTGGTGGCCATCCGCGGCATCGGCCGCTGGACGGCCGAGATGTTCCTGATCTTCCACCTGATGCGTCCGAACGTGCTGCCGCTGGACGATGTCGGCCTGCAGAACGGCATCAGCCGCTGCTACTTTTCAGGCGAGCCGGTCAGCCGCAGCGAGATCCGCGAGGTGGCGGCCTCGTGGGCGCCGTTCTGCAGTGTGGCGACTTGGTATATTTGGCGCTCGCTGGACCCGCTGCCGGTCAGTTATTGAGTCCCCGGACGTCGTTTACACACAAGACCAAAGGAGTCCACCTTGGCCAAAAAGAATTTCCTCGACTTCGAGCAACCGATCGCCGAGCTTGAAGGCAAGATCGAAGAACTGCGCTATGTGCAGACCGAATCGGCGGTGGATATTTCCGCCGAGATCGAGCAGCTTGCTGGCAAGAGCCTGCAACTCACCAAAGACATCTACAGCAACCTCACGCCCTGGCAGATCACCAAGATCGCGCGCCACCAGGACCGCCCCTACACGCTGGACTATGTGCGCGAAATCTTCACGCACTTCCAGGAACTGCACGGCGACCGCCATTTTTCGGACGACCTGAGCATCGTGGGTGGCCTGGCCCGTTTCAATGGCCAGCCCTGCATGGTGCTGGGGCACCAGAAGGGTCGCGACACCAAAGAGCGGGGTCTGCGCAATTTCGGCATGACCAAGCCCGAGGGGTACCGCAAGGCGCTGCGCCTGATGAAGCTGGCCGAAAAGTTCAAGCTGCCCGTGTTCACCTTCGTGGACACGCCCGGTGCCTACCCGGGCATCGATGCCGAAGAGCGCGGCCAGTCCGAAGCCATTGGCCGCAACATCTTCGAGATGGCGCAACTCGAAGTGCCGATCATCTCCACCATCATCGGAGAAGGTGGATCGGGCGGTGCGCTGGCCATTTCGGTGGCCGATCAGGTGCTGATGCTGCAGTACTCGGTGTATTCGGTGATCAGTCCGGAAGGCTGTGCCTCCATTCTCTGGAAAACCAGCGACCGCGCCAGCGACGCCGCCGATGCCCTGGGCATCACCGCCCACCGCCTGAAGGCGCTGGGCCTGGTGGACAAGATCGTCAACGAGCCGGTGGGCGGTGCCCACCGCGACCATGGCCAGATGGCCGCCTTCCTCAAGCGGGCCCTGGGCGATGCCTGGCGCCAGGTGGCCGACCTCAAGGTCAAGGAACTGGTGGACCGCCGCTACGCCCGCCTCAACAGCTACGGCCGCTACACCGACACCAAGGCCGACAGCAAGCCGGAAAAGCGCTGACGTGACCCCGGCGGCGCCAGTGCCCAATCCCTGCGGGCCGGCGCTGACCCGCTGGTGCGTTCGCTGGCTGTCCGATCCCACGGGCCCCATGGCCATTGCCTACAGCGCGGGCGCCGACTCCACGGCCCTGCTGCTCGCCGCCCACGAACGCTGGCCCGGCCGGGTGATCGCCTTGCACGTGCACCATGGGCTGCAAGCCGCCGCCGACGATTTTGAATCGCAGGGCCGTGGTTTCTGCGAGCAGCGGGGCATTGCTTTTGCGTCGATTCGCGTACAGGCGGCACACGAACCGGGCCAGAGCCCGGAAGACGCTGCGCGCCACAAGCGCTACCTCGCATTGGCCGACATGGCACAAGAGGCGGGCGCTGCTTGCGTGCTGCTGGGGCAACACGCCGATGACCAGGCCGAAACGCTGATGCTGGCACTGAGCCGCGGTGCCGGCCTGCCGGGGCTGGCCGCCATGGCCGAACGGTTCGAGCGGCACGGCATGGTGTTTGGCCGTCCGCTGCTGGGGCTGCCGTCACGGGCCCTGCGTGACTGGCTGGTGGCCACAGGCCATGCCTTTGTGGACGACCCGACCAACACTGACACGCGCTACACGCGCAACCGCATCAGAGCGCTGCTGCTGCCAGCCTGGGACGCCTGCTTTCCCGGCTTCCGGCCGATGCTGGCACGCAGTGCCCGGCATGCGGCACAGGCGCAGGCGCTGCTGGACGATCTGGCCCGCATCGACCTGGCGCTGACGGGCGTGCCGCCAGCCATCAAGGCCTTGCAGACCCTCAGCCGGGAGCGCCAGGCCAATGTGCTGCGCCACTGGCTGGGCAGCAGCGCCGGGGTGGCC
Source organism: Hydrogenophaga sp. (assembly GCA_011391495.1). Classification (GTDB taxonomy): domain Bacteria; phylum Pseudomonadota; class Gammaproteobacteria; order Burkholderiales; family Burkholderiaceae_C; genus Hydrogenophaga. The sequence goes on from JAABQK010000031.1 coordinate 5,985, forward strand.
GCCAGCACGGTGCAGCTCGACGAACTGCTGGACCAGATCACCGACTGCATCACCCGCGGCCACCGCATCCGGCTCAAGGTTGCCAGCGGATTTGTGCTCCGCGAGGCAGATCGTCTGGTGTTTGTCCGGCCGGGTGACACTCCGCCGATATAATTCCAAGGCTTTGCCGGTCGGGTCCGATGCCTCGCCGGCGGCGGCTGCGGCGCCCCGCGCGGCGGCTCCTCCAACGACTGTTTTCCAACCCAATCCAACCCGATGGCTTTGATTGTTCACAAGTATGGCGGCACCTCCATGGGGTCCACCGAGCGCATCCGCAACGTGGCCAAGCGCGTGGCCAAGTGGCACAAGGCCGGTCACCAGATGGTGGTGGTGCCCAGTGCCATGAGCGGCGAGACCAACCGTTTGCTGGGCCTGGCCAAAGAGCTGGCTCCTGCCAAGACCGACAGCGCCTACGGCCGTGAGCTCGACATGCTGGCCGCCACCGGAGAGCAGGCCTCTTCGGCCTTGTTGGCGATCGCGCTGCAGGCCGAGGGAATGGCCTCGGTGAGCTATGCCGGCTGGCAGGTGCCGATCAAGACCAACAGTGCGTTCACCAAAGCTCGCATCGAGTCGATTGACGACAAGCGTGTGCGCGCCGATCTGGACGCCGGCAAGGTGGTCATCGTCACCGGCTTCCAGGGTGTGGACCCTGACGGCAACATCACCACCCTGGGCCGTGGCGGCAGCGACACCTCGGCCGTGGCCGTGGCCGCCGCGCTGAAGGCCGCCGAGTGCCTGATCTACACCGATGTGGACGGCGTCTACACCACCGACCCGCGCGTGGTGCCCGAAGCGCGCCGCCTGCTGCGCGTGAGCTTTGAAGAGATGCTAGAGATGGCCAGCATGGGCAGCAAGGTGCTGCAGATCCGTTCGGTGGAATTTGCCGGCAAATACAAGGTGCCCCTGCGCGTGCTCTCGAGCTTCACGCCCTGGGACATCGACCTGAATGAAGAAGCCGCCTCCGGCACCCTGATCACTTTTGAGGAAGACGAACAAATGGAACAAGCCGTCGTTTCCGGCATTGCCTTCAACCGCGATGAAGCCAAGATCTCCGTGCTCGGCGTGCCCGACAAGCCGGGCATCGCGTACCAGATCCTGGGCGCGGTGGCCAGCGCCAACATCGAAGTGGACGTGATCATCCAGAACCTGAGCAAGGACGGCAAGACCGACTTCAGCTTCACGGTGCACCGCAACGATTTCCAGAAGGCGATGGACTTGCTCAAGGGCAAGGTGGTGCCCGAGCTCGGCGCTGCCGACGTGGTGGGCGATGCACGCATCTGCAAGGTCAGCATCGTCGGTATCGGCATGCGCAGCCATGTGGGCGTGGCCAGCCGCATGTTCAAGTGCCTGAGCGACGAGGGCATCAACATCCAGATGATCTCCACCTCGGAAATCAAGACCTCGGTCGTGATCGACGAGAAGTACATGGAGCTGGCGGTGCGCGCGCTGCACCGCGAGTTCGATCTGGACCGTACGGAAGACAGCATCGCCGGCTGATCCTCCGCTGTCCCGGTCCGCCGGCCGAGATGGCCGGGCGACTTGAGGCATAATAGCGAGCTTCGGAGCGATGACCGAGTGGCCGAAGGTGCTCCCCTGCTAAGGGAGTATGGGGTGTAGAGCCTCATCGAGGGTTCGAATCCCTCTCGCTCCGCCACTGACCCGCAGACCCGCCCACATTTCTGATGTGGGCGGGTTTGTCTTTTCTGGCTGCACAGATGGACGTGCCGCCTGTGTGACGCAGGTCAGCAGGCCCGCGTGGACAATCGCCGCATGCCCTCATCTCCTTCCGCAGCAGCGCTGTCTGGCGCAGCGTTTGCCACCCTGCTGCTCATCGCGTTCATGATGGGCGCCAACCACGTGGCGGCGCGCCTGGCGTTTGACAACGGCGTCGATGTCGCCACCGCCGTGGCCTTTCGCAGCGGGGTCACGGCCCTGGTGGTGGCGTTGTTGTTGCGGGTGCACCGGGTGCCTGTCCGCCTGCAAGCCCGACACCGCAAAGCCCTGCCCGTCATCGGTCTGCTGGTGGGCATCCAGAGCCTGTGTCTGTATTCGTCGGTGGCGCGCCTGCCGGTGGCGCTGGCCCTGCTGGCTTTCAACACCTATCCGCTGTGGACCGCGCTGTGGGCGCGCGTGGTCTATGGCCACCGGCCGGAGGCCCGGGTGGTGCGCGCGATGCCGGTGATGCTGATCGGGCTCGCGCTGGCGCTGGACGTGTCCGGCGCAGCGTCCGGTCTGGGGGCGTCGGGGCACTGGTCGCAGATCGGCGTGGGTGTGGCGTTCGCTCTTGCCGCCGCAGCCACCTTTGGTCTGGCGCTCGTGCTGACACAGCACGAGACGGCCGATCTCGATGGCCGGTTGCGCACTGCGAGCACCATGGGCATCGTGGCGGTGCTCGCATTGCTCGGAGTGGGTTCGCAGGGCGGGTTTCACCTGCCGGTGGCCGCTGCAGGCTGGTGGGGACTGGCCGGGCTGATGGCGCTGTACGGCACGGCCTTCACTGTCATGTTCACCGTGCTGCCACGCCTGGGCGTGGTGGGCAACTCGGCCATCATGAACATCGAGCCGATCTTCGCGCTGATGCTGGCCTGGGCCATTCTGGGCCAGTCGATCGCACCCGTGCAGGTGGGGGGCGGCCTGCTGGTGGTGGTTACCGTGATGTGGCTGGGCTTGCGCAAGCGCTGAGGCCAGGCCGCTGGCTCAGTCGTCCAGCGAGGCGCTCCAGCGCTGGTTCCAGGGGTCTCCGTGCCCAGCCTGGTCGCGGTCTCGTAGGCCCTGCATGTCGCGCCGGTCGCGCTTGGTGGGGCGTCCCTGGCTCAGGCTCTGCGCGGGTTCGGGTGCCAGACGGCGTTGTTCGGCCGCCGCCAGTCGCAGGGCCACCGATTCGGCCGTCTCCTCGTAGAGGAGCGCCGCCACCGGCGCCGGACCTCGCACACCGCTGATCGCCCTGACCACCACGGTGCGGACGAGCGGGCCGCTGCGGATCTCCAGCGTATCGCCGGGTTTGACCTCGCGCGAGGGTTTCACGGGTTGACCGTTGAGCCGCACGCGGCCTTTGTCGATTTCTTCGCAGCTCAGGCTGCGCGTCTTGTAGAAGCGCGCTGCCCAGAGCCATTTGTCGAGCCGGATCTTGCCGCTTTCGTGGGGTGTCATGGGTGGCTGTTTCCGTGTTTCAGGTCGCGGCCAGGGGCAGGCGGACCGTGGCATCCAGCCCGAGCACCTGGCCGTGGGATTCGCGGTTGACCAGATCGATGCTGCCGCCCAGCGACAGCGCAATGCCGTGGCAGATGGCCAGGCCCAGGCCCGAGCCGGCTGCACCCGAGGTGGCGACAGGGCGATGCGGGTCGGTGGCGAAGGGCTGGAACAGCCTTTCGCGCAGCGCCGCTGAGATACCCGTCCCGCTGTCGCTCACGGTGAGCGCAGCGGTGTGGTGGTCGCACACGAGCGTGACATTCAACCGCGAGGCTGGAGGCGTGTTCTTGATCGCGTTGTGCAGCAGGTTGCGCACCAGTTCGCGCAGAGCCCATTCGTGCGAGCGCACGAGCGCCGCCTGCACGTCGAGCGAAAAGTCGAGCGAGCGTTCGGCCATGAGCGGCGAGAGGTCGAGCGCGACGTTGCGCACGACCTCGGCCCAGTCCAGCACTGTTGCTGCCTTGTCCTGGCGCAGCTGCTCCACCTTGGCCAGCGCGAGCATCTGGTTGGCGAGCTCGGTCGCGCGCTCGACCGTGTGGCCGATTTCTTCCAGCGCCTGTTGCGGCTCCACGTCGCCCCGGCGGGCCGACTGCACCTGCGTCTTTAGCACCGCCAGCGGCGTGCGCAACTGGTGCGAGGTGTCGCGCACAAAACGCTTCTGGTGCTCCAGCAGCTGCGACAGGCGGTGCATGTGCTGGTTGGTGGCTTCGACCAGAGGCAGCAGTTCGCGCGGCGCGCTGTCGGTGGGCAGGGGGGAGAGGTCGTTTTCGCTGCGTGCGGTGAGCGCGTGGCTGAGCGCGCGCACCGGGCGGGTGGCGCGCTGCACCACAAAAACCACCACGCCCGCGATCACGATCACCAGCGCCGCCTGGCGCCACAGGGTGTCGATCAGGATCTGCCGCGCCAGTGTTTCCCGGAGTTCCAGCGTCTCGGCCACCTGAATGGTGCTCATGCCCTGGCCGGCCACACCGGCCACCGGCTGCAGCAGCACAGCCATGCGCACCGGCACACCGCGGTACCGGTCGTCGTAGAAGTGCACCAGCGCGGCGTAGATCTTCTGGTCGGGCAGTTGCTGCCGCACCGCAGGCAGGTCTTCGAAGCCCGACACCATCTCGCCGGAAAACCCGCTCACGCGGTAGAAAAGGCGGCTGCGGTTGTCGGCTTCAAAAGCCTCCAGGGCCGAATAGGCCAGAGACGATCGAACCTCGGCGCCCGCGCCGGTGCTGATCACTTCCAGCTGTTCACCGAGCGACTTGGCCGTGGCGAGCAGGGTGCGGTCGTAGGCCGTGTCGGCCGCGGTCAGGGCCTGGTGGTAGAGCACCACGGTGTTGATCAGCACAAAGCCGAACACCGGCAGCAGGATGCCCAGCAGCAAGGTGCGTCGCAGCGACGGCAACACCGGGGGCGCATGGGCGGAGCGTTTCATCCCGGTGCGCCTCGCATGCTGCAGCGCCGGCCCGGAAACACCGCGGCACCGGCCTTGCCGGGCCGCAGGTGTTGTCCCCCTGAGTGGCTGGCGCACAGCGCCGCGGGGGTGGGCATCACACGCCGGCCTTCAGGAGATAGCCCAGGCCACGCAGCGTGACGAGTTGCGCGCCGGTATGGGCGATTTTCTTGCGCAGGCGGTAGGCCACCACCTCGATGGCTTCGGGCTGCACGTGGCTTTCGCCCGGGAACACCAGCTCGGAGAGCCGCTCCTTGGCAATGGCGTATCCGGGTTTGAGCAGCACGGCACGCAGCAGGGCCAGCTCGCGCGGGGCCAGCTCCAGCGGCTGGTCCTCAAAGTAGACCGCACCGCTGTCCTTGTCGAGCTGCATGCCGCACCAGACCGCGGTGCGGCCGGTTGGCCCGCTGACCGCTTCGCCGGTGCTGGCGGAGCGCCGCACCAGGGCCCGGATGCGGGCTTCGAGTTCGTCCAGATCAAAGGGCTTGGGCAGGTAGTCGTCGGCACCGGTGTTCAGGCCGATGATGCGGTCGCCCACGGTGCCGCGTGCGGTGAGGATGATGACCGGCGTCTGCAGGCCGGCTGCGCGCGCGTCGCCCAGCACCTGCAGGCCATCGCGCCCGGGCAGGCTCAGGTCGAGCAGCACCGCGTCGGGCAGGCTGGCCTGCCACAGCGCGAGCGCGCGCTCGCCGTCACCGCAGGTGAGCACCTGCATGCCGCGGCGCCCGAACGTGCGCTGCAGCGTGGTCTGCATGGTGGGGTTGTCTTCGATCAGCAGCAGTTTCATGCGGGTTTGATTATCGGCACCTGACCATGGCCGCCGTCGGGCGGCCGGATCGATCTGGCCTAGGGTTTCTCCGTAGGTCCTGGACAGCCGATTGACAGCGTGCGACAGGAACATAGGCGCTGTCGATCAACCCCCATCTGGAGACATGCCATGCGTCGCGACACCTTCCTCAAATCCCTGGCCGCACTGGCCGCTGCCGGTGCCCTGCCGAATGCGGCCTGGGCCGCTGCCAATCTGAAGATGATGATCCCTGCCAACCCGGGCGGTGGCTGGGACGGCACGGGCCGCGCGCTGGGCGAAGCCCTGCGCGATGCCGGTGTGGCCTCGTCGGTGACCTTCGAAAACAAGGGCGGTGCCGCCGGTGCCATTGGCCTGGCGCAGTTCTACAACGCCGCCAAGGGCGACCCGAACGCGCTGCTGATGATGGGGCAGGTGATGCTCGGCGGCATCATCACCGGCAAGCCGCCCGTCTCGGTGACGCAGCTCACCCCGATTGCCCGTCTCACCACCGAATACAACGTGTTCGTGCTGCCGGCGAATTCGCCCTTCAAGTCCATGAAGGACGTGGTGGAACAGCTGAAGAAGGACCCCGGCAGCATCAAGTGGGGCGGCGGTTCGCGCGGTGCCACCGAGCACATTGCCGCGGCCCAGATCGCCCAGCTGGTGGGCGTGCCCGCTTCCAAGATCAACTACGTGCCCTTCCGTGGGGGCGGTGAGGCGGTGGCTGCCATCCTGGGTGGCAATGTCAGCATCGGCGGCAGCGGCTTCAGCGAGTTCCAGCAGTACATCGAAGCGGGCAAGATGCGCGCCGTGGGCATCACCTCGGGCCAGCGCGTCAAGGGCATCGACGTGCCCACGCTCAAGGAGCAGGGCATCAACGTGGAGATCGGCAACTGGCGTGGCGTGTACGGCGCCGCCGGCATCACGCCCGCCCAGCGCGATGCGCTGACCGACATGGTCGTCAAGGCCACACAGAGCAAGGCCTGGCAGGCCGCCCTGGTTAAGAACAACTGGACGCCCGCGCTGCTGACCGGCAAGGCCTTCGACGAGTTCGTGGACAAGGACTTTTCCGCCCTGCGTGCGACCATGGTCCGCGCCGGCATGGTGTGAGCCCCGGTTCGCCACCGGTGTGAACCAGCGGCCGTGGCGTTCGCGTCGCGGCCGCGTTTTTTTCCAGACGGGAGAGTCTCCATGCAAAAACCTGACACCCTGGCGTCCGATCCGCGCCCCGATCACCGCCCGGGTCAGCTGGCCCTGGGCATCGCTGCCGTGCTGCTGGCCGCCGGGCTCGCCTACGGCGCCGCCAACATCCCGTCGGACGCGGGCTATGCGGGCGTGGGCCCGGACTTCCTGCCCTGGCTGGTGTCGGCCGCCATGGGGCTGTGCGGTGTGTTGCTGATCTGGGAAGTGCGCAGCGGCGGCTTCCGCAACATGGAAGAGCCTTCGGGCGCGGCCCGTGGCGACTGGCACGCCATGGCCTGGGTGTCGGCCGGCATCCTGGGCAATGCGGCACTCATCACCACCATCGGCTTCGTGCTCAGCTGCGCGCTGTGCTTCACGCTGGCGGTGCGGGGCCTGCGCATCAGCGAAGGCAAGCCCGCGGGCCACGCCCTGCAGACGGTGAAAGACATGGTCATCGGCATGCTGATCTCGGCGCCCACTTTCTGGCTGTTCACCAAATTCCTCGCCGTCAACCTGCCGGGCCTCACCGGTACCGGCTGGCTTTGATCCCCGCGACGGGCCCGAAAGGAATTCGCCATGCTGGAACTCTGGAACAACCTGCTCGGCGGCTTTGCCACCGCCGGCACCCCCATCAACCTGCTGTGGGCGCTGGCCGGCTGCGCCCTGGGCACCGCCATCGGCGTGCTGCCCGGCCTGGGCCCGGCGGTCACGGTGGCCATGCTGCTGCCCATCACCGGCCAGGTGGAGCCCACCGCGTCGATGATCTTCTTCGCCGGCATCTATTACGGTGCCATGTACGGCGGCTCGACCACCTCCATCCTGCTCAACACACCGGGCGAGACCGGGACCATGGTGACCGCGCTTGAAGGCTTCAAGATGGCCAAGAGCGGTCGCGCCGGTGCGGCGCTGGCGACCTCGGCCATCGGCTCGTTTGTGGCCGGCACCATTGCCACTGTTCTGGTCACGCTGTTTGCGCCGTTCCTGGCCGAGTTCGCCGTGAAGCTCGGGCCGCCCGAGTATTTCTGCCTCATGCTGCTGGCTTTCACTACCGTGAGCGCGGTGCTGGGACAGAGCACCTTGCGCGGCCTCACCGCGCTGTTTTTCGGCCTGGCCCTGGGCCTGGTCGGCATGGACCAGATCACCGGCCAGGTGCGCTACACCGGCGGCGTCATCGAGTTCATGGACGGTGTGGAAGTGGTGCTGGTGGCGGTGGGCCTGTTTGCTGTGACCGAGGCGCTGTACAACGCGCTCTACGAAGGCAAGAGCGAAGCGAGCCTGAACAAGATGAACAGGGCGCACATGACCAGGACCGAGTGGAAGCGCTCCTGGCCGGCCTGGCTGCGCGGCACCTTCATCGGCTTTCCCTTCGGCACCATTCCGGCGGGTGGTTCCGAGATTCCCACCTTCCTGAGCTACGCTACCGAGCGCAAGCTGGCCGATCCCGAATACAAGACGGAATTTGGCACCACCGGCGCGATCGAAGGCGTGGCCGGCCCCGAGGCCGCCAACAACGCGGCCGTCACCGCCACGCTTGTTCCGCTGCTCACGCTGGGCATCCCCACCTCGGTGACGGCGGCCATCCTGCTGAGCGCGCTGCAGAACTACGGCATCAACGCCGGACCGCAGCTGTTCCAGACCTCGTCCGCCCTGGTCTGGGCGCTGATCGCCTCGCTCTACATCGGCAACGTGATGCTGCTGGTGCTCAACCTGCCCATGGTCGGCCTGTGGGTCAAGCTGCTGAAAATCCCGCGCGCGCCGCTGTACGCCGGCATCCTGATCTTTGCCACCGTGGGCGTGTACGGCATGCGCCAGAGTTCGTTCGACCTGTTCGTCATGTTCGGTCTGGCGCTCGTGGGCGTGGCGTTGCGCCGCTTTGACTTTCCGACCGCGCCGGTGATCGTGGGCCTGATCCTGGGCCCGCTGGCCGAGGCGCAGTTCCGCAACGCCATGTCCATCGGCGAGGGCAACTGGTCGGTGTTCTTCCAGCGTCCCATGTCGGCCACGCTGCTGGCCATCGTGGTGCTGGTGCTGGTCACGCCGCGCCTGCTGGCCTGGCACCGGCGGTCCTGAGGCATGGGCCGCTCCGCTGTGGTCTTTGACCTTGGCGGCGTGCTGCTGCACTGGCAGCCGCTGGCCCTGTTGCAGCTGGTGCTGCCGCAGCATGCGTCAGACCGGTCGGGAGCGCAGGCACTCGCGGCACTGATCTTCCAGGGCTTTGACCCGGGCAGCGACTGGGCGCTGTTCGACCTCGGCCAGATCTCGCCCGAAGCGCTGGCGCGGCGCATCGCGATGCGCACCGGACTGCCTGTGGAGGACGTGCAGGCGGTGATCGACGCGATTCCGCCACACCTGGCCACGCTCGATGGGACCGAAGCCCTGCTGCACGAGCTGCGTGCGCAGGGCCACCGGCTGTGTTTTCTGTCAAACATGCCCGGTCCCTACGCCGAGCACCTGTTGCAGCAAAAGCCGTTCTTCGGCGTTTTCGAAGACGGCATCTTTTCAGCCCATGTGCAGCAAATGAAACCGGACGCCGGCATCTACACGCTTGCAGTCGAGCGGTTCCGGCTGCAGGGTCAGCCCACCTGGTTCATCGACGACGTGCAGCGCAACCTCGACGCTGCAGAGGCCGTCGGCTGGAGCGGCCTGCGCTTCGAGTCGGCCGGGCAGGTGAGGGCGCAACTGGTCGAAGCCGGTCTGTTGAGAAACTGACAGAGCGGACAACCGCGACCGCACCGCGGAGAAGTGTCTGACCCCAGGATGCGGTGGAACCGGCTCTGCCGGGCCGCTCGCATCGCCCCCTTGAGGGGGGAGCGCGCAACGCTGCGGGGGTGGGCTTAACATCCACCCATGATCCGAGACGACCGCCTCCCCCGCGACGCACAGAGCATCCTGGAGCTCGCCGCGCGCTCCATGTTCGACCTGTTTGCCCACGCCAGCGAAGGCATGCTGCTGGTGGACCGCAAGGCGCGCGTGGTCTGGATCAACGATCAGTACCGACGCTTCCTGCCTGCGCTGGGCTTCGAGCGCGAGGAAGATTTCGTGGGCCACCCGGTCTCCAGCGTGGTGCAGAACACGCAGATGCACCAGGTGCTGGCCACCGGCAAGCCGATCCTGATCGACCTGCTGACCAACAAGGCCGGTACCTTTGTGGTCAGCCGCATCCCGCTGCGCGACGACGCGGGCGAGGTGATCGGCGTGCTGGGCATCGTGCTGTTCGACCACCCCGAAACCACGCTGCAGCCACTCATTGCCAAGTTCGCGCGGCTGGAGCAGGACCTGAACGATGCGCGGCGCGAGCTCGCCAGCCAGCGCCGCACCAAGTACACCTTCGCCAGCTTCGTGGGCACCAGCCCGGGCGCGCTGGAGGTTAAACGCCAGGCGCGGCGCGCGGCGTCGTCCAGCAGCCCGGTGCTGCTGCTGGGCGAGACCGGCACCGGCAAGGAGCTGCTGGCGCACGCCATCCATGCCGCGTCGCCGCGCGCCGGCCGCCCGTTCGTGAGCGTGAACATGGCGGCGGTGCCCGACACCTTGCTCGAAGCCGAGTTCTTCGGCGTGGCGCCGGGCGCCTACACCGGGGCGGACAAAAAGGGGCGTGACGGCAAATTCAAGCTGGCCGACGGTGGCACGCTGTTCCTCGACGAGCTGGGTGACATGCCGATGTCGGTGCAGGTCAAGCTGCTGCGCGCGCTGCAGGAGGGCGAAATCGAGCCGCTGGGTTCCAACAGGCTGCTGCGATTCGACGTGCGCGTGGTGGCGGCTACCTCGCGCGATCTGGCGCAGCTGGTGCGCGACGGCCTGTTCCGCGAGGACCTGTACTACCGGCTCAACGTGTTGCCGGTGCGCGTGCCGCCGCTGCGCGAGCGGCGCGACGACATTCCCCTGCTGATCGAGACCCTGTGCGAAGACATCGCGGCCCGGGGTGCCGGGCAGCAGCTGGAACTGCAGGACGGTGCCCGCGCGCTGTTGGCGGCCCAGCCCTGGCGCGGCAACATCCGCGAGCTGCGCAACGTGCTGGAGCAACTGGCCCTGCGCAGCGACTCGCCGCAGATATCGGCGCAGCAGGTGGAGGCGGTGTTGCTGGGATCGGGGCTGGACCGCATCGAACCTGCGGCTGCTGCGGCACAGCCAGCACCAGCCTCTGCGCCAGAGACCGATCTGCGTCCCCTGCCGGAACAGGTCGCCGAACTGGAGCAGCGCGCCATCGCGGCGGCCCTGCAGCGCTGCGGCGGCAACCGGGCGGCGGCGGCCCGTCTGCTGGGCATTTCGCGCGCCAGTCTCTACGACAAGCTGGCCGCCACGTCAGGCCCTTCGGGTGTGTCTGAAATTCAGACAATCGTCCATTGAATGGACACATGAGATCGGGTTGAACTGTCTGACATTCAGGCATATCGAATCCGGTCTCCAAAAATTCCTTTGAAATCAGGGCGCTTCAGGGCTGGCACGTTCCCTGCAATGCAGAAGCACGGCGCACTGCGCTGTGCTGTTCACAACACGGAGACACAACATGACCCACACCTCCCGCCGCCTGGCGGTCATCGCGCTCGCCTGCACGGCTTCCCTGGCCTTCGCCCAGTCGAACAAGGGCGAGATCCGCATCGCCCACATCCACAGCAAGACCGGTCCGCTGGAGGCCTACGCCAAGCAGACCCAGGCCGGTCTGATGATGGGCCTGAGCTACGCCACGGGCGGCACCATGATGGTGGCGGGCAAGAAGATCGTGGTGCTCGAGAAGGACGACCAGGGCAAGCCAGACGTGGGCAAGAGCCTGCTGGCCGCGGCCTACGCCGACGACAAGGTGGACCTCGCCATTGGCCCCACCGCCTCGCCGGTGGCGCTGGCCATGCTGCCGGTGGCGCAGGAGTACAAGAAGATTCTGCTGGTCGAACCGGCGGTGGCCGACTCGATCACCGGCGACAAGTGGAACAAGTACATCTTCCGCACCGGCCGCAACAGCAGCCAGGACGCCGCGGCCAACGCCGTGGCGCTGGACCAGCCGGGCAACGTGGTGGCCATGCTGGCCAACGACAACGCCTTTGGCCGCGACGGCGTGAAGGCCGCCAAAGAATTCATGAAGAAGGCGAAGATCGTGCACGAGGAATACCTGCCCGTGGGCACGACCGACTTCACCGCCGGCCTGCTGCGCATCGTCGACAAGCTCAAGGACCAGCCGGGCACCAAGTACATCTCGGTCGGCTGGTCCGGCGCACCGACGCCGTTCGCCAAGATCGCCGAACTGGACCTGGAGAAGCGCTACGGCATCAAGCTCGCCACCGGCGGCAACATCCTGCCCGCCATGGTGGCCTACAAGAACTTCCCCGGCATGGAAGGCGCGCTGTACTACTACTTCGGCATCCCCAAGAACCCGGTGAACGACGCCATGGTGGCCGAGCACTACAAACAGTTCAAGGCGCCGCCGGACTTCTTCACCGCCGGGGGCTTCTCGGCCGCCATGGCGGTGGTGACTGCGCTCAAGAAGACCAACGGTGACACCAAGACCGACACGCTGATCCAGACCATGGAAGGCATGAGCTTCGACACGCCCAAGGGCAAGATGACCTTCCGCAAGGAAGACCACCAGGCCATGCAGAGCATGTACCACTTCAAGATCAAGGTGGACCCGGCGTTTGCCTGGGGTGTGCCGGAACTGGTGCGCGAGATCAAGCCGGAGGACCTGGCGATTCCCATTCGGAACAAGAAGTAACCCCCCTGCGCCGCTACGCGGCTTCCCCCCAGGGGGACAACACCTGCGGCCCGGCAAAGCCGGTTCCGCGGTGTTCCCGGTGTGTCGCCGCTGGCGGCGACTGCTCGCGCACTTGCGCTGCGCTTCTGGTTTGTAGCGCTCGGAGACCCCATGCTCGAAACCTCTGATCTCACGGTCCGCTTCGGCGGCCACGTGGCGGTGAATGCTGTGTCCTGCGCCTTTGCGCCGGGCACGCTGACCGCTATCGTCGGCCCCAACGGCGCGGGCAAGACGACCTATTTCAACCTCATCTCGGGGCAGATCCGTTCGAGCGCCGGAAGGGTGAAGCTCAACGGTGTGGACATCTCGGCCTACGGTGCGCCCGCGCGGGCGCAGGCCGGACTGGGGCGGGCTTTCCAGCTGACCAATCTGTTCCCCAACCTGACCGTGCGCGAGAACGTGCGGCTGGCGGTGCAGGCAAGGGCGGGTGCGGGGCTGAACCTCTGGCGCATCTGGAGCGACCGCAAGGACCTGGTGGTGCGCGCCGACGAGGTGCTGGAAACGGTGGCGCTGGCTGACAAGGGCGACCAGCTCGCGGCCAGCCTGCCACACGGCGACCAGCGCAAACTCGAAGTGGGCATCCTCATGGCGCTGGAGCCGCAGGTGTTCATGTTCGACGAACCCACTGCCGGCATGAGCGTGGACGAGGTGCCCGTCATCCTGAACCTGATCCGCCAGCTCAAGGCCGACAAGACCAAGACCATCCTGCTGGTCGAACACAAGATGGACGTGGTGCGCGAACTCTCGGACCGCATCATCGTGCTGCACAACGGCGAGCTGGTGGCCGACGGTGAGCCTGCTGCCGTGATTGCTTCACCCGTCGTGCAGCAGGCCTACCTCGGCATCAACCCCGAAGAGAAAGAGGAGGCTGCTGCATGACACCCCCACCGATCCATTCATCGCAGGCGCTGCTCAAGCTCGACGGGGTGCACACGCACATCGGCGCGTACCACATCCTGCACGGCGTGGATCTGGTGGTGCCCAAGGGCCAGCTGACCATGCTGCTGGGCCGCAACGGCGCGGGCAAGACCACCACGCTGCGCACCATCATGGGCCTGTGGCATGCCAGTCAGGGCACGGTGGTGCTCGACGGCCAGGACATCACGCAGAAACCCACGCCAGACATCGCGCACAGTGGCGTGGCCTACGTGCCGGAGAGCATGGGCATCTTTTCCGACCTCAGCGTGCGTGAAAACATGCTGCTGGCCGCACGGAGCGCGCGCACGCTGGACGACATCGACACCACGCGACTCGAATGGATCTTCGGTCTGTTCCCGGCCATGAAGAAGTTCTGGAACCACCCGGCCGGCAAGCTGTCGGGCGGGCAGAAGCAGATGCTGGCCGTGTCGCGCGCCATCGTCGAGCCGCGCCAGCTGCTGCTGATCGACGAGCCCAGCAAGGGCCTGGCGCCCGCGATCATCCAGAACATGATCGAGGCCTTCCGCCAGCTCAAGGCGGCGCAGACCACGATCCTGCTGGTCGAGCAGAACTTCAACTTCGCCAAACAGCTGGGCGACTTGGTGGCCGTGATGGACGATGGACGTGTGGTGCACAGCGGAACCATGGCCGAACTGGCGGGCGATGAATCGATGCAGTCGCGTTTGCTGGGCCTGACCCTGGGAGCACACCAATGAGACTCTTCAAAGACCTCGACTGGAAACCCATGGCCCTGGTGCCGCTTCTCGCGCTGGCTGCCTTGCCCGCCATCGGCAGTCCAGCCACCTGGCTCACGCTCACCGTGGCCGGGCTGGCCATGGGCATGATCGTCTTCATCATCGCTTCGGGCCTCACGCTGGTGTTCGGGCTGATGGACGTGCTCAACTTCGGCCACGGCGTGTTCATCGCGCTCGGCGCCTTCGTGGCCACCACCGTGCTGGCCAGTATGGGCAGTTACACCACGGCCGACAGCCTGTGGCTGAACCTGCTCGCGCTGTTCCCGGCCATGCTGGTGGCCATGGCGGTGGCGGGTGCGCTCGGTCTGGTGTTCGAGCGTTTCATCATCCGCCCGGTGTACGGCATGCACCTCAAGCAGATCCTCATCACCATGGGCGGCATGATCATCGGCGAGGAGATGATCAAGGTCATCTGGGGGCCAGAGCAGATCGCGCTGCCCTTGCCGGAAGCGCTGCGTGGTTCGCTGCTGATGGGCGATGCGTCGGTCGAGCGCTACCGCATCATGGCGGTGCTGGTCGGCGCCACCGTGTTCGCCGCCATGGTCTGGACGCTCAACCGCACCAAGGTCGGCCTGCTGATCCGCGCCGGCGTGCAGGACCGCGAAATGGTCGAGTCGCTCGGCTACCGCATCAAGCGCCTGTTCGTGGGCGTGTTCGTGGCGGGCAGTGCGCTCGCCGGTCTGGGCGGCGTGATGTGGGGCCTGTACCAGCAGAGCGTGACGCCGCAGATGGGCGCTCAGGTCAACGTGCTGATCTTCATCGTCATCATCATCGGTGGCCTGGGCTCCACGCTGGGCGCTCTCATCGGCGCGCTGCTGGTGGGCCTGATGGCCAACTACACCGGCTTCCTGATGCCGAAGGTGGCGCTGTTCTCCAACATTGCGCTGATGGTGGCCATCCTGTTGTGGCGGCCGCAGGGTGTGTATCCCGTCACGAACCGATGAGGAGCCGGTGATGATGCACAGACTCCTCTCCAACGATCTGCCGCGCAGCCGCTGGTTGGCCGCACTGCTGGTGATCCTGTTCCTGGGCCTGGCCTTCGCGCCCTTTCTGTTCCCGGGCGTGAAGGCGCTCAACGTGGCGGCCAAGGTGCTGGTGTTCGTGGCGCTGGTGGCCAGCTTCGACCTGCTGCTGGGCTACACCGGCATCGTGAGCTTTGCGCACACCATGTTCTTCGGCATCGGTGCCTACGGAGTGGCCATCGCGCTCAACGCGGTCGAGGAGCCGTCCTGGGGTGCGATCGCGCTGGGCGTGCTGTGCGCGCTGCTGGTCTCGCTGGTGCTCTCGTTGCTGATCGGCCTGTTCTCGTTGCGGGTGAGGGCGATCTTTTTCGCCATGATCACGCTGGCGGTGGCCTCGGCCTTCCTCACGCTGGCCTCGCAGCTGTCGGACTTCACCGGGGGCGAAGACGGGCTGAGCTTCAGCGTGCCCGAGCTGCTCTCGCATGGTTTCACGCTGACCGAAGAACCGCTGGCCACGCCGCTGGGCGAGGTGGATATCAACGGCAAGCTGATCACCTACTACCTGATCTTCGCTTCGGTCACGGCGATCTTCCTGACCATCCTGCGCATCGTGAACTCGCCCTTTGGCCGTGTGCTGCAGGCGATCCGCGAGAACGACTTCCGGGCCGAGGCGCTGGGTTACCGCACCGTCGTCTACCGCACGCTGTCCAACGTGCTGTCGGCCGCATTCGCCACCCTGGCCGGTTGCCTGCTCGCGCTCTGGCTGCGCTACAACGGACCCGACACCTCGCTCTCCTTTGAGATCATGCTCGACATCCTGCTCATCGTCGTGATCGGTGGCATGGGCACGCTCTACGGCGCGCTGATCGGCAGCGTGCTGTTCGTGCTGGCGCAAAGCTATCTGCAGGACCTGCTGCGCCTGGCGGGCGAGGCCACGGCGGGCATTCCACTGTTGCCCGCGCTGCTCACCCCCGACCGCTGGCTGCTCTGGCTGGGTGTGCTGTTCGTGCTCTCGGTCTACTACTTTCCCACCGGCATCGTCGGCAAGCTCAGGGAGCGTTCCGTACTCGCCCGATTGAAAGGCCTGCGATGAACACCACCGTTGTCCCCCAGTCGCGCTACCTCCCGTGCGAAGGCCGCGAGATCCATTTCATGGACTGGGCGCCGGCGCCGGGGGCCCCCATGGCCCCACCGGTGGTGGCCTGGCACGGTCTGGCCCGCACCGGCCGCGACATGGATCCGCTGGCCGCACACCTGAGCGCCCTCGGTCACCGGGTGATCTGCCCCGACACCATCGGTCGCGGCCTGTCGCAATGGAGTCCGAAACCCGAGACCGAGTACTGCCTGGACTTCTATGCGCGCATCGCCACAGCGCTGGTGGAGCAGCTCGGGCTGGAGTCCTTCCACTGGGTGGGGACGTCGATGGGTGGCGCCATCGGCATGGTGTGCGCAGCCGGTCCGCTGCAGGGCCGCATCCAGCGCCTGGTGCTCAACGACATCGGGCCACAGATTGCGGATGCGGCCATCGAGCGCATCCGCAGCTACGCCGGCAACCCGGCGAGCTTCGACACCGTGGGCGAGCTGCAGCGGTATTTCCGCACCATCTACAAACCCTACGGCTTTTTGAGCGACGCACAGTGGACGCTGCTGACCGAGAGTTCGGTGCGCCGCCTGCCCGACGGCCGGGTCACGCCGCACTACGACCCGGCGATGGTGATGCAGTTCACCCAGCACCCGGCCGACTATGACCTGTGGCCCGCCTACGACCGCATCGACGTGCCGGTGCTGTGCCTGCGCGGCGCGGATTCGGACCTGCTGCTGGCCGACACGGCCGAAGCCATGCGCGACCGCGGGCCGCGCGCGCTGGTGGTCACCATCGCGGGTTGTGGGCATGCACCCGCGCTCAACGTGCCCGACCAGCTGGATCTCTTGCAGCGGTTTCTGGCCGGGGTGCACTGAGGTCCGTCAGGGCTTGGGACGGATCGTTCCGGACTCGCGCTGGTAGTCCTCGTACGAGGTGCTGGCGCTTTTCAGACAGCGCTGGCGCTGCTGGGCGTCGTCGATCCGGAAGCACTGCTGTCGTTGCCAGCCCTGGGCGCTGAGGTAGGCGGTCTGCGTCGAGCAGGCCGCCAGGCCGGCGAGTGCGCTTGATGCGCACAACAGGGTCACGGTACGCATGGGGATCACCTCGCTTCACATGGGTGGGGCCTCAGTCCTTGGCGCCCAGCGCCAGCGCCCGTTCACGGCTGGCTTTCAGTTCCATGGGGTCGTCGGCACGCTTCGTTGGCCAGCCTTGCAGGTGGCGCTCGGCCAGGTCGGCCATGGCGCGGATCCAGTCCGGACTGTCGTTCACGCATTCGATGTACTGGAAGGCCTCGCCGCCCGCGTGCAGGAAGGCCTCGCGCGCCTCCATGTTGATTTCTTCCAGTGTCTCGAGGCAGTCGCTGGTGAAGCCGGGGCAGACCACGTCCACGCTCTTCACGCCTTGCTGGGCCAGCGCGATCAGCGTGGGCTCGGTGTAGGGCTCCAGCCATTTGGCCTTGCCAAAGCGCGACTGGAAGGTCACCTTGTAGCGGTCCTTGGGCAGGCCGAGCTGTTCGGCCAGCAGGCGGGCCGTCTTGTGGCACTCGCAGTGGTAGGGGTCGCCCAACTGCAGGGTGCGTTCGGGCACGCCGTGGAAGCTCATCACCAGCTGCTCGCTCTGGCCGTGGTGCATCCAGTGCGCGCGCACTTTCCTGGCCAGGGCTTCGATGTAGCCGGCATCGTCGTGGTAGCGGTTGATGAAGCGCATTTCCGGCAGCTGCCGGGCTTTCAGTCCCCACAGCGCCACCGCGTCGAACACGCTGGCGGTGGTTGTGCCGCTGTACTGCGGGTAGGCCGGCAGGATCAGCACACGGGTCATGCCCTGGGCCTTGAGTTCGTCGAGCACGGCGGGGATCGACGGGTTGCCGTAGCGCATGGCGTAGCGCACCGTGACCTGATGGCCGCGCTCGCCGAGGTAGCCGCGCAGCAGCGTGGCCTGCTTCTCGGTCCAGACCTTGAGCGGTGAGCCCTCGGGTGTCCAGACGCTGGCGTACTTGGCGGCCGACTTCTTGGGACGCACGCGCAGGATGATCCCGTGCAGGATCAGCATCCAGACCGCCCGAGGGATTTCGACCACCCGCTGGTCGCCCAGGAACTCGGCGAGGTAGCGGCGCAGGGCCGGGGCAGTGGGTTCGTCTGGCGTCCCGAGGTTGCACAGCACCACCGCCGTGCGGGCCGCCTGGCCATGGGAAAAGGGGGGTTCGGTTTGAAAACGCATGCGCTATTCTCCCGCACAGATGAAAACCCCCATTTCCACCCCGCGGGCAGATGCGGCGGACCCCGGCATCCAGCCCTGCGGCTGCACCTTGCCAGCCCCGGCTGCCGGTGACGCTGCCTGCCGGACGGTCGACCTCGGGCTCGATGTCGACCGCATCCGCGCCATCACGCTCGACCTCGACGACACGCTCTGGCCGATCTGGCCCACCATCGCCCGCGCCGAGAGCGTGTTGCAGGGCTGGCTGGCCGATCACGCGCCTGCCACCGCCACACTGTGCCGCGACAAAGCCACGTTGCGCGACGTGCGCAACCAGATGCACACCGTGCGGCCCGATCTCGCGCACGACATGAGTGCGCTGCGCCGCGAGTCGATCCGCCTGCTGCTGCAGCGCGCCGGCGACGACCCTGCCTTGGCCGAGCCCGCTTTCGAGGTGTTCTTTGCCGAGCGCCAGCGCGTGGAGCTGTTTGAAGACGCGCTGCCGGCGCTGGAATTCCTGAGCAGCCGCTTCCCGGTGGTGGCCGTCTCCAACGGCAATGCCGACGTGCGGCGCGTGGGCCTCGGTGCTTTTTTCCGGGCCTCGCTCAGCGCGCGGGAATTCGGCGTTGGCAAGCCCGATGCGCGCATCTTCCACGCTGCGGCGCAGGCCGTGGACGTCGACGCGGCGCAGGTGCTGCACATCGGTGACGACGCGCACTTGGACGGCGTGGGTGCGCTCAACGCCGGCATGCAGCTCGCCTGGGTCAACCGGGGAGCGCAGGCCTGGGAACATGCGCCCCTGGTTCCGCACATCACCGTGAGCGAGCTGCTGGCCCTGTGCCGTGCGCTCGGCTGAATGCCAACCCCACTACAACCCCACCACAACTCGACCATGAGCCTCACCATCTACGGCATCCCCGCTTCGCGCGCCGTGCGCCCGCTCTGGGCCGCCACCGAACTGGGCCTCGACTTTCAGCACGTCCACCTGGCCTACCAGGGCGGCGGCACGCGCACGCCCGAGTTTCTGGCGCTCAACCCCAACGGGCATATCCCGGTGGTGGTGGATGCCCGTCCTGCCGGGCAGGGTGGCGACATCGTGGTCTGGGAGAGCATGGCGGGTGCGCTCTACATCGCGCGCCACCATGGCCCGGCCGACGGCGTGAGCATCACGCCGGCCAGCGCCCGCGAAGACGCAGAGGCACTGCGCTGGAGCTTCTGGGTGGTCAACGAAGCCGAGGCCGATGCGCTGACCGTGCTCATGCACCGCATGGCCATGCCCGCCGACCGGCGCAAGCCCGAGCTGGCCGAGGCCGCCGAGCGCCGCCTGGCCGTGCCGTTTGGTGTGATCGAGCAGCACCTGCAGCGCCAGCGGGCCGCGGGCCAGGCTTACCTGGCGGCGGAGCGTTTCACCGTGGCCGACCTGTGCGTGGCCAGTGTGCTCAACTGGGCCCGCCCGGCCCACGACCTGATGGCCGCACACCCGCTCACCCACCAGTGGATCATGCGCTGCATCGAGCGGCCGGCGCAGCTGGCGGTGAAGGCCATGGGCCCGGCCTGACGGCTTGCACCAGGCCCGTCACGCCACCGCGCGGTGATGGTCGGACGGTCTGCAACGGGACACGCCGGGACGCTGGCTTTTCACATGGCAGGGCGTGGCCTGCGCGGTGCGCCGGTCCGTCCGGCCTTCTGGCAGGCGCGGCGGTAGGCCTGCAGGGTCTGCTGGGCCAGCCCGAGCACGCT
>JAABQK010000032.1 GCA_011391495.1 Hydrogenophaga sp.
TGGTGCTGCCGGACTTTGTCGGGCCAGGCTCGCCGGAGGTCGGAAGGTCTGTCATGAGAACTGGTGTATGTTGTAGCCTGCATAAGCCATTCGGCCGGGGCCTGCGCAGCAGGCAACGGTCTTCAAAAACAGCATATCAGGAGATCCCGTATGCGGCGTCGTGAGGCTATTTCCAATGTGGGCAAACTTCTGGGTGCTTCCGCGCTCGGGGCGTGGGCTTCCCAGGCCCAGGCACAAAGTGCCGGGGTAAGTGACAACCTCATCGTCTTGGGCCAGTCAGCCCCCTTCAGTGGCCCGGCCGAACAACTCGGCCTGCAGTTTCACCTGGGAGCGCAGCTCTATTTCGAATCCCTGAACGCCAGGGGGGGTGTGAACGGCCGGCGCATCGAAATCAAGCGACTCGATGACGGCTACGAGCCGGAGCGCTGTGCAGCCAATACGCGCCAGCTCATCAGCGACGACGTGTTTGCCCTGTTTGGTTACATCGGCACCCCGACCAGCCTGGCGGCCCTGCCGCTGGCGACCGCTGCCAAGCTGCCGTTTTTTGCACCCTTCACCGGGGCAGAGGCCTTGCGCACACCGTTCAACCGGTATGCGATCCACGTGCGGGCTTCGTACTTCGATGAAACCGCCGCCATCGTGCGCCAGAACACGTCGACCGGCATCAACAAGCTGTCCGTGTTCTACCAGAACGACGCCTACGGCAAGGCCGGTCTCGAAGGGGTGACGCGGGCCCTCAAAGCACAGAATCTCGAACCGGTCTCCACCGGTACCGTGGAGCGCAATGCGGTCGATGTGACGAAGGCGGTGGACGAAATCCTCGCGGCCAAGCCCCAGGCCATCGTTCAGATCAGCGCCTACAAATCCTGTGCCGCCTTCGTGCGGGAGGCCCGCAAGCGCGGTTTTGCCGGCAATTTTTACAACGTATCGTTCGTGGGCACACAGGCGCTGCTGGATGAGCTGGGCCGGGATGCCAAGGGCGTTGTGGTGAGCCAGGTGATGCCTTTTCCCTACACGCCGGTCACCGCCATTTCGGGTGAGTACCTGGCGGCGGTGAAGGCCAAGCAGGGTCGAGCCGCCAACTACTCGGGTATCGAGGGGTTTGTCGCTGCCAAGGTGTTCGCCGAGGCGGTGAAGCGCGCCGGACGCAACCTCACGCGCGAGGCGTTCATCGCTGCGATCGAGGGCATGAACAACCTGGATCTGGGCGGTTTCCCGCTGGAGTTTGGCCCCAGCAAACACACCGGATCCCGTTTTGTGGAGCTGACGCTGCTGACCGAAGACGGCCGCATCCGTCGCTGACGCGCCGCTGGGGGTATGCCCCCGGATGGCGAGCGTTGTCGCGCGCGCAGCGCATGAGGAACGCCGCGCTTGGGTACGATGTCTCTTTGAACATCGAGCCCGGAGGCTTCCCATGCAACTGATCGATTCCATCCTCACCCAGGCGGCGGGCATCGCCACGGTGCGGCGTGACATCCACGCCCATCCCGAGTTGTGCTTTCAGGAGGTGCGTACGGCCGAGCTGGTGGCACAGAAGCTCACCGGGTGGGGCATTCCGGTCCACCGGGGCATGGGCACGACCGGCGTGGTGGGCATCGTGCACGGGCGCGACGGTGGCCGGTGTGGCCGGGCCATCGGTCTGCGCGCCGACATGGACGCACTGCCCATGCAGGAGCACAACACCTTTGCACACGCCAGCCAGCACGTGGGCAAGATGCACGCCTGCGGTCACGACGGCCACACCGCCATGTTGCTGGCCGCAGCGCAGCATTTCGCGAAGCACCGCGATTTTGATGGAACGGTCTACCTGATCTTCCAGCCGGCCGAGGAGGGCGGCGGCGGTGCCCGGGAGATGATCAAGGACGGCCTGTTCGAGCAGTTTCCTGTGGAAGCCGTGTTCGGCATGCACAACTGGCCGGGCCTGCGGGTGGGCAGCTTCGCGGCCAGTCCGGGGCCGGTGATGGCGTCGAGCAACGAGTTCCGCATCGTCATCCGCGGCAAGGGCGCGCACGCGGCGCTGCCGCACAACGGCATCGACCCGGTGCCGGTGGCCTGCCAGATGGTGATGGCCTTCCAGACCATCATCACCCGCAACAAGAAGCCGGTGGACGCCGGGGTGATCTCGGTCACCATGATCCACACCGGCGAGGCCACCAACGTGGTGCCCGACAGCTGCGAGATCCAGGGCACGGTGCGCACCTTCACCTACGAGGTGCTCGACCTGATCGAGCGTCGCATGGGCGAGATTGCACTGCACACCTGCGCCGCGTTTGGCGCCGCCTGCGAGTTCCATTTCAAGCGCAACTACCCGCCCACCATCAACCACGCCGCTGAGACCGCCTTTGCGCGCAGCGTGATGGCCGATATCGTGGGGGCCCGGCAGGTGCTCGACCAGGAACCCACCATGGGCGCCGAAGATTTCGCCTACATGCTGCAGGCGCGGCCGGGCTGCTACGTGTTCATCGCGAACGGCGACGGTGATCACCGCGAAATGGGCCACGGCGGCGGGCCCTGCATGTTGCACAACCCCAGCTACGACTTCAACGACGGCCTGATCCCGCTGGGAGCGACCTTCTGGGTGCGGCTGGCCGAAAAATGGCTCGGCCAAGCGCGCACGCAGGTGGGTGCATGATCGATCTGCAGCAGGCCTTTTCTCCCTCGTACGCCCGGGCGCGGGTGCAGTTCCTAGAAGCCGCCGCGACCGCCGGCATGGCGATCCGAAGTCACCAGCACCCGCTGCCTGGTCGCGATGGTGAAACGCTGGCCATGGATGTCGCACGCGATGGCCCGGCCGATGCACAGCGGCTGCTGATCGTCAGCAGCGGCTGCCACGGTGCGGAAGGTTTCTGTGGTTCCGGTGTGCAGGTGTTTGCCGCGCACGATGCCGAGTGGCGCCAGCACGCGCACGAGGCCGGGGTGGCCGTGCTCTACCTGCATGCGCTCAACCCCTACGGCTTTTCGCACCTGCGCCGCGTGACGAATGAGAACGTGGACCTGAACCGCAACTTCCAGCGGTTCGACGGCCCCCTGCCCGTCAACACCGCCTATGCCGAGCTGCACCCCCTGCTGCTGCCCGCGCAATGGCCACCCGGCGCGGACAACCAGGCTGCGATCGACGCGTACATCGCGGTGCATGGCCTGGTCCGCTACCAGGCGGCGGTGTCCCAGGGGCAATACCAGTTTCCCGACGGCTTGTTTTTCGGCGGTACGGCGCCGACCTGGAGCAACCGGACCCTGCGCCGGGTGCTGCAGACGCATGGCCGGCATGCGCAGCAGATCGCCTGGATCGATCTGCACACGGGCCTGGGTCCGAGCGGTGTGGGCGAGCGCATCTTTGCCTGTCGCGACGACGCCGCTGCGCTGCAACGGGCCCGCGCCTGGTGGGGCGGCCATCATCAGACGCCGGTCACATCCATTTACGACGGTTCGTCCACTTCCGCGCTGCTGACCGGACTGATGTGGTCCTCCATCTATGAAGAGTGCCCCCAGGCCGAATACACCGGCATCGCGCTGGAGTTCGGTACGGTGCCGATCACCGAAGTGATGGATGCCCTGCGGGGTGACCACTGGCTGCACCTGCACCCCGAGGCGTCGGTCGAACTGCGCGATGCGATCCGGCAGCGCGTGCGGCATGCGTTTTATGTCGACTCCGATCCCTGGCGGGCGCAGGTGGTGGTGCAGGCCCGGCAGGCGCTGTTTCAGGCGGTGGACGGATTGAAGATCCCGGCGTCGCCGTCAACCTGATGCGTTTGGCTCCGGCGCGACGGTGCGCTGCGCTCAGCTCTCAAGGTCCATCCGCGCCGCCTCGACGTACAGGCGCTCCATCGCATCGGCCGGCTCGAACGCCGTGGCACGTTCCAGCAACTGCGCTGCCTGTGCGCCGCGATCACCTCCGAGCATCAGCAAGCCGTGGGCGTATTCGGTGAGGGTGATGGGCGAGTCCGGGTTGATGCCCCGTGCGGCCTCGTACAGCGCCAGGGCGGTCTCTCGGCTCGCGCCATAGGTCATCCCGCCTATGAGTTCGCCGACCTTGTCGATCACCTCGGCGTGGAAGTTCGCCAGCGCCAGGTGCGCGTCAGCGTGGTGCGGCGCCAGCTTGATGCTGGTCTCTAGTGCCAGCTTGATCTGTTTGCCCAGTCCCTTGGCCAGCCCTTTGGCCACACTGATGCCCTGGCTGTATCGGCCCAGCCCATAGGCCTGCCAGTACCAGGCGTTGGGGTTGTGCGGTTCGATCGCCTGTTGGGCGTGTGCTCGGTCGGCGGCCTGCAACAGCAGGTCGAGCCGCTGCTGCTCGCCCGGCTCGACGTAGGTGGCGTGGATGCAGGTGGCTTTGTTGGCCAGCGTCAGACCGGCAGCACCCGCCCGCAGACCGGCCAAGGCAGCCTGTTCGAAAGCGCCACTGTGGTAGAGCGCCCAGCCCTCGAGCAGCGCGGGGCTGGTGGGCAGGGGTTCGGCGTCGCCCGCGTGCAGCCTCGTCCACTGCTGCTCCAGGCGATCCGCATCGAAGCGGTATTCGCCGGCATGGGGACAAACGGTCCAGGATGTCATCGTGCTTCGGACTCAGGTCGCGGGGATGTAGGCGTCGGTGAGCTGCAACAGGTGCTGGCGCTGGCTGGCTTCCAAGTGGGGAGCCAGCAGGTTGAGCACATGGTAAGCGCCGCGCGCGAGGGCCTGCTGGGCGTTGTCGGGCTCCAGTGCGTGGCGCGGGTCGCGCACGTACTCGAAGCTCAGCCAGTAGGTGAGCACCACCACCATGCAGTTGGCGGTGGGTTCCAGTTCGCGCGCATCGATGTCCACCGCGCCACTGCGGCTCATGCCGGCCAGCAGGGTGCGAATGGCGCGCGTCTTGTTTTTCAGAACGGTCTGGAAATGCATTTCGAGCAGCCGGTTTTTCGACAGCAGGTCGTTCAGGTCGCGGTACAGGAAACGGTAGTCCCAGATGATTTCAAACAGCGAGTGCAGGAAGAACCAGGCGTCCTCCACGTTGCGGACGCCGTCGCTGGAATTGAGCAGCTCGCCCAGTGAACGCTCGTAGCGCTCGAACAAGGTGTTGATCAGCTCGTCCTTGGCCGGGTAGTGGTAGTAGAGGTTGCCCGGGCTGATGCCGAGCTCGGAAGAAATGAGCGTGGTCGAGACGTTGGGTTCGCCGAAGCGGTTGAACAGTTCGAGCGTGACTTCGAGGATGCGCTCAGCGGTACGGCGCGGGGCTTTTTTGCTCATGGATCAACCGTGGGCAGACAGTGTCCGCAGCCGATGCTGCAACTCGTCCAGCGTGGCGTGCAGGCGGTCGACAGCACGCGCCGGCGGGGCTTCGGGGGTTCGGGTCGATGGCTGCAGCAGGCGGCGCCTGCCATCGTTCAGCGCATCCAGGTCGATCTGCACCCCATGACGTTGCAGCAGGGGTCCCAGTTCCGTCTGGCGTTCGCGCAGCATCTGGCGTGTCAGCTGGTAGGCGTGTTCGGCCAGTTCCCGGCGCTGGCGGTAGCTGAAGGTGTTGGCAAAGAACAGTGCGGCGTCGCGCTGGTCGGGTTCTATCAGCACGATGTCGGTGTCTGGATAGGCCCGCTCATAGTGCTTGAGGCCCAGCGCCAGGCGGGAGTGGATCATGGAGCGGAAGGTCTGGCTCATGACGGCCGGCAGGCCGCCCTCGACCAGCGCCGGGATGCGTTTGCCGGGGCGGGCTTTCGGGTCCGCATGAAACGGCACCAGGGGATTCAGGCACAGCAGCAGATCCATGCCTTCGTCCAGCGCCACCGTGGCATGCAGGGTTTTCTTCAAGGCGCCGTCCACGTAGTGCTTGCCTTCAATCTCCACGGGTGGGAACAGACCGGGCAGGGCGGCGCTGGCCTGGATGGCGCGCGAGATCGGTATGTGGTCCCAGCCGGTGCGGCCAAACGGTGCGGCCTCGCCGGTATCCAGCTGGGTGGCGACCAGGGTCAGGCGCGCGCGCAGCTGCCGGAAGTCGTTGCTGCGGCCCTCATGGCTGAACAGGTGCTCGATCTGGCGGTGGATGCCGTCATTGTCGAGCACGCCCGTGGGCAGGGCTGCACCCAGGCGTTCAAATGCGTGGGTGAGCGGTTTGCCTTGCACGCCCCAGGCCCACAAGGCGCTGCCCAGCAGACCTGGCAGGCGCTGCAGCCGGTCACCGAACTCCCTCCAGGCGGGCTTCATCAGCCAGGCGGGATCGAAGTTTTCTTCGGTGGGCAGGTCCTCGATGAAGGCTTCGCACAACTGGCGCGGCGTGATGCCGTTGGCAAGCCCGGCCGCAATGAAGCCGCCCGCGGAGACGCCCACATAGTGGTCACAGGCGTTGAGGTCCAGACCCTGAAGGCAATCGTCCAGCGCACACAGCGCACCGATTTCGTAGATGGCGCCGAGCGGCCCACCGCCGGCCAGTGCCAGCGCAATGCGGGGGCGCGCGCCGCCCCTCGCGGTCTGGCGCGCAACGTGGAGGGCTTGACGGGAGGCTCTCATGCGTTTGAGTGTAGACGGCTGGAGGATGCGGCCATGTTGCGCCGCAGCAATGTGCATGGACGAAAAAAAGGGGCGCGGAACGCCCCTTGAGATGTCACACGGTGACGGATTCCGTCAGCCTCAGGCCGCTTTGGCGCGGGTGGTGGTCTTGCGTGCGGCCGGCTTCGCGGCTTTGGCAGGGGCTGCCTTGCGCACGGGAGCCTTTTTGGCGGCAGGCTTGCGTGCGGCGGGCAGCTTGGGGCTCATGCGGTGGACCTGCTGCGTCAGCGCATCGATGCGCTCCATCAGGGACTCGATGTCGCGTGCAGAAGGAACCCCCAGTTTGTTCATGGCCTTGGCCACCCGGTCTTCAAAAATGTTCTCGAGCTTGTCCCACTGGCCCGCGGCTTTGGACGAGATCTCGGTGGCCATGCCGCTCACGCGGTTGGTCGCTTCAGAAATGCGTTCTTCGGCCACAGCCTGGGTCTTGCGCTGGATCGCCAGGCCTTCCTTGACCAGCGTGTCAAAAGCCTTGCCGCCTTCTTCCTGTGCTTTGGAGAAGGCGCCCAGGCCGGCCAGCCAGATCTGTTGGGCGGAATCCTTGATGGCTCCGGACAGCGGGGAACTGGTGGCGGTGGATTTGGCGGTGGATTTCTGGATTTTCTTGACCATGTTGGGCTCCGGTAAAAAAGGAAGTGGATGAAGGATCGGGTGTCGAGCCACTGCAACCTAAGGCTCACTTTGTATCAATGTACGGCGCGCGCGCTGAGCCTGTGTAGGGTCTTGCAACTAATCAAGGCGGGACAGGCGCGGGTTTGTGCGGAATCGGCCCCGGGTGCCGGTGGGGAAGAATGCGAGGCTGAGCGATCCAGCGCACACAACACCTTCAGGAGAAAAGCGATGCACTACTTCGTCACCGGCGCCACCGGCTTCATCGGCAAGCGCCTTGTCAAGAAGCTGCTGGAACGCAAGGGCTCGGTGGTGCACTTCCTGATCCGTCAGGAAAGCGAGGGCAAGGTCGCCTCGCTGCGCGAGTACTGGGGCGTGGGCGCGGCGCGTGCGCTGCCGGTGTTCGGCAACCTCACGGCGAAAAGGCTGGGCGTGAGCGCCGACGCGGCGCGCGCGCTCAAGGGCCAGATCGACCACTTCTACCACCTGGCTGCGGTGTACGACCTGCAGGCCGACGAAGAAAGCCAGATCGCGGTCAACATCGAGGGCACGCGCCACACGGTCGAGTTTGCCAAGGCGATTGCGGCCGGGCATTTCCACCATGTGTCTTCCATTGCCGCCGCGGGCCTGTACGAAGGTGTGTTCCGCGAAGACATGTTCGACGAGGCCGAGAACATCGACCACCCGTACTTCATGACCAAGCACGAGAGCGAGAAGATCGTGCGGCAGGAATGCAAGGTGCCGTGGAGCGTGTACCGCCCTGCGCTGGTGGTGGGCGACAGCCGCACCGGCGAGATGGACAAGATCGACGGCCCGTACTACTTCTTCAAACTGATCCAGCGCATGCGCCAGATCCTGCCGCCCTGGATGCCCAGCATCGGCCTCGAAGGCGGGCGCATCAACATCGTGCCGGTGGATTTCGTGGTCAACGCGCTGGATTACATCAGCCACCACAAGCGCGCCAGCGGGCACTGCTTCCACCTGGTGGACCCGGTGGGTTACCGAGTGGGCGACGTGCTCGACATCCTGAGCAAGGCGGCGCACGCGCCCAAGATGAACCTGTTCATCAACGCGGCGCTGATGGGCTTCATTCCCAAGAGCGTGAAGAAAGGACTGATGGCACTGGCGCCGGTGCGGCGCGTGTACCGGGCGGTGATGCAGGACCTCGGCCTGCCCGAGGACATGATGAACTTCGTCAACTACCCGACGCGCTTTGACTGTCGGGAAACGCTGGCCGCACTCAAGGGCAGCGGCATCGCGTGCCCCAACCTGCACGACTACGCCTGGCGCCTGTGGGACTACTGGGAACGCCACCTCGACCCGGACCTGCACATCGACCGCAGCCTCAAGGGCACGGTGGCCGGCAAGGTGGTGCTGGTCACCGGTGGAAGCTCGGGCATTGGTTTGGCGGCGGCGCACAAGTTCGCCGAGGCGGGTGCCATCACCATCATCTGCGGGCGTGATCAGGACAAGCTGGACGAAGCCTGCAAGGAAGCGAAGGAACGGGGCCACCCGTTCATCGCCTACCCGGCCGATATTGCCGACATGGCCGACTGCGACCGCTTCGTGAAGCTGCTGACCGAGAACCATGGCGGGGTGGACTTCCTGATCAACAACGCCGGCCGCTCCATCCGCCGCGCCATCGAAGGCAGCTACGACCGCTTCCACGATTTCGAACGCACCATGCAGCTGAACTACTTCGGTTCTCTCCGTGTGACGATGGGTCTGCTGCCCGGCATGGTGGCCAGGCGCAAGGGCCATGTCGTCAACATCAGCTCCATCGGGGTGCTGACCAATGCGCCGCGTTTTTCAGCCTACGTGGCCAGCAAGGCGGCGCTGGACGCGTGGACACGCTGCGCCTCCAGCGAGTTCGCCGACCAGGGGGTGACCTTCACCACCATCAACATGCCGCTGGTGCGCACGCCCATGATCGCGCCGACGCAGATCTACAAGAACGTGCCGACGCTCGCGCCCGAGGAGGCGGCCGACATGATCGCGCAGGCCTGCATCTTCAAGCCGGTGCGGATCGCCACACGGCTGGGCGTGACCGGCGAGGTGTTGCACGCCTTCGTGCCGCGTGTGGCGCAGATCGTGATGAACACCAGCTTCCGCATGTTCCCGGATTCTTCCGCCGCCAAGGGGGAGAAGGGGGCGAAGCCGCAGCTGTCACCGGAGGCGGTGGCGATGCAGCAGATGATGCGGGGGATTCACTTCTGATCCTTTTCCGGCAGGATGGTTGGGCCGGGACCCGGCCCGGCGGCCGGGCGGCGTTCGTTGGGCTAAGCCCAAGAAATGCAGGCGCCGCCGGGGCGTGACCCGGTACGCCACAGGCGCCAACCGTGCCGGACGCGACGCCTACAATTTGCGGAACGTCCACCCTGCCGGAAAGCCACGCATGACCACCCACACCCCCGTCGATCTCTCGCACGTCCAACCCCGCGAAAAGGCGGAACTGCTGGCGCAGGCACTGCCCTACATCCGCAAGTACCACGGCAAGACCATGGTCATCAAGTACGGTGGCAATGCCATGACCGACCCGGCTCTGCAGCAGGACTTCGCCGAAGACGTGGTGCTGCTCAAGCTGGTCGGCATCAACCCGGTGGTGGTGCACGGCGGCGGCCCGCAGATCGAGACCCTGTTGCAGCGCCTGGGCAAGAAAGGGCAGTTCATCCAGGGCATGCGCGTGACCGACGCCGAGACCATGGAAGTCGTGGAGTGGGTGCTCGGCGGTGAGGTGCAGCAGGACATCGTGGGTCTGATCAACGCCGCTGGTGGCAAGGCCGTGGGTCTGACCGGGCGCGATGGCGCCATGATCCGCGCGCAGAAACTGCGTCTGGCCGATCAGAAAGACCCCAGCCTCGAACACGATGTGGGCCAGGTGGGCGACATCGTCAGCATCGACCCCGGCGTGGTGAAGGCCCTGCAGGACGACCAGTTCATTCCTGTGGTCAGCCCGATCGGTTTCGGCGAAAACAATGAAAGCTACAACATCAACGCCGACGTGGTGGCCGCCAAGCTCGCCACCGTGCTGCAGGCCGAGAAGCTGCTGATGCTCACCAACATCCCCGGCGTGCTGGACAAGGAGGGCAAGCTGTTCACCGAACTGACGCCGCGCCGGATCGACGAGCTGTGCGAAGACGGCACCATCAGCGGCGGCATGATCCCCAAGATCGCCGGCGCGCTCGACGCGGCCAAGAGCGGCGTCAATGCGGTGCACATCATCGACGGCCGCGTGCCGCACGCGCTGCTGCTGGAAATCCTGGGCGACCAGCCTTTCGGCACCATGATCCGGTCGCACTGAGCTGGTGCGTCAACAGCCTGCGGGGCGCTGCGCAAGTTGTGAGAAAATGAAACAAGGGATGACCAACACCGGGCCGGGACAACGGCCTCCAGCCGACCACCGATGGACCGATTGCCCATGACCTCCAGCGCCTCCCAGCCCACGGCCGACCTTGTGATCGGCACCGCCCAAGATGCGGCAGACAGCGCGGAAGTCAACGGCCGGAAACGGCCCAAACCTGGCGAGCGCAGGGTGCAGATCCTGCAGGCGCTGGCCACCATGCTGGAACAACCCGGCGCCGAGCGCATCACCACCGCCGCTCTGGCTGCACGGCTGAGCGTGAGCGAGGCCGCGCTCTACCGCCATTTCGCCAGCAAGGCGCAGATGTTCGAGGGACTGATCGAGTTCATCGAACAGTCGGTCTTTGGCCTCGTCAGCCAGCTGGGCGAACGCGAGCCCGACGCGGCAGCCCGTTCGCGCAAGCTCGTGACGCTGCTGCTGCAGTTCGGCGAGAAGAACCCCGGCATGGCACGCGTCATGGTGGGGGATGCCCTGGTGTTCGAGAACGAACGCCTGCAGCAGCGCATGAACCTGTTTTTCGACAAGATCGAGGCGACCCTGCGGCAGAACCTGCGCGAGGCCGCCGTGCTGGCCGGCACCGCCACGCCCAGCGTGGATGCCCTGGCCGACGCCTCGGTGATCACGTCCTTTTGTGTGGGCCGCCTGCAGCGTTTTGCCCGCAGTGGTTTCAAGCGTCTGCCCAGCGAGAGCCTGGAGCACAGCCTGGCGCTGCTGCTGCCTGTCACCCACCTGTGACGCCTCCCCTGGCCTGGCCACGCGGGTTAACCCGCGGACCGGGCCTACCGGCTCGCATTTAGGGCGTCGGCTCTAAACAAATTCCCTTCAAACGAGCGTCGGTTTGTCGCGACGGCGCTTTTTGCGGTAAAAATAGCACGACCGTTCGATTATTCGTGTGGTGATGGCTTTTTGTCTGCCACAGCACCGGACCCCAACCCGATCCCATCCATGAGCCTCGCCAGCAACATCAAGCGCATCCGCCCTGAAACCGCCATGGCTCGCCCTATGCAAAAGGGGCAGCAGACCAAGGCGGCCATTGTGGACGCGGCGCTCGGCCTGGCCACTCAGATCGGTCTGGAAGGGCTGTCCATCGGCGCGCTCGCCGAGGTCATGCAGATGAGCAAGTCGGGCGTGTTCGCGCATTTCGGCTCGCGCGAGGAGTTGCAGATTTCGGTCGTGCGGGAGTACCACACCCGGTTCGAGGACGAGGTGTTTTACCCGGCGATGAGCGCACCGCGTGGCCTGCCGCGCCTGCGCGCCCTGTTCGACAACTGGATGAAAAGGACCTCGGTGGAGATCGAGTCGGGTTGCATCTACATCAGCGGCGCCGTTGAATTCGACGACCGGCCCGGCCCGGTGCGCGACGCGCTGGCGAGCTCGGTCAACACCTGGCTCACGGCCATGCGCCGTGCGGTCGAGATCGCGGTGAGCGAGGGCCATCTGAGCCCCGGGACCGACGCCTCGCAGATGGCGTTCGAGATCCATGCGCTGATTCTGGCGCTGCACTACGAGGTCCGTTTTCTGCGCAGTCCCGATTCCTTGCGCCGTGCGGTCACCGCGTTTGAGGGCATCGTCACGCGCTTCAGCGCCGCCAGCGCGCCTGCCGCGCCCAGCGCCACGGCGGCGCGGACCCCCCGCAACCTTCCCCGGTCCGGCGCAGTGCGCTGAACCCCGTCATTTCTTCACAAACCCCACCACAGGAGTTTTTTCATGCCCGTCTACAACCCGCCCCTGCGCGACATGCAGTTTGTGATGCACGAAGTGCTGAATGTGACCGCCGATTTCCAGACCATGCCGCAGCACGCCGATGTTGATGCCGACACCATCAACGCCGTGCTGGAAGAGGCCGGCAAGTTCGCTTCGCAGGTGATCTTTCCGCTCAACATCAGCGGCGACACCGAGGGCTGTCAGCTCGACAAGACCACGCACGAGGTCAAGACGCCCAGCGGCTTCAAGGAAGCGTACACGACCTATGTAGACGGCGGCTGGGCGGCGCTCTCCTGCGATCCCGAGTTCGGCGGCCAGGGCCTGCCGCTGGTGGTCAACCAGTGCCTGTACGAAATGATGAACTCGGCCAACCAGGCCTGGACCATGTACCCCGGCCTCACGCACGGCGCCTACGCCGCGCTGCACGCGCACGGCACGCCCGAGCAGAAAGCCACCTACCTGCCCAAGATGACCAGCGGCGAGTGGACCGGCACCATGTGCCTGACCGAACCGCATTGCGGCACCGACCTGGGCCTGATGCGCACCAAGGCCGAACCGCAGGCCGATGGCAGCTACAAAATCACCGGCAACAAGATCTTCATCAGCGCGGGTGAACACGACATGGCGCCCAACATCGTGCACCTGGTGCTGGCCCGCCTGCCCGATGCGCCTCCCGGCATCAAGGGCATCAGCCTGTTCGTCGTGCCCAAATACCTGGTGAACGCCGATGGAACGCTGGGCGCGCGCAACGGCATCTACTGCGGTGGTCTGGAGCACAAGATGGGCATCCACGGCAACGCCACGGCGCAGATCGTGATCGACGGCGCCATCGGCACCCTGGTGGGACAGCCGCACAAGGGCATGCAGGCCATGTTCGTGATGATGAACGCCGCCCGCCTGGGCGTGGGCAACCAGTCGCTGGGGCTGACCGAGGTGGCCTACCAGAACGCCCTGGCCTACGCCAAGGACCGCATCCAGATGCGCAGCCTGTCGGGCACCAAGGCCAAGGACAAACCGGCCGACCCGATCATCGTGCACCCCGATGTGCGCAAGATGCTGCTGACCGCCAAGGCCTATGCCGAAGGCGGCCGTGCGCTCGCCATCTACAGCTCGGTGCTGCTGGAAAAGGTGCACAACCACCCGGACGAGAAGGTGCGCAAGGACAGCGACGAGATGCTCTCGCTGCTGACCCCGATCACCAAGGCCTTCCTGACCGACAACGGTTACCAGGCGGCGACCATGTGCCAGCAGGTCTTTGGTGGCCACGGCTACATCAAGGAATGGGGCATGGAGCAGTATGTGCGCGATGCCCGCATCAACATGATCTACGAAGGCACGAACACCATCCAGTCGCTGGACCTGCTGGGCCGCAAGGTGCTGGGCAACAACGGTGCCACGCTCAAGAAGTTCGGCAAGCTGGTGGGTGCGCTGGTGATGGAAGAGGGCGTCAACGAGAAGATGGCCGAGTTCATCAACCCGCTGGCGGTGCTGGGCGAGCAGATCACCAAGTTCACGATGGAGATCGGCTTCAAGGGTCTGCAGAACCCCGACGAGGTGGGCGCAGCGGCGGTGGACTACCTGCGCGTGGCCGGTCATCTGGTGTTCGGCTATTTCTGGGCCCGCATGGCGCAGGTGGCGCTGCAGAAAATCGCCGAGGGCAGCACGGACCCGTTCTACACCGCCAAGCTGCAGACCGCTCGTTTCTACTTCGCCAAGCTCTTCCCCGAGACAGCGACGCTGATGCGCACCGCGCGTGCCGGCTCGAAGGTGCTCATGGACACCGACGCAGCGCTGGCATGAGCTCCCTGCGCTGCCGTGCAGCTTCCCCGCAGGAGAGCCACACCAGCGGCCCGGCAGCGCCGGTTCCGCGGTGCTATGGACTTTGAAAACCCTTCAACCAGGAGACAGTGCCATGAAGAAGACCGCCTTTGCCGCTTTGTTGAGCTTCACTGCCGTGTCCGCCTTGGCGCAGATGTCGCCGGTGGGCCTGTGGAAAACCATCGACGACGACACCAAGAAGGAAAAGTCGCTGGTGCGCATCACGGACAGCAACGGCGTCTTCTCCGGTCGCATCGAGAAGCTGCTCGACCCTGCCACCAAGCCCGATGAGGTGTGTGAAAAGTGCACCGACGACCGCAAGGACAAGCCGGTGCTGGGCATGACCATCATGCGCGGCGTCAAGCAGAACGCCGATGACCCGGCCGTCTACGACGCGGGCCACATCCTCGATCCGAACAACGGCAAGACCTACCGCGTGCGCATCAAGCCGGTGGACGGGGGCCAGAAGCTGGAGATGCGCGGCTACATCGGCCCGTTCTACCGCACTCAGGTCTGGTGGCGTGTGGAATGACACCCCCGCCGCGCTCCGCGCGCCCCCCTCAAGGGGGCAGCACTGGCGGCCCGGCGGAGCCGGTTCCGCGGTGCCCCTTGAACAACCCACCCTCGCGCGTCGCATGAGGCGTTAAGGAACCCAACTGATGAAACGATTCCAAGTGAAAAAAGTCGCCGTGCTCGGCGCAGGCGTGATGGGCGCGCAGATCGCTGCGCACCTGGTCAACGTCCAGGTGCCGGTGGTTCTTTTTGATCTCCCCGCGAAAGAAGGCCCGAAGAACGGCATCGTCACCCGCGCCATCGACAACCTGAAAAAACTCAAGCCCTCGCCGCTGGGTGTGGCGTCGGACGCCGACCTGATCGGCCAGGCGAACTACGAGGAGCACATGGAGCAGCTGCGCAGCTGCGACCTCGTCATCGAGGCCATCGCCGAACGCATGGACTGGAAGCTCGATCTCTACCAGAAGATCGCGCCCTTCCTGGCGCCGCACGCCATCGTCGCGTCCAACACCTCGGGCCTTTCGATCACGAAACTGAGCGAAGCGCTGCCCGAGAGCATCAAGCCGCATTTCTGCGGCATCCACTTCTTCAACCCGCCGCGCTACATGACGCTGGTGGAGCTGATCGCCACGCCCACCACCG
The DNA here is from genome assembly GCA_011391495.1 of Hydrogenophaga sp. GTDB lineage: Bacteria > Pseudomonadota > Gammaproteobacteria > Burkholderiales > Burkholderiaceae_C > Hydrogenophaga. The sequence goes on from JAABQK010000032.1 coordinate 15,161, forward strand.
AGCCGCAGATCCTGGACGACCTCGAAACCTTCGTCACCAGCGGCCTGGGCAAGGGTGTGGTGCGCGCCAAGGACACGCCCAACTTCGTGGCCAACCGCATCGGCATCGCCGGCATGCTGGCGACCATGAAGGAAGTGGAGAACTTCGGCCTGACGTACGACGTGGTCGACGACCTGAGCGGCAAGCGCCTGGGGCGCGCCAGCAGCGGCACCTTCCGCACCGCCGACGTGGTGGGCCTGGACACCATGGCCCACGTGGTCAAGACGCTGCAGGACAACCTGAACGAGCAGACCGACCCGTTCTACGGCAGCTTCGGGACGCCGCCGGTGCTGGCCAAGCTGATCGAACTGGGCCACCTGGGCCAGAAGGCCAAGGCCGGTTTCTTCAAGAAGGTCGGCCGCGACATCCTGCGCTTCGACCTGGACAGCGAGGACTACGTGCCCGCCGGCCTGAAGGCCGACGAGGTCTACGGCCGCATGCTCAAGCGCCCGGCGGCCGAGCGGCTGAAGCTGCTGCGCCACAGCGAAGGTCCGCAGGGCCAGTTCCTCTGGGCCATCCTGCGCAACAGTTTCCACTACGCCGCCGTGCACCTGGCGTCGATCGCCGAGACCGCGCGCGACGTGGACCAGGCCATGCGCTGGGGCTTCGGCATGAAGCAGGGCCCGTTCGAGCTGTGGCAGGAGGCCGGCTGGCTGGATGTGGCGAAGATGGTCCAGGAAGACATCGACGCCGGCAAGGCGCTCAGCAAGGCGCCGCTGCCCGAGTGGGTGTTCAAGGGCCCGGTGGCCGAGGCCGGTGGTGTGCACATCGCCCAGGGCTCGTGGAACCCGAGCAAGGGCGTGTTCGAAGCGCGCCGCTCCTTGCCGGTGTATGAGCGCCAGCACTTCCCCGAGCTGCTGCTGGGCGAGGTCGGCCCCAAGTTCGAGGCCGCCGGCACCACGATCGACGAGAACGACAGCCTGCGCACCTGGACGCTGGACGGCCAGGTGCTGATCGCCAGCATCAAGACCAAGATGCACGCCATCAGCCCCGAAGTCTGTGAAGGCCTGATGGCCGCCATCGACCTGGCGGAACAGGAGTACCAGGGTCTGGTGGTCTGGTCGGGCGACGAGCCCTTCAGCGCCGGCGCCGACCTGCAGGCCATGCTGCCGGCCTTCATGGCCGTGGGCGTGGCGGCCATCGAAGACGCCGAAGGCTTCATGCAGCAGATGATGCTGCGCCTGCGTTACGCCAATGTGCCGGTGGTCTCTGCCGTGCGCGGCCTGGCGCTGGGCGGTGGCTGTGAACTGGCGGTGCACAGCGCGCGCCGCGTGCTGCACATGGAGAGCTACGTCGGTCTGGTGGAAGTGGGTGTGGGCCTGGTGCCCGGCGCCGGTGGCCTGACCTACATCGCGCGCCGCGCGGCCGAGAACGCCGAGACCTCGACGGGCAAGGATCTGCTGCCCTTCCTGACCGAAGGCTTCACCGCCGCCGCCATGGCCAAGGTCGGCACCAGCGCCATCGAGTCGAGGAAGCTCGGCTACGTGCTGCACTCCGACCTGATCGTGCCGCACAAGGACGAGCTGCTGTTCGTCGCCATCAACGAAGCCAAGGCCCTGTTCGCCGGAGGCTACCGTGCGCCGCACAAGCGCCTGTTCCCCGTGGCCGGCCGCGACGGCAAGGCCACCATCCTCGGCAGCCTGGTCAACATGCGCGACGGCGGCTTCATCAGCCAGCACGACTTCCACATCGCCTCGCTGATCGCGAACGTGGTGACCGGAGGTGACGTGGAACCAGGCACGCTGGTCAGTGAGGAATACCTGATGACGCTGGAGCGCCAGGCCTTCTGCTCGCTGATCGTCCACCCCAAGACCCAGGAACGCATCCTCGGGATGCTCAACACCGGCAAGCCCGTGCGGAACTGAGGAAGCCAACATGAAACAGATTCAAGACGCCTACATCGTCGCCGCCACCCGCACGCCCATCGGGCGTTCGCACAAGGGTTCGTTCAAGCACCTGCGCCCGGACGACCTGCTGGCCCACGCGCTGCGCTCGGCCATGGCCCAGGTGCCGGGCCTGGACCCCAAGGCCGTGGAAGACGTGATCGCCGGCTGCGCCATTCCTGAAGCGCAGCAGGGCCTGAACGTGGCGCGTATCGGCGCCATCCTGGCCGGCCTGCCCAACAGCGTGGGCGGCATCACCGTCAACCGCTTCTGCGCTTCCGGTCTGTCGGCCGTGCAGATGGCGGCGGACCGCATCCGTGTCGGCGAGGCCGACGTGATGATCGCCGCCGGTGTGGAGAGCATGAGCATGGTGCCCATGATGGGCAACGCACCCAGCCTCTCGCCGGCCATCTTTGCCAACACCGACGACGTCGAGCAGTACGGCATCGCCTACGGCATGGGTCTGACCGCCGAGAAGGTGGCGCAGCAGTGGAAGGTGTCGCGCGACGCGCAGGACGCGTTCGCCGTGCAGTCGCACCAGCGCGCCGTGATCGCCATGAAAAACGGCGAATTCGCCGACGAAATCACGCCGGTGGAAGTGACGGACCGCAGCGTCAACCTGGAGACCGCCGAGGTCGCCACCCGCCGCCGCATCATCAGCCTCGACGAAGGCGCGCGCCCCGACACCTCGCTGGAAGGCCTGGCCAAGCTGCGCACCGTGTTCGCCGCGCGTGGCTCGGTGACGGCGGGCAACAGCTCGCAGACCAGCGACGGCGCGGGTGCGCTGATCCTGGTGAGCGAAGCCGCTCTGAAGCGCTACAACCTCACGCCGCTGGCCCGCTTCGTGAGCTACGCGTCGCGCGGCGTGCCGCCGCACCTGATGGGCATCGGGCCGGTGGAGGCGATTCCCGCCGCGCTCAAGAATGCCGGTCTGACGCAGGACGACATCGACTGGTTCGAACTCAACGAGGCGTTTGCCGCGCAGTCGCTCGCCGTCATGAACACGCTCGGCCTGGACCCGGCGAAGGTCAACCCGATGGGTGGCGCGATTGCGCTGGGGCATCCGCTGGGTGCCACGGGCGCCATCCGCTCGGCCACGGTGATCCACGCGCTTAAACGCCACAACAAGAAGTACGGCATGGTCACGATGTGTGTGGGCATGGGGCAGGGCGCCGCCGGGATCTTTGAAAGAGTCTGATTTACCCCTGCGCCGCGCTGCGCGCGTCACCCCCTCCAGGGGGCGGACACCAGCGGGCCGGCAGAGCCGGTTCCGCGGTGTCCCTGCGGTGGAGCCTCGCACCGGTCAATGAGTGGCGTCGCCCGGAAGACTGCGGCGCTCGGGCTTTCTTTGCACACTGGCTTCCATGAACCCGCACGCCTTCGACCAGGCCATCGCGCTCACCGCCACCGGTGATGGCCAGTACGCCGGCGCCACCTCGCCGGCCTACGCCAACATGGTGGGGCCGTTCGGCGGCATCACGGCTGCCACCGTGCTCAACGCGGTGCTGTTGCATCCGGCGCTGCTGGGTGAGCCGCTGTCGCTGACGGTGAACTTCTGCGCGGCGGTGGCCGATGGTGCGTTCAGCGTGTCGGCGCAACCGGTGCGCACCAACCGCTCCACCCAGCACTGGGTGATGGCCATCACCCAGCCCAATGCCGAGGGTGTGGCCGAAACGGTGCTCACCGCATCGGCCGTGACCGCCGCGCGACGCGAAACCTGGAGCGTGGACGATGAGCCCATGCCCGCCGTGCCGGCACCGGCCAGGTTGTCGACCTACACGGTGCCCTCGCCGGTGGAGTGGATCCAGCGCTACGAGATGCGCCCCATCGAAGGCGCCATTCCCCACACCTGGGATGGCTCCGGCAGCGACAGCCTCTCGCGCTTGTGGATGCGCGATGCGCAGCCGCGCGCCCTCGACCTGTGTGGCCTGGCGGCGCTGGCCGACGTGTTTTTCCCCCGTGTCTGGCTGCGACGCGCCACGCGCGTGCCAGCGGGCACGGTGTCGTTGACGGTGTACTTCCATGCCGGCTCGGTGCAACTGGCCGAATGCGGCCACGGCTGGGTGCTGGGTCAGGCGCGGGCTCAGGCGTTCCGCAATGGCTTCTTCGATCAGACGGCACAGCTTTGGAACGAAGCTGGCCATCTGCTGGCCACCAGTCACCAGGTCGTCTACTACAAAGAGTGACGACCCGGCGCCGGGCCGCCCACAGCCGGATCAGCCCCCGGAACCGGCTCGGGCCGGAACCCTTCCCGGTCCTGGGGCAGCGACCCGCGCAGCGGCGGAGCGTGGGGGCGCGGTTCCGTCAGGGCCGACCCAGGAACAGGTACAGCCCGGTGTAGCCTTTGGGGGCGCTCACCACGCTCAGGTACAGGGGGCCGATGCCCGTGTCGGCGCCAAGGAACAGGCTGGAACCCGCGCGCAGGCCGCTCCAGCTGATGTCGCTGCGTTCCGTCCAGGCGTTGCCCGCTTCGATCGATCCGCCGACGAACATCGCGCGTGTCACGCCGCCACGCCAGGGCAGGCGCTGGTAATAGGTGAGGCGGCCGAACAGCAGGTAGTTGCCCGCCACCTGACCGACGCGGTAGCCCGAGAGCTGCTGGAAGCCGCCGAGCGAGTATTCGTCGACGGCACCGGGCGGAATCTGGCTGGCATAGGCCAGTCGTGCACCCAGGTTGAAGGTGTGCACCCCCCAGGTCTTCACGCCGGTGAGCGTGCCTTCGACGCGAGAGAACGGGCTGCTCGGGCGGTCTTCGTAGCGGCGCCGGCCAGCCACCACTTCGCCCTTGATGCGGTAGCCCGCCGACGGGAAGTTGGCGAAGTCCAGCTGGTCCGAAATGACGGCCGCGCGCAGGCCGACGTCGCGCCAGCGTTGCGTGGTCAGCAGGATCCGGCTGCCCGTGCTGGCCACCAGTTCGGGGGTGGAGCTGCGCCGGGCCGCCAGCAGGCCCACCCGCAGGTCCCCCAGACTGCCTGCCTGACCCATCGGCCAGCCGATGTCGATGCCCGCCTGCACGCCCTGGCGCAGCACCAGCGCGCGGGCGTCGCCATCGGTGTCGAACAGCTCCACTTTGCGCAGGTTGGCGTCCACATACGCGGCCGCGAAGTAGGCATGGCCGATGTCCAGCGGCTGGTAGACCTCGGAATACCCGGCCAGCGTCTCGCCCAGCTGCAGGCGGTTGCGCCACTCGGCACCGCGGTCGTTGAGCCAGTGCCGGTTGTGGCTGAGGCGCAGGTTGAACGCACCCTGGCCCTGGAAGTCGGTGCGCAGGTCCAGGCCGACGCGCAGGTAGTTGGGGCCCCAGCTGTTGTCGCGCAGGTCGATCACCAGCGCCTCGTCGTAGCTGCCCGGCTGGCGTTCCAGCCGGTAGTCCACCCGTTCATAGTCGCCGGTGGCGGCCAGCTTCTGCAGATCGGCTTCGATCTGCGGCACATCCACCCGCTGGCCGGACACCGTGTCCAGCGTCTGGGCCAGCCGCAGCGCGCGCGCTTCGTTCACGCCTTCGAAGCGCACCGCCGCCAGTCGCCCCACACGCGCCGCGTTGGCCTGGGCCTGTGCGTGGCGCTGCGCCTGCCATTGCGTGTAGCGGCCTTCGTCTGCCGCGAAGCGGGCCAGCGCCTCGCGCACCGATTGCGCGTAGTCATGGCCGATCTTCACCAGTTCGGGAGCCTTGTTGAAGTCGGCCGAGGTCAGCTTGCCCAGCGGCGGCAGCAGCAGCAGGTCTTCCTTGCCCAGCGTGGCGATGCTCGCCTGCACATTCTGTTCGGTCAGGATGTTGACCATCTGCGTCGTGATGCCCAGCACGCTGCCGAGCGTCTCGCGCCCGGCCAGCGGGGTGCCGATGTTGACCGCGATGACCACGTCCGCGCCCATGCGCCGCGCCACGTCCACCGGCAGGTTGTTCACCAGCCCGCCGTCACCCAGGATCCGGCCGTCCACCTCCAGCGGTGAAAACACGCCCGGCACCGACATGCTCGCGCGCAACGCGGCGGCCAGGTCGCCATGGTCCAGCACCACCGCCTGGCCGGTCTCCATGTCGGTGGCCACGGCGCGAAACGGCGTGGGCAGGCCGTCGAAGCTGGCCAGGTGGCGCGTGGGCAGGGTGTAGCGGCGCAGCAGCATCTCCAGCGAGCGGGTCGACACCGCGCCCGTGGGCAGGCGGAACTCGCCGTCGCGAAATCCCACCTGCAGCACCGGCGAAAGCTCGAAGTCCTCCTCCTTGCGTCGCTGCGACAGCAGCTGGCGCGGCTCGCGACGCTCAAACAGGTCGCCCCAGTCCACCGCGAGGATCTCGCGCTCCAGCTCGTCGGTGGGCATGCCGCTGGCGTACAGACCGCCGATGATCGCGCCCATGGAGGTGCCGACGATGAAATCGACCGGCACCCGCACCCGCTCCAGTTCCTTGAGCACGCCCACGTGCGAGATCCCGCGCGCGCCGCCACCCGAGAGCACCAGGCCCACGCGCGGACGCGCTGGCTCGGCGTCGGCGGACAGGGCCGCCATGGGCCAGCCGCAAGCGGCCACCAGCAGGCTCGCCCACAGCAGGCGGAGGACGGTCTTGTGGGGGCAGCGGGACACGGGCATGGTCAAAGTGTAGAGGCCTGTCAGTGGCCTGTCCCTCATGGGGCAGCGCATTCCAGTCGCGGCGGGCCAATCGTGGTAATTTGGCGACCTGTCCCGCGGCGGCCCGCCGGGCCGGCCATCCCACTCCATTCCATTGCCCACCATGAGCGACATCCTCGTCCACACCGAAGCCGGCGTCACCACGCTGACCTTCAACCGCCCCGACAAGAAAAACTCCATCACCGCCGCCATGTACGCGGCCATGGCCGACGCGCTGGCAGCGGCCGAGGCCGATCCCGCGGTCCGCTGTGTGGTGTTCCAGGGGCATGAGGCGGTCTTCAGCGCCGGCAACGACATTGCTGACTTCCTGAACAACCCGCCCGCGACGCTGGACTCGCCGGTGTTCCGCTTCCTGCGTGGCATCGCGCAGTTTTCCAAGCCGGCGCTGGCCGCCGTGTGCGGTCCGGCCGTGGGCATCGGTACCACACTGCTGTTCCACTGCGATCTGGTGTACGCCGGCGACAACGCCGCGTTTTCCATGCCCTTCGTGAACCTGGGCCTGTGCCCCGAGGCGGCTTCAAGCCTGCTGGTGCCGCAGATGCTGGGTTACCACCGCGCGGCCGAAGCCCTGCTGCTGGGCGAGCCCTTCATGGCCGAAGCCGCGCTGGAAGTGGGCCTGGTCAATCGCGTGCTGCCACCCATGGAGGCCGCGGGCTACGCGCAGGCCGTGGCGCGCAAGCTGGCTGCCAAGCCGCTGTCCTCGCTGATCGAGACCAAGCGCCTCATGAAGAAGGGGCAGATCCAGCAGGTCATGGCCGTCATGGCCGAAGAGGGCGAGAGCTTTGGCCGCATGCTGCGCGAGCCGGCGGCCCGCGAGGCCTTCGGCGCCTTCATGGAACGCCGCAAGCCCGACTTTTCCCGGATCTGAGTGCGGATTGCCACTTTGTTCCGGGATTGGGTGCCGGCACGATCAGGCATCATGACGGCTTCTCCAAGACGCCCCCCACATTGCCATGCCAGCTGTCACCGCCAAACCCGCTGAACCTCCCCGCCAGCCGTCCCTGAGGATTTTTTCCGCCTGCACGCTCGGCATGCTGGCTGCGACGCTGTCGGCCTGCAGCTACTCCCTGCCCGCGCCGGCGTGCCCGCCGTCGTCCTTGCAGCCGCAGAACACGGTGCGCCTGGTGGTGAGCTTCCGGCAGCCCACGGCAGGCGATGCGCCGCAGCTGCTGCAGCAGCTGCAGGCTTATTCGCGGGCCTGCGTCGGCTACGTGTCGAGCGTGTCGACCACGGTCCATGTCTACACCTTTGCCGGTGGCGGCGATGCCGACACCCTGGCCGCCAACCTGCGCGCCTGGCCGGCGGTGCTGAACGTCGTGGCCGATCAGAAGGCGCTGCCCCAGAAAGTCCGCTGAACGGGTGCGCACCGGGTGTTCCCTTGTCCGCCCCTCCTTCCATGCTCCAGAGAAAATCCATGAAACGTCTGTCCAGTGCCGGTGCCTCCGGCATCACCCGAGGTCTGCTGCTGTCGCTCGCGGCGGTGTCGCTGGCGGCCTCGGCCGTCACCCCCAAGACCGTGAGCGCACCCTCGGGCGGATCGCCCCGCGCGGCCTTGTCGGTGGCGGCGCAAGAGCCGGTCAGCCGCCTCATCATCCGGTACCGCAGCGGCGTCAAGGCCGCCGGCCAGGTCGGGGCCACGCCGGCCACCGAACGCGCCGAGGCCGCCACCCAGGTCGCCCGCACGGCCCATGTCGCGGGTGCCGCTGGCCTGCGCTACCTCAAGTCGGTGTCGTCCAGCCTGCACGTCGCCGCGCTGGAGCAACCGGTGTCGCCCGAGCAGGCGCAGGCCCTGATGCAGCGTCTGCGCGCCGATGCGGCGGTGGAGGATGTGGTGATCGACCGCCGCGTCAAACCCCATTTCACGCCCAGCGACCCTTTCTTCACCGGCGGCGACCAGTGGCACCTGCAGGCGCCGAGCCTGGTCCCGGGTGGCATCAACGCCGCCGCGGCCTGGGACAGCAGCACCGGAGTGGGCGTGGTGGTGGCCGTGCTCGACGGGGGTTACCGGCCGCATGTGGATCTGGCGGCCAATGTGCTGGCGGGCTTCGACTTTGTGAGCGCCGACAAGGCGACCCAGTTTGGCGGCGACCTGTACTGGACCGCCAACGACGGCGACGCGCGTGACGCCGACGCCACCGACCCGGGCGACTGGGTTTCGGACGCTGATGCGGCGGCCGGTTACTGCGACACGGCCACCAACAGCACCTGGCATGGCACCCATGTGGCGGGGCTCGCGGGTGCCGTGGGCAACAACGGCGAGGGCGGTCTGGGCGTGGCCTTCGGCGCCAAGATCCTGCCGGTGCGCGTGCTGGGGCGCTGTGGCGGCTACGTGTCCGACATCCAGGCCGGGGCGCGCTGGGCCGCTGGCCTGGCGGTGCCCGACGTTCCCGTCAACACCACCCCGGCCAGGGTGCTGAACCTGAGCCTGGGCCTGCCCGGGACCTGCGACAGCATCACCCAGGGCGTCATCGACGAAGTGCTTGCGCGCAACGTCGCCATCGTGGCTTCGGCGGGCAACGACTACGCCACCAGCATCTCGGCGCCCGCCAACTGCGCCGGCGTGATCGCCGTCACCGCCCATACCCGTGAGGGCGACAATGCCGACTATGCCAACGTGGGCACGGGTGTGGCCCTCAGTGCGCCCGGCGGCGGTGACAACACGATCCTCCGTCCGCAGCCTGGCATCCCGCGCGAAATCGTGTCCACCGGCAATGCGGGCACCACGGTCCCCGCGGCCGACAACTATCTGTTGCTGCGGGGCACCAGCATGGCCGCCCCCCAAGTGGCCGGCGTGCTGGCGCTGCTGGCGTCGCTGCGCCCCGACCTGCCCATGGCCACGCTGAAAGACATCGTGGTCCAGTCGGCCCGACCGTTCCCGGCGGGCAGCTACTGCGCCACCAATCCCGACGCATTGCCTGCAGGTTTCTGTGGCAGCGGCATGCTGGATGCGCAGGCCGCCGTGGCCGCCGCCGCCACCGCCGTCGCCCCGGTCCCCGCGAGCGATAGCGGCGGAGGCTGCACCGTGGCCAGCAACGGACAGGCCGATGCCGGTTTGCTGCTGCTGGTGCTTGCGGCGCTGCTGGTGCTGGGCATGCGCCGCCGCCAGCGCCGCTGAACCCGCCGGCGCCCGGACGGCCACCTGGTGCGGCAGCGCGCCGCTTCATCCCGCCCGGCGTGTGCCGGTCTCAGCGACCCACCAGCGCGCCGTAGGCCTGGCGTGTGGCGGGCGACACCGCGGCCAGCACCTGTTCGTACCGTGTCTGGTGGCGGGCCAGCAAGCGCGCCGAGGCCACCGTCTTCGAGCGGCAGAACCAGTGGCAGCTGTGCTGGAACAGCAGCAGCTCGGCGGTGGCGCGGAAAGCGCGGTCGCGGGTTGACAGGCCTTCGTCGTTGCGCAGCGCAGCGGCCAGGCCCTGGGCGTGCAGCGCCACCAGGGCGTGCAAGTCGAAGCTGTACTGGGGGAACAGGCGGGTGGCCATGGGCACGCTGACGGGCCAACGGCTCACCCGCTGTCGCTCGCCCCACAGGTCTTTCAAGTCGGCCGCGAGCTGCTGCAGTTCGGTCTGCAGCGCCGCTTCGGTGGCGGCGAGGTTGCGCCAGATCGGTGCGGACCTCTC
>JAABQK010000033.1 GCA_011391495.1 Hydrogenophaga sp.
GATGATGTAAGGCACGCCCACCTGGCGGGCCAGCAGGATGTGCTCGCGGGTCTGGGGCATCGGGCCGTCAGCGGCCGAGCACACCAGGATGGCGCCGTCCATCTGGGCAGCACCGGTGATCATGTTCTTCACATAGTCGGCGTGGCCAGGGCAGTCGACGTGGGCGTAGTGGCGGTTGGCCGTCTCGTATTCCACGTGGGCGGTGTTGATGGTGATGCCGCGGGCTTTTTCTTCCGGAGCCGCATCGATCTGGTCGTAGGCCTTGGCCGAACCGCCGAACTTGGCCGCCAGCACGGTGGTGATGGCCGCCGTCAGGGTGGTCTTGCCATGGTCCACGTGACCGATGGTGCCCACGTTCACGTGCGGCTTGGTCCGCTCAAATTTCTCTTTTGCCATTTTTCAGCTCCAAAATCAAAATTGCCGAAACACCAGAACAGGTACGTCAAAAACTGGTGCCCTTGGCGGGAATCGGACCCGCGACCTCTCCCTTACCAAGGGAGTGCTCTACCACTGAGCCACAAGGGCCAAGGCCATCTGGCAAGCCAGACACCTCAGAAACTTCATCTGCACACCACATCAGGACATGGAGCGGGAGACGGGAATCGAACCCGCGTCATCAGCTTGGAAGGCTGGGGTTCTACCATTGAACTACTCCCGCCCGAACAGTCCAGCCCACACGGACCGGAATACCCTAAGCGCGTTTTCCATTCGCTCGCACAACACACCGACTGCTGGTGGAGGGGGCTGGATTCGAACCAGCGTACGCGTAAGCGGGCAGATTTACAGTCTGCTGCCTTTAACCACTCGGCCACCCCTCCATAGTGCAGCCCGAGATTATGCCACGGATTTTTGACGCTGGCGCAGCCCCGTCAGAGGGTCCACCAGTCGACAAGGTCGGCGGTGGCGATGAAATGGCTGCCCTCGGCCATGAAGCGACGACCGAAGTCGTTGGACGGGTGGCGCGTCACCAGGACCCTCGGTGAACCATCTGCAGGCCGTGCGGCGGCAAAAAATGCCTCCGCCTTGGCCCCCCAGAGCATGAACACAGGCGGCCGGTCACGGCGGCACAGAACCTCAACGATCACGGCTGTGAGCGACTGCCAGCCGCACGCCATGTGGCTTCCGATGCGGCCCTCCTCGATGGTCAGGGTCGGGTTGAGCAGCAGCACGCCTTGGCGCGCCCAGCCGTCGAGCTTCCAGACGAGCGGCGGCTTCCATCCCGGACGGTCTTCGGCCAGGACCTGGAAAACGCGGCGCAACGATGCCGGCTTGCCATGCCCGGCCGAGAAAGCCAGCCCATCGGCATGTCCCGGCAATGGGTAAGGGTCTTGCCCGAACACAACGACCCTGACGTCATCGGGTCCACCGAAGCGCAGTGCCCGGAACGGATCGGCTGGCGCGATCGGGCGGTCGGCCGACACCTCACGCACCCGGCGCATCACATCGGCCCGCCGCTGGTCCGTCCAGCCCGGCAACGCGGCGGACCAGTCCGCCGGGAGACTGGCAAATGCGGCCGGAAGGTCGTCGGCGGTCATGCAAACAGCTCGGCGAGCGCCAGGCCCGGCTCCGGCGCACGCATGAAGGCCTCGCCCACCAGGAAGGCGTGCACGCCCGCAGCACGCATTTTCGTGACGTCGTCACGGCCCAGGATGCCGGACTCGGTGACCAGCAGCCGGTCAGCTGGCACGTCAGGCAGCAGGTCCAGCGTGGTCTGCAGCGCCACCTCGAAGGTGCGCAGGTTGCGGTTGTTGACACCGACCAGCGGCGTCCTGAGCTTCAGCGCACGTTGCAACTCGTCGCGGTCGTGCACCTCGACCAGCACCGCCATGTTCAGGCTCAGCGCCAGCGCCTCCAGATCGGCCATCTGCGCATCGTCCAGGCAGGCGGCGATCAGCAGGATGGCGTCTGCCCCCATCGCCCGAGCTTCGTACACCTGGTACGGGTCCACCATGAAATCCTTGCGCAGCACCGGCAGGTCGCAGCTGGCGCGGGCCTGCTTGAGAAAGTCCGGACTGCCCTGGAAGAACTGGCGATCGGTCAGCACCGAGAGGCAGGCCGCACTGACCTGGCCATCGCCTTCGGCATAGCTCTGGGCGATGTCGGCCGGGATGAAGTCTTCGCGCAGCACACCTTTGCTCGGGCTGGCCTTCTTGATCTCGGCGATCACCGCCGCCTGGCCGGCAGCGATTTTTTGGCGCAAAGCGCCTTCGAAGTCGCGCGTGAGCACGCGGCTCTCGGCGTCGAAGCGCACCACGTCGAGTGGCTTCTTGCGCTGGGCCGCGGCGATCTCTTCGTGCTTGACGGCCACGATTCTGTTGAGGATGTCACTCATGGGTGTCGGTCTTGGTGGGGTTGGGTGGCGGCGATGCCTTGAGGATGCGCAGGAACACCCGGTGCAGCACGATGCCCGCCAGGATGAAGAACAGGGAGATGCCGATGGCGATCCAGGCCCCTTCGTTTTGCAGCCAGACAGGCATGACAGGTCTCAGGGGCCGGTGCTGGCCGTGGCGGTCTGGGTGAAATCGGTCAGATCGCGCAGCTTCTGAGCCGCAGCGCCCGACTCGATCGCACGGCGCGCCAGCGCAATGCCCTGGACCATGTCGTCGCAGACGTTGGCCGCGTAGAGCGCCACACCGGCGTTGAGCGCCACGATGTCGCGGGCTGCGCGGATGGCGGGCGCATCGCTGTTGTCCAGCACGCCCATGAGCATGGCACGCGAATCGTCCGGCGTTTCCACGCGCAGCGTGCGGTTGCTGGCCATCGTGAGCCCGAAGTCTTCGGGGTGGATTTCGTATTCGGTGATCTCGCCGTCTTTCAGCTCACCCACCATGGTGGCTGCGCCGAGCGAAACCTCGTCCATGCCGTCGCGGCCGTAGACCACCACCGCATGCTCGGCGCCCAGACGCTGCAGCGCGCGCACCTGGATGCCCACCAGATCGGGGTGGAACACGCCCATCAGGATGTTGGGCGCCGAAGCCGGGTTGGTGAGCGGCCCCAGGATGTTGAAGATGGTCTTCATGCCCAGCTCGCGGCGCACCGGCGCCACGTTCTTCATGGCCGGGTGGTGGTTTGGCGCGAACATGAAGCCCACGCCCACCTGGTCGATGCAGCGCGAAATCTGCTCGGGGGAGAGGTTGATGTTGACGCCCAGGCTCTCCAGCACATCGGCACTGCCGCTCTTGCTGGAGACGCTGCGTCCGCCGTGTTTGCTGACCTTGGCGCCCGCGGCGGCGGCCACGAACATGGAGCAGGTGGAGATGTTGAAGGTGTGCGAGCCGTCGCCACCGGTGCCCACGATGTCCACCAGGTGCGTCTTGTCGGCCACGTTCACCTTGGTGGAGAACTCGCGCATCACCTGCGCGGCGGCGGTGATCTCGCCGATGGTTTCCTTCTTCACGCGCAGGCCGGTGATGAGCGCCGCCATCATCACGGGCGACATCTCGCCGCTCATGATCAGGCGCATCAGGTGCAGCATCTCGTCGTGGAAGATTTCGCGGTGCTCGATGGTGCGCTGCAGGGCTTCCTGCGGGGTGATCTTGTGCGAGTGGGGCATGTTTGTCTCCGGATTTCAGCGAGAAGGATTGTCCGACATGGCCAGCTTGAGGCCAAAGCCGACGAACATGACGCCGGCCGCGCGGTCCATCCCGTGCAGGGTGCGCTGCACCGCACCGACGCGACGCGACGCCCAGCCGGCGAGCCAGGCGTAGCCGAAGTTGATCGGCAGCGAATTGAGGTTGAACAGCAGGCCCAGCAGCAGGAAGGCCGTCACCTTGTCGGGCGTGCCGGGGGCGATGAACTGCGGCACGAAGGCCAGGAAGAACAGCGCCACCTTGGGGTTGAGCACGTTGGTGAGGAAGCCGCGCCGGTAGATGCGGCGCAGGTCGGCAGGCTGGCGAGCCCTCGCGGCATCGGCCGGCACGATGGACGAGCCCCCGCCCTTGGCGAGCAGCAGCTGGATGCCCATCCACATCAGGTACGCGGCGCCGATCCACTTGAGCGCGGTGAAAGCGGTGGCCGAAGTGGCGAGCAAGGCACCGACGCCCAGAGCGGCCGCGAACACGTGCACGAAACAACCACTGACGATACCCAGTGCCGCCACGAGGCCGGCGCGCACGCCGCTCCTGAGGGCGCTGCTCACGATGTAGAGCACATCGGGGCCGGGCGTGAGGTTGAGCAGCCAGCCCGCCGCGATGAACATCAGGAGTTGGGGCGTGTCGGGCATGGCGGTCTCCTGCCGGGTGTTCAGTAAGGGCCGGTGCGCCCTGCGCCGGCCGGAGCAGCGGGTGCTTCGGCGAAGAAGCGGCGCACGGTGGCGATGGCGTGATCGATGCCCGCTGCGTCCACGTCAAGGTGGGTGACGAAGCGCAGGCCGATCAGGCCGGTGGCCAGCACGCCGTTGGCTTTCAGGAAATCCAGCAGCGCGGGGCCGAGGCCGTCGGCCACGTCGACAAAGACGATGTTGGTCTGCGCCGAACGCACCGCCAGACCCGGGATGCCGGCCATGCCTGCGGCCAGACGCTGCGCGTTGGCATGGTCGTCGGCCAGCCGGTCCACGTGATGGTCCAGCGCGTGCAACGCACAGGCCGCCAGCAGGCCCGCCTGGCGCAGGCCGCCGCCGGCCATCTTGCGGATGCGGCGGGCGCTCTGGATCAGTTCCTGCGAACCGCACAGCGCGGAGCCCACCGGCGCACCCAGCCCCTTGCTGAAGCAGACCGAGAGGCTGTCGAAATGGTCGGCAATCTCGCGCAACCGTTGGAAAGCGCCTTGCCCCTGCGCAGCCGACGCCGCCGCGGCGTTGAATACCCGTGCACCGTCGAGATGGGTGTTGAGCCCCTTCTCGCGCGCCAGCGCCGTGGCGTCGCGCAGGTAGTCGTCGGGCATCACATGGCCGTTCCAGGTGTTCTCCAGGCACAGCAGGCGGGTGCGCGCGAAGTGCGGATCGTCGGGCTTGATGGCGGCCGCGATGTCGGCCAGCGCCATGCGGCCCTGCGCGTCCTGCGTCAGCGGTTGCGGCTGCACGCTGCCGAAGACCGCCGCACCACCACCTTCGTAGCGGTAGGTGTGGGCCAGCTGGCCGACGATGTACTCGTCACCGCGGCCGCAGTGCGCCAGGATGCCGCACAGGTTGCTCTGCGTGCCCGAGGGCATGAACAGCGCGGCCTCCTTGCCGGTGATGGCAGCGATGCGCTCCTGCAGCGCGTTGACCGTCGGGTCGTCGCCGAACACGTCGTCACCCAGCGGGGCGGCCATCATGGCCGCGCGCATGGCGTCCGTCGGCTGCGTGACGGTGTCGCTGCGCAGATCCACTGTCTTCATGCGGCTTGCTCCAGAAAGTTTTTCAGCATCGCGTGGCCGTGCTCGGTCAGGATGCTCTCGGGGTGGAACTGCACGCCTTCGATGGGCAGGGACTTGTGCTTGACGCCCATGATCTCACCGTCGGGCGTCCAGGCCGTCACCTTCAGGCAATCCGGGCAGCTGTCGCGCTCGATCGCCAGCGAGTGGTAGCGGTTGACGGTGAACTGCTCGGGCAGGTGTGCGAACACGCCCTCCTGCGTGGTCGTGATCACGCTGGTCTTGCCGTGCATCAGCTCCTGCGCGCGGACGATCTGGCCGCCGAAGGCCGCGCCGATGCTCTGGTGACCGAGACACACGCCCAGGATCGGCAGCTGGCCGGCGAAATGCTGGATCGCCGCGACCGAGATGCCGGCCTCGGCCGGCGAGCAGGGACCGGGCGAAATCACCAGCCGGTCCACTTGGCCGGCGTCCACACGGCGCTGGATCTCGTCCACCGTGATCTCGTCGTTGCGCACCACGGTCACGTCGGCCCCGAGTTCGCCGAAGTACTGCACGATGTTGTAGGTGAAGGAGTCGTAGTTGTCGACCATCAGGAGCTGAATTTTCTTTGTCATGGTGTTCACTCCAGACCTTCTTCCACCAGCTCGGCCGCACGCAACAGCGCGCGGGCCTTGTGTTCGGTCTCCCTCCACTCCATCTCGGGAATGGAATCGGCCACCACGCCGGCAGCGGCCTGCACGTAGAGCATCTGGTCCTTGATGATGCCGGTGCGGATGGCAATCGCCACATCCATGTCGCCGGCATAGCTCAGGTAGCCGCAGGCGCCGCCGTAGAGGCCGCGCTTGGTGGGCTCCAGCTGGTCGATCAGCTCCATCGCGTGCACCTTGGGTGCGCCGGTCAGGGTGCCGGCCGGGAAGGTGGCTTTCAGCACGTCCATGTTGGTCATGCCATCCACCAGCGTGCCTTCGACGTTGCTCACGATGTGCATCACGTGGCTGTAGCGTTCCACCGCAAAGGCCTCGGTCACCTTGACGCTGCCGATCCTGGCGATGCGGCCGATGTCGTTGCGTGCCAGGTCGATCAGCATCACGTGTTCGGCGCGCTCTTTCGGGTCGTTCACCAGTTCGATTTCGGTCGCCTTGTCCTTCTCGGGCGTGGCGCCGCGCGGCCGGGTGCCGGCGAGCGGCCGGATGATGACCTTCTGGCCTTCGTCCACCTGCTCCTGTCGCACCAGGATTTCCGGCGAAGCGCCCACCACGTGGAAATCCCCGAAGTGGTAGTAGTACATGTACGGTGACGGGTTCAGCGAACGCAGCGCCCGGTACAGGCTCAATGGCGACTCGGTGAAGCGCTTCTTGATGCGTTGTCCCACCTGCACCTGCATGAAGTCGCCGCCGGCGATCAGCTCCTTGGCGCGTTCCACCGCGGCGATGTAGTCGGCCTTGGCGAAGTCCCGCTCGGCCGGGTAGCTCTGGCTGGGCTTGACCACCGGCGCGCTCACCGAGTACTTCAGCGCTTCCTTCAGCTCACGTACCCGCTTCCTGGCGTTGGCGTAGGCCTCGGGCTGGGCCGGGTCGGCGTAGACGATCAGGTAGAGCTTGCCCGAGAGGTTGTCGATCACCGCCAGCTCTTCGCACTGCAGCAGCAGGATGTCGGGGCAGCCCAGGGTGTCGGGCGGGCAGCTGGCCTCGAGCTTCTTCTCGATGTAGCGCACCGCGTCGTAGCCGAAATACCCGGCCAGGCCGCCGCAGAAACGGGGCAGACCCGGACGCAGCGCCACCTTGAAGCGCTGCTGGTAAGCGGCGATGAAGTCCAGCGGGTTGCCGTGGTTCGTCTCGACCACGGCGCCGTCGCGCACCACCTCGGTTTTGGCCTCGGCGCCGAAGCCGCTGGCCCGCAGCAGCGTGCGCGCCGGCAGGCCGATGAAGCTGTAGCGACCAAAACGCTCGCCGCCCACCACGGATTCGAGCAGAAAGCTGTACTTGCCGTCGCCACGCCCGTGCGCGAGCTTGAGATACAGCGAGAGCGGGGTTTCAAGGTCCGCGAAGGCTTCGGCCATCAGCGGGATGCGGTTGTAGCCCTGGCTGGCCAGGCTCTTGAATTCGAGTTCGGTGATCATGTTCAGACGCTCCGTCGGCTCCATGCTGCTGTGCAGCGGGCGGCACCGTTTTTCAGGGGGCCCGGTCAGGTCGGCTGCCGGGTTCGGGGACTGGGGCGGCGCGGGCTGGGGGTCGACATCGTTGGACCGGAACCGGCGCACCTCCGGGGGGAGTGCACGTTTACGCTGGCTTGCGCCAGGGCCAGGCTCCCCGGCCATTGCGGCTCGGCAGACGACCTGTGAGGGAAGTGCGTGGGATGAACATGGAAGCAAAGTGTAGCAAAGCGCATTGCGCACGGGTTCTGCCATCGCGTGACATTCGACACCCCCACTAGAGACAACCCCCGTTGCTTTCGCCCACCAGTCTGGCCACAATCCGCTTCCGCACGGTCGTGCTATTTTTTCCCGTATTCCCTATCTCCTGTTGGACCACTGCCATGAAACACCCCGAAATCCGCCTTCTGCGTTGCCTTGCTGCCCCCTCGCTGGCGCTGTGTCTGAGCCTGGGTCCGCTGCTGGCCGCGGCCGCCACGGTGGAGATAGCCGGTGTGAAACTGGAGGACCGCCTCACCGTGAACGGCAACCCGCTGCAGCTCAACGGCGCCGGGGTGCGCTACAAGGCCGTGTTCAAGGTGTACACCGCTGGGCTGTATCTCGGCAAGAAGGCCGGCACCACCGAAGAGGTGCTGGCCGCGCCGGGCCCCAAGCGCATGACCATCACCATGCTGCGGGATATCGACTCCACCGAACTGGGCAAGC
The DNA here is from genome assembly GCA_011391495.1 of Hydrogenophaga sp. Classification (GTDB taxonomy): domain Bacteria; phylum Pseudomonadota; class Gammaproteobacteria; order Burkholderiales; family Burkholderiaceae_C; genus Hydrogenophaga. The sequence continues at coordinate 8,153 of JAABQK010000033.1, forward strand.
TGTTTTCGCGCGGCATGGAAGACAACATGGAGCGCAGCGCATTCTCCAAACTCATCCCTGGCGTGATGCGCATGAGCCAGGTGTTCACCGACCACAAACAGCTCAAGGAAGGCGAGACCTTCGTGCTGGACTGGCTGCCTGGCACGGGCACCGTGCTCACCGTCAAGGGCCGCGTGGAGGGCGAGCCCTTCAAAGAACCTGAATTCTTCAACGCGCTGATGCGCATCTGGCTCGGCCCCAAACCGGCCGACTGGCAGCTGAAGGACGCCCTGCTGGGCAAAGGAAAATAAAATCAGTCCAGCAGCTCGGCCAGTGACCCGACCAGTCGATCGTGTGGCGCGTCACCGATCGGCTCGCCGTGGTTGTAGCCGTAGGTGACCAGCACCACCGGGCAGCCCGCCGCGCGCGCGGCGATGCCGTCGTTCTGCGAGTCGCCGATCATCAGCGTCTGCCCGGGCCGCGTGCCCAGCGCTTCGCAGGTTTTCAGCAGCGGCAGCGGGTCGGGCTTCTTGCGCTCGAAGCTGTCGCCACCGAACACGACCTGAAAAAAGCCTTCCAGCCCCTTGGCCTGCAACAGGTCCAGCGCGAAGGCGCGCGGCTTGTTGGTCAGGCAGGCCATGGGGAGGCCCGCCACCTGCAGCGCCGCCAGCCCCTCGCGCACGCCAGGGTAAACGTCGGAAAAGTCGCCGTTGATGGCCCGGTAATGCGCCTGGTAGGACTGCCAGGCGCGTTCGTAGCGCGCTTCGGGCTGCGTGGCCGGGCAGCTGCTACCGCAACCCGCCGGGTCGAGCCGGCGCAGCTGTTCGGCCAGCACGCTGCGGATCAGGTGCTCGGACCCCTTGCCCACGGTGCGTTCGACAAACGCACGATCCACCGGCGGCAACTGCAGCTCGGCCAGCATGCGGTTGAGCGCCACGACGAAATCGCCCAGCGTGTCGACCATCGTGCCGTCGAGGTCCACGATGACCGCTTGAATATCTGAGAAGCTCATAAAGGGTTATTGGAGGGTGATCCGGAGCACGTGGCGGCGCGAGGGATGCCGTGGAACCGGCTTGGCCGGGCCACAGGCATCGCCCCATTGGGGGTGCCGCGAAGCGGCGCAGGGGGTCAGGCGAGAGCCACCCTCATGCTGTCGATCACCGACTTGTAGTCCGGCTTGCCGAAGATCGCGCTGCCGGCCACAAAGGTGTCGGCGCCGGCATCGGCCACGCGGCGGATGTTGTCGGCCTTGATGCCGCCGTCCACCTCCAGCCGGACGTCCTTGCCCGAGGCTTCGATGCGTTTGCGGGCCTGCTCGATCTTGCGCAGGGCGGTGTCGATGAAGCTCTGGCCACCGAAGCCGGGGTTGACGCTCATGATCAGGATCAGGTCGATGTCGTCGATCACCCAGTCCAGCACGTCCAGTGGCTGCGCCGGGTTGAACGTGAGCCCGGCCTTGCAGCCCCTGGCCTTGATCGCCTGCACGCTGCGGTGCACGTGGGCGGACGCGTCGGGGTGGAAGCTCACCAGGTCGGCCCCGGCGTCGATGAAGGCGCCTGCGAGCGCGTCCACCGGCTGGATCATCAGGTGCACGTCGATCGGCACCGGCGTGCCGTCGGACTTCTTCGCATGGGGCTTGAGCGCCTGGCAGACCATGGGGCCGAAGGTCAGGTTGGGCACGTAGTGGTTGTCCATCACGTCGAAGTGGATCCAGTCGGCGCCGGCGGCAATGACGTTCCGGACCTCCTCGCCCAGGCGGGCGAAGTCGGCGGACAGGATGGACGGGGCAATGCGGTAGGTGGTGGACATGGCGCTGGGCGGTGGTACGAAGGGGTGGAGGCCGCATTTTCGCAGGCCCGGCAAGGACTTGCCGCGCCGCGGTAACATGCCGCTCATGTCGAAATACCAGTTCACCTGCGAGGTCGAGCCGCAATACCTGAACGAGCAGTCTTCGCCTGACGAAGAGCTCTACGCGTTTGCGTACACCATCACCATCACCAACACCGGGGATGTGGCGGCGCAGCTGATCTCGCGCCACTGGATCATCGACGATGCGCGTGGCCACACCGAAGAGGTCAAGGGCCTCGGCGTGGTGGGCAACCAGCCGCTGCTGCGCCCGGGTGAATCGTTCCAGTACACCAGTGGCACGCGGCTGCGCACGCCCACCGGCAGCATGCGTGGCAGTTTTTTCTGCGTGGCCGAAGACGGCGAACGGTTCGAAGCCCCCGTGATCGAATTCGCCCTGCAGGCCGGTCCAGCGGGAGCGGGTGAGGGTTCGACGCGCGTGCTGCACTGAGCCGCAGGGCCGGGTTGTGGACGCGTGCCGAACCGGAACACCGCATGGACCTGTACCCCCTGCTCGACGCCCTGGATGCCGAGGCGCCACTGGCCCAGCGCCACCTGTGGCTGATCGATCTGCTGCGCTGGGTGCGCGGCGACGCCAGCGATCCGCAGGCCTGCGTGGTGCGTGTGCGCCTGCTGCTGGAGACGGTGCAGGATCGCCCCGAATGGCTGGCGCGCTGGCGCGACTGGTGGCAGCGGTTTGTCTCCAGCGTGGATGCCACGCCACTGCTGGCCGACTACGGCTTCGCACCGCGCACTGCCTTCCTGAGTGAGTTCGGCCACCGGCTGCGCCGCAAGCTGCTGCCCGGCACGCCCGAGACCACCGATCTGGCCGAGCTGTTCGGGCTGTTGCTGCCGGCGCGCTTCGACGTCCGCTGGATCAAGGCCCTCGACAGCGACACCCTCTTGCGCCTGCACCGCCTGCTGATCGCGCCCGCGGACGGTCCCTCGGGCGGCGCTGCGGGCGGCGCCCGGCCTGGCTTCTGGCAGACGGCGCTGATGGATGCGCTGATCTTCTGCGTGAGCCAGGTCAGTGCCACCGGCTTTGCATCGGAAATCCGGGTGCGCATGTCGCCCGATTCGCAGGCCGGGCGACCGTTCCACGAACTGCCTTCGTCGTTCGAGGCCCTGCGCAGGGCCGTGCAACAGAATGGCCCCCGCAGCACGGAAGCACTGGAAGCGGCGACCCGGCTGCGCGACCAGCTCGACGCCTGCCGCCATGCCGCCTACACGGTGTACTCGCACCTGGAGGCGCATGGGGTATCGGTCGGCATCGTTTTCCGGCTGAGGCAGCTGCGCGAGCGCATCGTGCGCATCAAGGAGCTGCTGGACTGCCTGCAGTCCGATCAGCCCGAACGCGCCACCGCAGCCCTGCTGGCCGACCTGGTGCAGGTGGGTCAGGACAACCGCAGCATCCGCGCCCTGATCGCCAGCAGCTCCCAGCTCACCGCGGCCAAGGTAGCCGAACGCAGCGCGGAAAGCGGTGAACACTACATCACGCGCGACGCCACCGAATACCGGCAGATGCTGGGCAAGGCCGCCGGTGGTGGCGCGGTGCTGGGTCTGACGACCTGGGTCAAGTTTTCCCTGTATGCGCTCGGGCTTTCGGCGTTCTGGGGCGGCTTTGCCGCCGGACTGAACTACGCCTTCTTCTTCGTGCTGATCCAGTTGCTGCACCTCACGGTGGCGACCAAACAGCCCGCCGTGACCGCCCCGGCCATGGTGGCCAAACTGCGGGACATCCGACAGCCCGGCGCCGTGCGCAGCTTCGTCGATGAAGTGGCGAACCTGTTCCGCTCCCAGATCGCATCCATCGTGGGCAACGTGGGGCTGGTCATTCCGGTGGTGGTGCTGATCAGTCTGGCGCTGCGGTTCGCCGCCGGCGCGCCCATGATCGACGCGGAGCAAGCGCGCCACGTGCTGCACGACCTGCACCTGCTGGGCCCGACCCTGCTGTTTGCCGCACTCACCGGTGTGCTGCTGTTTGCCTCCAGCATCGTGGCAGGCTGGGTGGAAAACTGGTTTGTTTTTCACAAGCTGGATTCCGCGGTGCGGCACAACCCGCGCTTCACGCGCGTGCTCGGCCAGGCACGGGCCGGCCGCTGGGCGGGTTTCCTGCGCCAGAATATCTCCGGCCTGGCGGCCAACATCTCGCTGGGCTTCATGCTGGGTCTGGTACCGGCCTTTGCGACGTTTTTCGGCATCGGACTCGATGTGCGCCACGTCACGCTCGCGGCCGGCCAGGTGGCGGCGGCGACCGCCTCTCTGGGTGTCGGTGCGCTGAACGAGCCGGCGCTGTGGTGGGCGGTGGCGGGCGTGGCGCTGGTCGGGCCGATCAACCTCGGCGTGAGCTTCTACCTGGCCTTCCGCCTGGCGCTGCGCGCGCAGAGCATCAGCGAGGTCAACCGGCTGCGCATCCGCGTGGCGATCCGCCGCCGCATCCGGCGCGCGCCGCTGAGCTTTCTGCTGCCGCCGCGCGGCGGGTCCGTTGGCGACGACGACGATGAGCCCGGCGCGGGTGGACCCGTGTCATTGCCCGGCACCGACGACGCCGCACGGCACTATGGGTGAGTTCGAGCTCATCCGCCGCCATTTCCAGCGTCCCGGCAGGAACCTGCCCGGCCAGGTGGCGCTGGGCATCGGCGACGACTGCGCGCTGCTGCGGCCCGCACCCGGTCACCAGCTCGCGGTGTCGACCGACATGCTGGTCGAAGGCCGACACTTCTTTGCCGACGTGGACCCCGAAGCCCTGGGCCACAAGGCGCTGGCCGTGAACCTCAGCGACCTGGCCGCGATGGGCGCGCGTCCGCTGGGTTTCACCCTCGCGCTGGCCCTGCCGCGCGCCGACGACCTCTGGCTTGCCGCGCTGGCACGGGGTCTGTTTGCACTGGCCGACGCGCACGCCTGCCCGCTGGTCGGCGGTGACACCACGCGCGGGCCGCTCAACCTGTGCATCACGGTGTTCGGTGAGGTGATGCCCGACCGGGCGTTGCGGCGCGACGCGGCGCGCGCGGGCGACGATCTCTATGTGAGCGGCCGCACGGGTGAAGCCCGGCTGGCGCTGGAGCTGATGCTCGGCACCGCCTGGGCGAGCGGGCACGCCGCGCCCGGTGCCTTGCAGCGGCTGCGCAGCCGGCTTGAGCGGCCCACGCCACGGCTCGCCCTGGGCCAGGCGCTGGCCGGGGTGGCGCACGCGGCGCTGGACCTGAGCGACGGCCTAGCCGGCGACCTGGGCCACATCCTGCGCGCCAGCGGTGTGGGCGCCGAGATCGCGCTGGCCAGCCTGCCGCTGGCACCGGACCTGAGCGCGCTGCCCGAGGCGCAACGCATCGAATGCCTGCTCAACGGCGGCGACGACTACGAGCTGCTGTTCACCGCCGCGGCCACCGCCCGCGGGGCCGTGGCCGCAGCTGCGGCAGCGAGCCAGACACCGGTGCAGCGCATCGGCCACATCACCGAAGGTTCGCGACTGCGCCTGCTGGATGCGGCCGGTCACGCCATCGGATTCCAGCCCGCCAGCTTCGACCACTTCGCCTGACGCCTCAGCCCAGCAGGTGGCCCATGATCTGCGCCACCCTGGCCGGGTTCAGCCGGCCGGCGTCCACCCAGACAAAGCGCCCGGCCGGCGCGGCGGCGATGTCGCTCCCCGCGGCAGCGCGGTCGGTGCGATCGTCGTGCAGCAGCACCACGCGGTACACCTGGGCCGCCACCGACAGCACGCCCAGCTCGTGACGGCAGCCGGCATTGCGCGCCTGGAAGCCCCGCAGGTCCATCAGCACCACGTCGGCCCGCTGCACCAGCGCGGCCAGCGCGGCCTGCCAGGTGCTGTCGAAGCAATAACACTCGTTGACGCGGTAGCGCCCGTCGGGGTCGGGCTTCAGGTCGAACCCGGCCAGCCGCGCGGGCACCTGCGCCGGGCTGGCAATGAAACGCTCGCCCAGGCGGCCGTTGAGGAAGGTGAACAGGTCGTCCGGGTCCAGCGTGCGGCTGATCAGGTCGGTGCCGGCGATCAGCACCGTGTTGCCGGTCAGGCGCCAGCGCTCGATCACGCGGTCGAACAGGGACTCCACCGCGGCGTCCTGCTGGAACACGCGCAGCACCAGCAGCGTGGGCGGTGCGCCCTCGGGCACCAGCCAGCCCGGCAGCACCCTGCCCAGCACCGGCAGCCACAGCCAGGGCAGCAGCTGGGTGAAGCCCAGCCAGCCGGCGCCTTCCACCGCCGGCAGCGCGCTGGCGGCCAGGATCACGAACCAGTAGGCCGCGAGCAGATAAGCCAGATCGGAAAAGCGCTTCTCGCGGTAGGCCTGCGCCAGCCAGAGGCCGAGCCGCCACACCGGCCACGCCAGCAGCAGCCAGGGCGCCAAGGCCAGCAGCACGATGGCAGGCCAGGCACCGACCACGCCCACGAAGTGGATGATCCAGGCCGGCGGGTTCTGCGCCCCCGCCGCCAGCAGGCTCAAGGCACCCACCGAGGCCGCCGACAGCAGCAGGAAGATGGGCAGCAGGTAGGGCGCCACCGCGCGGATGCGGCCGCTGGCGCTGATCAGCAACGCCACCACCATCGGGATCACCACCACGCTGCCAAGCCAGCCCGCCACCCTGGCCAGCGACTGCTGCTCATGGGAGTTGAGCATCACCACCCCTGCCATCAGCAGCATGTAGGCGCCAATGCCCGCCAGCACTCGCCCCCAGGACCAGCGCCGCAGCAGGCCCCAGGCCATCACCATCGGCCAGGCGTAGACCCCGCCGAGCACCAGCACACGCCGCAGCGTGAAGCCCCTGTCGTCGTCGTACACGAACAGGAACGACAGCCACGACTGCGTGAGCCCGATCAGCAGGCACACGCCAGCGAGCGCGAGCAGGGCGCGGACCGTGGCGCGGCGGTTGGCGGCGAGCAGATCGGTGCGGCGGGTGGCGGCGGCGGATGGTGCAGCGGCCACGGCGGGCGGCGTGGCGCGCGCGGCGTCGGGAGCCGGCCCGTCGCGCATCAGGCCCAGCATGCGCCGGCGGTAGGCGCTGGCCACCAGCCACGAGGCCAGCGCCGCGAGCAGCACCCCCAGTTGCAGCGCGAACAGCAACTCCCCCGAATGGCCTTGCATGCGACGCCCCTTGTTGGTACGGCTCGGCAATCCAGAAGAGAACACGGCGAGGCAACGCAGTGATCGCTGTGATTGCGAATCCGGATAAGACACCCCGGCGGTGCCACGCCAGTATCGGCCGCGCTCCCGCACAAGACAAGCACCCGCCGCGCCCGATAATGCTCCGCATGGTTGACCCAGATCCCGCATCCCCCGCATCTCCCCCACCGGCCGCGCCGATGATCCGCCCCAGGCTGGCCTTCGCGCTGGCGCACCCCGCGCACTTCATCGCCCTGGGCGCCGGCTCGGGCTTGGCGCGCGTGGCGCCCGGCACCGTGGGCACGCTCTGGGCCTGGGCCGCCTTCGTGCTGCTGCAGCCGTTCCTGAGCGACGTGGGCTGGGCCGCGCTCATCGTCGTGGGCACGCTGGTCGGCTGGTGGGCTTGCACCGTCACCGCGCAGCACATGCGCATCGCCGACTCGGGCCACATCGTGTGGGACGAGGTGGTCGCGTTCTGGCTGGTGCTGTGGCTGGTGTCGCCGACCGGCTTCTGGGGCCAGCTGGTGGCGTTCGCGCTGTTCCGCTTCTTCGACGCGGTGAAGTTCGGCCCCATGGCCTGGGCCGATCGGACGTTCAAAGGTTTCGGCCCGCGCGGCGGCTTCGGCATCCTGCTCGACGATTTTGCCGCTGCGCTCTGCACGCTCCTGGTCATCGCTGCATGGAGATACTGAAATGCCCACCATCCCCGCACTGGTCGAACGCCTCGCCACCGCGCTGAAGGCGCGCAGGCAGTTCATGGCCACCGCCGAGAGCTGTACCGGCGGCCTGATCGCGGGCGCCTGCACCGAGGCGAGCGGGTCTAGCGACTGGTTCGAGCGGGGTTTCGTCACCTACTCCAACGCCGCCAAGTGCGAACTGCTGGGCGTGCCCGCGGCGCTGATCGAGGCGCACGGCGCGGTGAGCGAGCCGGTGGCTCGGGCCATGGCCGCCGGTGCGGTGGCGAACGCCCATGCGCACTGGTCGGTGGCGGTGACCGGCATCGCCGGCCCCACCGGCGGCAGCGCCGAGAAACCGGTGGGCACGGTGTGGTTCGGCTGGGCCACGCCCGAGGGCGTGTTCACCGAACACCAGCGTTTCGACGGCGACCGTGCTGCGGTGCGCCAGGCCACGGTGGCACACGCGCTGGCCGGGTTGCTGCAGCGACTGCCCGCACACCGCTGACAACCCACGCCCCGCATGGCCGGACCCTTCAAGAACCTCATCAACGCCCGCACCGTGCAGCACACGGGCGAACACCTGCGGCGCGCATGGCCCGGGTTTGACCGCCCCTGCTTCGAGCGGCAGGCCAGTCGCGGGCTGGAAGCCCTCGAATTCAAGGCCCGCGCGATGCAGCTGGCCGATGCGCTGGAGGCCACGCTGCCCGGTGACTTCGACGCAGCAGCCAGCGTGCTGGAAGCCAGCCTCGCGCCACCGATCCCGCTTGATGCGCAGGGTGAACCCGCGGGCCTGAGCGACACGCAGGGCGCACTCGGTCTCTCGGGCTGGGTGGTCTGGTCCATGGGCGAGTTCGTGGCGCGCCGCGGCATGGGCGATGTGCCGCGTGCCCTGCGCTGCCTGCATGCGCTCACCCAGCGCTTCTCGGCCGAATTCGCGATCCGCCCCTTTATCCAGCAGCATCCCGCGGTGGCGCTGCCGATCCTGGCACGCTGGGTGGACGACCCGAGCGCGCACGTGCGGCGGCTGGTGAGCGAAGGCAGCCGCCCGCGTCTGCCCTGGGGCTTGCGGCTGCAGGCGCTGGTGGCCGACCCGGCGCCCACGCTGCCGCTGCTGCGCGCGCTGCAGGACGACCCCAGCGCCTACGTGCGCCGCAGCGTGGCCAACCACCTGAACGACATCGCCAAGGACCACCCCGACCTCGTGGCCCGCTGGGTGCAGGAACACCGGCGCGGTGCGAGCCCCGAGCGCAGCGCCTTGCTGCGCCACGCGAGTCGCGGCCTCATCAAGCAAGGTCATGCGCCCACCCTGCAGGCCTGGGGCCTCGGCCTGGGTCTGCAGGGGCAGGCGGTGCTGAGCCTGTCCACCGACCATGCAGCGGTGGGCGAAGACATCGGCCTGCACCTGAGGCTGCGCTCCACCGCAGGGCAGGCCCAGCCTCTGGTGGTGGACTACGCGGTGCACCACGTGCGCGCCAACGGCAGCACCCACCCCAAGGTGTTCAAGGGCTGGACCCTGACCCTTGGTCCCGGCGAAGAACGCACGCTGGAGAAACGCCACAGCCTGCGACCTGTCACCACGCGGCGGCTCTACCCCGGCCCGCACCGCATCGAGTTGCGGGTCAACGGCCAGACCTGCGCCAACGCCACCTTTGAACTGCTGCCCTGACCCGAGCACCCTCATGGACCCGCCCCCCTGGTTTGACGGTTTCGATCTGCACACCATCGACATCGGCCCCGAGAAGGATCGCCAGCGCGTGAACCTGCGCGTGGGCGGCAACCCGCAGGGTCCGGCGCTGGTGCTGCTGCACGGTTTTCCGCAGACCCATGCGATGTGGCAGCGTGTGGCCCGGTTGTTGAAGGCCCACCACCGGATCGTGATGCCCGATCTGCGCGGCTATGGCGACTCGCCCGCCCCAGCCGATGCGCCGGACCACGCCCAGGCGAGCAAGCGCGCGATGGCGGCCGATGTGGTGGCCGCACTCGATGGGCTGGGCATCGGCCGCTTCTACCTCTGCGGCCACGACCGCGGCGGGCGCGTCGCGCACCGGCTGGCGCTGGACTTCCCGGCTCGGGTGCGCAAGCTCTGCGTGATCGACATCGCGCCCACGCTGGACATGTACGCCCACACCGACATGGCCTTCGCCCGCGCCTATGACCACTGGTTCCACCTGATCCAGCCCGCGCCCCTGCCCGAGACCATGATCGGCGGCGCGGCCCTGCCCTACCTGCACGCCAAGCTCGGCGGCTGGGGCAGCTCGGGGCTGGGCCACATCGAGCCCGAGGCGCTGGCCGAATACGAGCGCTGTTTCTGCCGCGCGGCCAACATCCACAGCGCCTGCGAGGACTACCGTGCCAGCGCCGGCATCGACCTGGAGCACGACCGCCTGGGCCGCGAGCGCGGCGAGCAGATCGCCTGCGACACGCTGGTGCTCTGGGGCGCCAGGGGCGTGGTGCAGCGTCTGTTCGACCCGCTCGCGCTGTGGCAGGCGCAATGCGCCGCGCAGGTCAGCGGCGAGGCCCTGCCGGCCGGGCATTTCATCCCCGAGGAACTGCCCGAGGCAACAGCCGCCGCGCTGCTGGGTTTCATGCGCGACTGAAACCCGTTGCCGCGCCGCAAAGCCGCCGGCTCAGCCCCTGGGTAAGTGCGCATCCAGGCCGCGTCAAGGTGCCCGGCCCCTGCAAGACACCCGGCCGACCACGGCCCGCCACAGGCGTGATCCTTGTCACACGCGGGATGCATCTGCGTCACAGCCGGCGCACGGCGTGTGGCCAGTCGCTCTTCTTTTTTGCGCTCCCGGCTTCGAAGCCGCATGTAGACCATAGGATTTACATCCGTCCTCAGGCGGGGGCACGCTGGTCGTTGGCGCTGCCGATCCATTACAACAATGAACCTACAGAAACTGCTTCAGTACCTGCGCCGCAGGCAGCGTCCGGCGTCCCCCGAACCGGGCGAAGTCCTGCCGCACGACACACCCTCCCCCACCCCGGCGCCGGCAGAACGGAAGCTGGACCGCCTGGAGATACAAGAGGTCATCATCCGCCACCTGGAATGGTGTGTGCTGTTCAACGAACACCTGGGCGCCGACAACACCCTGCAGGCACCCGACAGACCGCTACCTGGCGCCAAAGACAGCGAACTGGGTCGATGGATTGAGCGCATGCGGTCGCAGCCGCCGGGCGAGCGCGCCCGGTTTGCCGAACTGGAACGTGAACACCTGCACTTTCACCAGTTCGCCGACCAGGCACTCGCGCTGGCCCGCAGCGGCCACATGAATCTGGCCAGCACCCTGCTCAACACCGACTTCGAACGCAGCCGGGCTCGGGTGCTGGATCTCTTGCGCAGCATGCGATCCCGCTGACACGGCGAACCCGTGCCGCGCAGCGGCGCAGCAACCGGGTCAGGCTCAGGCGCCGTGGCACTTCTTGAATTTTTTCCCGCTGCCGCACCAGCACGGATCGTTGCGTCCCGGCTCTTCGGTCTTGCGCACCGGCTCCACGCGCGGGCCGAGGCTTTGCCAGAGCTGACGCAGGTCGTACACGGCCCAGATCGCTGCACCGAAGTCGTTCAGCCGGGCGTCGCTCACGCTGGGCGGGCCATCGTCGCTGTGCATGCAGACCGTGGGCACGTCGGTGTCGTCCTCGGTCAGCGCCACGATGGTGTCCAGCGCGTCGTTGAGCATGGCGGCCGCCTCCTTGTCGCGCGGCGCGTCCCATTCTTCGGCCCAGTTCTCCACCACGAACATGAAGCCCAGCGCCCAGACCTGGGCGAAAGCGGGCAGCTCCTGGTCGCCGATTTCGGCACGCGCCTCTTCGGGCAGGCTGCCCACGGCGCCGCGCACGTCCATCACTTCGGGGTGGTAGCTGCGCTCGTCTTCCAGCGTTTCTACGTTGGCGCCCAGCGCCGCGGCCACTTCGTTCCAGCGGCGCGTCCAGAGGGTCATGAACCGCTCGAACTGCGCCGCGTCGGCGAAGTGGGTGTCTTCTTCATCGCTGCCGGACACACCGGGTGTGCTGTCGCCAATGCCCAGCAGCACGGGCAGGTATTCGCTCGGCAGGATGAGGCGGCGCGTGCACAGCAGCGCCGCCATGGCGCCCTCGCAAAACTCCCATTGCGGCACGTCCTCGCCACGCGTGCGCAGGTCGTCCAGGATCGCGTCGAGCGCATCAAAGTCGTCGTGGTCCATCGGTTCGGTGGACAGGTTCAGGGGTTCGGTCGTCATGGGGAGGCCAGAGGGTCGGGTTTTATGATGCTGGCCAGTGTAGCCTCGCTGCCCGACCGAAAGACCCCATGCTCGAACGCCTCAACGCCCTCTACCCGGTGCGCTACACCGCACTCGCCCTGTGCGTGCTGGGGGCCCTGCTCAGCCTCTTCACGCTGGTGGGTTTCGGGGTCGGCGGCCTGTACTTCCTGCTGTTCACCGGCCTCTCGGCACTGGGCTGGTGGGACCTGCGCCAGACCCGAAGCTCGTTGCTGCGCAACTACCCTGTCATCGGCCACCTGCGCTTCATGCTGGAGAAGATCCGCCCCGAGATGCGGCAGTACTTCATCGAAAGCGACAACGAGGCCACGCCGTTTTCGCGCAGCCAGCGCAGCCTGGCCTATGCCCGCGCCAAGGGCGAGACCGACAAGCGCCCGTTTGGCACGCAGCTCGACGTGCAGGCCGACGGGCATGAGTGGCTCAACCACTCGCTCGCGCCCACCCGCATCGCCTCGCACGACTTCCGCGTCACCATCGGCGGCCCGGCCTGCACGCAGCCCTACGAGGCCAGCGTGTTCAACATCTCGGCCATGAGCTTCGGTGCGCTGTCGGCGAACGCGATCCAGGCGCTCAACGCGGGCGCGAAGCGCGGCGGTTTCGCACACGACACCGGCGAAGGCTCGATCTCGGCCTGGCACCGGCTGCACGGCGGCGACCTGGTCTGGGAAATCGGCTCGGGCTATTTCGGCTGCCGCGACGAAGCGGGGCTTTTCAACGAAGACAAGTTCAAGGCCCATGCGCTCGAACCCCAGGTGAAGATGATCGAGGTGAAGCTCAGCCAGGGCGCCAAGCCCGGCCACGGCGGCGTGCTGCCGGGCCCCAAGGTCACGCCCGAGATCGCAGCCGCGAGGGGCGTGCCGACGGGGGTGGACTGCGTGTCACCGGCCGCGCACAGCGCCTTTGCCACGCCCATGGAGCTGCTGCACTTCATCGCCCGGCTGCGCACGCTCTCGGGCGGCAAGCCCACCGGTTTCAAGCTCTGCATCGGCCACCCTTGGGAGTGGTTCGCCATCGTCAAGGCGATGCTGGAGACCGGCATCACGCCCGACTTCATCGTGGTCGACGGCGCCGAGGGAGGCACCGGCGCGGCGCCGCTCGAGTTCACCGACCACGTGGGCGCACCGCTGCAGGAAGGCCTGCGCCTGGTGCACAACACCCTGGTGGGCGTGAACCTGCGCGACCGCATCAAGCTCGGCGCGTCCGGCAAGATCGTCAGCGCCTTCGACGTGGCGCGCGCCATGGCCATCGGTGCCGACTGGTGCAACAGCGCGCGCGGCTTCATGTTCGCGCTCGGCTGCATCCAGGCCCAGAGCTGCCACACCGGGCAGTGCCCCACCGGCGTGACCACGCAAGACCCGATCCGCCAGCAGGCGCTCGTCGTGCCCGACAAGGCGGTGCGCGTGTTCAACTTCCACCAGCAGACGCTGCACGCCCTGCAAGAGCTGGTGCAGGCCGCCGGCCTGCAGCACCCGGGCGAGATCACGGCCCACCACATCGTGCGCCGCGTGAACGAAAACGACGTGCGCCTGCTCGCCACCCTGCTGCCCGAGGTACCGGCCGGTGCGCTGCTGCAGGCATCCGTCAAGGACCTGCACAACGTGTACGCCTACTACTGGCCGCAGGCGCGGGCCGATCAGTTCGGCCTGATCTAGGGCCGCTCCTGTTCGGTGATGTAGCCATTCCCCTTTCGACGGGCTCAGGTTGAACGGTTAAGACTTCGACGTTCCTGAGCAAGAGGACGCGTATCGCGCTGCCAGCGCCTCGGCCACGCGCCCGATCAGTTCGGGCGGCAACTCCCCATGCAGCGGAAACGACAGATTGCCCCTGGGGCCTCGGTAGCACGCGGTCTCGGCATCAGCGCCGCACCATCGTCACCGGCGGGTACACACCCATGTGTTTCTTGAACGCCGCAAAATCGAAAAACAGCACGCCTGTCACCTGCGACAGCAGCGCCACAGTCTCGGCCGGTGCACCCGCAGACGACCGTTGCGGAGCTGACTCCAGCGCGTCGAAGGGGATCGGCATCGGTGAGGACATGAAGGTGCACAGCCTCGACGTTTGAACTGAGCCGACTCGCACCGGTATGGCTCGAGTCGGCTCCAGCGAAGGGTTTGGCGCCGCTCGTGGCAACGCAGCTCACTTGGCGGGTTGAGGCTTGATGCAGGCCTGAGGCTTGGCGGGAACGCACTGGACGGCACAGACGGCGTTGCCTGCCCTGTCTGTCGACGACGCCCCGCGAGGTGCATTCGAGCAGAACACATCGCCTCTGAGATCCTTCGTGCAGTAGCCAGGGCCGCAAACAGGATTGCCGTATCGATCCATTTCGATCCCTCCTCCCGGCGTCGAACAGATGACGTCCCCGTATCGATCCTTCAGGCAGGTGGAATCGGGCGCGGGACAGACTGTTCGACCCTCGCGATCGGTGGTACACGTCGTATCGCCGGCGAATGCAACAGGAGTGGCAAGTAGCGGTGCCAGCAAGAGGGTGGCGAGCAAGTGAATCTTCATGGCCAGGTACCAGTGCAAGTGGTGAATCTACGAAGGTTACGCTGAGGCGGGAGTTCCTGCGGCCCCTCTCGATTGATGGGATGGACTCCCCCGTTTGTTTGCGCGAGATTCGCGCTCTGGTCTTCATTGGCGTGGGGATCAGGTCTTCATCCAAACGAAAGGAGTCCGACATGAATGCTACAACCGTCGCCGTTGATTTGGCAAAGTCCGTCTTCCAGCTCGCCGTGGCCGACGAACACTGGCGCATTGTTGAAACCCAGCGCCTCACCCGCACCCAGTTCGAACGCTGGTTTACCAACCGATCCGTCGGCCTGGTCATCATGGAAGCCTGCGGCTCGGCACACCACTGGGCGCGCTGGCTCACCGCCTTGGGTATTGAGGTGCGCCTGCTGCCCGCGCAGTACGTGCGCGCCTACGTCCGACGCAACAAGACCGATGCCAGCGACGCCGCCGCCCTGCTCGAAGCCGCACGTGCCTCCGATATGCGCCCGGTGCGCGTCAAGTCCCTCGAGCAACAGGCCTTGCAGGGGCTGCACCGCATCCGCTCGCTCTGGATGGGCACGCGCACCTCGCGCATCAACGCCCTGCGCGGCTTCCTGCGCGAGTTCGGCATCGCGGTTCCCGTGGGTGCCCGCACCGGACTGGAGGCGATCAGCCGTGTGCTGGCCGATCCAGGTTCTTCCGTGCCCGAGCTGGTCCGCGGCAGCGCCCGTTTGCTGGTGGAAGAAATCCGCCTGCTCGAAGCGCGCATCGCGCAGCTGGAGCGGGAGCTCGCTGCACTGGCCCGCCTGAGCCCGGCCTGCACCACGCTGCTCTCCATCCCCGGCATTGGTCTGCTCACGGCCACTGCGCTGGTGGCCGCCACCTCAGGCGATGTGACCCACTTCAAGGATGCGCGCCACTTTGCCAGCTGGTTCGGCCTCACGCCGCGTGAACACTCATCGGGCAGTTCGCGCTTCCTGGGCAAGATCTCCAAGCGTGGCGACCGCTACCTGCGCATGTTGCTCACGCACGGTGCCAGGAGTGTGCTGCGAGCGGCCAAGGTGGCTGAGGCGGCCGAGCGCGAGGTGTGTGGCGTTCGCCGATGGGCACTGGATGTACAGCGCCGATCGAACCACAACAAGGCCGCCTGCGCGCTGGCCAACAAGCTCGCTCGCATTTGCTACGCCACGCTCAGGGACAAGACGCCGTTCGGTGAAACCGAACGCCTGAACAGAAAGATCACCCGGGAGACCTTTGTGATGCCAGCCTGATTGGCAGGCCCCACCGAACAGCCGTCACCAGAAAAGAGTTTTGTTCCACCCACGCCGCTTGCGACGAGATTGATTGACCCACATGGCCAACCGGGCACACCCCAGACCGTCTGACGCCGATAACTCTTCCGGCAGCTTGCCTGCCGCTTGTAACGATTGGCGCGACGGTCCCGCAGATTCCATGCTGGCACGGACCACGACAGAGTCCAATTCAGATGCCGGATATACGACTGCAGGCGATTCCCCAACAGCCAAAACATCAATCAGTTTCTTGCCCTTGTGGGGGAGTCCATATAGGAAGGGTTAGCCCGCACCGTGCTCAGACCAGAATTCCGCGGCTTCCGGTGGAAGTTCCGCCAGAGCACGAGCGAACTCACCTTGCTCGACTCGATTTTGCAGCGCCTTGGCTACGGCCGAAATCGCGTGTTTCGGTGAGAAGTTGTGTTCTGGTCGGACGGACCTGACTTCTTCGAGCAACTGCTCTTCCGTTCCAAAGGCTGCCACTTCTTGATCGGGGTTCCACTGCTCCAAGAACAGCGAGCGGATCACTGGAGGCAGGACCATCGAGAACTTGACCACCTGCTTGACCGTGAGACGGCGGCGAAATGTGTGCAGCACACCGACCACCATGTTCCATGCCATGTTGGTCGTAGCGAGACCCGCGTAGTCGCGAGCGTCGACCAAGAATCGCTCGAAATCCAGCGACGCGTTCTGGTACTCGAAGGGCAGAGTCATCGCTTTGTGCGGCCTAACGAATTAGTTAACTGGCGCCGGAGCCCCGCAGGGGCGCAGGGTACCAACAGCGGCCAATAAAATGCCGAAGGCATGGCCGTTGTTGGCGTCCACGTTGAACGCACAGTTAGACACGCCCTCCATTTGGAATGGCGTACGCATATAGCTAAAAAACGTTACTTGGCCACATCGCATTTGCCATTTTCTGCCATAGACAGCTTGGCGATGTCCGCTTTCCCTTGCTCATCGGAAACTTTCTCCAGATCAGCGCCGCCGACAAATGCACCCATTTTAATGAATTGTCGAATGAAGTGATTCTTGCCTGACTCGAGCATCAACTCCAATTTGTTCGGTGAGAATTCTGATTCAGTTTCGATTTTGTGAACTCTATCTCCAGCAACTTCAGTGAAGAAGAAGACGTCCGGGCCGCTTTCACCAAGGCAGTTGCCATCGACCCACAAGTCTTTCTTCAGTGCCTTACCCACAAAGCTATTTCTGTAAACATACAAGCCGGCGCTGCCAGGACTTGGAGCATTGAATTCTTTGGCTTTTTGTGATTCTGCTTGAGATGCCATGTCGACGGACGCACAACCGGAGAGCACAACAACTGCAGAAACAGCAATTACGGACAAAAACTTCATTGATA
>JAABQK010000034.1 GCA_011391495.1 Hydrogenophaga sp.
CGGGCGTGCCGCCACGGCACGCCCAGGGCTCTGGCGCTCGGCGGCCGTCCGGTTGCGCTGTGCCGAGGTTTTGGGGTCATCGCTGCCTGCTGTGCGCGGGCTCACGACACGGGTCTTCGGGTCGGCCGACAGGCTGGCCGCAGCCACGGCCAGATCGCTCGACACCTGGCGCAGGTTGCTCGCCACGGGCGGCGGCGATGCAGCCTCCACGGGCGATGGCGCCAGCACCGCCCGTGGCGCCACCGATGGACTCTGGCGTTGCGACTGGAACCACCAGGCACCGGCGAACACGGCCACCAGAACGAAGCCGGTCATCAGCGACCGCCCCTGGCCGAAGCCTCGACCGGTGGCAGACCCCGCGCCCGAGGGTGGCGCCGCCAGATCCGGGACCAGCGAGGCGCCACAGGATGTGCAGGCCGTGGCGGCGAGCGGGTTGTTCGATTGGCAGCTCGGGCAGGTTTGCCTCGGCCCCGGGGTCTTGACCTTGTCAGGCGGTGGGGCAGGCGCCGCCGCCGCCAGTGACGTGGCGCATCCCAGACAAAACCGTGCCTTGTCCCTGTTCTCCGTACCGCATGCCCCACACACCGCCATGAATCACCTGTCGATTGAAAGTTTGGGCACTTTCTAGCACGTGGAGGTCCTGCGGCAGACCGCCCGCTCCGCAGGCGGACGGTCTGCCGGGATGGGCGGTCGGCTCGCGTGCAGCCCTGCAACGGCACGCACCGGGCAGGCAGCGTCTACAGGTTCGGGCCCAGCCAGCGCCGCAGCTCACCCGGCTCGACGCCACTGCGCCGTGCCAGGTCCTGCACCTGGTCGTCACCGATCTTGCCGACGTTGAAATAGGTGCTCTGGGGGTGGGCCAGGTAGAAGCCGCTCACGCTGGCCGCCGGCGTCATGGCCAGGCTCTCGGTCAGGCCCATGCCGATGTCGTCGGCCTGAAGCAACGCGAACATGGCGCGCTTGACCGAGTGGTCCGGGCAGGCCGGGTAGCCCGGTGCGGGGCGGATGCCCCGGTACTGCTCTTTGATCAGCTCCTCGTTGCTCAGCGCCTCGTCGGCCGCGTAACCCCAGAGGTCGGTGCGCACGCGCTGGTGCAGGCACTCGGCGAAGGCCTCGGCCAGGCGGTCGGCCAGCGCCTTGAAGAGGATGGCCGAGTAGTCGTCGTGCGCGTCTTGGAACTGCTGTTCCTTCTTCTCGGCGCCCAGGCCGGCCGTGACCGCAAAGACACCCACGTAGTCATCGGCCGTGCCCTTGGGCGCCACGAAGTCGGCCAGGCAGCGGCTGGGGCGCATCACGCCGTCGACGGCCTGCTTTTCCGCCTGCTGGCGCAGGCCATGCCAAGTGAGCGCGACCTGGCTGCGGCTCTCGTCCGTGTAGAGCTCGATGTCGTCGTCGTTCACCGTGTTGGCCGGGTAGAGGCCGATCACACCGTTGGCGCTGAGCCAGCGGCCGTCGATGGTCTTCTTCAGCATGGCCTGCGCGTCGGCAAACACCTTGCGGGCCTGCTCGCCCACCACCTCGTCCTGCAGGATGGCGGGGTACGGGCCGGCCAGGTCCCAGGTCTGGAAGAACGGCGCCCAGTCGATGTACCTGGCGATCTCGGCGAGGTCGAAGTTCCTGAACTGGCGCTTGCCGATGAACTTGGGCTTCACCGGCTGGTAGGCAGCCCAGTCCATCGGCGTCTTGTTGGCCCGCGCCTGGGCCAGTGGCCACAACGTCACCTGCTTCTTGTTGGCGTGTTGTGTGCGCACCTTCTCGTAGTCGGCGTTGAGTTCGGCGATGTACTTCGCGGCCTGGTCAGACAGCAGTCCCTGCGCCACGCTCACGCTGCGCGAGGCGTCGGGCACGTAGACCACCGGGCCGCTGTAGTGCGGCGCGATCTTCACGGCGGTGTGCACGCGGCTGGTGGTGGCGCCGCCGATCAGCAGCGGGATCTGCTGCTCGCGGAAGTGCGCGTCCTTCTCCATCTCGCTGGCCACGTACTGCATTTCTTCGAGGCTGGGCGTGATCAGGCCCGACAGGCCCACGATGTCGGCGCCCTCGGCTTTGGCTTTCGCCAGCACCTCGTGGCAGGGCACCATCACGCCCATGTTCACCACCTCGAAGTTGTTGCACTGGAGCACCACGGTGACGATGTTCTTGCCGATGTCGTGTACGTCGCCCTTCACGGTGGCGATCACGATCTTGCCCTTGGTCTTCACGTCCTGGCCGGCGGCGGCCTGGGCCAGTTTTTCGGCTTCGATGTAGGGCAGCAGGTGGGCCACGGCCTGCTTCATCACGCGCGCGCTCTTCACCACCTGCGGCAGGAACATCTTGCCCTGGCCGAACAGGTCGCCAACCACGTTCATGCCGTCCATCAGCGGGCCTTCGATCACGTTGAGCGGGCGCCCGCCGTCGGCTTCGATCTCGCGCCACATTTCTTCGGTGTCTTCGCTGATGAACTCGTTCATGCCGCGCACCAGCGCGTGGGAGAGGCGCTCGCGGATCGGCAGCGCGCGCCAGGCGTTCTTCTAGCTGTCGTCCTTGGCCGCACCCTTGGCGTTTTCGGCCACTTCCACCAGGCGCTCACCGGCGTCGGGCCTTCTGTTGAGCACGACGTCTTCGACGCGCTCGCGCAGTTCGGGCTCCAGCTCGTCGTACACGCCCACCATGCCGGCGTTGACGATGCCCATGTCCATGCCGGCTTTGATCGCGTGGTACAGGAACACGGTGTGGATGGCTTCGCGCACCGGGTCGTTGCCGCGGAAGCTGAACGACACGTTGGAGACGCCGCCACTCACCTTGGCGCCCGGAAGATGCTGCTTGATCCAGCGCGTGGCCTCGATGAAATCGACCGCGTAGTTGTTGTGCTCTTCGATGCCGGTGGCGATGGCGAAGATGTTGGGGTCGAAGATGATGTCTTCCGGCGGGAAACCCACCTCGTCCACCAGGATGCGGTAGGCGCGTTCGCAGATCTCGATCTTGCGCTCGTAGGTATCGGCCTGGCCCTTTTCGTCGAACGCCATCACCACGGCGGCCGCGCCGTAGCGCTTGACCAGCCGCGCCTGGCGCTTGAATTCGTCCACGCCCTCTTTCATGCTGATCGAGTTGACGACGCCCTTGCCCTGCACGCAGCGCAGGCCGGCCTCGATCACCTCCCACTTGGAGCTGTCCACCATCACCGGCACGCGCGCGATGTCGGGCTCGCCGGCGATCAGGTTGAGGAACTTCACCATGGCCGCCTTGCTGTCGAGCATGGCCTCGTCCATGTTGATGTCGATCACCTGCGCGCCGTTCTCCACCTGCTGGCGCGCCACGGCGAGCGCCTGCTCGTACTCGCCATTCAGGATCATGCGGGCGAAGGCCTTGGAGCCGGTCACGTTGGTGCGCTCGCCGACGTTCACAAACAGGCTGTCAGGGCCGATGCGCAGCGGCTCCAGGCCGGACAGCAGCATGGGCGGCACGGCAGTGGACGAAGACGGGGAAACGGCGGTATCGGAAACAGCGGACATGGGGCTCACCAGGGTTGCAGACTGAAACTGGTGAGCGCCGTTGGTGCCGGCTGACCGGCTGGGACTGCGTGGTCCCTGTGACTCAAGCCTGACACCGGGTGCGGGTACCTGGGCGGTACCCCCGGCGCTGCAGCGCTCCTTGAGAGGCCGTGATTTTAGCCCGCCACGCACTCAGGCCAGATCCGCCAGCAGGCGGGCCAGCGGGACTTGCAGGCCGGCCGGGTTTCGCAGGGACCGGCTGTGACCACGGCCCAGCGCCGCGTCCAGCGCCGCGGCATCGCCAGGATGGAACACCAGGCTGCGCACCGCCACGCCCATGGCGGCGGCCTCCTGCCCGGCGCGGCGCAGGTCGGCCGGGAGATAGCCCGGGTCGTGCACGTCGATGTCATGCAGCTCCCCATCGGTCACCAGCACGATCACGCGCCGCCAGCCCGGATGGCGCCGGGCGTCGGCCGCCGACAGCTGCAGGGCATGGCGCAGCGCCGTCCCCAGGCGGGTGGAGCCGGCGCTGTGCAGGTGCGCCATGCCTTGGGCGTCGAGCGGTGCGTCCCATGCTTTGAGACAGGGCATGTCGATGCGGTGCCGGCCCTGGCTGGAGAAGGCCCACAGGGCCGTCCGGTGTCCCAGCAGCTGCAACGCCCCTGCCGCAGCCACGGCCGACTGCCGCATCCGGGCCAGCACGGCACCGTCCAGCGAGGGACCGCCCTGCCGGGCCGTGGACGCCGAGGCATCCACCAGCATCAGCACAGCCAGCGGATGCCGGGGCCGCCACAGCCGCTGGTAGACCCGGTGGTCGGGGGTGCGGCCCGAGCGCAGGTCGACATGGCCCTCGACCAGCGCCACCGGGTGCAGGTCCTCCCCGGTCGCCGTGCGGCCGCTGGCGCGCTCCGGCCTGCCCTGCAGCAACCTCAGCCCCTGCGCCAGACGCCGGGCCACCACCGTCAGCTGCGCGGTGTCGGCCGTCGCCGCAGCCGCGCGCGCCGGCTCGCTGGTGTACACATGGCACCAGTTCGGGCGGTAACGTGCGATGCGGTGGTCCCACTCCGGGTAGATGGCGTCCGGCTCCTCGCTGCTCAGGCTCTCCTCGCCACTGGAACCACTGGACGCCGGCAGCGTAGGGGCCGTGGAGGGGTCGTCCGGCGGCGCGCGGCCCTCGCCGCCCTCCAGCGGGGTGCCGGACGGCGGCAGCGACTCGTCGGGCAGCCAGAGGTGGCTGTTGTCGTCGCGGTACCGCGCATGCACGCGGTAGGTGCGCGGGTTGAAGGGCAGGCGCATCTGCCCGATGTCGTTGCCCAGCACGGAAGCCGCCTGGCGCACCGCAGCCGGCGTGCGCAGGGCCAGGGTGCGGCCGTCGGCCTCGAAGAACAGGCCCCTGACACGGGCCAGCCAGGGGTGCGGGTCTTCGTGCGCCGGGTCCAGCAGGTTCGCCGACAGTCGGGCCAGCAGGTCTTCGAACGATCCGCCCCGCGTGGCCGCCAGTCCCGCGTGAAACGGCCACCACACGGCGCGCAGGCCCGGCAGCTCCTGCATTGCCAGCCATTCGACGCGCGCGTCTTCGAGCACACCCAGCAGCGCCTGCTGCACCGGCTTGAGCCCGGCGCGCGCCTGCGGCTCGCCGCCGAAGCGCCCATGTGCCGCCGCATGGCTGGCCAGCGCCAAGGGGCCGTCGGGGCCCATTGCCGCCAGGCTGCCTGGCGGAAGGTGCAGCACCCGCTCACCCGCGGTGTGCCCCTGCAGCACGGCCCGGGTGTCCGCATCGACCGCGCCGCTCAGCGTGGCCACGCGCAGCGGGTGGCCCCAGAGGGCTTGCGCCACCCTGCGGAGGGTGCCGCCGGGGTCCGCCTGGTTGGCCACGGCCTCAGAAGCTCGCGCGCACCAGCGCGCGCAGCGCCGCGGACAGCTCCGGGTCGTCGCTCAGCGGGTCGGCCACGGCCTGCAGGCTGGCCGCCTGCAGGGGCCGGCCGGCCCGCACCAGATGGGCCGCATGCACCAGCATGCGCGTGGAGGCGCCCTCCTCCAGCCCCTCGTCCCGCATGCGGCGCGTGCGCACCGCCAGCTCCACCAGGCGCTGGGCCAGGGCCTCGTCGACACCCCCCTCGCGCGCCACGATGGCGGTCTCGGTCGCCGGGTCGGGGTAGTCGAACGACATGGCCACGAAGCGCTGCCGGGTCGATGCCTTTAGCGTCTTGTGCAAGCCCTGGTAGCCCGGGTTGTAGCTGACCACGAGCTGGAAATCCGGGTGGGCGTGCAGCAGTTCACCGTGGCGCTCCAGCGGCAACACGCGTCGGGTGTCGGCCAGCGGGTGCAGCAACACCGTGGTGTCCGAGCGTGCTTCGAGCAGCTCGTCGAGATAGCAGAGTGCACCGTGCCGCGCCGCCAGCGCCAGCGGGCCATCCATCCAGCGCGTGCCATGCGCATCGAGCAGCCAGCGGCCCGACAGGTCCCCGGCACTCATATCCTCATGACAGGCCACCGTGACCAGCGGCAGCCCCAGCCGCCAGGCCATGTGCTCGACGAAACGGGTCTTGCCGCAACCGGTCGGCCCCTTGAGCAGGACCGGCAGCCGGGCCGAGCGTGCCGCCTCGAAGGCCGCGATTTCATCGCCGACCGGCTGGTAGAAGGGCTCTGCGGAAAACCGCCAGTCCGCCAGCGCGTCCACCTGCTCCAGCCTGCCCATCGGTCAGGCTCAGCGGTGCCCAGCCGTGGCCGGGTTGGGAATGCCTTCGATCGGACATTCCTCGGTGCCCACCATCGGCCGCGTGATCGCCTCCACCGCTTTCTGCGTGCCCTCCGGGTCGTTGACCCAGTTGCTGTAGAAGCTGTAGGGGCAGGCCGCCGCCCCCTTGTCGCCCTCGCGCGAGTTGATCATGCCGGTGTAGCCGCGGTGCAGCAGCTTGAACAGGTGGTTCTCGCTCTGGCCGTTCTTGCGGAAATCGCGGATCAGGCTGGTGGAGAGCGCGGCGTATTGCACGCCATAGTCCTCCTCGCCGCACTCGCCCAGGGTGCGTCCATCGAAGCCGATGATGGCGCTGTGGCCGAAGTAGCTGTAGACGCCGTCAAAGCCCGAGGCGTTGGCCACCGCCACGTAGCTGTTGTTGGCCCAGGCCATGGCCTTGGCCATGAGCACCTGCTGGTCCTTGGCCGGGTACATGTAGCCCTGGCAGCGCACGATCAGCTCGGCGCCCTTCATGGCGCAGTCGCGCCAGATCTCGGGGTAGTTGCCGTCGTCGCAGATGATCAGGCTGATCTTCAGGCCCTTGGGGCCTTCGCTCACATAGGTGCAGTTGCCCGGGTACCAGCCCTCGATGGGCACCCAGGGCATGATCTTGCGGTACTTCTGCACGATCTCGCCCTGGTCGTTCATCAGGATCAGGGTGTTGTACGGCGCCTTGTACGGGTGCTCCTCGTGCTGCTCGCCGGTGAGCGAGAACACGCCCCAGACCTTGGCCTTGCGGCAGGCCTCGGCGAAGATCTCGGTCTCGGCTCCCGGCACGGTGGCCGCGGTGTCGTACATCTCCTTGGCGTCGTACATGATGCCGTGGGTGCTGTACTCGGGAAAGATCACCAGGTCCATGCCGGGCAGGCCACTCTTCATGCCGACGATCATGTCGGCGATCTTGCGTGCGTTGTCCAGCACCTCGGCCTTGGTGTGCAGCCGCGGCATCTTGTAGTTGACGACAGCGACACCCACCGTGTCCTTGCTGCTTGAAATGTCACCGTGCATCATGATGATTTCTCCAATAAATGAGGGTTCAATCGATTTACAAAAACATCGAGCCAGATCAACTCGAGAGAAGTTCCTTGAGTCTGTCGTCGATAAATTTCGTATCCACCGGATTAGCTCCCCCGCCCGCAAAGTGACCCCACACGCCTGGAATGGGAACGCACACCGCATTGGGCATGTGCTTGACTTCGTTTTCGTTGTCGACCACCGGAAAATAGAGGTCCATTTCGCCCGGCATGACGACTGCCTTCGCCTTGATGGCACCCAGTGCCTTCTTGAAGTCACCCCCATAGACCGGGTTGTCGCTGATGTCACCGTTCTGCCAAGTCCACAACATGGCCAACAGGTTGTTCGCGTCCTTTGGCAGGAAAAACCCCTCCCAGAACGCAATCAAAAAGTCCTCCAGGGAGCTGTATCCCAAGGTCCGCCACAGTTCCTGCATGTAGAAAGGCTGCGACAGACCCCAACCTGCATAGACTCGACCAACGCCCCTCAACCCTTTGGTGGGTGGCGTGTCGTACCAGCCGTTGTTCCAGGCTGCATCGTTCGTCAGGGCAGCCTTGACGCCCTCAAGAAACACGAAATTGTGGGGCGCGGTTTTTGCCGATCCGCAGAAAGGCGCGATCCGCTTGACCATGTCGGGGAACAGGCTGCCCCACTGGTTGGTCTGCTGTGCGCCCATCGACCAGCCAACCACGAGCTGGATCTCGCTGATGCCGAACTTCTCGGTCACAAGCCGGTGCTGCAGCATCACGTTGTCATACAGCGTGATGTTGGGAAAACGCGCGCGGTCGTACGGCGCAGGCGTGTTGCTGGGCGAAGACGACAGGCCATTGCCAAGCATGTTCGGCACGATGATGAAGTACTTGCTCGGGTCCAGCGCCATGCCCTCGCCGATCAGCCACTCGTTGTCCGGATGCTGGCCGGAGTACCAGGTCGGATAGACGATCACGTTGCTCTTGTCGGCGTTGAGTTTGCCGTAAGTCTTGTAGGCGAGAAAGGCGTTGCGCAGCGTGGCACCGTGCTGCAGCGCGACGTCACCGAGTTGAAAGATTTCGTAGTCCATGATGAAAAGTGGGTGATGTGAAGTGGGCGACAACAGCGGTCGGGCGGGCTCAGCGGCTGGCGGAAACGGCGCTGGCGCTACGATCGCCCAGCTTGCTGAGCACGAGATAGCCCAGGCCGCCAGCGATGAAAGCGGCGATGGCGGTGGAAAGCTGGGGCGCGTAGGTCTCGACGCCGTAGGCAACCAGCGAGCCGATGAACCACGCGGCGAATGCCCGCGGCCGCCAATTCGCTCCGATTTCAGCACCTGGACGCACGAAGTACAGATCGGCGAGGATGATGGAGCCAATCGGTGGAACCAGGATGCCGAGCAGCGACAGCCAGGGAATGAACAGCGCCCACACGTTGGCGGCAGCGATCGTGATACCGATCAGCGCCAGGCCGATCGAAAAGGTACGCATGCGGCCGTTGCCGATGCGCGACCAACCAACGGCGGAGTTGTAGAGGCAGTGCGCGCATACCGAGCCGAGGTTGCAGAACAAAAAGACGAAGGCGATCACCGACAGCCAGCCCAGATGCTCGGCCAGCATGTAGCCGAACATGTTGTCCAGCCCGAAGGGCTGGGGGTTGGGGACGGCCAGCGCGGCAGTCATCACGCCGCCCACCAGCATGGCGAACAGGTTCGCAAACGGGAAGGCGGAGAAGGTGGCGATCAGAGAGCCCTTGGTGTCCTTGGCCCAGCGGTTGAAGTCGGCCGTCACGGTTCCGGCGTCGATGAACAGCGAGATGACGATCGTCAGGCCGACGCCGAGCGCCATCGGCATTTCAGGGTTGGTTCCGGCGTAGTCGACCACCTTGCTCCATCCGGCAGTAGATGCCGAATCGAACGCGACCCAGCCGCCGAGCACCACGAACAGAGGGACCGAAATGAGGCCAATCCAGTGGAGCCCGTGGATCCCGACATAGGTGATGGCCAGGTAGAGCAGGCCCGCGATCAGGGTCATCACCAAATAGTTGAGGTCGAACGCGGTATGGATCAGGTTGCCCGTGATGCCTGTCTGCACCGCGAACCAGCCCAGCAGCAGAGTGGACAGCAGGCCGGAGGCAAATACATAACCTTTCTTACCGAACACCGCACTGGCCAGCAACGCAAAGTTGAATCCCCGTGTCGTGCCCAAGGTGCCCAAGGCGCCGACATAGGCAAACATGAAAGCATTTCCGATCAGCATGGCCGTCAGCGCCGACTTGAAGCCCATGCCAGCTACCAGAATCGAGCCGGTCATAGCGCCGGTGATGATCATCGGGAATCCGAGCCAGATCATCGACACGGAAAAGGTGCTGCGTCGCGCTTTGGCCGGCACAGCTTGGTGCTCATATTCGTCGCCGAGTATGAGCTCGTCCACAGGGTTTTTAGACATTGCGGCTTGCTCCTGAGTGGGTAGAGAACGAGAGGGAAGAGGTGTCAGTGGCTGATCATCCAGGGGCGCTTGCCCGGGAAGGCTTTTGACCCATTCGGGGCCGTGACGGTGGCCTTGCTGCGGCCGCTGCCGCAACAACCACACCCTGGCGGGTGCTTGAGACGCGCGTAGTCACCGGAGCGTTGCGGCTCGTGCCGCGCCCGCTCGTTGGTGCTCATCGCGCTGCGCGTGCCACCGTCCATGAGCGCCAGACGCGGCGCGGTGACGAACACGCGCGGCGAGGCGGCGCCGCAGTCCGGACAGGCGGCGGGCTCGTTGCGCGCGCTCAGGGAGCGGAACGCATCGAAGCCACCGCAGGACGGACAGGCGTAGTCGTAGGTCGGCATACAAGGTCTCCTTGATCCGCGTGCCTTCGCCAGCACACACCACGGAACCGGCTTTGCCGGGCCGTTGGTGTGGCCCCCTTGAGGGGGTGACGCGAAGCGGCGCGGGGGTGGTTCACAAATCGGGAGAGAGCGGCATGTCGATCGAACCATCCAGGTGCTTGATCGGGCCGGCCGCATTCGGGTTGATGTCGAAGTCGAAGATCTGCGTCGGAAGCCACAGCGTGGCGCAGGCGTTGGGCACGTCGACCACGCCGCTGATGTGGCCCTGGACGGGGGCGGTGCCCAGGATCGAATAGGCCTGCGCGCCCGAGTAGCCGAACTTCTTCAGGTACTCGATGGCGTTGAGGCAGGCCTGGCGGTAGGCCACGTTCACGTCCAGGTAGTACTGCTTGCCGGCCTCGTCGACGCTGATGCCTTCGAAGATCAGGTAGTCGTTGTAGGTGGGCGTG
Organism: Hydrogenophaga sp.; assembly: GCA_011391495.1. GTDB lineage: Bacteria > Pseudomonadota > Gammaproteobacteria > Burkholderiales > Burkholderiaceae_C > Hydrogenophaga. The sequence continues at coordinate 10,474 of JAABQK010000034.1, forward strand.
ATCGGGCTGGGCTTGAAGATCGGGTTCTTGATGCCGTACTTGGCCATGCCGCCCTTGATGAGCGTGACCTTCATGTGCACCCAGCCCGCCATCTCGATCGCGCCGCAGAACGTGATCTCGCCGTCACCCTGGCTGAAGTGCAGGTCACCCACCGAGAGGCCGGCACCCTCCACGTAGACCGGGAAGAACACCTTGGCGCCGCGCGACAGGTCCTTGATGTCGCAGTTGCCGCCGTGCTCGCGCGGCGGTACGGTGCGCGCGCCTTCGGCGGCCGCCTTGTCGCGCGCGGCGCCGGTCATCTTGCCCATGTGGGCGGTGGCGGCGAACGGCGGGTTGGCCAGGCCGCTGGTGGCGGGGTCGGAGTCGATCAGGGCCTGCTCGCGGGCGTTCCACTGCTCCAGCATCTTGGGGTCGGGCAGGCAGCCGATCAGGCCGGGGTGGATCAGGCCGGCGTACTTAACGCCGGGCACGTGGCGCGAGCTGGTGAACATGCCGTGGAAGTCCCAGATGGACTTCTGCGCCTGCGGGAAATGTTCGGTCAGGAAGCCGCCGCCGTTCTTCTTGCTGAAGAAGCCGTTGAAGCCCCACAGGCTGTCGTCCTTGGCGCCGATGTCGAGCAGATCGACCACCAGCAGGTCACCCGGTTCGGCACCCTTCACGCCCACCGGGCCACTGAGGTAGTGCACGGTGGAGAGATCGATGTCGCGCACATCGTCGGCGCTGTCGTTGTTCTTGATGAAGCCGCCGGTCCAGTCGAAGGTCTCCAGGATGAACTCGTCCCCTGGCTTGACCCAGCAGGCCATGGGAATGTCGGGGTGCCAGCGGTTGTGGATGTTCTCGTTCTCCAGCGGTGACTTGGTGAGGTCAACCTTGATCAGCGTTTCGGCCATGGCGTGCTCCTTGTGGGTGAAGAAAAAAGCGGGGGAGGGGTTCAGACAGACAGGTAGGACTTGATGCGCTGCTGGTCGGTGTCGGCGCGTGCGGTCTCGTGCACCAGCCGGCCGCCCTCGATGACGAACAGGCGGTCGGCCACATCCATGGCAAACGACAGCACCTGCTCGGAGACCACGATGGTGATTTGGCGCATCTTGCGGATCTCGTTGAGCGCCTTGGCGATGTCCTTGATGATCGAAGGCTGGATGCCTTCGGTGGGCTCGTCGAGCAGCAGCACCTTGGGGTCGGTGACGAGCGCGCGTGCGATCGCGAGCTGCTGCTGCTGGCCGCCCGAGAGGTTGCCGCCCTTGCGCCGGCGCATCTCCCACAGCACCGGGAACAGCGCGTAGATGTCCTCGGGAATGGTCTTGTCTTTCGCGTTCTCCAGCCCGGTCTGGATGTTCTCCTCCACCGTGAGCGTGGGGAAAATCATGCGCCCCTGCGGCACGTAGGCGATGCCCTTGGCCACGCGGCGGAAGCTCTCGTCGCGCGTCACGTCCTGTCCGGCCACGGTGACCTGGCCGCCCTTGGTGGGCAGGATGCCCATGAGGCTCTTGAACAGCGTGGTCTTGCCCATGCCGTTGCGGCCCATGATGGCCACGGTTTCGTTTTCGCGGCCCTCGAACGAAATGCCGTGCAGCGCTTCGCTCTGCCCATAGGCCACGAACAGATCCTTGACTTGCAGCATGTTGAATCCTTGGTTAAGACAACCGTCTGGCGCGGGTGTCCGACCCAGACGCGCAGCGGCGCAGGGGGTGTTTCATGTCAGTGGCCGAGGTAGACGTCGATCACCTTCGGGTCCGCCTGGACCTGGTCCATCGGCCCTTCGGCGAGGATCTTTCCCTGGTGCATGACGGTGACCTTGTGCGCGATCTTCTTGACGAAGTCCATGTCGTGCTCGATCACGATCACCGCGCGGTTCTGGCAGATGCGCTGCAGCAGTTCGGCGGTGAGGTCGCGCTCGCGCGCGCTCATGCCCGCGATCGGTTCGTCCAGCATGAGCAGCTCGGGCTCCTGCATCAGCAGCATGCCGATCTCCAGCCACTGCTTCTCGCCGTGCGACAGCAGGCCGGCCTCGGTCTCCAGACGATCGCCGCCCAGGCCGATGTCGGCCGCCACCGCCTCCACCCGGGCGCGGATCTCGGCGGTGCACCGGAACGCCAGCGCCCCCCAAACCGAACGCCCGGACGGGTAGGACACCTCCAGGTTCTGGAACACCGTGAGGTTTTCGTAGATCGACGGCGTCTGGAACTTGCGGCCGATGCCACGCCGTACCCGCATGTGCTCCGGGACGCCGAGGATCTCCTCGTTCTTGAACTTGATGCTGCCGCCACTGGCCCTGGTCTTGCCGCAGATCAGGTCGAGCAGCGTGGTCTTGCCGGCGCCGTTGGGGCCGATGATCACGCGCAGCTCGTTGCGGTCGATGTAGAGCGTGAGGGCGTCGATGGCCTTGAAACCGTCGAAGGAGACGGTCAGGTCTTCCACGGCGAGGGCGAAGTCGGTGTTGCTCATGGGGTTCTCCGGTGGCCGTCAGACGCCCTGGCTGCGCACGCCGTCGGGCAGTGGCTCAGCGGCGGGGGTGTGGGTGGCTGGGTCGGCTGCACGTGGTGCAACCGGGGCCGGCTTCACCACGCCGGTGTCCTTCGGTGCAGCCCGGCGGGACTTCCACCAGGGCACGACGTGGCTCTCCCAGAGTCCTGCGAGACCCATCGGGAATGCCATGGTCACGCCGATGAACAGCGCGGCCATCAGGAACAGCCAGACCTCGGGGAAGCTCTCAGAGAAGAAGGTCTTGCCGGCGTTCACCAGCAGGGTGCCGTAGACCGCGCCGACCAGGCTCATGCGCCCGCCGACGGCGGCGAAGATCACCATCTCGATGCTGGGCACGATGCCCACGAAGCTGGGCGACATGAAGCCCACCTGCAGCGAAAACAGCGCGCCACCGATGCCCGACAGCGCCGCCGCCAGGCAGAAGGTGAAGATGCGGAAGTCGGCCACGTCGTAACCCGAGAAGCGCACGCGGTCTTCCTTGTCGCGCATGGCCAGCAGCAGGGTGCCGAGCTTGCTGGTCTGGATCCAGCGGCACAGCACGATGGCGGCCACCAGCAGGCCGACGCACACGTAGTACAGGATGTACTTGGCGCTGTCGGTGCGGGTGTCCCAGCCCATCAGCGTCTTGAGGTCGGTCATGCCGTTGACGCCGCCGGTGTAGCCCTGCTGACCGATGATGAGCACGGTGAGGATCAGCGCCACGGCCTGCGTGATGATGGCGAAGTACACGCCGCCCACCCGGCGCTTGAACATGGCGAAACTCACGATCCAGGCCAGCAGGGTGGGCAGCACGATCACGGCAGCGAGCGCAAACGGGAAGCTCTTGAACGGCACCCAGAAGGCGGGCAGTTCGGTGATCTGGTTCCAGTCCATGAAGTCGGGAATGCCGGGCGTGGACTGGATCTTGGTCGCTTCGGGGTCGGACGCCTCCAGCTTGAGGAACATGGCCATGGCGTAACCGCCCAGGCCAAAGAACACGCCCTGCCCCAGGCTGAGCACGCCGCCGTAACCCCAGACCATCACCAGGCCGATCGCGACGAAGGCGTAGGTGAGGTACTTGCCGACCAGGTTGAGGCGGAAGATGTCGAGGCTGAGCGGCAGCACCACGGCGAGCAGGACGGTGAGCAGCACCAGGCTGGCGAGCTGGTAGCGCGTGATCCAGGCCTTCAAGGTGTTCATGGGGTGTTCTCCGGGCAGATGAAAAGGGCTGGGTGAGCGGCGGGGTTCAGCGGCGGACCTTGCTGGCAAAGAGTCCCTGCGGGCGCACCATCAGGATCAGCACGATCAGCGAGAGGGTCAGCATCTTGGCCATGGAGCCCGACAGGAAGAACTCGGTGATGGACTGCGTCTGCGCGATGCCGAAGGCCGACACCACCGTGCCCAGCAGGCTGGCCGCGCCACCGAAGGTGACCACCAGGAAGGCGTCCACGATGTAGAGCGAACCCGAGGTGGGCCCGGTGGAACCGATGGTGGTGAAAGCGGCGCCGGCCACGCCGGCGATGCCGCAGCCGATCGCAAAGGTCAGGCGGTCGGTCTTCTTGGTGTCGATCCCGATGGCGTTGGCCATCACGCGGTTGCTCACCGTGGCACGCACGCGCAGGCCCCAGCGGCTCTTGTGCAGGGCGATCAGCACGCCGCCGGTGACCACGGCCGTGAGCCCCAGCACGAACAGGCCGTTGATCGGAATGTCCAGGCCCTCGGCGGGCGCCCAGGAGCCGAGCAGCCAGTCGGGCAGCGTGGGACTCACTTCCTTGGGGCCGATGAAGGTGCGAAAACACTGCTGCATGGCCAGGCTGACGCCCCAGGTCGCCAGCAGCGTGTCCAGCGGGCGCTTGTACAGGTGGCGGATCAGGCTCCATTCGATGAACCAGCCGGCGGCGAACGCGAACAGGAACGCCGCCACGATGGCCAGGGGGAAGTACGCCGCGGTGGCCCCGGGGCTGATCGACTCGGCCAGCGTGGAGCCCAGGAAGATGGTGTAGGCGCCGATGGTCATGAACTCGCCATGCGCCATGTTGATCACGCCCATCTGGCCGAAGATGATGGCCAGCCCCAGGCCCATGAGCAGCAGCACCGCGAACAGGCTCAGGCCGGCGAAGCCCTGCATCAGGCCGATGTTGAGCAGGTCGTTGAAACTCATAGCGATCTCCAAGCGAAGTTCATCCAGAACGCCGCGGGTCCGGCTCTGCCGGCCCGCAGGCGTTGTCCCCTTGAGGGGGTCACGGCGCTAGTGCGCCGTGGCGGGGGTGGTCACTGATAGCCCTTGGGGAACGGATCGGGCTTGATCAGCTCGGGCGACTCGGCCACGACCTTGAAGGTGGCATCCGGCATGCCCATGGCGATGCGCGACTTGCTCCAAAGGTGGTGGTTGGCGTCGAGCTTCACGTAGCCCTCGGGCGCCGTCTTGAGCTCGATGCCCGTCTCCGAAGCGGCGACCACCTTGTCGACGTCGAAGCTCTTGGCCTTCTCCACCGCGGCCTTCCACAGCCAGGGGCCGAGGTAGCCGGCCTGGGTCACGTCGCCGATCACGGCGTCCTTGCCGTACTTGGCCTTGAAGGCGGCCACGAACTTCTTGTTGTTCTCGTTCTCGAGGGTCTGGAAGTACTTCATCGACGAGTAGAAGCCGGCGAAGTTTTCACCACCCACGCCGGTCATCTCGTCCTCGGTCACCGACAGCGTCACGAGCAGCTGCTTGGCCCCGGTGATGCCGGCGGCCTTGAGCGCCTTGTAGAAGGCCACGTTGGAGCCGCCGACCACGGCGGCGAAGATGCAGTCGGGCTTCTGCAGCTTGATCTTGTTCACCAGGGAGCCGAAGTTGGTGCTGCCCAGCGGGTAGTACTCCTCGCCGACGACCTTGCCCTTCTGGAAGTTCTCGATGTGCTTGCGCGCGATCTTCATCGAGGTGCGCGGCCAGATGTAGTCGGAACCGATCAGGAAGAAGGTCTTGGCCTTCTTCTCGGTCTTGGCCCACTCCAGGCTGTACAGGATCTGCTGCGTGGCTTCCTGGCCGGTGTAGATCACGTTCTTGCTCTGCTCCAGGCCTTCGTAGAAGGTGGGGTAGTACAGCAGGCCGTTTTCCTTCTCGAACACCGGCAGCACGGCCTTGCGCGAGGCGCTGGTCCAGCAGCCGAACACGGCGGCGCAGCGGTCGTTGATCAGCAGCTTCTTGCTCTTCTCGGCGAAGGTGGGCCAGTCGGAGGCACCATCTTCCTTGATCACCTTGATCTTGCGGCCCAGGATGCCGCCCATGGCGTTGATCTGGTCGATGGCGAGCTGCTCGGCCTGGATCGAGCCGGTTTCCGAGATGGCCATGGTGCCGGTCGCGGAGTGCAGCTGACCCACGGTGACTTCGGTGTCGGTGACGGCGAGCTTGGTGGTGTTCACCGAGGCGGTGGGCTGGCCGAAGCTCCAGGCCGGAAAGCCGGCCACCGAGGCCGCACCCAGCATTTGCAGCACCCGGCGGCGGCTGGCGGCCGGGGTTTCGAGGGAGATGGCGTTCGGATCGGAATCGTGGTTCATGAGGAACTCCTGGGAGGGTTGGGACGGTGAAACCGGCGGTGTGCCGACTGGTCGCCAGATTAGGGAAAGCCCTTGTTTCCGCCCATACGTCAAATAACGTATCCGGCCTGCGCGCCAGCCTCTGGCGGGCGAGAACGGTTCTTGCTTGAATGGGGACATGCCCCCCGTCGACCGCTCCCTCCCCGTTGCCACCCAGAAGATTTTTGGCTTCCGCCGCGAGTACAACTCCTGGGTGGCCGACGAGACCATGGAGGACTACGCGCTGCGCTACACACCGCGCAGTTTTCGCAAGTGGAGCGAATGGCGGGTGGCCAACACGGCCTTCGGTTCGCTGTCCTTCCTCGCGCTGGAGGCCATCGGCGGGGCGATCGCCGTCAACTACGGCTTCGGCAACGCCATGTGGGCCATCCTGGTGGTGGGCCTGATCATCTTTTTCACCGGTCTGCCGATCGCCTACTACGCGGCGCGCTACGGACTGGACATGGATCTGCTCACCCGCGGTGCCGGCTTCGGCTACCTGGGCTCGACCATCACGTCGCTGATCTACGCGGTCTTCACCTTCATCTTTTTCGCGCTGGAGGCGGTCATCATGGCGCTGGCCCTGGAGATGGCGACCGGCTGGCCGCTGCCCTGGTGCTACGTGGCGTCGGCGGTGGTGATCATCCCGCTGGCCATCCACGGCATCACGCTGATCTCCCGCCTGCAGGCCTGGACGCAGCCGCTCTGGCTGTTCCTGCTGCTGCTGCCCTTCGTCTGGATCGCGCTCTCGCAGCCGCAGCTCTACCGCGACTTCGCCGGCCTGTCGGGCCTGCGCTCGGGCAGCAACGAGTTCCAACCGCTGATGTTCGGCGCCGCGGCGGCGGTGATCTTTTCCCTCGTGGTGCAGATTGGCGAGCAGGTCGACTTCCTGCGCTTCCTGCCCGAGCGCACGCCACAGAACCGGATGCACTGGTGGCTCGCAGTGCTGGTGACCGGGCCGGGCTGGATCGTGATGGGCATGCTCAAGATGGCGGGGGGCGCCTTCCTGGCCTTCGCGGCCATGCAGTTCGAGGTGCCCCCGGAGCGCACGGCCGAACCGACGCAGATGTACCTGGCCGGTTTCACCGAAGCGGTGGGTCACCCGGGCCTGGCCGTGTTCATGACGGTGCTCTTCGTCATCGTGTCGCAGATCAAGATCAACCTGACCAACGCCTATGCGGGTTCGCTGGCCTGGTCGAACTTCTTTGCCCGCATCACGCGCAGCCACCCGGGGCGCGTGGTCTGGCTGGTGTTCAACGTGGTCATCGCCATGCTGCTGATGCTGCTGGGCGTGTTTGGCGGCATCGAGAAGGTGCTGGCCATGTACAGCAACGTGGCCATCGCCTGGGTCGGTGCCCTGGTGGCCGACCTGGTGATCAACAAGCCGCTCGGGCTGAGCCCCAAGGGCATCGAGTTCCGGCGCGCCCACCTGTACGACTTCAATCCGGTGGGTCTGGGCGCGATGCTGGTGGCGGCGGTGGTGGCGAGCGTGGCCTACGCGGGCTTCATGGGCGAGGCCGCGGCGGCCTTCTCGCCCTTCATCGCACTCGGACTGGCCATGGCGCTGGCCCCGCTGCTGGCCTGGGCCACGCGCGGCCGGTACTACCTGGCGCGCAGCCCGGCCACCGGCTGGAAGCCCGGCGAGCTGGTGCGCTGCGCGGTGTGCGAGAACCAGTTCGAATCGGAGGACATGGCGGGCTGCCCGGCCTACCAGGCGCCCATCTGCTCCCTGTGCTGTTCGCTCGAATCGCGCTGCCACGACCGCTGCAAGACGAATGCACGGGCCTCCGACCAGCTGCGCGGCTGGATCGCCCACCTGCTGCCGCCCCAGGTAGCTGTGCGCGTGAATTTCCGCGTCGGCCAGTACCTGGCGGTGCTGCTGTCCCTCAGCGCGGCCATGGCCTTCCTGATCGCCGTGGTCTACGTGCAGGAAAGCCTGAGGACGCCCGGCGAGCTGCTCTACACGCCCTTCCTCAAGATCTACGCCCTGCTGGTGCTGCTGGCGGCGGTCACGTCCTGGTGGGTGGTGCTCACCACGGACAGCCGGCGCATGGCGCAGGACGAGTCGGAACGGCAGACCCAGCTGCTGATGCAGGAAATCGAGGCGCACCGGCGCACCGACACCGAACTGCAGGCTGCGCGCGACCGTGCCGAGGCCGCCAGCCTGGCCAAGACGCGCTACGTGGCCGGCATGACCCACGAACTGCGCACGCCGCTCACCAGCATCCTCGGCTATGCGCAGATCCTGCTCAAGCAGCAGGACATCTCGATCTGGATCCGCGAAAAGATCGCCACCATGCAGCGCAGCGGGCAGCACATGCACGCCCTCATCGACGGTTCGCTCGACCTCGCCCGCATCGAGGCCGGGCGCCTCAAGCTCGACCCGGTGCCCCTGCCGCTGGGCCAGTTGCTGGAGGACGTGGAGCGCATGGTGCGGCCGCAGGCCGAGGCCAAGGGCCTGCGCTTCGTGGTGCAGGAAGAAGGCGATGTGCCCGACTGGATCCGCGCCGACGCCAAGCGCCTGCGGCAGATCCTCATCAACCTGCTGAGCAACGCCGTGCGCTTCACCCACGAGGGCGAGGTCCTGCTGCGGCTCGACTTCCGCCAGCAGGTGGCCCGCATCGACGTGGTGGACACCGGCATCGGCATCGCCAGCCAGGACCAGACCCGCATCTTCCTGCCCTTCGAACGCGGAAGCGCGGGCCGGCAGGCGGCGGAAACCGGCACCGGCCTGGGCCTGACCATCACCCACCTGCTGACCGACATGATGGGCGGCGAGCTGACGCTGCGCAGCCAGCCCGGCCAGGGCAGCACCTTCTCGCTGCGGCTGTACCTGCCGCGCATCGTGCCCGACCCGCGGCACCCGCTGCCCACACCGTCCACGCTGCGTGCGGTCACCGGCTACCTGGGCCCCCGCAGGACGGTGCTGGTGGTGGACGACCAGCCGCTGCACCGGCAGCTGCTGGCCGGCCTGCTGATGCCGCTGGGTTTCGTGGTGCAGGAGGCCGCCAGTGGCCAGGAATGCCTGGAGATCCTGGAACGCCACCCGCCCGATCTGCTGCTGCTCGACATCACCATGGACGGCCTCGACGGCTGGCAGACCGCCCGCGCGGTGCGGCTGAAATGGCCATCGACGCGCCTGCCGGTGGTGTTCGTCTCGGCCAATCTGTTCGACAACCAGCCCGACCAGCTGGAAGCCATCGACTGCCAGGGCTTCGTCGGCAAACCGGTGATGGAGTCCGAGCTGCTGGATGCCTTGCAGCGCACGCTGGCGCTCGAATGGCTGCGCGACACGCTGCCGCCCACGCCACCGGTCAGCATCGTGCGCGACCGGGTCTCGGGCCTGCCGCTGCCGCCCGACCTGCGCGAAGAACTGATGCGGCTGGCACGCCAGGGCCAGGCCGCCGCCCTGCGGCAGCGCCTGTGGCAGGCCCAGACCACCGAACCGGCGCACGCGGCCACACTGGCCCTGCTGCAGTCCTGCGCCGACCGCTTCGATTTCCAGACCCTGATCGGCCACCTCCGGGAGGCCGCGGAGCTCCAAGATGATGACCCTGTCCGATAGCCCGCCCGCTGCGGTGCCCGCCCCCACACAACCCGTGATCCTGGTGGTGGACGACGCGCTGGACACGCTGCGCATGCTCTGCGATGCGCTGGTGGCCGAGGGCTATGTCGTGCTGGCCGCGCGCGACACGCTGGAAGCGCTGGAGCGCTTCGACGTGACCGTGCCCGACGGCGTGCTGCTCGACGCGGTGATGCCGGGGCGCGACGGCTTCTCGCTCTGCGAGCAGATCAAGGCCACGCCGGCGTGGTCGCATGTGCCGGTGCTGTTCATGACCGGCCTGTCCGAGACCGACCAGATCCTGCGCGGCTTTGCCTGCGGCGGGGTGGACTACGTGGTCAAGCCGCTGCGCATACCGGAGGTGATGGCACGCCTGGCCACCCATGTGCGCAACGCGCGCGCCGCCCGGCTGGCGCAGGAGGCGGTGGACGTGGCGGGCATGGGCACCGTGGTGCTCGATTCGCTCGGCCGCATGGCCTGGCGCTCGCCCCAGGCCAGCACCTGGCTGGAACAGGCGCACGGCCAGGACAGCGCGGCGCAGGAGCGGTCGGCCCGCTGGCTGGCCACGGCGCAGCGCGAAGGCATGGCCAGCGTCGAGCTGGGCCAGCACGGGCGCCTGCTGGCGCGCCACCTCGGACAGGGCGGCCTGGGCGAATCCATGCTGCTGCTGAGCCTGGCGCCGCAGGACCAGGGCGTCGCCCAGCGCCTGCGCGACATTGCCCTGACACCGCGCGAGACCGAGGTGCTTTCGTGGCTGGCCAAGGGCAAGACCAACCGCGATATCGCCGACATCCTCGGTATGAGCCACCGCACGGTGAACAAGCACCTGGAACACGTCTTCGAGAAACTGGGGGTGGAGACCCGATCGGCGGCCGCGGCCATCGCAGGTCGCCTGCTGCCCTAGGACGCGCCCCGCGGCGCGCCAGACGGATCCCCGGGCACGATGCTTGCTGGCACCCAGGGCATGGCCCCCCACCGCACCGACCCCGACGCCCCCGGCACCGACTGGCACGCCCAGGAGCTGCTGCTCATGCGCGAGGTGATGAAACTGGTGGGCCGCAGCCTGGCGCCGGCCTTTGTGCTGCGCGAGATGCTGCACCTGATGAGCGAGCTGCTGGGCCTGAACCGCGGCCGCATGGTGCTGGCCGACGAACCGGTGCCGGGCCAGGAGCGCACGGCCTCGGTCCGCCACGCCTACGGCCTCACCGCCGACGAAGCCGCGCGCGGCGTGTTCCGCTGGGGCGAGGGCATCACCGGCCGGGTGCTGGCCAGCGGGCTGCCGGCCATCGTGCAGGACGTGGACGCCGAACCGCTGTTCCTCTTTCGCACCGTCACACGCAGCGAGCTGCCGCCGCAGACCGTGGCCTTCATTGCGCTGCCGATCGAGCTGAACGGCGTGACCATCGGCGTGCTGGCCTGCCACCGCATCCGCAGCCGCCAGCGGCATCTGAACGACGACCTGGCGCTGCTGCGCATCCTGGCCACGCTGGCCGGCCAGCTGCTGCGGCTGGAGCAGCTGGTGGCCGAGGAGCGGCGCCAGCTGGCCGAGCGCAACGAGGCGCTGGAACGCGCGCTCGACGTGGGCAGCGCGCGCTACGGGCTGATCGGCCGCTCGCCCGCGCTGCTGCAGGCGCTGGGCGAGCTGGAGCGCGTGTCGCAGTCGCAGGCCACGGTGCTGCTGCTGGGCGAGTCGGGCACCGGCAAGGAGCTGTTTGCGCGCGCGGTGCACCTGGCCAGCGGCCGGCGCGACCAGCCTTTCATCAAGGTCAACTGCTCGGCGATTCCCGACACGCTGTTTGAATCGGAACTGTTCGGCTACGAGCGCGGCGCCTTCACCGGCGCGAGCACGGCGCGCGCGGGCTGGTTCGAGCAGGCCCACCGCGGCACGATCTTTCTGGACGAGATCGGCGAGCTGCCGCTGGCCATGCAGAGCAAGCTGCTGCGCACGCTGCAGGAAGGCACGCTGGTGCGCCTGGGCGGCACGCGCGAGATCCGCATCGACGTGCGGCTGGTCGCGGCCACCAACCGCGACCTGGCGCGCGAGGTGCAGGCCGGGCGCTTCCGGCAGGACCTGTATTACCGGCTCAACGTGATCCCGATCCGCCTGCCCAGCCTGCGCGAGCGGCGCGAAGACGTGCGCGCGTTGGCGCTGCATTTCGTGAGCCGCGCCAACCAGGCGCACCAGCGCAACGTGAACCTCGCGCCCGACGCGCTGGCGCGGCTGGAGGCGCACGACTGGCCCGGCAACATCCGCGAGCTGGGCAACCTGATCGAGCGCCTGGTGCTGCTGGCCGACCACACGCTGGTGACCGCCGCGGCGCTGGAGCGCTTCATGCCCGAGGCCTTGGGTGATGCGCGGCCTGCGCCCACCTTGGCCCCGATATCGCCCGCCCTGCCCGCAGCGGCCGGCCTGGTGCGCGACTACCAGAGCGCCACGTCGCACGACGCACAGACCCTGCAGGACGCGCTGACCCGCCACCAGGGCAACCAGTCGCGCGCGGCGCAAAGCCTGGGGCTCACGCTGCGGCAGTTCAGCTACCGGCTGCGCAAGGCGGGGTTGCGGTGAAGGGTGGGAGGCCGCAAGCGTCGATCAGGACGCGACGCGGACACGCAGGGCTTCCTGGGCCAGCGTGTTGATGCTCTTGCCTTCGGCTTGAGCTGCAATGGCGAGCTGTTCGTGCAACTCCGGCGGGATGCGGAGGTTGAATTTCCCAGAGAAATGCCTTCTGGGTTCGATACCTTTTTCCTCACAAACCTCAAGGAACACCTGCAAGGATTTCTTGAATTCGGTGCGCAACTCCTTGGGGTTCTTGCCGTAGAAGTCTGCGCCACCGTTGAGCCCGAGGATTTCACCCCGAAACAGATCCAGCTCTTCGTCGTATTCAATCTTGGCGTGGTAGCCGTCAACCGTCATCACGTTCATGGTTCTACTCCGTGTTGTTCAAGCCATTTGCGAACGCTGGCAACGGCGCCTTTGTCCGTGTTGGGGGAGGGGTGCGGCCTGTGAAAGACACGCACCTCACCAAACAACACGACCGCCACCCGGCTGCCTTCTCGCTCGCTGACCTCGGCACCCAGTTCCTCAAACAAGCCTTCAACGTCGCGCCATTGGATGTTGGCGCTGGTGGGTCTGGCGAAGATGAGTTCCAGCGTGCGTTGGTGTTTTCGCTTCATGTGTATATGGTACTGATATGTGGTACCTTCTACAAGCGTCCAGAGTGGGTCCACCTCGTTGCCGCAAGGCCACGTGGCGGTGAAGCGTTGGGGCGAAAGGTTTGGTGTGAAAGCCGGCGCCAGCGATCTGTGACAGCATCAGGGCCATTGCCCAAGACTAACGAGAAGCCACCATGAAAACCATCGACGAGATGCTGAACCTGGCATTGCTGACCCCCGACGAGCACCAGCAGATCAGCCGCTGGATCGCGCAGGCCGAATCGCCCGACGAGATTTTGAAGATGCCGCCATTGCTGTGGCGGGCCGTCGAACGGGCCAGCGCGGTCATGGGCATCGACGAAGACCTGATGCGCCCGCCGGCGCTGGACGCTGACGACCTGGTTTGCGGATAGACGACGCGCCGAACAGGTTGCGTGCCGACTCAGCTGCCGAGACGGTCGGGGCGAGCATGTCCCTCCCGGCCAGGGACGGTAGTTCACTCAGCCACGATCAAGGTCAGTTCAAGGCTGGTTGCTGACGATCAGGTTTTGTGTCCCAATGAAAGCTGGGGCCAGAAACCTGTCATTCGTCATCCTGCGAGGCGACCGACCGCTGCACCTCAGCAGCAGCTGATCAACAGCATGGGCTGCACGATGTGCCCAGCGATTCTTCATTCGGTTGGATTTTCTTTCGGCCTGCACCGACCCCAGCTACAAGGATTGACCCCATGTCCAGGACCGATGCTCCGGCTTCCCCAGCCCCCAAGTTCAACAGCTTTGCTGAGTTCTACCCTTTCTACCTGGGCGAGCACCGCAACCGCACCTGCCGCACCCTGCACTTCATCGGCAGCAGCATCGGTGCGTTGCTGCTGCTGACGGCGGTACTCACCGCGCAGCCTTGGCTCATTGCCGTAGGCTTGGTGCAAGGCTATGTCTGGGCCTGGGTGGGGCACTTTGGCTTCGAGAAAAACAAACCCGCCAGCTTCAAGCAGCCGCTTTATTCCTTCATGGGCGACTGGGTGATGTGGTGGCAGATGCTGACGGGGCGGATCGGATGGCAGGGTTGAATGGCTACGGCGCCGGGCCGGCGAGGGTCACGCCCGCTTTGCCGAATTGCATCCCGCCGCTGAGGTGATCCAGCGCCGCGTGCACCTCGTCCAGGGGATAGAGGCTGTAAACGGCTGCGCTACTTCATGAAGCGCAATGGCGCAGTGTGAAATGATGCGCCATGCCACTGAGTTCCGAAGACCTGCAACACATTGCCACACGCACCCTGGCGCACTACGAGCACCACGCCCAGAGCTACTGGGAAGGCACGCGTGACCACGACGTCAGCCAGAACATCGAGGCGTTGCTGAAGCACATCCCCGGGCCACCGCCCTTTGACCTGCTGGATTTCGGCTGCGGGCCCGGGCGCGACCTGCACACCTTCAAAGCGCTGGGCCATCGCGCCGTGGGCTTGGAGGGCGCGCCCAGCGCTGCGGCGCTGGCGCGCGCCCACAGCGGCTGCGCGGTGCTGGAGCAGAGCTTCCTGCACCTCGACCTACCCGCACAACGCTACGACGGTGTATTTGCCAATGCCGTGCTGTTCCATGTGCCCAGTCAGGTGCTGCCGCAGGTGCTGCGACAACTCCAGGCCTGCCTGCGGCCCGGCGGCGTGCTGTTCAGCTCCAACCCACGCGGCGATGGCCAGGAAGGCTGGAA
>JAABQK010000035.1 GCA_011391495.1 Hydrogenophaga sp.
AACTTCGGCACCTCGCGGGATGTGCTGTTGCGCCTGCCCGCGCAGGCCGGGAAGTCCTCGGGTGAACAGAGCACGGCCGTGCTCGAGGCGCTGAAGGCGCAGAACCCGGCCGTCACGCTTCGCCGCACCGAATTCGTCGGTCCCCAGGTGGGTCAGGAACTGGTGCAGGACGGTCTGAAAGCACTGGGCCTGGTGATCGTCGGCATCATGATTTACCTGGCGTTCCGCTTCGAGTGGAAGTACGCTGTTTCGGCCATCATCGCCAACCTGCACGATGTGGTCATCATCCTGGGCTTCTTCGCCTTCTTCCAGTGGGAATTCTCGCTGGCCGTGCTGGCGGCGGTGCTCGCGGTGCTGGGTTATTCGGTCAATGAATCGGTGGTGATTTTTGACCGCATCCGTGAAACATTCCGCCGGCAGCGGAAGAAGACCACGCCCCAGATCATCGACCACGCGATCACGTCGACCATCAGCCGTACCATCATCACGCACGGTTCAACCCAGATCATGGTGTTGTCGATGTTGCTGTTCGGCGGTCCGACGCTGCACTACTTTGCGATGGCGCTGACCATCGGCATCCTGTTCGGTATCTACTCATCGGTCTTCGTCGCCGCCGCCATCGCCATGTGGCTGGGCATCAGGCGCGAAGACCTGATCAAGGGTGGCATCAAGAAAGAGGACGATCCGGACGATCCGAACGCAGGCGCCGTCGTATGAGTTCAACGCCGGCTGTTGACCAGGCCGATTCCCTGCGCGCGTGAGAGGAACGGCGTCCATTCTCGTGTCATACTAAAAATATGGTGTCTTCACCCGATCAGCACGTTTCCTCTCTGGCGAAACAGGCGCGTGAACTTTTCGTGGTTCACGTGGGGCGGGCCCTTCCCGAACTGATCAAGGCGTGCGACACCCGACTGACCGCGATCCTGGACCAGGCAGGCCCGGCACGCGAGATGCAGATCCGCCGGGACGCCTGGACGGCATTCCAGAAGAACCAGACCGCCTGGCTCAACCACAGCCGCAAAGCCTTGCAGCGCACGCTGTTGCCGCGCTTCTCGAGTTCGGGAGGACCGGTGAGCACGTCTGGCCAGCTTGAGTTGTTGGCCGAAGGTGCGATCGACGACCAGATCATGGCTTCGCGTCTGGCCATGCGTGTGCTGGATGCGGCGTCCACCGAACTCAATGAACTGCGCTTGCGGGTACAGCATCTGGAGAAGCGCCAGGAACTGCCGCGTGGCGATGTCCTGTTGCCGGACGTGACAGCGCGCATTCTGGTGGACCAGTGGCTGGAAGCGCAGCTGACGCGGGAAGCATGGCAGCTGGTGCAGGATGCGCTGGCGCCGGTACTCGCCCAAAAAATGCTCGAAGCGTACAAGGCGGCCAACGAGTTTCTGGTGTCCAGCGGCGTGATGAAGGAGATTGACCTGCAGGCGCTGGTCAAGCGGGCACCTGGCGCCCGGACCGGTGGTGCTGCCCAGCAAAGGCGCTCGACAGACGAGGTGGCAGAGACCCAGGGTGCAGGTTCGGGTGCGGGCCATCACGATGCCGGCGGAAGCAGCGATGGCGGTGGCTCAGGTCGTGCTTCCGGGGCTGGAGGGGCTGCGACGGGTCCGCTCGGCGCTGAGTCAGGCCGCGGGCGCATGGGGACCGGCTCTTCCGGCATGGGCGTGCATGACGAAACCCGGCTCATGACCAGTACCACGCCGCTGGCTCGCGCCCGCCAGCGCGCCCAGGGTGTGGTCGGGCGCCTCAAGCGCTTGCTGATGGACAAGGTGGGGGGCGATTTCGAAGCGACACAGCTGCTTCCCGCGTCACCCCGCTTGCAGCAGGCCATGCAGCAATCCATGGCCGTGGTGAGCGTCGATGCGGGGCTGCCCCCGAGCGGAAGCTCGGGTGCTGGCGCCGTCTATGTGGACGCCTCCCATGTGGAAAGGGCCGCGACCGCGCTGCGCCAACGCACCACCGAACTCAAGCAGGCGGCCTCAACCCCCACCGAGAAGGCCACCATCGAGGTGGTGGCCCTGATGTTCCAGAGCATCCTGGCCGAGGAGCGCATTCCGCCCAGCGTCCGGGTCTGGTTTGCCCGTCTGCAGATCCCGGTGCTGCGGGTGGCGCTGGCCGAACCCGAGTTTTTCGGTGCGCTGCAGCACCCGGCCCGCCGCCTGATCGACCGCATGGGCTCCTGTGTCATGGGTTTTGAGTCCAATGTGGGCTCGGCAGCGCTGGAGGCGGAAATCAAGCGCGTGGTCCAGGTGATCGAGCAGTACCCGGAAACGGGCCGGCGCGTCTTCCAGCTCGTGCTCGACGAATTCCAGAAGTTTCTCTCCACCTACCTCAGTGAGCAGGGCAGTGCGAGCCGTTTCGTCAGCGTCGCGCAGCAGGTGGAGCAAAAGGAAACCCTGTCGGTGCAGTACACCATCGAATTGCGCAAGCTGCTGGACGACATTCCGGTGCGCGACGAGGTGCGCGAATTCCTGTTCAAGGTCTGGGTCGAGGTGCTCGCGGTCGCCAGCGTCAAGCATGGCCTCAAGCACGAGGAAACCGCTTCGCTCAAGCAGGTGGCTTCTGACCTGCTGTGGGCGGCCAGCGCCAAACCCAACCGCAACGACCGCGCACGCGTGATCCAGCAGCTGCCCAGCCTGCTCCAGCGCCTGCGCCAGGGCATGGGCCTGCTGGGTTATCCGCCGGGCCTGCAGGACCAGCACATCAAGTCGGTGAGCGACATCCTGGCCGATGCCTTCATGTCACGCACGGAAACCATCTCCCAGGAGAGTCTGGACCACCTGTCCCATCGCCTCGCGCACCTGGAAGACTACCTGCCCGAAGGCGGTGTCGGCGATCTGGATCTCGACAACGAAAGCATCGAGATGATCACCGGTGTGGACGCCAGCAACATCGAGGTGATCAGCCAGGGCGGCAGCCAGCCCAGCGAGGCGATGCGCGCCTGGGCTGTGGAGTTGCAGATCGGTTCCTGGTTTGGCCTGGATCACAACGGAAAGCTCAACAGCGTGCAACTCGCCTGGCGCAGCGAACGCGGGCAGCTCTACATGTTTGTGACCAACGGAGGGCGCTGTTTCCTGATCCAGTCTGCCCGCGTGGCGGCCTACCTGCAGGCCGGCCTGCTGGTGCCGAGCGAAGAGGAAGCGCTCACCGTGCGCGCGACGCGCGACGCACTGACCAAGCTGGATGCCAATCCCGAACGCTTGCTGAGCTGAGCTGAGCTGAGCTGAGCTGAGCGGCGGCCTTGTTGCCGGGGGCAGCAGCCGTCTTGGGCGCCATCGATCTCCGCCAGCAGCGCAGCTCGGGGGAAATCTGCTAGGCCTGCCCCAGCCGCTGGAGCAGGCCGCCCGGCAGCCGTCCGACATCGCCATTCAATTCCAGCTCCAGCAACCGCGCCTGCAGGTGGGCGGTATCCAGACCGGTGCGGGCCTGGAGTGCATCCAGGCTCACGGGATCGAAGCCCATGGCGTCGAGCAGGCTGTCTCCGGGTGCGCGCTCGGCGGCATGCGCTGCCGAGCTTTCGGCGGTCGAATCCATGGGGGGAGGCGATGTGCTCAGGCGCAGGTCTTCCAGGATGTCCTGCGCAGATTCCACCAGCTTGGCACCCTGCCGAATCAGCGCATGGCAGCCGCGGGACTGTGGTGCGTGGATCGAGCCCGGAATGGCAAACACCTCGCGGCCCTGTTCGGCTGCCAGTCGGGCGGTGATCAGCGAACCCGATTGCACCGCGGCCTCCACCACCAGCGTGCCTTGCGACAAGCCGGCGATGATGCGGTTGCGCTGCGGAAAGTGGGCGGGCAACGGCGGCGTGCCCAGCGGATATTCGCTCACCAGGGCACCGGAGACCGCTATGCGGTGGGCGAGCGCGAGGTGGCGCTTCGGATAGACGCGGTCCAGACCGGTTCCGATCACCGCGATGGTGGGGGCTTCGGCTTCCAGAGCGCCTTCGTGGGCCGCACCGTCGACCCCCAGTGCCAGTCCCGAGACCACGCACACGCCAGCCTGTCCCAAAGCGCGCGCGAACTGCCGGGCATTGGCATGGCCCTGGGGTGTCGGGTTGCGGCTGCCCACGATGGCCAGGCGACGGGGGTGTTGCAGGGCGCCGAGCTGGCCCATCACGTACAGCAGCAGGGGCGGGTCGGCCATCTGCAGCAGCTCCGGCGGGTAGCGCGGGTCGGCCAGCGTCAGCACATGGTGATCGGGGGCTTCAGCCAGCCAGGCCTGCAGCCGGTCCACCGTGCTGTCCAGCGCATCGGGGGGCGTCAGCAGGGCCTGTGCGATCCGGCTGCCAGCAACCGCCTGCAAGGCGGCGAGGCTCTGCGTGAAAACCGTTTCGGGCAGGCCGAACGCAGCGAGCAGTTTGCGGGCCGTTTCATGGCCCACACCTGGCGTCAGCAGGAGCCTCAGCCAGGCGGCCAGTTCGTCTCTGGCCATGCCGATGTCAGGGGTTGGTGAACCGGTCGCCGACTTTCACACCGTCTTGGATCTGCAGCACCAGCGCATAGGACAACTTGTCGAAGGTGCGGAACACCATCATCAGGCCGTTGCGCTCGCCGGGCAGGCGCAATTTCGGCCGGGCATCGTCGGTTTTGTCGGTGACCAGTTCGCTCTCGCGCTGCAACGCCAGCACGTGACCCCGCTCAATGCCGTGTGCGATACCCCGGTTGATGACCACCACCTGGTTTTGCGCCGCGTAGGTCACGGCATTGCCGTAGACCGAAACGATCTGACCGGACTGGGCGCTCTTCGGCGCACTGGGCACGTAGTTCGGCAGTTCCCGCGGAGGTTCGGGCAGCAGGCGGTCGCCCACACGCATTTCTTCCTTGGCCGCCACGATGTCGATCGTGGCGGGGACCAGCTCGATCTGGGCCTTGCCTTCGCCGTCCCGGGTCTCGCGGCTGGACTCGCCGCGCTCCAGCACGGCTTTCCCCACGTACTGCGCCTCGTAGCCGAGGATCTCGCCGGTGGTCGGGTCTTTCAGGGGCACCGCATTGCGGAAGACACGGAAGTCGCGCGGTTTGCCGGCTTCATCGCTCAGGGCGACGCCGGGCGTGCCGCTGCTGTACTGACCCCTGGCGTAGGCGCGGTCACCGCGGCTGAGCAGCACGCGTGTCTCGGCGGTGGCCACGATGCGGGGCGCACGCGCAAACGTGGCTTCGTCAACGATCAGGGGTTCGGTCAGGAAGGCCTCGATGGCTTGCAGCGAGATCGGTGGAATGGCGGAATCGTCCAGGCTTTCGTAGCGGGTGCGGGGGGAGACGCGCACCGTGCCCACGTCACCCCCGGGTGCCTGGGTGCTGAGCCGTGCGCGGCCGTTGGACTTGTCGAGGTAGAGCACCTGACCCGGGAAGATGAGGTGCGGATTTCGGATGTCCTGCAGGTTCATGCCCCACAGTTCCGGCCAGCGCCACGGGCTCTTGAGAAACAGCCCGGAAATGGCCCACAGCGTGTCACCGCGCTTGATCGTGTAGCTGTCCGGAGCGTTGGGGGCCAGTTCGGAGAGCGGCACACCCGCCTGCGCGACCTGGTTGGCCGTTGCGCGTTGCCCGGGCGTGATGGGAAAATTCTGCGCCCAGGCACTGCTGCACAGCGAGGCGGCAAGCAAGGCACTTGCGCAAGCCAGCGGACGCAGGTTTTGCAGGGCAGGGAAGCGGGTGGACAGGCAGGTTTTCAATGGCATGTAGAGGCCCCTGGGGCAGGCATGGCAGCGGTTCATCTCACCCTTCAACCGGGACAGGGTGACCTGATCGCAACCGGGCTTTTAACTTGACAATTCGCATTTGATTCTGCGCCCAAGCCATTGATTAGGCAATGTTTATGGCGTGTGCACCGCACGCGTGGCCGCAAAAGTGGCGAAAATAGCGACAAACTGCAAATCAGACACCGTCCAAGCTTGCGCGGACGGCTGGGTTGCTTCCACCGTCAATGCCCCTGTGGCCGATCCTGATCATGACTTCGCCGTCACTGCTCGACATTCTTTGTTATCCCGACCCACGCCTGCACACCGTCGCCCAGCCGGTGCCGGTGGTGGATGAACGCATCCGCGGTCTGATCGAGCGCATGTTCGCCACCATGTACGACGCCCATGGCATCGGCCTGGCAGCCACCCAGGTGGATGTGCATGAGCGGGTCATCGTCATCGACGTGAGCGAAACGCGCGACCAGCCCCTGGTGCTGATCAACCCGAAGATCGAGTGGGCCAGTCCCGAGACGCGCCGTGGCGAGGAAGGCTGTCTCTCGGTGCCTGGCATCTACGACGGCGTGGAGCGCTCGGTGTCTGTCCGGGTGACGGCGCTGGATGGCGAGGGACAGTCCCGCACCATCGAAGCCGAAGGCATGCTGGCCGTGTGCATCCAGCACGAGATGGATCACCTGATGGGCAAGGTGTTCGTGGAATACCTCTCGCCGCTCAAGCGCAACCGCATCAAGCACAAACTCGTCAAGGCCCACCGGGAAGCGTTGCGGGCATGAAGCATGTGACGGCGTTGCCCACGCGCGGGCGGATGCCTGCCGCGCTGCTGGTCGCAGCCGCGTTGCTCGCCGGATGCGCCGGCATGCCCGAGCGTATCGCCCCGGGTACGCCCCGCAGTGAGATCGAATCGCGCCTGGGTACGCCCAGCGGCGAGTACCCGCTGGCCGATGGCACGCGGCTGCAGTATTCGTGGCTGCCTGCCGGGCAGCAGGTCTACAACCTCGATCTGGATCCACAGGCGCGCTTGCGTCGTGTGGACCAGGTGATGGAACTGGCCTGGTTCCACCGCATCGGGGTGGACCGCTGGACGCGGCAGGACGTGTTGTTGCAGTTCGGCAGGCCCGCCTGGGTGGAGCGTGTGGCGCGATTCGACGGCGACATCTGGACCTACCGTTTCCTGGATGCCACCCGGGCACGCCAGGCGCACATCCATCTGGATCCAGCCGGCGTGGTGCGGCGTGTGATGTTCACCGACGAACCCGTGCCTGACGATCTGCCTGACATGCCCGAATGAAGGGCTTCAGGGGTGTCGGCTCGCGTTGACAATGGCCGGCGCCCCTTTCTCTTGACCCGATCCATGAAAATCATCTTCGCCGGCACGCCGGAATTCGCCCGTGTGGCGCTGGAATGCCTGCACATGGCGGGCTTTGAGGTGTGCCTGGTGCTGACACAGCCTGACCGGCCAGCCGGCCGCGGCATGAAGCTGCAGGCGTCTGCGGTCAAGCAGTTTGCGCTGGCGCACCACATGCCGGTGGCACAGCCGCGCAGCTTGCGGCTGGACGGCAGATTCCCCGAAGACGCGGTGGCTGCTCGCGACGCCATCCTGGCCGTGAATGCTGACGCCATGGTGGTGGCCGCCTACGGGCTGATCCTGCCGCAGTGGGTGCTGGATGCACCACGTCTGGGATGTCTGAACATCCATGCCTCGCTCTTGCCGCGCTGGCGTGGCGCAGCGCCGATTCACCGCGCCATCGAGGCAGGGGACGCCCAGACCGGTGTGACCATCATGCAGATGGACGCTGGGCTGGACACGGGCGACATGTTGTTGAGCGAAGCCCTGGCGGTAGCCGCTGACGACACCACCGGCAGCCTGCACGACCGGCTGGCCGTTCTCGGCGGGCGCCTGATCGTCGAGGCGCTGGAACTGGCGGCCTGTGGCGGACTGCACCCGGTGCCGCAACCACAGCAAGGCGTGAGCTACGCGCACAAGATCGAGAAGGCCGAGGCCTGCATGGACTGGACCGAGCCGGCGGCCGTGATCGCGCGCCGGGTGCGGGCCTTCAATCCGTTCCCGGGTGCGTTCACCGCGCTGTCGGGCGAGCCGGTCAAGGTGTGGAAGGCACAGGCGGAAGCGTCCCGTTCCGCGGGCGTGCCGGGGCAGGTGCTGGCGGTGGGTGCCGACGGCATTCGCGTCATGACCGGAGACGGTGTGCTGGTGCTGACCGAACTGCAGCGCGCCGGTGGCAAGCGGCTGGCAGCGGCCGAGTTTCTGCGCGGTTTCGCGCTGACGCCCGGCCAGGTGTTGGACACGGCGGCCGCGCAGAAAGCGGTGGCCTGATGTTTTTTCTGCCGGAACACCGCCGACGTGCGGAATTCTGGGAAGGCGTGCGCGACCAGGGCACGGTCGGCCTGGGCATCGCCGCCTGGGGGCTGATGACCGGTGTGGCCATGGTCAAGTCCGGACTGTCGGTCGCGGAAGCCTTGCTCATGACGCTGATCGTCTACGCCGGCAGCGCCCAGCTGGCGGCGGTGCCCATGATCAGCGCGGGTGCGCCGATGTGGGTGATTCTGGCCGCGGCGTTCTGCGTGAACCTGCGCTTTGTCGTGTTTTCCGCCCACTTGCGGCCCTACCTGATGCATCTGCCGCGCTGGCAGCGGCTCGCCACCGGCTATGTCACGGGCGACCTGAGCTATGTGTTTTTCGCCCGTCGCTATCCGCACCCGGGCAGCACGGCCGCCGAAACCGCGGGCCAGCAGGCTTACCTGGCTGGCAACTGTGCGGTGAATTACCTCGCCTGGATGGCCGCCAGCCTGGTGGGCGTGCTGCTGGCCAACGCGATCCCCACCGCATGGGGACTGGGCTTTGCCGGCATTCTGGCGCTGCTGGGCGTGCTCAGCTCGCTCGCCAGCTCGCGGCTGCGCATCGTCTCTGCGGGTGTGGCCGGCGCGGCGGCGGTGGCGGCCTGGGCGCTGCCGCTCAGACTCAACATCCTGGTGGCGATCGCCAGTGCGGTCGCGATCTGTCTGGTGCTGGAGAAAATGCGGCCGGGCGACCCGTCGGCGGGAGCGCGCCATGTTTGACGTCGATCCCTGGACCCTGCTCACCATCGTGGCGCTGGGCGCCATCACCGTGATCACCCGCGGTTTCTTCTTTTTGTCAAGCAAACCCTGGACCCTGCCGCACTGGGCGCAGCGCGGCCTGCAGTACGCACCGATCGCGGCACTCTCGGCCGTGGTCGTGCCCGAGATCGTGATGACACAGGGGCAACTCATCACCACCTGGCAGGACGCCCGGCTGTTTGCGGCGGCAGCCGGGGGACTCTGGTTTTTCTGGCGACGCGGCGTGCTGGGCACGATCGTCGCCGGCATGGCGGTCTACCTGCCGCTGCACGTCGGCCTGGGCTGGTGAGCCTCGCCTCGCGAGCTCACACCGCCGTGCGGGCCAGCCAGGGCTGTGACAGTCGCCAGCCCGCCAGCGACACCGTGCCGCAGATGAGCAGCGTCCACAGGGTGTGGCTGGGGTAGTGCGCACCCCGCAGCGTCTGCACGAGACCCGCCACCAGACCGGTGAGCAGGATCACGCCCAGCCAGCGCAGCCCCACTTCGCGCCGGCGCTGTCGCATACCCGGTGGATGCAGCCAGGGCAGGCACAGTGCGATGAAGCCAAACGCGCTCGACGCATGGCCGCCGGGGAAGCAATGCCCGGAACCGCCGTCCGCCTGCCCCAGGTTCCAGTGCGACACATAGATCGCGCGGCCACCGAACGCCTGCAGGTCCCAGGGGCAGCTGGTCTGGCTCTGCATCTTGACCAGGTTCACCGCCAGCAGCGACAGCGCCACCAGCAGCACCAGCCCGAGCCGTTCACGGCGCGGCAGCTGCAGCCATTCGAACGCGGCCATGTTCCAGCGGGCCGGCCACAGCGCCCACAGCACCATCAGCAGGTAGAAAGCCATGCTGGCGAGCCGCAGATCGTTGTGCAGCACCTGCTCCAGCCACCAGTTGTCGCGCAGCGCGAAGCCCTGGGCGGTTCCCAGCCATTGCATCACGGGCAGATCGAAGCCGGCCATGTCCCAGAGCAGGGTGAGCGCCAGCGCAGCCAGCAGCCAGGTCGCGGGTCCGGTGGCCGTGCGCTCGGGCGCCTTGAACTTGAGCACAGGGGATTCGACAGTCATGTGCGCGCAGTGTGGCGCGCCATCTTTAAGTGACGCTTAATCACGTCCCCCGGATAATCGCCAGCTGTGCTTTTTTTGCGGGCCTCGTGTCCGCCGTCGACATGCGCGCACTTGTGGTGGAAGACGATCCCGGTATTGCCAGCGGCCTCGCGGTCTCGCTGCGCCAGGCCGGCTATGCGGTGGACGTGTGTTCCACGCTGGAGACCGCCTGGACGGCACTCTCGGTGGAGCCGTTTGACGTGATGCTGCTCGACCTGGGGCTGCCCGATGGCGATGGTCTGGACCTGCTGGCCCGTCTGCGCCGCCCCGGCGAGCGCGGTCTGCTTCCCGAGCACCTGCCCCGCAGCGACATGCCGGTGCTGATCATGACCGCGCGCGACGGCGTGAGTGACCGCATCAGCGGACTGGACAGCGGTGCCGATGACTACCTCGTCAAGCCCTTCGACGCCAACGAGTTGCTGGCACGTCTGCGGGCCATGCTGCGCCGTGCCAGCGGGCGCAGCAACCCGATGATCGAACACGGGGACCTGGTGCTCGACCCGGCCCACCACACGGTGCATCGCGCGGGTGAGCCGGTCGCCCTGGGGGGCAAGGAATTTGCCCTGCTGCTCACCTTGCTCCAGGCCCGGCCGCAGGTGCTGTCGAAGTCGCGGCTGGAGTCGGCGCTGTACGGTTTTGGCGACGCGCTGGAGAGCAATGCCATCGAGGTGCATGTGCACCACCTGCGGCGCAAGCTCGGCGAGTCACTGATCAAGACCGTGCGCGGCGTGGGCTACTTCATTCCGCGCGAAGGCGACACGCCGGTGGCGCCACCCGTCAGCGGACCGCCATGAGTCCGGCACCCGCCCCTGAGCATCCCCAGCGACTGCTCTGGCGCTACCTCTGGAACTGGACGATCGGCGCCTTGCTGGTGGTCTGGCTGACGCTGATCGCGGTGGCCTGGTACACCGGACACCACGAGGCCGAGGAAGTCACCGACGGTCAGCTGGTGGCGGTGGCCCGTCTGTGGCTCGCGGCCACGCCCGGCGAAGCGGGGCAGGTGGCGGCCCCGCTGGAGCGCCAGGGCATGAGCAGTTATGTGCAGGATGTCGCCGTGCTGCAGTGGGATGGCGCGCGGCTGGTCGCCGACACACACCGCATGGCGCCAGGACTGGGCCTGACTTCGGCACCGGCGACGGGCATGTCCACCGTCACGCACCGAAGCCCGGCGGGCGATGTCCAGTGGCGCATGTACGTGGGAGAGGCTGCTGCCGGCAGCGACACACGGCGTGTGGCGGTGCTGATGGACATGTCGCAGCGGGTCGACCTGGGGCGCGACGTCGCCGAGCACGTGGCCCGTCCCGCTCTGCTGGTGCTGCCGCTGGTGGCGCTCCTGTTGTGGTGGACCATCCGGCGCGGGCTGCGCCCGCTGAACCACTTGTCCAGCGAGGTGGCCGCGCTCGATGGCTTTGCCGGCCAGCGGCTGGATACACGGCACCGGTTCAGCGAGTTTTCCAGCACGGTCTCGGCCATCAACACGCTGGTGGACACGCTGCAGCAACAGGCCCAGCGCGAGCGCGAATTCGCGTCGGACGTGGCGCACGAATTGCGCACGCCGCTGACCGCCATCGCCCTGCAGGCCAGCGCGGCGCAGCACGACGCTTCGCCAGAGCGGCTGGCCCGGCTGGAGCAGGAATCCCTGCGCGCCGGCCGCATCCTGTCGCAGTTGCTGGAACTCGCGCGGGCGCAGCGCACCGGTGCCGGTGGATCCCGCCTGGGCCCGGAGGCCGCGCGCCGCATGGCACTCGGCGATGTGGCGGCGGACCTGATCGCCGCCCACGCGCAACGGGCCCATGAGGGCGGACAGGATCTCTCGCTGGTGCAGCCCGAGGAGCCGGTGCGGGTGACCGTGCAGCCCCTGCTGCTGGAGCTGGCCCTGCGCAACCTGATCGAAAACGCGCTGCGCCACACCCCGGCGGGCACCCAGGTGTGCGTCGATGTGTGGTCCAACGCGCAGGCTGTGGGTGTCTCGGTGAGCGATGACGGTCAGCGTACCGGCCCCCACACAGGGCAGGCCGGCACCACACCGCCCGGGCGGGGTCCGCTGCGCCCGGCACCCGACGCGGGTCTGGGTCTGGGTCTGCGTCTGGTCGAGCGTCTGGCCGAGCAGATGGGGGCACGGTTCGAACGCGACGCGGGGGAGCCGCCCATGACCACCCGTTTCACCCTGAGCTGGCCACGCTGATCCGCCGGACCCGATCGGCTCGCCTCGCGGCACCTTCGCTGGCGGGCAGCCGCTGTGCTCCGATAAGGCTGACTTAAGACCGGCTCTCTACGATCTCCGGGCCGGCATGTGCTGGCATTCGAGCCTCGCCCATGCCGGTTTCCCTTTCTGCTGCTTTTGCTGGCCTGCGTATGACCCCTATCCAGGGTGTGCCGCCCGGCGCCAGCCATGCGGTGGTCCGGCGTCGCCGTCCGGTGGTGGCGGTGTGGTGGCTGGCTTTCTGGCTGGCCGTCGTCGGTAACCTGCCGCTGTGGCAGCGCGTCGACGCGCTGGGAGGGGCCCTGGTCCAGCGGCTGGCCTTGCTGGGCGGCCTGGGCCTGCTGGTGGCGGGCGCCACCGCAGCGCTGCTGTCGCTGCTGGCCTGGCCACGCGTGTTCCGGCCGGTGGTCACGCTGCTGGTGCTGGTCACGGCGTTCAACACCCATTTCATGTGGCAGTACGGTGCGGTGATCGATCCGGGCATGCTGGCCAATGTGCTGCACACCGACGCGCGCGAAGTCCGCGACCTGCTCTCGCTGCCGTTGCTGGGCACCCTGCTGCTGGTGGCCGGACCGCCGCTGTGGTGGCTCTGGCGGCGCCCCCTGTCGGTACGCCACTGGTTGCCGCAAACCGGGCGCAACGGCCTGGGGGTGGTGGGTGGTCTGTTGCTGGCGGTGCTGGTGACCTTGCTGACGTACCAGGACATCGCGTCGCTGATGCGCAACCACAAGGCCCTGCGCTACATGATCAACCCGCTCAACAGCGTGTACGCGGCCAGCTCGCTGGCGGCGGAGCAGTTGCCGCAGCAGGTGCGCACCCTGCAGCCCGTGGGCGGGGATGCCCACCTGGGCGGAAGCTACGCCACGCAGGCACGGCCGCCCCTGCTGGTGCTGGTGATCGGCGAGACGGCGCGGGCGCAGAACTGGGGCCTGGACGGCTACGCCCGTGCCACCACCCCGGCGCTGGCGCGCTGGCAGGCCGAAGGCAATCTGGTGAATTTCCCCCACGTCCAGTCCTGCGGCACCAACACCCAGGTGTCGGTTCCCTGCATCTTTTCGCCGCTCACGCGCGATCAGGGCGGTGACAAGGCGGCCGAACACGAGAACCTGCTCGACGTGCTGCAGCGCGCCGGTCTGGCCGTGCTCTGGCTGGACAACCAGTCCGGCTGCAAGGGCGTGTGCGACCGGGTGACCCACGTCAGCACCACCGACCTCGCCTTGCCGGGTTCCTGTGCCGACGGTGCCTGTTTCGACGATGCCATGCTCAAGGGGCTGGACGAACGCATCGCCGCGCTCGACCCGCAGCGCCGCGCGCAGGGTGTGGTGGTGGTGCTGCACCAGATGGGCAGCCACGGCCCGGCGTATTTCAAGCGCACGCCCGACAGCCACAAGCCCTTCCTGCCCGAATGCAGCAGCAACACGCTCTCAGACTGCCCGCCGGACCAGCTGGTCAATGCCTACGACAACACCGTGGCCTACACCGACCGCTTCCTCGACCAGACTCTGGACTGGCTCAAGACCCGTGCCGCGCGCGGCAGCGACGACACCGGGCTGATCTACGTCTCCGACCACGGCGAGTCGCTGGGCGAAAACGGCCTGTACCTGCACGGCGTGCCCTACGCCTTTGCGCCGCAGCAGCAGACCCATGTGCCCATGGTGACCTGGCTGTCGCCGGGCCTGCAGCAGCGCACCGGCTTGGGCATGGACTGCCTGCGCGCGCGTTCCGGCGCGGCACTGTCGCACGACAACATCTTCCATTCCGTGCTCGGCCTGATGGATGTGTCCACCCAGGCCTACCAGCTCCCGCTCGATGCGCTGGCGCCTTGTGCCGCTGCGCACGCCAGGGCTGCAGGAATCAGGCCGTCGCCGGCAGGCTGAAGCGCACCCGCAGCCCGCCTTGCGGGCTGGCATCGAGCGCGATGCCGCCGCCGTAGAGCTCCACCAGATCGGCCACGATGGCCAGCCCGAGTCCGCTGCCCGGCGTGGTCTCGTCCAGCCGCACGCCGCGCGCCAGCACCGACTGGCGCAGCTCGGGGGCGATGCCGGGTCCATCGTCGTCCACCGTGATCGTCAGCTGGCCGTGCGCGCGTCCGGCCTGCACCTGCACCGTGCCGCGGGCCCACTGGCAGGCGTTGTCCAGCACGTTGCCCAGCATTTCCTGCAGGTCCTGTTCCTCGCCGGCAAAAGCCCAGCTCCCGGGCACCTCGTCGCAGCGCAGGGTCAGGCCGCGTTGCGCGTGTATCCGTGCCATCACCCGCAGCAGGCCCGAGAGGACCGGTGCCAGCGGCGTGCGCTGGCCCGGCAGGCCTTGCGCTGCCGCCACCCGTGCCCGCGCCAGGTGCCAGTCGATCTGGCGCCGCGACAGCACCACCTGCTCCTGCACCACCCGCACCAGATCGCTGCTGGCCGGGACGCTGTGCTGCGCCTGCGCCGCCGCCTGGTCCATGACCGAGAGCGGCGTCTTCAGCGCGTGCGCCAGGTTGCCGGCCTGTGTGCGCGCGCGCGCCACCACCTCGGCATTGCGGTCCAGCACACCGTTGAAGTCGTCGATCAGCGGCTGCACCTCGGTCGGGAACCGGCCCAGCAGCCGTGGCGTCCGGCCCTCGTGCACCTCCAGCAGCGCGCGCTGCATGGCGCGCAGCGGCGACAAGCCCACCGCCACCTGGGCCAGCGCCGCCAGCGTCAGCAGCACACCCAGGGCGGCCAGCGACGCCCACAGCACGCCGGTGAACCGGTCCACGGCCAGAGCCGTTTCCTGCAGGTCGGCGGCGACGATGAGGCGCCACCCGGTATCGGGCTGTTCGTCGGTGCGCACCGTGCGCTCGAGCATCAGCAGTGTTGTGCCCTGCGGTCCCGGGCCTTCATGCACATGCACCTTCCCGTCGGCGAGCGCATCGGCTGCCAGGCTCAGGCTGCTGTCCCAGAGCGAGCGCGAACGCAGCACGCCACGGCGGGTCTGGTCGCTGCCGCCCATGCGGTCGAGCTGCCAGTAGAGGCCGGAGAAGGGTTTTTGCCAGCGCGGGTCGGACAGTGTGAGCGGATCGACCAGGGGACTTCCGGTGGCATCGAACTCCAGCCGGGCAGTCAGCTGGTCGAGCTGCTGCGTCAGCGTGGTCTCGAACTGGCGCATCACGTGGTCGCGGAACAGGCCGCCGAGCAACAGCCCTGCGAGCAGCAGCGCCAGCGCCAGCGCCGCCAGCGTGGCGGCCAGCAGGCGAAAGCGCAGCGAAGTGGCCCAGCGGCCGAGCGTGTTCATGGGACCGAGCTTACCGCTGCCGCCAGCTGGTCCGTGCGTTCAGGGCGGCACCAGTCGGTAGCCCATTCCGCGCACGGTCTCGATCAGCTCGGGAGGCAGCTTCTTGCGCAAGCGACCGACGAACACCTCGATGGTGTTGGAGTCGCGGTCGAAGTCCTGGGCGTAGATGTGCTCGGTGAGTTCGGTGCGCGACACGACCGTGCCCGGGCGGTGCATCAGGTAGTCGAGCACCTTGTATTCGTGGCTGGTCAGCGCCACCGGCTGGCCCGCCAGCGTGACGCGGCCGCTGCGTGTGTCCAGCGCCAGCGCGCCGCATTGCAGCACCGGCGAGGCCTGTCCGCTGGCGCGGCGGATCAGCGCACGCAGTCGCGCCAGCAGCTCTTCCATGTGGAAGGGCTTGGTCAGGTAGTCGTCGGCGCCGGCGTCGATGCCGGCCACCTTCTCGCTCCAGTTGTCGCGTGCGGTCAGGATCAGCACCGGCATGACGCGCCCGGCGTCGCGCCAGCGTTTGAGCACCGACAGGCCGTCGAGCACCGGCAGGCCGAGGTCGAGCACCACGGCGTCGAAGGCCTCGGTGTCGCCCAGGAAGTGGGCGTCGCGGCCGTTGTCGGCTTCGTCCACGGCATAGCCTGCGCCGACCAGACCGCTGCGCAGCTGCGCGCGCAGTGTCGGTTCGTCTTCTACCAGCAGGATGCGCATACCGGGTCCGCCTGGTCAGTGCCTGTCGTCGCGGTTCCTGCGGCGCAACACCGCCGCGCTCTGCGCGTCGACCTTGAGCTTGACCAGCTGGCCGCCGGCCTGCAGCAGCTTGATCTCGTAGATCCAGCGGCCGTCGTCCTGTTCGAGTTCCACCTCCAGCACCTGGCCCGGGACTTCGCGCGCCAGCTGTTCCAGCACGGTGGGCAGCGGCAACACCTGCCCCGATTGCACCGCCTGGCGCGCACGGTCGTGGTCGCTGTCGGCCCAGGCCGGCAGAACGCCCAGGCCGGCGACCAGCATGGCCAGCCAGGCGAGCGTGCGCAGGCGGTGTCCTGGCGTCTCGGGGGCGGCGGTCACGGATGGGCGGGTCATGGGACGGCATTGTGCTGCCGGCATTCTGAACGGCAGATGAATGCGGTCTTCAGGTGAGGTACAGGCCGTGCGGTGCAGCATCGAGCCACGCTGTCAGAAAACAGCTGGAACCACAGGAGGTGAAGATGAAGATGCTCGATGCAACCCCGAGCGACAGCCTTGCATTGGGCAGGGGGCAGTCGCTGGAGATGTCGGCCGGCGACGGGGTCTGGCGGGTGACGTCCGGCATGCTGCTGATCGGCGACCCGGCCCGTCCGGATCAGCCGCCATGGCGGCTGGCCCTGCCCGGTGACTGGCTGAACCTGGAAAGTGTGTGCGGGCTGCCGACAGACTCTCAGGTGTCGACGCTGATGTCCGGTGCGCTGCAAGCGGTGCCTGCGGCCCAGGGAGAAGCCGCCAGTCGGCTGCTGCACCGCATGGTGCGGCAGCAGCAGCAATGGGCCCGCAACCTGCTGGCGCTGCGCACCGGACCGGTGGAGCGCCGCATCGCGCATGTGCTGGCTCTGGCCGGACAGGCGCGGGGCCGGTTGTGGTGGGACGCCAGCGCTCAGGAATTGCCCCTGCTGCGCGACATCGCCGCGCTGGTGGATGCCGCGCCCGCCACGGCATGCCGGGCGCTCGCGAAATCGCGTTCGGCGCGCCAGACGGTGCCCACCGCCCGGGTGCGCCAGGCCAAGCCTGCGCCCGCCGCTGCGCCGGCCGGATTCTGAACGCCCGATGAACAGGCACTTCAGGAACGGTTCAAGCGGCCAGGCCAAGAATCCCATCCAGCGACCCGATCGAACGACCCCGGTTTCCCCTTTTTTCAGCACACCTATCCGATTGAGAAAGCGCCCTGCCATGAAAACCATCCGCACCTCCCTCGTGAGCGCCGGCCTCCTGATCGCCAGCCTGAGCGCCGCGCTGCTGCCGGCTGCCGCCCACGCAGCCGACACCACGCCCGCCGCCCAGCTCCAGCACTGGAGCGCCCAGGCGGGCGCGCCTGGCAACGCTGCCAAGGGTCAGACCTTTTTCAATGCCAAACACGGCGCCGAATGGTCCTGTGCCTCCTGCCATGGCACGCCACCGACCGCCGAAGGCAAGCACGCCAGCACCGGCAAGCTGATCACGCCGCTCGCCCCGGCCTTCAATCCCAAGGCCTTCACCGACACCGCGAAGGTGGACAAGTGGTTCCGCCGCAACTGCAAGGACGTGCTCAGCCGCGAATGCAGTGCGGGTGAGAAGGCCGACGTGCTCGCCTACCTGAACAGCCTCAAGTGACCGATGGCCTCCCATGGCCTTTCAAGGAGATGCTCATGAACAACACCCTCAACACCCTGCGCCCCCGCTCACGGGTCCTGATCCTTGGCCTGGGGCTGGCCGCCCTGTCGCTGGCCCACGCCGACAGCGGGCGCATGCTGCCGCGCGACATGCCGGCGGCCTACACAGCCGAATGCGCGTCCTGCCACACCGCGTACCCACCGGGCATGCTGCCCGCGCGTTCGTGGCAACGCATCATGACTGGCCTGGACAAGCACTACGGCACCGACGCCTCGCTCGACAGCGCCACGGTCAAACAGCTCGGCAGCTGGCTGCAGGCCAATGCCGGCACCTACAAACGCGTGGCCGAGGAGCCGCCGCAGGACCGCATCACCCGCTCGGCCTGGTTCGAGCGCAAGCACCGCGAGATCGAACCCGCGGTCTGGAGGCACGCCAGCGTCAAGAGCGCCGCCAACTGCGCGGCCTGCCACACCGGAGCCGACAAGGGCGACTACGACGATGACAACCTGAGGTTCCCGGCCGGACTCGATGCCCGCTACCGCCGCGCCTGGAACGACTGAAGAAGGGAGACCCCATGCAAGCCAACCCATCACTCCACACGGCAAGCCCTGCAACGCGCGCGGCCGCGGCGCCAGGTCGCCTGGTCACGGATGCGCCCACGCGCATGTTCCACTGGCTGTTTGCCCTGAGTTTTCTGGGCGCCTACCTCACCGCCGACGGCGAACGCTGGCGCCTGCTGCACGTCACGCTCGGCTACACCATGGCCGGGTTGCTGGGCTTTCGCGTGTTGTATGGCCTGTTCGGCCCGCGCCAGGCGGGCCTGGGCCTGCTGTGGCGCAAGCTCACCGGCGCGCCGATCTGGCTGAAGTCGCTCACCTCGGCGGCCTCGCCGTCGGCCATCAACTGGCGCCAGGGGCAGAACCTGCTGATGGCGCTGGCCGTGTTCGCCCTGCTGGCCATGGTGCTGCCGCTGACCCTCAGCGGCTACGGCACCTACAACGAGTGGGGCGACTTTCTGGGCGGGGACTGGCTGGAGGAGGTGCACGAGTTTTTCGGCGAGGCCTTCCTGTTCGTGGTGCTGGCCCATCTGGCGCTGATTGCCGGCCTGAGCGTGCTGCGCCGCAAGAACCAGGCTGCGCCCATGCTCACCGGCCGCGTCGAAGGTCCGGGGCCGAACCTGGTGCAGAAGAACCGTTCCTGGCTCGCGGCGCTGCTGCTGATCGCGGTGCTGGCCTATGGGTCCTGGGAGTGGCAGCAGTCGCCCAACGGGCTGGTGTCGGCCCAGGCGCTGAGCAGTCTCACGGCCGGGGGCAGCCGCGACCGTGACCACGATGACGACGACTGATGGTCTGGCGTTCGCGCCTCACCACTTGTAGACCTCTGAACCCCGAAAGCGACAACCATGAACTGCTATCTCTGCGTGGTGTGCGGATTTTTCTATGACGAAGCCGCCGGGCGACCGGAGGACGGCATCGCCCCCGGCACCCGGTGGGCCGATGTGCCCGACGACTGGCGCTGCCCCGAGTGCGGTGTGGGCAAGGCCGACTTCGTGATGACCGCTCTCTGAAACGAAAAAGCCTGCTGGGGTCAGCAGGCTTGGGGCTTGGGCGCGATTCAGCGACGACTGCCGCCGGCTCCTGATCCGGAGCCGCCACCAGCGCCGGAGCCACTGCTGGAGCCACGGCCAGAACCAGAACCGCTGGCGGAACCACCGCCCGAGCCGCCACCACCGCCAGCGCCCACACCGGTGTCACTGGCCGAGCCCATGTCATCAAAATCCAAATCCAGGTGAGGGGAATCTGCATCTTCCAGGTTCTGGTCGATCATGGCCCAGGTGTCGGCGTCGATGATGGCTTCGGCCGGGTGGTGAGCAAAGGCCGACAACGAGGTGAGCAGGGAGGCGATCACGGCGGCTTGAATGGCTTTCTTCATCTCTGTGTTCCTTCGAAAAAGTGGTGGAAACCATCGGCTCCTGGTGCTGTGCGTGTGCTGTTTGGCGTGCACACAACCCAGGCAACCTGTGGTGATGCATATCGTCGAAGACCGCGGTGTCAGAACCATGCCGGGCCGGTGTCAGCATGTGCCGTTGTGTGTCATCGCCTGCGAGCCTCAGCCGGGGCTGTCTGCGGTCGGTCGCAGGCGGCGCCGAACACCCTTCCGGACCGGGGCGCTCACCAGCGAACCAGCAGCACCTCACCCGCGTCGCTGGCCAGCATGGCCTGACGGCCCGCAAGCGGCACCACCGTGGGTCGCATGCTGTGCGGCAGGGCCAGCCGCAGCACCTCTTCGCCGCTCTGGCGATCGAGCACGTGCAGCACCTGCTGCATGTCCAGCGCATACAGGTGCACCTCGTCGCTCACCAGCTCGGCCATCAGCGGCCCCCAGTTGGCCTGGGCCGAGCGGTAGTTGGTGGTGCGGTGGCGCCAGCGCACGCTGCCGCTCTGGATGTCGATGGCATAGACCCAGCCCGTCGGCGACCAGAGGTAGGCGGTGTTGCCCGCCACGTGATGCGAGTTGATGAAATTGCCCGCGTTGAAGGTCCACAGCACGCGCCCGTCATGCACCGAGATGCCGTAGAGCAGCTCCTTGTAGCTGCCCGCGACCAGCACATCACCGCTCACGTACAGCTGCCGCAGATATTGCCATTCGTGGCTGCGGTCGAGTCGCCATTTCAGTTCGCCCCGGCTTGCGTCCAGCGCGTACAGCAGACCGTTGCCCGGCGCGAACAGCAGGGTGTTTTGGCTGAGGGTGGGCGCATAGGCCGTGAGCGTGTCGGGGGTGCCGGCGAAGCGCCAGCGCACGCTGCCGCTGGCGTTGTCCAGGCACAGCATGTCATGACCATCGCCCACGAAGGTGTGTTCGGCCGTGGCCCAGGGGACACCGAGCTGGGTGCGCGCCGGGTAGAGCCAGCGCCGCTCGCCCCGCGCCAGACCCCAGGCGCCGATGTCGGCAAGTCCGCCGCACAGCACCAGATCGCCGGCGGCCCGCGGACGAAACACCGCTTCCCGAGACAGTCCATGGGCGGTGTGCCAGACCAGCTGATCCTGCGCCGGATCGATGCGGCCCAGCCCATGGTTGCCTGCGAACAGCACACCGGAGCCGTGTGCCGTCAGCGGCGCCAGAAGGGAGTTGCCACTGTTCCAGCGGCGCACCACCTGTGGCCTGTACACGCCGTCTGCCCAAGCAGCATCGGGCAGCGCCACTGTGGGCAGGCCCGCCGCCAGCGCGCCCAGCAGGCGGCGCCGGGTCATCGGGTGGGTGGTGGGGCTCAATTGCAGCTGGCGCCCTGCTTGATCCATTGCGACAGGATCAGCGTGTTGGCGTGGTCGCGGTTTTCGGCCGGGCTGATGCCGGGGGGCATGCGGTCCTCCACCAGGTGTTGCCACAGACCGCTGAGATCGGGCATGCCCGGAATCACGACCTTGGTGGCCTTGTCCACTCCTTTGGCCACGGAGTCGGCGCCCAGCATGACGCCCTTGTAGGAGGTCAGATCCAGTTCATGGAAGCTCGGTGGCTCCTGGTTCGACATGTGGCAGGCGGTGCACGCCGGGCTGTTGGGCGCAAACGCGTTGGCGGTCTTGAACAGGGGCTGCACGTTCTTGCGGTAGTGCTCGTCGTCCTTGGCACCGTCCACGATCCACTGTTTCACCGTCGTGTAATTCGGCGTGTCGTTCGGAATGTGGAACTTGGTGCCCAGCGGCATGCGGTTGTTGCGCAGCCGCCGGATCAGCGGGTCGCGCTTGGGGTCCTTGCCGGGCGTGAACAGGGCCCGCTTGGGCTCTTCGGTGGAGCCCTCCCGCATGCCTTTGCAGGTGGACAGGTCCAGGCCGCGGTAACTCTTGGTGGCATCCTGCGACGAATGGCAGGTCACGCAGGCGGCGCCCGGGCCGAACGCGTTGGGGGTGTGCATCAGCGTGTTGACGTACTGGTAGGTGATCGGGATGTTGCGCTTGATGATCAGTTCCTGGACGGCTTGCTCGTCCTCGTCGTCGGGCTGGACCTTGCCTTCCTTGACGTCGTGGATCAGCTGCTCGGCCAGGGTGCGGGGTTTTTTCTGGTCGGCGAGTGCGCTGCTCGACCCGCCCAGCGCCAGAACGGCGCTCAGGCAGGTGGCCAGGAAGAAACGGGCGTGACGGCGTATCGGCTGGTCTGCTGTGTTCATGGCGTTCTCCAAAGTGAATGAGCCATTTCAGCGTAGGCTTACCTTTTGTTTCGTGTATGCGGACATTCGATGACAGGAGTTTCCCTTTCTGACAATTGATCTTAAGGTGCACTTAATGATTGAGATTCCACTCTTGCCTCGTTTGTGATTTCGCCTGCCGCATCCCCGGGCTGTTGTCCCGGCGGCTCTCAAGCCCGTTCGGCTATGGTTGCCGGTTCTTCCACCGGCTGTTCCCCGAACGTATCCCGCACGGGATGGCCGCCCGCACCCATGAACGACCTGAACCTGCAGTTATTCCACTGGATCAACCTGGGCCCTGGCACCCCCGCCTGGGTGCTGGAGTTGGCGCGCCTGAGCAGCAAGGCGCTGCCAGCCGTCCTGCTCCTGATCGTCCTGGGTGTGGTCGTGCGGCGGCGACAGGACCGCTGGTCCACGGTGTTGCATGCCGTGCTGGCGACCTTCCTGGCCTGGCTGGTGACCCGTGAGCTGTCGGAGGCCTGGCCCGCACCGCGTCCCTTTGTGCTCGGGCTCGGTCAGCAGTGGCTGGCCCACAAGCCCACCCCCAGTTTTCCCAGCAGCCACGCTGGCGTGGCCCTCGCCCTGGGCATGGTGGCGTGGCAGTTGATCCCGCACCGCCGTTGGCGGTGGCTGCCGTTGCTGCTGTCGCTGCTGGTGGCCTGGAGCCGGATCGCTCTGGGTCTGCACTTTCCGGTGGACGTGGTGGCCGGTGCGCTGCTCGGTGTGCTGGCCGCCCTGCTGGCACCGCGCATCCTGGCGCTGTGGCGCTCGCCTCCCTCTGCTTCCCGGAACGTCACACCGCCTCCGGATCGCTGAACCGCGAGCCCTCGTGACGGGCCTTGCGCAGCGTTTCCTACAATCGGCGGCCGGGCCAGACACGCTCTGTGTCGCGCAAGGCCGAATCTTTTCTTCCCTCTGGAACCGCCATGCAATTCATCCGCTTCTCCGACCTCTGCGCCCAAGGCCAAGCCCGCGGCAAACGCGTCTTCATCCGGGCCGACCTGAACGTGCCGCAGAACGACGCGGGCGAGATCACCGAAGACACGCGCATCCGCGCTTCCATTCCCGCCATCCAGATGGCGCTGGACGCCGGCGCCGCCGTCATGGTGACCTCGCACCTGGGTCGCCCCACCGAAGGCGAATTCAAGCCCGAAGATTCCCTGGCCCCGGTGGCCGTGCGCATGGGCGAACTCATGGGCCGCAGCATCCCGGTGGTGGCCAACTGGGTCGATGGCGTGGACGTGGCGCCCGGCCAGCTGGTGATGCTGGAGAACTG
>JAABQK010000036.1 GCA_011391495.1 Hydrogenophaga sp.
GCTGCGCCAGAGGTTGCCTTCGTTGCCCGCGATCTGCGCCTGGGTATGGGCCAGTGCGTGGATCGGCAGTTCTTTGCCAAAGGTGTCGGCAAACGCATGGTTGCCCAGCCAATGGTCGCCGTGGTAGTGGCTGTTGAAGACCGCGATCACCGGCTTGGGGGTCACCGTCTTGATCATGCGGATCGCCATCTGGCCGATCTGCACCGAAGCGCCGGAATCCAGCACCACCACGCCTTTTTGCGTGACCACAAAGATGATGCTGGCCATCAGGCCCTGGTTCTCCTGCGTCGGAAAACCTTCTTTCGCGTACACCATCCACACATGGGGTGAAAGCTGCTCGGGTTTGACGTCGGGCACCGGCGGGCCTTCGATGAAGTCCTGCACCTGCTGGGCAAACAGGCGCACCTCGGGGACCAGCGCCAGTCCGGCGACGCCCATTCCCATGCCGGCGGCCATGCGAAGCCATTGGCGGCGGCTGCGGATCGGGCCGGCCTGTGCGGACACCGGGTGCGATGGGGAATGCATGCTTGTGTCTCCTGTGGTGGCGTTTCAGCAAATAAGCATCTGCTTATTCAATGATACGACCCGGACCCCCACGAGGGCAAGCCACCCGGAGACAGCACCTGCCGCTCAGCGGCTAGACCGGGAGGCGACGCGCGATTTCCGCCACCAGCTGGCGCGCCAGCTGCAACTTTGAAGCCCTGGGCAGGTCGGTCGTGCCCTGTGCATCCACCAGCAGCAGGGCGTTGTCGTCCTGGCCGAAGGTGTCGGGACCGATGTTGCCCACCAGCAGCGGCACGCCCTTGCGTTCGCGCTTGGCCTGCGCGTGGGCCAGCAGATCCTGGCTTTCGGCCGCGAAGCCGACGCAATAGAGGGCACCACTCTGGGCGCGCGGGCTGGCCGCGATGCCCGCCAGAATGTCCGGGTTCTCGATGAAGGACAGCGTGGGCACCCCGCCACTGCCGTCCTTCTTGATCTTCTGCTCGGCCGCCTGCGCCGGGCGCCAGTCGGCCACGGCCGCCGCCGAAATGAACACGGTCGCGGTCTGGCTCAGCACATTCAGCGTCTTCTGCATGTTCAGGGCCGACCCCACGTTGATGCGGCCGACGCCGCGTGGCGTGGGCAGGCTCACCGGCCCCGCCACCAGGGTCACGTGAGCGCCCGCTTCGTGGGCGGCCCGTGCAATGGCAAAGCCCATCTTGCCGCTCGAGAGATTCGTCAGGCCGCGCACCGGGTCGATGGCTTCGAAGGTGGGCCCGGCGCTCACCAGCACCTGCTGGCCGGCCAGCCGCTTGGGCGTGAAGAAGCGCACCAGCTCGTACAGCAGTTCCTCGGGTTCAAGCATGCGACCGTCGCCGGTTTCGCCACAGGCCTGGTCGCCCACCCCCACGTCCAGCACGGTGGCGCCATCGGCGTGCAGCTGGGCCACGTTGCGCTGCGTGGCCGGGTGCGCCCACATCTCGCGGTTCATGGCCGGTGCCAGAATCAGCGGCACCTGGTCCAGCGGGCGGGCCAGGCACATCAGCGAAAGCAGGTCATCGGCCCGGCCGTGCAGCAGCTTGGCCATGAAGTCGGCGCTGGCGGGCGCCACCAGGATCGCATCGGCTTCGCGGCTCAGGTTGATGTGCGGCATGTTGTTGTCCGACCCGCCGGAAGGGCGCGCATCCCACTGCGAGGTGAACACCGGCCGGCCAGACAAGGCCTGCATCGTCACCGCGGTGATGAAGTGGCCGGCCGCCTCGGTCATGACCACCTGCACCGTCGCCCCGGACTTGATCAGGGCGCGGCACAGTTCGGCGGCCTTGTAGCAGGCGATGCCCCCCGAGAGGCCCAGGACGATGTGTTTTCCGGCGAGATCGTTCATGCGCGCAATGTAGCAGTTCGGGCCCCCTGGGCCTCTGGCCGCGGCACCCCTGCCCGGACGGCTCCCCGGGGGGCGCCCTCTATAATCCCCATTTCCACCTCCTGCGAGCGAACGGCTCGCCCGAGTCATGACCAAATTTGTGTTCGTCACCGGCGGTGTGGTGTCCTCTCTCGGCAAGGGCATTGCATCTGCGTCACTCGCCGCGCTCCTCGAATCGCGCGGCCTCAAAGTCACCCTCATCAAGCTCGACCCGTACATCAACGTGGATCCGGGCACCATGTCGCCCTTCCAGCATGGCGAGGTCTTCGTCACCGACGACGGCGCCGAAACCGACCTGGACCTCGGGCACTACGAGCGTTTCATCGAAACGCGCATGAAGAAGACCAACAACTTCACCACTGGCAAGATCTACCAGTCGGTGCTGGAGAAGGAACGTCGCGGCGACTACCTGGGCAAGACGGTGCAGGTGATCCCGCACGTCACCAACGAAATCCAGGAGTTCATCAAGCGCGGCGCCGGCATCGACACGCCCGATGCGGTGGACGTGGCCATCGTCGAGATCGGCGGCACCGTGGGTGACATCGAGTCCCTGCCCTTCCTCGAGGCGGTGCGCCAGATGAGCCTGCGCATGGGCCCGAACAACTCGGCCTTCGTGCACCTCTCTTACGTGCCCTGGATCGCCGCCGCGGGCGAGCTGAAAACCAAGCCCACGCAGCACACGGCGCAGAAGCTGCGCGAAATCGGCATCCAGGCCGACGCCCTGCTCTGCCGCGCCGACCGCCGCATTCCCGACGAAGAACGCGCCAAGATCTCCCTGTTCTCCAACGTCCCGGAATGGGGCGTGATCTCCATGTGGGACGTGGACACGATCTACAAGGTGCCGCGCATCCTGCACGAGCAGGGCCTGGACGGCCTGATCTGCGACAAGTTGCGCCTGAACACCCCGCCGGCCAACCTGAAGCGCTGGGACGATCTGGTGTACGAGACCGAGCACCCGCAAGGCGAGGTCACCGTGGCGATGGTGGGCAAGTACGTCGACCTGTCGGACAGCTACAAGTCGGTGAACGAAGCGCTGCGCCACGCCGGCATGCGCAACCACGTCCGGGTGAAGATCGACCACATCGACTCCGAAACCATCGAAGGCGACGCCTCGAAGCAGCTGGCGCCCTACGACGCCATCCTGGTCCCCGGTGGCTTCGGCCAGCGCGGCGTGGAAGGCAAGATCAGCACCGCGCGATTCGCCCGCGAGCACCAGGTGCCCTACCTGGGCATCTGTCTGGGCATGCAGGTGGCCACCATCGAATACGCCCGCCACGTGGCCGGGCTGGAGGGTGCGAACAGCACCGAATTCGATCCCGCCACCCGGCACCCGGTGATCGCCCTCATCACCGAATGGAAGGACGCCGACGGCAGCATCCAGACGCGTGACGCGAGTTCCGACCTGGGCGGCACCATGCGCCTGGGCGCCCAGAGCTCCGACGTGCAGCCCGGCACCCTGGCCCACAGCATCTACGGCAACGTGGTCACCGAGCGCCACCGCCACCGCTACGAAGCCAACGTCAACTACCTGGAGCGCCTGCGCCAGGCGGGTCTGGTGATCTCGGCGCTGACGCAGCGCGAACAGCTGACGGAAATCATCGAACTGCCCAAGAGCGTGCACCCCTGGTACATCGGCGTGCAGTTCCACCCCGAGTTCAAGTCGACGCCTTGGAATGGGCACCCGCTGTTCAACGCCTTCATCAAGGCAGCGGTGGACCGGCAGAAATCGGCCAAGGCCTGATCGGAACCACCATGAAACTGTGCGGATTCGATGTCGGGCTGGACCAGCGCTTCTTCCTCATCGCGGGCACCTGTTCGATCGAAGGGCTGCAGATGTCCATCGACGTCGCGGGCCAGCTGAAGGAAACCTGCTCCGCGCTGAACATTCCGCTCATCTACAAAGGATCCTTCGACAAGGCCAACCGGTCCTCGGGCACCAGCCAGCGCGGCGTCGGCCTGGAAGCGGGCCTGTTGATCCTCGACGAGGTCCGGCGCCAGCTGGGCCTGCCCATCCTGACCGACGTGCACGACGTATCGCAGGTGGCCGACGTCGCCAGCGTGGTGGACGTGCTGCAGACGCCGGCCTTCCTGTGCCGCCAGACCGACTTCATCCGCGCCGTGGCCCAGTCCGGCAAGCCAGTGAACATCAAGAAGGGTCAGTTCCTCGCCCCCTGGGACATGACGAACGTGATCGACAAGGCCCGCGCCGCCGCCAGGGAAGCCGGTCTTTCCGAGGACCGTTTCCTGGCCTGTGAACGCGGCGTGAGCTTTGGCTACAACAACCTGGTGGCCGACATGACCAGCCTGGCCGAAATGCGCAAGTCCGGCGCGCCGGTGGTGTTCGACGTGACCCACTCGGTACAGAAGCCGGGGGGGCTGGGTGCGGTCAGCGGCGGTGCCCGCGACATGGTGCCGGTGCTGGCCCGCGCGGGCGTGGCCGCGGGCGTGGCCGGTCTGTTCATGGAAACCCATCCGAAGCCCGCCGAAGCCTGGTCGGACGGTCCCAACGCCGTGCCGCTGAAACACATGAAGGCGCTGCTGGAAACCCTCGTGGCACTGGACGACGTGACGAAAAGCAACCCGCTGCTGGAGAACGATTTCCAATGAGCGCGTACATCATTGCGGACGTGACCGTCACCAACGAAGAGCAGATGAAGGCCTACCGCGAGTGGAGCACCCGCGCCATGCAGGAGTTCGGCGCCGAGGTGCTGGTGCGCGGCGGCCGCGTCGAGCCGCTCGAAGGCGACTGGAATCCCCTGCGCGTGGTGGTGCTCAGGTTCAAAGACATCGCCACCGCGCAGGCCTACTACCACTCTGCAACCTACACCCATGCGCGCAGCCTGCGCGAGGGCGCGGGCTCCATCCGCATGTTTGCTGTCGAGGGCGTGTGAGCGTCCTCCCCCGTTTTCTTGTTTGACTTGTTCCAAAGGTAGAAAAGATGAGTGCAATCGTTGACATCGTTGGCCGTGAAGTGCTGGACAGCCGCGGCAACCCCACCGTCGAATGCGACGTGCTGCTGGAATCCGGCGTGATGGGCCGCGCGGCCGTGCCGTCCGGTGCGTCCACCGGCTCGCGCGAAGCCATCGAGCTGCGCGACGGTGACAAGAGCCGCTACCTGGGCAAGGGCGTGCTCAAGGCGGTGGAGAACATCAACACCGAAATTTCCGAAGCCGTGCTCGGCCTGGATGCCTCCGAGCAGGCCTTCCTGGACAAGACCCTGATCGACCTCGATGGCACGGAGAACAAGGGCCGCCTGGGTGCCAACGCGATGCTGGCCGTGTCGATGGCCGTGGCCCGCGCCGCCGCCGAAGAAGCCGGGCTGCCCCTGTACCGCTATTTCGGCGGCATGAGCGCGGTGCAGATGCCTGTGCCCATGATGAACGTCATCAACGGTGGCGAGCACGCCAACAACAACCTCGACCTGCAAGAGCTGATGATCATCCCGGTGGGCGCACCGAGCTTTCGCGAAGCCCTGCGCTACGGCGCCGAGGTGTTCCACGCCCTGAAGAAAATCCTGCACGACCGCGGCATCAGCACGGCGGTCGGCGACGAAGGTGGCTTTGCCCCCAACGTGGCCAACCACGAAGCCGCGATCCAGATGATCCTGGAAGCCATCGACAAGGCCGGCTTTGTGGCCGGCGATCAGATCGCCCTGGGCCTGGACTGCGCCGCCTCCGAGTTCTACAAGGACGGCAAGTACGAGCTGGCCGGCGAAGGCCTGAGCCTCACGGCCCAGGAGTGGACCGACATGATGGCCAACTGGGTCGACAAGTACCCGATCATCAGCATCGAGGACGGCATGGCCGAAGGCGACTGGGATGGCTGGAAGCTGATGACCGACCGCCTGGGCAAGAAGGTGCAGATCGTCGGCGACGACCTGTTCGTCACCAACACCAAGATCCTGAAAGAAGGCATCGACAAGGGCATCGCCAACTCGATCCTGATCAAGATCAACCAGATCGGCACCCTGACCGAGACCTTCGCCGCCATCGAGATGGCCAAGCGCGCGGGCTACACCGCCGTGGTGTCGCACCGCTCGGGTGAAACCGAAGACAGCACCATCGCCGACATCGCCGTGGGCACCAACGCCGGCCAGATCAAGACCGGGTCGCTGTCGCGCTCGGACCGCATGGCCAAGTACAACCAGCTGCTGCGCATCGAAGAGGACCTGGGTGATGTGGCCGTGTACCCGGGCCGAGCGGCTTTCTACAACCTGAAGTAAAACGCTTCAGGCACACTGCTGACCACCATGGGTTCACGCCTCGTCCCCGCTTTCCTGATCATGCTGTTGCTCGTCCTGCACGGGCAGCTCTGGTTCGGCCGGGGCAACGTGTCCCAGGTGACCGGCATGAAACGGGAACTGGCCGAACTGGAGCGCAGCAACCGCGAAGCCCAGCTGCGCAACGACCGCGTCGCCAGCGAGGTGAACGATCTGCAGGAAGGCCTGGAAACGGTCGAGGAACTGGCCCGCCAGGACCTGGGCATGGTCAAGCCCAACGAAATCTTCGTCCAGATCGCACAGAGCAAGCCCTGACCAGGGCCTGTTCACAGGCCCTAGCGCCATGGCCCTCACCATCGCGCTGCTCGGCGGCGAATCTTCCGGCAAGACCACGCTCGCACAGGCGCTGCACCGGCACCTGCAGGAGGTGCTGCACATCCCCAGCACGCTCGTGTCCGAGCAACTTCGGCAATGGTGTGAAGCCATGGGCCGGGCGCCGCGCGCCGAAGAGCAGGCCGCACGGGCCGACGAACAGACCCGCCAGATCGAAGCCGCCCGCCACCAGCCAGGCGTTCGCATCGTGATTGCCGACACCACGGCACTGGTGGTCGCAGCCTACAGCGAGCTGTATTTCAACGACCGCTCGCTCCACCCCGCCGCGCTGGAACAGCAACGCCGCTACGACCTCACCCTGCTCATGGGGCTGGACCTGCCCTGGGTGGCCGACGGTCTGTTTCGCGACAGCCCCACGGTGCGCGAAGCCACGGACGCGGTGCTGCGCCGCGAACTGCAAGGCGCCGCCATCCCGTTCCAGACCGTGTACGGACACGGCAACGCCCGCCTGCAGCAGGCCCTGCGTTGCATCGGCAATGCGCTGGGGGAGACCCTCGTGGCCGGCGATCCGGCCTGGCCGAAGGGCCGCCGGCCCTGGAACTGCGAGACATGCAGCGACCCCGACTGCGAGCACCGCTTGTTCACCCAGCTCATCCAACAGCAGCAGCGACCAGGAGACCCGACCCCATGATCCCCGCCACACCGTTGCCCGATTTCCGCTCG
The DNA here is from genome assembly GCA_011391495.1 of Hydrogenophaga sp. Lineage (GTDB taxonomy): Bacteria > Pseudomonadota > Gammaproteobacteria > Burkholderiales > Burkholderiaceae_C > Hydrogenophaga. Next base: position 7,179 of record JAABQK010000036.1, read on the forward strand.
CCCGAGTTCCTGCGCGCCCATGTGCGCGACACGCTGGCCTTCTACCTGCCGCGCGCCATCGATCCATCGGGCGGCCTGTTCCACTTCCTGCGCGACGACGGCAGCGTGTACGACGCCCACACCCGCCACCTCGTCAGCAGCACGCGTTACATCGTCACCTTCTCGATGGCGGTGCGCCGCAACCTGGGCGGCGACGTGGCGTGGCAGGCGCTGCAACAGGCGTTCGACTTTCTGCCCGTGCACCGCGACCCGGCCACGGGCGGCTACGCCTGGGTGCTGGACTGGCGCGATGGGCAGGCGCGCGTACTGGACACCACGAACCACGCCTACGGCCTGGCCTTCGTGCTGCTGGCCCATGCGCACGCCCACATGGCCGGCCTGAGCGGTGCGCACGCCGGCATCGCCCAGACCTTCGATCTGCTGGAGCAGCGCTTCTGGGAGCCGCAACACGGTCTGTACGCCGACGAGGCCACGGCCGACTGGCAGCTCAGCCCCTACCGTGGCCAGAACGCCAACATGCACCTGTGCGAAGCCTTGCTCGCGGCCTTCGACGCCACCCGCGAAGCCCGCTACCTGGACCGCGCCGCCCTGCTGGCCGAGCACATCACCGTGCGCCAGGCCGCACTCGCCGGCGGCCCAGTGTGGGAACACCACCGCGCCGACTGGTCGGTGGACTGGGACTACAACAGGGACGACCGGACCAACATCTTCCGCCCCTGGGGTTTCCAGCCCGGCCACCTGACCGAATGGGCCAAGCTGCTGCTCCTGCTGAATGAGCGCCGTCCCCAGGCCGGGCTGGTGCGGCGGGCGCAGCACTTCTTCGACACCGCCATGAAGACATCCTGGGACGCGAAACACGGCGGCCTGTTCTACGGCTTCGCGCCCGACGGCAGCGCGTGCGACAGCGACAAGTATTTCTGGGTCCAGGCCGAGTCACTGGCCGCCGCGGCGCGCCTGGCGCAGGTCACAGGCGAAGCGCGCTACTGGGCCGACTACGACAGGCTGTGGGCCTACGCCTGGGCACATTTTGTGGATCACCGGCACGGCGCCTGGTGGCGCATCCTGCGCGCCGACAACAGCAAGATCAGCGACGAGAAGAGCCCCGCCGGCAAAGTGGACTACCACACCATGGGAGCGTGCCATGACGTGCTGGACACGATTACCCCCTGCGCCGCTGACGCAGCTTCCCCCTGAGGGGGACCACACCAGCGGCCCGACAGAGCCGGTTCCGCGGTGTGTGCTGGCGGGACTCCGCGCTCCGACTGCGCTCCTCAGTGCACGCCGGGTGAGCCTGGGGGCTGGATCGCCGGCTGCAGGAAAACCTGCGCCGCGTCGACCGGATCGAAGCGGTACTGGGCGCCACAGAAGTCGCAGCCCACTTCCACCTGGCCCTGCTCGGCGATGATGGACTCGATCTCCTCGCGGCCCAGGCTGCGCAGCATGTTGCCGACGCGCTCGCGCGAGCAGGTGCAGGCAAAACGCGGGCCTTGCACGCCAGCCAGCGGCTCGAAGCGGCGCACGTCTTCCTCCCAGAACAGTCGGCGCAGGATGGTCTCGGCGTCCAGCTCCAGCAGCTCTTCGCGCTTCAGGCTCGCGGCCAGGATGGCGATGCGGTTGTAGTCCTCGTTCAGGCCGATCTGGTCTTCGTCCCTGGCCACCGCGCCCGCGCCGGCCAGGTTGGTCTCGCCCTGCAGCGGCAGGCGCTGGATCAGCAGGCCAGCCGCCACCTTGTCGTTGGCAGCCAGCACCAGGCGCGTGTCGAGCTGCTCGCTTTGCAGCATGTAGTGTTCGATCACCTCGCTGAGTTTCTCCAGCTTCTCGTGGCGGTCGCCGAACAGCGGCACCACGCCCTGGTAGGGCTGCTGCCCAGGCAGGCGGTCTTTCGGGTCGAGCGTGATCGCGCAGCGGCCCTGGTTGTTTACGTTCACCATGTGCGACAGCGGTGCATCGGCCGCCACCTCGCCTTTGACGGTGGCGGTCGCGCGCAGGCTCAGGTCGGGTTGCACTTCTGCCACGGCCAGCTTGACCGGGCCGTCGCCCATGATCTGCAGGACCAGCGCGCCGTTGAACTTGATGTTGGCCTGCATCAGCGTGGCCGCGGCCGTCATCTCGCCAAGCAGCTCCTGCACCGCCACCGGATAGCCACCGGTCTGCTCGCGCCGGCGCAGGACGTCCTGCCAGGCATCGGTCAGGCGCACCAGCATGCCGCGCACCGGCAAGCCTTCAAACATGAATTTGTGGAGTTCGGACAATCTCTTCTTTCGGACAATCAACGCTGGCAGATCGGGATCAGGCGATCTTTTTCAAGCCCTTGCGGAAGCGCTCCGCATTGGCGGTGTAGTGCTTTGCGCTCTGGCGCAGGCCCTCGATCTGCTCGGGCGTGAGCTGGCGCACCGCCTTCGCCGGGCTGCCGATGATCATGGAGCCATCGGGGAATGCTTTGCCCTCGGTCACCAGAGAACCGGCGCCCACCAGGCAGTTCCTGCCGATCTTCGCGCCGTTGAGCACCACGGCGCCAATGCCGATCAGCGACTCGTCGCCGATGGTGCAGCCGTGCAGCATCACCTGGTGGCCCACGGTCACGTTGGCGCCGATGGTGAGCGGGAAGCCCACGTCGGCGTGCAGCACGCTGCCGTCCTGGATGTTGCTGCCGTGGCCCACGGTCAGGGCCTCGGTGTCGCCGCGCGCCGTCACGCCGAACCACACGCTGCTGCCCTCGCCCAGCACCACGTTGCCGATCACCTGGGCGTTGTCGGCCACCCAGGCCGATGCGGCCAGCTGGGGGACCAGGCCGTCGAGTTCGTAGATTGCCATCGTGTGTCTCCGGATCGATCGGTTTGCAAACCTAGAATTGTAGGGATGCCAGTCACCGCACCCACCTCCCCGCCAGACGCCCTGCGGGAACAGGCTCTGGCCGTCCTGTGCCTGAGCGACCCTGCCGTGAAGGCCGAAGCCACGCATGCCCTGTGGCAGGGTGTGGTGAACCAGCACGACCCCGTAGCACTCGAGAAGGCACTCGCGCCCCAGCTCGCCCTGAGGCCTCCCGCCTTGCCCCTGCCCGGTCGCCCCGACAGGCCCGAGCTGGTCCCGCCGATGCAGGTGCCGCACCGTTCGCCCTACACGAACGAGGGCCTGGCCGCCCTGCTGCACGCCATCGCACACATCGAGTTCAATGCCATCAACCTGGCACTCGACGCGGTCTGGCGCTTTCCCGGCATGCCGTCGGACTTCTACCGCGACTGGCTGCGCGTGGCAGCCGAAGAGGCCACGCACTTCGGCCTCCTGCGCGAGCACCTGCAAAGCCTGGGCCATGACTACGGCGACTTCCCGGCGCACGACGGCCTGTGGGAGATGTGCGTGAAGACGCAGGACGACATCACCGCGCGCATGGCGCTCGTGCCGCGCACGCTGGAGGCGCGCGGGCTCGACGCCACGCCACTGATCCAGGCGCGCCTGCGCAAGGTCGGCACACCGGCCGCGCTGCGCGCCGTCGAGATCCTCGACCGGATCCTGCGCGACGAGATCGGCCATGTCGCCATCGGCAACCGCTGGTACGGCTGGCTCTGCGCACGGCAGGGGCTGGACCCGCTGGCGCACTACCGCACACTCGCCCGCACCCACCACGCGCCGCGCCTGAAGCCGCCGTTCAACGACGCCGCCCGGCGCGAGGCCGGCTTCAGCCAGCAGGAGCTGGACTATCTGCTGGGCGCGTAAACGGCGCCATCCCTGGCAAGCCGGATAATCGGGGATGACTTCTGCATCCTCGACATCCCCCGCTTCGGCTCCCACGGCCTCCGATTTCGGCCAGCTGCCGCTCTCGCCCGCCATGCTGGCCAACCTGCAGCAGCTCGGCTACCTGAGCATGACGGCCATTCAGGCCGCCAGTCTGCCCGCCGCCCTGCTGGGCAAGGACATCATTGCCCAGGCCAAGACCGGCAGCGGCAAGACCGCGGCCTTCGCCCTCACCCTGCTGGCCAACCTGAACCCGCGCCGCTTCGCCGTGCAGACGCTGGTGCTCTGCCCAACGCGCGAGCTGGCCGACCAGGTGACCACCGAGATCCGCCGCCTGGCACGCGCCGAAGACAACATCAAGGTGGTCACGCTGTGCGGCGGCGTGCCGCTGCGCGGCCAGCTCGCCACACTGGAACACGGCGCGCACATCGTGGTCGGCACGCCCGGCCGCCTCATGGACCACCTGGAGCGCCAGAGCCTGCAGCTCGACGCGCTCAACACCCTGGTGCTCGACGAGGCCGACCGCATGCTCGACATGGGCTTCTTCGACGACATCGTGAAAGTGGCGCGCCAGTGTCCGAAAGAACGCCAGACCCTGCTGTTTTCCGCCACCTACCCGGAAGGCATCGCGAAGCTGGCGGCGCAGTTCATGCGTGACCCGGTCACGGTGACCGTGGAAGCGCAGCACGCGGGTGGCCAGATTCAACAGCGCTGGTACCAGGTGAAAGACAGCGAGCGCCTGCACGCGGTGAGCCAGCTGCTGCTGCACTTCCGGCCGGCGAGCACGCTCGCGTTCTGCAACACCAAGGCGCAGTGCCGTGATCTCGTGGCCGTGCTGCAGGCGCAGGGCATGAGCGCGCTGGCGCTGTTTGGTGAACTGGAGCAGCGCGAGCGCGACCAGGTGCTGGTGCGCTTTGCCAACAAGAGCTGCTCGGTGCTGGTGGCCACCGACGTGGCCGCCCGCGGGCTCGACATCGCCAGCCTGGCCGCCGTGATCAACGTGGACGTGACGCCCGACCCCGAGGTGCATATCCACCGCATCGGCCGCACCGGCCGCGCCGGCGAAAGCGGTCTGGCCTTGAATCTGGCCAGCATGGACGAGATGGGCAACGTGGGCAAGATCGAGCAGCTGCAGGGCCGCGAGTCCGAATGGCACGAACTCGCCGAGCTCACGCCCTCCGGCAAAGGCCCGCTGGTGCCGCCCATGGTGACGCTGCACATCCAGGGGGGTCGCAAGGAAAAGATCCGCCCCGGCGACGTGCTGGGCGCACTCACCGCCGACCTCGGCTACACGCGCGAACAGGTCGGCAAGATCAACGTCAACGACTGGTCCACCTATGTCGCGGTGGACCGCGCCATCGCCGAGCAGGCGGCCAGCCGCCTGAACGACGGCCGCATCAAGGGCAAGAGCGTGAAGGTGCGGGTGATGGAAGACTGATCTGTTCCTTCGGGTGCCCGACGCTTCGCAGCCGGCATCCCGGATGCACGGGCACAGCGCGATGCCCTGACCGCGCGGCGGGTTCTGGTGTCTGTGACCTTCGCCCAGCTTGCGCGCCATGGAACCGACTGGCGAAACTGCCCGACAATCCAGACATGACAGAACAGACCCCCCAACCACGCCTGCCCGACCGTCTCTCCATCGACCCGCGCAGCCCGCACCATGTCGCTGCCGTGTTCGAACACGACATCGGCATCCGGCTCAACGGCAAAGAGCGTTTCGATGTCTCGGAGTACTGCATCAGCGCGGGCTGGGTGAAGGTGCCCGCCGGCAAGACGCTGGACCGCAAGGGCCAGCCGCTGCTGATCCAGCTCAAGGGCACGGTCGAGGTGTTCTACAAGTGACACCGCAGGACCATGACCGCGACCGGAAGCCTGGTGCGAACAGGACCTAGATGAAAGCACCCCCCAGACTGCTGCCCCTGATGGAAGAGGGGCTGATCGACACGGTGGTGCGTCAGCTCATGAGCGGCAAGGAAGCCATGGTGTTTGTGGTCCGCTGCGGCGATCAAACCCGCTGCGCCAAGATCTACAAAGAGGCCACCCACCGCAGCTTTCGCCAGGCGGTGGACTACACCGAGAACCGCAAGGTCAAGAACTCGCGCCAGGCCCGCGCGATGGCCAAGGGCACGAAGTTTGGCCGCGAAGCGCAGGAAGCGGCCTGGCAAAGCGCCGAGGTGGACGCTCTCTACCGACTGGCCGCAGCCGGTGTGCGGGTTCCTCAGCCGTACAACTTCCACGACGGCGTGTTGCTGATGGAGCTGGTGACCGACGCGCACGGCGACGCCGCTCCGCGTCTGAACGACGTGCGTTTCACGCCCGAGCAGGCGCGCCAGCACCACGCCACCTTGGTGGCCGAGGTGGTGCGCATGCTGTGCGCCGGGGTGGTGCATGGCGACCTGTCGGAATTCAACATCCTGCTGGCGCATTCGGGCGAAGCCGATGGCGTGGACTTCCCCGTGATCATCGACCTGCCGCAGGCGGTGGACGCGGCGGGCAACAACCACGCGCCGCGCATGCTGTTGCGCGACGTCGCCAATCTGCGCGACTTCTTTGGCCAGTTCGCGCCCGAGTTGCGGTCCACCCAATACGGACCAGAGATCTGGAGCCTGTACCAGAGCGGCCACCTCAGCAACGACACCGTGCTCACCGGGCGCTACACACCGACCCACGCCAATGTGGACCTGGCCAGCGTCATGCGCGAGATCGACGACGCGCGCGACGAAGACGCGGCGCGGCGTCTGCGCATGGCGCAGTGAGCGCCGGGGCTTGATTCAGGCTCTGACTGCGCCGAAGCGGCGCATCAGCACCCCCTGCACCTGCGCGGGCGACGGGGCCTTGCCCACGTTCTCCGCCGCGTAGGCGCGGGCCGCGGCTTCGTCGGGCTGGAACTTCAGGTACAGGCGCCTGAGCTGGTCTTCATCGCAGGTGCCCAGCTCGACGCGTTCGTCGATGCGGCCGGCGCGGATGAGCGCCTCGTCCAGCCGCTCGGCATGGTTGGTCGTCATGAAGAGCACATTGCCTTCCTGCGTGGCCACGCCGTCCAGCGCGTTCAGGAAGCCCGAGAACGAGAGCTTCACCTGTGCGTGTGCCGCGTCGCGCTGGCGGAAGAAAGCGTCCACGTCTTCAATGAGCAGCAGCGAGCGCTGCGGCACCGCGGCCAGCAGGGTGTGGATTTTTTCGTCGGTGACGATGGGCGAGGCCAGGCTCAGTGTGCACACGTTCAGGTGCAGCTCGGACGCCAGCGCCGTGACCAGCGAAGTCTTGCCGGTGCCGGGCGGGCCGTAGAGCAGGTAGCCGCGCCGCCAGGGAATGCCCAGCTCGGCGTAGCGCTCGTGTGCGCCGTAGAAGCGCTGCAGGTCGCCCAGCAGCGCCTCTGCCTGCCCGGCCTTGAGCACCACCGACGCGAGCGGTCGGCGCGAACCCAGGCGCGCGCGCATCCAGTCGCCACCGTGAAACGGGTTGGGGATGTAGACCGAGAGCGTGTCGCTCTCGCGGTGGGCCCGCGCGTCGATGGCGCGTTGCAGGAAGGCCGAGAGGAAGGCGCTGGAGCGGCCGAAGTGCGAGAGGCTGATGCGCTCGAACACGCTCTGCGTCACCTGCAGTTCGCGCCGGATCCAGACCAGCCGGCCGTCGATCCACAAAATGTGCAGGCCCTCGCCGGGCGAGAGGTAGGCGCGCGGCGCCTGCCCGGCGCGCAGGTCTTCCTCCAGGCTCTGGTAGGCCGTTCCCTGGCGCACGCTGCGCGCGGTGAACTGGTTGACCTGGCGCAGCGAGGGGTGCGCATCCATGTACTCCACCAGCGCGGAAAACAGGAACTCGTCGCGCGAGTCCAGCGTGAGCGTGGAGATGAAAAAACGCTTGAGCCAGGAGACGACCAGGCCGGGCACGTCCTTCAGCCAGAAGGCCAGCGCGCCGGCCGCAGCGAGCAGTGCGGCCTGGGCGGCGGGGGTTTGAAACAGGGTTTCCATGGCGAGCGTTATACCCGTTGCAGGCTGCCGGCCCCCACCCCTGCCCTCTCCCAGAGCGAGAGGGAGCAACTCCGTTCAGCCGCGCGGATGGTGCTGCGCCACGATGCTCTTCAGGCGCTCGCGCGCCACATGCGTGTAGATGGTGGTGGTGGAAATGTCGGCGTGGCCCAGCAGCATCTGCACCGCGCGCAAATCCGCGCCGTGGTTCAGCAGGTGCGTGGCGAAGGCGTGGCGCAGCGTGTGGGGCGAGAGCGGCGTGGTGATGCCGGCGGCCAGCGCGTATTTCTTCACCAGCAGCCAGAACATGGCGCGCGTCATGGCCTCCCCCGCGTGCGAACCGCGCGAGGTGACGAACAGGTCGTCACTCTGCTGCCCTGCGAGGATCTCGCGCCGACCCTGACCCAGATACGTCTGCAGCCACTGGCCCGCAATCTGGCCGAACGGCACCAGGCGCTCCTTGTTGCCCTTGCCGGTGATGCGCAGCACGTGCTCGTTGTGCCCCACGTGGAAGGTCTTGAGCGTGACCAGCTCGCTCACGCGCAGGCCGCTGGCGTACATCAGTTCCAGCATGGCGCGGTCGCGCTGGCCCAGCGGCGTGCCGGTATCGGGCGCGTTGAGCAGCGCCTCCACCTGCGCTTCGCTCAGGGTCTTGGGCACCCGCAGCGGCTGGCGCGCCGCCATCAGGCGCAGCGTGGGGTCCACCGTGATCAGGCGTTCGCGCAGCGCCCAGCGGAAGTAGCGCTTGAACACCGTGAGCCGCCGGTTGGCGGTGGTGGCGCGGGTCTGCGCGTGGCGCTCGGCGAAGTAGGCGTTGATGTCGCTCTCGGCCGCCTCCGACAGGGCCTTGCTGCGCGTGGCCAGCCACTGGCCGAAGAGCGTGAGGTCGCGGCGGTAGGCGTCGAGCGTGTTGCGCGCAAGGCCTTCTTCCAGCCAGAGCGCGTCGATGAAGGCCCCGGCACTGGCCTCGCTGGCCGCTGCCAGGGCCAGATCCATCATTCGAGCTTCAGCTTCTGCTTGGCGACCACGTCTTTGTAGACCTCGAACTCGGCCTTGATCTGGGTGGTGAACTGCTCGGGCGTGTTGGCCACGATCAGCGAGCCGGTGTCTTCAATGCGCTTCTTCACCGCCGGATCGGCCAGGGCCTGCTTGGTGGCGTTGTAGATCTTGTCCACCACCTCCTTGGGCATGCCCTTGGGGCCGATGAAGCCGTAGTAGGCCATGCGGTTCACCGGCTCCAGTCCCACTTCCTTGAAGGTCGGCACGTTGGGCAAGGCGGCCAGACGGTCGGGCGCAGCCACCACGATCGGGATCAGGCGACCGGCCTTGATGTGCGGCAGTGCCGAGGGCAGGTTGTCAAAAATGATCGGCACCTGGCCGCCCACGGTGTCGTTGAGCGCCGGGCCCGCGCCGCGGTAGGGGATGTGGGTGATGAAGGTGCCGGTCAGGTTCTTGAACAGCTCGGTCTGCAGGTGGCCGATGCCGCCGGTGCCCGAGCTGGCGTAGCTGTACTTGCCGGGGCTCTTCTTGATCTCGGCCAGGAATCCCTTGTAGTCCTTGGCCGGGAAGCTGGGGTGCACCGCGATCACGTTGGGCGTGGCCGCGATGTTGATGATGGGGGTGAAATCGGTGAGCGTGTTGTAGGTGATCTTGGGGTTGATCGCCGGGTTGGCTGCGGTCGTGGATACCGTGGCCATGCCGATGATGTAGCCATCGGGCGCGGTGCGGGCGAGTTCGGTGGCACCCACCACACCGCCGCCACCGGCCTTGTTTTCCACCACCACGCTCTGGCCCAGCACCTTGCCCAGCGGCTCGGACATGACGCGGGCGATGATGTCCGTCGTACCGCCCGGCGCAAATGGCACCTGCACGCGGATCACCTTGGTGGGGTAGGCCTGCGCCCAGGCGCCCCCGGCTGCAAACACCGAAGCGGTGACCAGACCACAAGCAAACAACTGACGACGGGAAAACATATCGCGCACTCCTAGGCAGGTTGAAGACACAAAACGATAGCAAAGGGCATGTTACCCCCGCCGATCAGACTGCACTGTAGACACCACCCACGGCTGTGACCATGGGGACACTACATAAGTACAAACCCCCGGACCAGCCGGCAACCGGGCGCTATCCTCGACCGCGTGAACTACGCGCAACTGCTCTTCCCCGACTTCTCGCTCATCCTGATCGGTTACCTGCTGTGCCGTTTCACCGCGCTCAACCGCAAGGTCTGGGAACCGGTCGAGAGCCTGGTCTATTACTTCCTGTTCCCGGTGCTGCTGTTTCACTCCATCGTGAAAAGCCCGCTCGACCTGGGCAGCACCTCCAGCCTCATGGCGGCGGGCTTCACACTGGGCCTGTGCGGCATCGCGCTGTCCTACTCACTGCCGCACTGGCCCTGGCTGGGGAAACGGCTGGACGTGCGGCTGCACGCCGCGAGCGCACAGGTCGGCTTTCGCTTCAACTCCTTCATTGCGCTGGCCCTGGCCAGCAAGGTGGCCGGGCCGCAGGGCCTGCAACTGATCGCCGTGCTGATCGGCGTGTGTGTGCCGCTGTTCAACGTGGGCGCCGTCTGGCCCATGGCGCATCACGCAGGCAAGGGCTTTGCGCGCGAACTGGTGCGCAACCCGCTGATCATCGGCACCGCCAGCGGCCTGCTGGCCAACCTGCTCGGTCTCTCGGTCCCGGCCTGGCTGGAGCCCACGGTCAGCCGCATCGGCCAGTCGTCGCTGGCGCTCGGCCTCATGGCCGCCGGGGCCGGCATGCAACTGGGCACGCTGCACGCCGCCAAGACCCTGGGCGTGCTGGTGCTGGCGGTCAAGCACCTGGGCATGCCGCTCATGGCCTTCGGGCTGGCGCTGCTGTTCCGGCTGGACACCACGCAGACCACCGTGCTGCTGATGTTCTCCGCCGTGCCCACCGCCTCCAGCTGCTACGTACTGGCCGCTCGCATGGGCTACAACGGCCCTTATGTGGCCGGGCTGGTCACGCTGTCCACGCTGCTGGGCATGGTGAGTCTGCCGTTTGCGCTGGGGGTCCTGGGCGGTTGAACCCGGTCAAGGTCCGGCGGGTGCGATCAGATCGATCCGCCGCTGAATGCGCGCCGCTTCGTCAGCCGCCCCACCTGCCTGCGCCCTCGCCTGCTGCACCCTGAGCCAGGCCAGCAGCGGGCGGCGCCAGCCCTGGGCAGAGGCGGTGTCCACCGCCTGGGCGATGACGCCGGGTGTAACCTGGCTGCGCTGGAACAGCACGCCGGCGGCCACCAGGCGCGAGAGCGGGTCCGGAATCGCGGCGACAGCGGCGTCGGGTGCCGCCGACCCGGCCGCAAAGGAGCGATGGGGCTCCGGCAGCAAGGGGGCGTCTGCCACCTGCGACCGGCCCGCGAGGTAGCGCGCATAGGCCTGCTCGGCCGGTGCCGCGTCGGCCGCCAACGCCTCTAAGCCCTTGCAGGGTTCAATCTCCAGCGATGCCACGCGCGTGGCACAGCGGAGCAGCTCCACACGGGCCAGCAGGTCGGCACGGCCGGTGCTCGCCACCTCGCTGCGCGCGCGCGCAAACTCCGCGGCCTCCACGCGACTGTCGCCCGTGAGCCAGGCTTCTGTCGCGCGCTCGGCGCTGCTCTTGGCGTTCATCTGCCAGCCGGGTGCGGGCGGGTTGTTGCCGCAAGCGGTCAGCACAACGAGGGCAGAAGCCACGAGGGCGCGCGTCCAGAAACACCGCGGAACCGGCTTTGCCGGGCCGCTGGTGTTGCCCCCTGGAGGGGGCTGAGGGCAGCGGCTCCCATCCTGCCTGCGCAGGGTGGGACTGCCCGAAGAGACAGTGCCTGCGGCACTGTCGCGGCCTGCAAGGCACGCCTTAGCGATCGGCGCGGGGGTGCTCATGGAAGTTTTATCTCCGTCTCTCTTTTGAACGGCCACTTGCGGTTGATCTCGTTGATCAGCCCGTCCACCTTGCGCAGGCTGGACTCGACCTCGCCGCGCAGCGTGCCCAGGTCGGCGGTGGCTTCCTTCGTATTGGCTGCGATGCCCTGCGCTTCCACCAGCAGCGCGTCCACCTTCTGCAGGCTGCCGCGCGCTTCGCCCAGCAGGCCATTGAGCTGCTGAACCGAGATGCGTGCGTCGTTCACCAGCCCGCCCTGGGCCGTGCCGCCCGGTCCGGCACCCTGGCCAAACACCTGCTTGTTGGCGTTGGCCACCAGGCTGTCGAGGCGCACGGTGAGCTGGTCGGCCCGGGCCAGCAGGGCGTTGGCGCGGTCGATGGTGAGCGTCAGCTTCCTGGCATCCGCTTCGTTGCCCATCAGCGCGCCGAGCGCGCCCTGCGGGCCATTCAGGCGGCCCGTCAGGGTCTGCACATTGGCCAGGCTGCTGGCCAGCGCGGCGTCGCTCTTGGTGAGCGCGGCCAGGTTGTCGGTGAGTTCGCGCACCGAGGCCATCAGCTTGGGAATCTCGGCCGCGGTGTCGCCGCGCAGCACCTGGCGCTCGGCGCCGTCCTCCAGAGGCGGGTCGGTCAGCACACCGCTGTAGGCACGGATGCGGGTGCCACCCACCAGACCGCGCTCCATGGTGAAGATGCTGGACTCGCGCAGCCAGCGCGCGTCCTTCTTCGGCACGTCGATCAGGATGCGCGCATTGCCGTCTTCCGCCAACTCGATGCGCGCCACACGGCCGATCGCGAAGCCGGCAAAGGTCATGTCCATGCCCACCACCACCCCCTCGGAATCGTCGGACACCAGCACCAGGCGCTGCGTGCGCTCGAACGCACCGCGCGCGTACAGCACGTAGAGCGCCGAGCCCAGCACCAGCACCAGCATGAGCAGCAGCAGCAGCGCGGCCTTGATTTCCAGGTTCTTCACCGGCGGCGGCTCAGGCGCAAGCTGAGGAGGCACAGGAGGCACAGGAGGCACAGGAGGCACAGGAGGCTCGGGCAGGCGAGGCGGTTCGGGTGTAGGGTTCATGGATTCAGTAGTAGTTGCCGACCAGCGACACCACCTCGATCAGCAGCACCACCGAGAACAGGCGTGCAAACTCCGTGATGTCGCTGCGTCGGCTGTAGCGGCCATCGGCATCGCGCTGGGCGCTGCCGGCCAGCGGAACCACCGCCACCGCCAGGCTGAAAAACAGGGTCTTGAGGGTAAAGATCAGCGTCACCGCCGGCGTGAACACACTGCCCACGCTGCGCGTGTAGGCAGGAAAGCCCCAGGGCGAAAACCCGTACACCGTGATGTAGGTCAGCACCAGCGCCACGACACAGCTCACCGCCGCCAGCAGCAGGACGGAAAACACGGTGGCCAGGGCGCGCGGCAGCAGTTCGGTACGCAGAAGCAGCTGGTCCTCGGCGTGGCTTCCCTCGCGCTGCCGCAAGGCGAGCATCTTGCGGATGCCTTGCGCACCGGGCATGGCATAGCGCACCGCCACGAACATCGCGGCATAGAGGGGGATCAGCTCCAGCACCAGCGTGCGCACCAGCACCTCCAGCGCGTACTGCGACAGGCCGTAGCTGTAGGCCGTGGCCACGACGATGCGGATCAGCACGACACTGATGAGCGCCGACAGCACGAGAAACCAGGTGAGCAGCGGCGCGGTGGCCAGGTAGATATGACGCAGCACAGCCGCGCGCTGCTCACCTCGCTGGTAGCTCGACGGCATGAAGGCCAGCAGGACGATCTGGGCACCCAGCAGCAACACCTGCCACCAGGTGGTCCAGGCGGCGCGCACCCGCTGACCCCAGTGGCTGAGCTTGTCTTGGGCGGATGAGACTGGGTCCATGGCGGAATGATAGCCCCCGACGCCAGGGTGACAGACCCCGACCGGAGCTTGGTGAAAACGCCCATGGCAAACCACGCCGATTCCCGTTCAATCAGACCGTTGTGCCGCCCTCGCGGCCCTGCTGCTAGGAGTCTTCCGGATGACCACACCCGCCCCAGCCATCGCCCCCATCGTGCGCCGCCAGACCATCGCCGATGCGCTGCACCGCAGCGCGTTGCGCCTGCCAGCCAAGACCGCCATCGTCTGTGGCAGCACCCGCTGGACCTACGCCGAGTTCAACGACCGCGTCACCCGGCTGGCGGCCGGACTGGCGAGGATCGGCGTGGCCCAGGGCGACAAGGTGGCCGTGCTGGCGCGCAATTCGCACGGCTTTGCGGCACTGCGCTTTGCGCTGGCGCGCCGGGGCGCGGTCATGGTGCCGATCAACTTCATGCTCAAGGCCGAGGAAGTGGCCTACATCCTGCGCCACGCGGGCGCCAGAACGCTGGCCACCGACAGCGGCCTCGCCGGTGTCGCACGCGAGGCGAGCGCGCTCGAGACCCAGGTGCAGCAGTTCATCTGGCTGCCTGGCGAAGACCCGGGCGAGCCCGCAGCCGGGATGCACGCCTTTGACGACCTCGCCGCCTGCCAGGATCCCCTGCCCGACATCACGCTGGGCAGCTGCGACCTGGCACAGATCGTCTACACCAGCGGCACCGAGTCCACTCCCAAGGGCGCCATGCTCACGCACGACGCCGTGCTCTGGCAGTACGTGAGCTGCGTCATCAACGCCGAGATCGCCGAGGCCGACCGCGCGCTGCACGCCCTGCCGCTGTACCACTGCGCGCAGCTCGACGTGTTTTTCGGACCGGCCATCTACATCGGCAGCAGCAACGTCATCACCAGCAAACCGACGCCGGACAACCTGCTCGCCCTGCTGGAGCAGCACCAGATCACCAGCTTCTTCGCGCCGCCCACGGTGTGGATCGCGCTGCTGCGCTCGCCGCTGTTCGATGCGGAGAAACTGAAGCACCTGGCCAAGGGCTACTACGGCGCGTCCATCATGCCGGTCGAGGTGCTGAAGGAACTGGCCGCGCGACTGCCCAATGTGCGCCTGTGGAACCTGTACGGGCAGACCGAGATAGCGCCCCTGGCCACCATGCTGGCGCCCGAAGACCAGTTGCGCAAACCTGGCTCCTGTGGCAAGGCGGTGCTCAACGTGGAAACCCGCGTCGTCAACGACGCCCTGCAGGACGTGGCGGTGGGCGAGGTCGGCGAGATCGTGCACCGATCGCCGCACCTGATGCTCGGCTACTTCAACGACCCCGAGCGCACCGCAGCGTCCTTCGAGGGTGGCTGGTTCCACAGCGGCGACCTGGCCATGATCGACCACGAGGGCTACATCACGGTGGTGGACCGGAAGAAGGACATGATCAAGACCGGCGGCGAGAACGTGGCCAGCCGCGAGGTGGAGGAAATGATCTACCGCCTGCCCGCGGTGAGCGAAGTGGCCGTGATCGGTCTGCCCGATCCGAAGTGGGTGGAGGCCGTGACGGCGGTGATCGTGGTCAAGGCCGGGCAGGCGCTCAGCGAAGACGAGGTGATGGCGCATTGCAACGCGCACATGGCCACGTTCAAGGCACCGAAGCGTGTGGTGTTCACCGACGCGCTGCCCAAGAACCCGAGCGGCAAGCTGCTCAAGCGGGAGCTGCGCCAGCGGTATGCATGAGAAAGCCAGCGGCCTGGCGTGACAGGAGCCAGCAAGCACATCAGACACGGCAAAGAGAACGGCGCGATCCGCGCTGGCTCCCGCCAAAAAAAAGGAGGTGCTGGTCCCAACGCCTTTTTGACAAGCATCAAGGAGACCGTCGGCGGACCCGCTTGTCAGCCGAAAGCCATGGGCGTAGCATGGATTTGTTACTTCGTTGAACGAATAACGCCCGTCCACTCACCCACTCATCCACTTTCATCGGAGATTGCCATGCTCATTCGCACCACCCTCGCCGCCGCCGTTGCTGCCGTTGCTCTGCTCACCGCCTCGGGTTGCGCCGTTGTGCGCGGCCAGGAAACGGTTGGCGCCTATGTTGACGACACCGCGATCACCACCTCGGTGAAGGCACGCATGCTGGAAGACAAGAGTGTTGCCGGGACGTCGATCAGCGTCGAGACGCTGAACGGCACGGTGATGCTGTCGGGCTTTGCCAAGAGCACAGTCGAAAAGGACACCGCCGAAAAAATCGCGCGGGGAGTCAACGGCGTGAAAGCGGTCAAGAACGAAATCGTCGTTCGTCCCTGAGCATGGGCATGGGCCGGCGGTCATGACCGCCGGCGATGCACGATCCACCCACCTTCATCACAAGGAGCACCTTCATGCTTGAGACCATTGCCATCGTCCTCGTCGTCCTCTGGCTTCTGGGTCTGGTCACCTCGTA
>JAABQK010000037.1 GCA_011391495.1 Hydrogenophaga sp.
TGTGCAGGATGCCCTGTTGCTTCAGGTCGAAATGAATGTCCTCCTGCTCGGCCCAGCCGAACAGGTGTTCGCGCGCGGCAATCGCCAGGCGGGCGGTGGCGATGGTGTTGTCGCGGTATTTCGGAATCGAGGCGACGAACTCGGCAAACCAGCTGAGCTTGTGCCAGCTTGGCTTGGGGTTCACCAGCAGCGGCGCGTCGGCCTTGAGCATCCACTTCAGGCCCTTGAGCAGGGTGGAGGGATGCGTCCAGGTCTCTGCGTTGGAGGCAGAGAGCTGGCCGCCGTTGGCGTGGCTGGTCTCCATGCCCGCGTAGCGGTGTTTTTCGATCAGGGTGACCTGGTGACCCTGACGGGCCAGGGCGTAGGCGCTGGTGACGCCGGTGATGCCGCCGCCGATGACGATGAGCTGTGCCATTGGTTTTCTCTCTTGCGAAGCCGTCAAACAGGGATGGGCACGACCCGCACACCGTGTGCCGATCATGACCCCCTCTGTTTGTGACCTGAGAGATTCACCCACCATGGCGGCGGGCTTGCTCCTGCGGTGGGCCGGGGGACGAATCCCGGCCACTCTTCAGAGTGTGAAGCGCGTCGACCGGTCCTTTTGCCTGAGAGTTTCCGGGGCGGTTGCTCCTTCGGCGCCGGGCCCACGCTGCTGCGTGGGCCCGGTCTCTCCCGATCGACGGGTTTGAGGCACTTATTGTGCCTGCAGCCCGATGGATTTCGCGATGGCGCGGAACTGCTGGGTGCCGTCGGTGTAGGCCTTGTCCGCTTCGGCGAGCGTCTGCGGCCTGGGCAGCAGCTGGCTGTTGGCTTCCAGGGCCTGGTGCACGCCCGCATCGCCCAGCGTGGCGCTGATGGCCTTGTGCAGCGCGGTCACCACAGGCTCCGGGGTGTCCTTCTTCACGAAGTAGCCGGTCCAGATCTTGAACGTGAAGTCCTTGATCTGTTTGCTCTCGCTGATGGCCGGGTACTGCTTCACGCTCTCCAGCCGTTCGCTGTTGAGCATGGCCAGCACCTTGACGCGGCCCTGCTTCTGCATCTCGTCGTATTTCTTGCCATAGGGCGCCAGGAAGAAGTCCACCTGGCCGGCCATCAGGTCCTGCTCGGCGGGGGCAGCGCCCTTGTAAGGCACGTGGATCATCGGGATGCCGGTGACCTTGGACAGGTGCTCGCCCAGCAGGTGGTAGAACGAGCCCGGCCCCACGCTGGCAAACGTCAGCGCCTTGCCTTCTTTGGCGGCCTTGCGGGCGTGGTCCAGAAACTCGTCCACCGTGTTGACCGGCAGGTCTTTCTTCACCAGGAAGGCGATCTGAGCGGTGGCGATCATCTGCACCAGGCGGAAGTCTTCGCTCCTGAACTTGATCGATGAAATCGCCAGCGGCGCCAGGATCAGCTCGTTGGGCGAACCCTGGAACACCGTGTAGCCATCCGAGGGGCCGTTGAGCACCTTCTGCGCGGCGATCGATCCGCTGGCGCCGCCCAGGTTCTCGATCACCACCGGCTGGCCCAGCTGCTTGCCCAGGGTGTTGTTGACCGAGCGCGCGATCACGTCCGACAGGCCGCCGGCCGGGTAGGGGACCATCAAGGTCACCGGTTTGGCGGGGAAGGTCTGTGCGATGGCGGTGCCGGTCATGCCGATGGCGGCCAGTGCGGCGCCGGCGACGAGGGTCTTGATGCGGATGCGTGCGTTCATGGTGTTGTCTCCTGTTGTGGTAATTAAGGGTTGGGGGAAAGCAGGTCCTGCACCAGCGCAGCCCAGTAGGCCGCGCCGATGGCGATGTTGTGGTCGTTGAAGTCGTAGGCCGGGTTGTGCACCATGCAGGCACCGGGCTCGCCGTCGGCGCCGTTGCCGATGAACAGGTAGCTGCCGGGCACACGTTCGAGCATGAAGGCGAAGTCTTCGCTGCCGGTCAGCATGGGGCCCTGCGGGTTGATCTGCTCCGCCGGGAAGTGCTGTTGCGCCACCGCCAGCGCGCGGGCGGTCTGCTGCGCATCGTTGACCAGCACCGCATAACCCGGGCGCCAGTCGATGTTCGCTCGCACGCCAAAGCTCTCGCCCTGCAGGCGTACCAGCTCGCGGATGCGCTGCTCCATGCTCCGGCGCACCTGCGGGTCCAGCGCGCGCACGCTGATCTCCAGCCGGGCCGTGGCCGGGATCACGTTGTTGGCTTCGCCGGCGTGGACCGCGCCCACGGTGACCACGGCCGGCTGCATCGGGTCCACATGGCGCGAGACCACGGTCTGCAGCGCCATGATCAGCGAGGCCGCGGCCACCACCACGTCGGTCGCCTTGTGCGGCATGGCGCCGTGGCCGCCGTGGCCGTGCAGCGTGACCGTGGCGTAGTCCGACGACGCCATGGTCGGCCCGCTGCGGAACACCAGCTGGCCCTGCGGATGGCCCGGCATGTTGTGCATGGCGAAGATGGCGTCGCAGGGGAAGCGCTGGAACAGGCCGTCTTCCATCATCTTCAGCGCGCCGCCGCCGCCTTCCTCGGCGGGCTGGAAGATCAGGTTCAGCGTGCCGTCGAAGTCACCCTGCGTGGCCAGGTGCTGCGCGGCGGCCAGCAGCATGGCGGTGTGGCCATCGTGGCCGCAGGCGTGCATCACGCCGTGGGTGCAGCTGGCCCAGGCTGCGCCGGTCGCCTCCAGGATGGGCAGGGCGTCCATGTCGGCACGCAGGCCAAGGGTGCGCTTCGAAGTGCCGCGCTGGAGTTGCCCGACCACACCGGTGCCACCCAGGCCGGTGGTGACTTCGTAGCCCCAGGCGCCCAGCTGGGCCGCCACCAGGGCGGCCGTGCGGCGTTCGTTGAAGGCCAGCTCCGGATGGCGGTGGATGTCGCGGCGCAAGGCAATAAATTGCTGCACGGCTTCGTCGCTGAGTCGTTCCATCGATCGGTCTCCTCGATACATGAACTTTGTTGCATGTTATGAAGCCGTTGATTTAAAGTCCAATGCATTGATGTGCAACGATCCATGACTTTCGAGAGGGACTTGGAATGACGCTGGTGCAACTGCGGCACTTCGTGGTGCTGGCCGAACTCGGCGCCTTCGTGCAGGCCTCGAAGGCCCTGTACCTCACGCAACCCGCGCTCACGCGCAGCATCCAGGCGCTGGAAGAGGAGCTGGGCGGCCGCCTGTTTGACCGGCTTGGTCGGCGCATCGCGCTCACACCGTTCGGGCACGAGGTCTTGCAGCGCGCCCGCCGGCTGGTGGCCGACGCCGAGGCGCTCAAGCAGACCGGCAAGGGACTGCATGAGGGCCTGATCGGCAGCCTGCGGGTCGGCCTGAGCTCGGGGCCGGGCGCGCTGCTGTCCACGCCGCTGATGTTGCACATGGCCGAGCACCATCCCCGGCTGCAGCTGCAGATCTCGCGCGGCAACACGGGGGTGCTGATCGACGCCCTGCGCGGGCAGCTGCTGGACGCGGTGGTGGTGGATGTGCGCTCGGTGCGGCCGTCGGCCGACCTGCAGATCGCACAGGCCTTTGAGCTCGGGGCCGGGTTCCTGGTGCGGCCCGACCACCCGCTGGTGCAGCGCGGTCGGTCGGTCACCATCGACGAGGTGCTGGCCTACCCGGTGGCGTCCACGCCGCTGAGCGACGAGGTGGCTCGGCTGTTGATCGGCCGCTACGGACCGCAGGCCAACCCGGACGACATGGTGACCCTGCGCTGCGACGAGACCTTGAGCATCGTCGAGGTGGCCCGGCTCAGCCACGCGATCGTGCTCACGGCCGACGCTGCTGCCAACGGGCTGGTGCGGCTGGACATGACGCCACCGCTGGAGGCCACGGCGCGCTTCGGTCTGGTCACGCTGGCACAGCGCGAGGAGGCGCCGGCCCTGCGCATCCTGCGGGAGCAGCTGCCGTGCTGGATTCAGGGCTTTTCGACACGAGCGGCTGAATGAAAAAGGGCGCCATCGGCGCCCTGGTGGATGAGGCCTGTTAGATCAGGCCAGTTCGCTGACCGGCACGCAGCTGCAGAACAGGTTGCGGTCGCCGTAGACGTTGTCCACCCGGCCCACCGAGGGCCAGAACTTGGTGTTGACCGCATGGCCCGGCACCGCCGCGGCCAGCTCGCGTGGGTAGGGGTGCGTCCACTCGCTCTTGAGCACGCTGGCCGCGGTGTGCGGCGCGTTCTTCAGCGGGTTGTCGTCCTGCGGCCAGCTGCCGGCCTCGACCTGGCGGATCTCGTCGCGGATGGCGATCATCGCGTCGATGAAGCGATCCAGCTCTTCCAGCGTCTCGCTCTCGGTGGGCTCGACCATCAGCGTGTTGGCCACCGGGAAGCTCAGCGTGGGCGCGTGGAAGCCGTAGTCCATCAGGCGCTTGGCCACGTCCTCGGCCATCACGCCGCTGGTTTCTTTCAGGCCGCGCAGGTCCAGGATGCACTCGTGCGCCACGTGTCCGTTGCCCGATGCGTACAGCGTGGGGTAGTGGTCTTTCAGCCGCTTGCTGATGTAGTTGGCGGCCAGGATGGCGGCTTCGGTCGCGTGTTTCAGGCCGTCGGCGCCCATCATGCGGATGTACATCCAGCTGATCGGCAGCACGGCGGCGTTGCCCAGCGGGGCGGCGCTGACGGCGCCGACGCCGCTCTGGATGCCGCCGGTGGCATGACCGGGCAGGAAGGGCACGAGGTCTTCCACCACACAGACCGGACCCACGCCCGGGCCGCCACCGCCGTGCGGAATGCAGAAGGTCTTGTGCAGGTTCAGGTGGCTCACGTCGCCGCCGAACTCGCCCGGCGCCGCGACGCCCACCAGCGCGTTCATGTTGGCACCGTCCACGTACACGCGGCCGCCGTGCTGGTGCACCAGGGCGCAGAGTTCCTTCACGGTGGTCTCGAACACGCCGTGGGTCGAGGGGTAGGTGATCATCACCGCGGCCAGGTTGGCGCTGTGTTTTTCACACTGGGCCTTCAGGTCGGCCATGTCGACGTTGCCGCTCTCGTCGCACCTGGTCACCACCACCTGCATGCCGACCATCTGGGCCGATGCGGGGTTGGTGCCGTGGGCCGACGAGGGGATCAGGCAGATGTTGCGGTGCGTTTCGCCACGCGAAGCATGGAAGGCCCTGATGGCCAGCAGGCCGGCGTACTCACCTTGTGAACCCGCGTTGGGCTGCAGGCTGATGCCGGCGTAGCCCGTGGCCTGACACAGCCAGCCACGCAGCTGTTCGTCCAGCTCTTTGTAGCCCTGCAGCTGCTCGGCCGGCGCAAAGGGGTGTACGTTGGCAAACTCCGGCCAGGTGATCGGGATCATCTCGCTGGTGGCGTTGAGCTTCATGGTGCAGCTGCCCAGCGGGATCATGCTGCGGTCCAGTGCGAGGTCCTTGTCGCTCAGCGCGCGGATGTAGCGCAGCATGCCGGTCTCGCTGTGGTGGCTGTTGAACACCGGGTGCGTGAGGTAGGCGCTGGTGCGGCGCAGCTCGGCGGGGATCATCGGCTCCACGCCCTTTTCAAACGCGTCGAAGCTGGGCAGTGCCTGGCCGTCTTTCGCGAACACCTTCCACAGCCGTGCGATGTCGTCTCGCGTGGTGGTCTCGTCCAGGGAAATGGTGAGGCTCTGGTCGCAGGCCTGGCGCAGGTTCATGCCGGCTTCGCGGGCGCGTGCCAGCAGGCTGGTGGTAGCGTCGCCGGTCAGCAGCCAGAGGGTGTCAAAGGCGGTGTCCTTGCGCAGCGTGTGGCCCATGCTTTGCAGGCCTCGGGCCAGGATCGCGGCGTAGGCGGCGACCCGCTGGGCAATCCGCTTGAGGCCCTGCGGCCCGTGGTACACGGCGTACATGCTGGCCACCACGGCCGGCAGCACCTGGGCCGTGCAGATGTTGGAGGTGGCTTTTTCGCGGCGGATGTGCTGCTCGCGGGTCTGCAGCGCGAGGCGGTAGGCGGGATTGCCGTGCACGTCCACGCTCACACCCACCAGGCGGCCGGGCAGCGAGCGCTTGAACGTGTCGCGGCAGGCCATGTAGGCGGCGTGCGGGCCGCCGGCCCCCATGGGCATACCGAAACGCTGGGTGGTGCCGACCACGATGTCGGCACCCATTTCGCCGGGCGCCTTGAGCAAGGTCAGGGCCAGCAGGTCCGCGGCCACGATGAAGGCAGCCGACTGTGCGTGGCTTTGCTCGGCGTAGCCACTGAGGTCTTCGACCAGGCCGGTGCTGCAGGGGTATTGCGCCAGCGCGGCGAAGTGTTCGGCCTTCAAGGCGGCCGACCATTGATCGGCGCTCTGCGCGACCAACACCTCGATGCCCAGGGGCTTGGCCCGGGTCTGGATCACTTCGATGGTCTGGGGGTGGCAATGGCGGGACACCACAAACACCTTGCTGCTGCTCTTGACCGAACGCATCGCCAGCGTCATGGCCTCCGCGGCAGCGGTGGCCTCATCGAGCATGGAGGCGTTGGCGATGTCCATGCCGGTGAGGTCGGTCACCATGGTCTGGAAGTTCACGAGTGCTTCCATGCGGCCTTGCGAAATCTCGGCCTGGTAGGGCGTGTAGGCGGTGTACCAGGCGGGATTTTCCAGGATGTTGCGCAGGATCACGCCCGGTGTGTGCGTCCCGTAATAGCCCTGGCCAATGAAGCTCCTGAGCAGGCGGTTCCTGCCGGCGATGGCCTTGAGTTCGGCCAGGGCAGAGGCTTCGGTCACGGCGGGCGGCAGGTCCATGGCCGCGCTGCGGGCAATGCTGCGCGGCACGATGCCGTCGATCAGGGCGCGGCGCGAGGCTTCGCCGATGACCGAGAGCATGAGTGTTTCATCGGCTTCGCTGATGCCGATGTGGCGGGCGATGAACTCCGAAGGGTTTTCGAGTTCACCCAGGGGTTTGACAGACGGCATCAGCATGGGAACACCTTGTTGCGAGAGGAGAGTCAGAAGTTCAAGACGGTGAATCGCACCTGCAGTGAGCGAGGTGGCCCGATTCGGGGGCGCCGCGGAACCGGCTTCGCCGGGCCGCCAGCGGCGCCCCCTTGAGGGGGGCGCGCGCAGCGCGGCGGGGGTGGGACATGTTCAAGCCGCGAAAGCGGCGTAGGCGGTTTCGTCGAGCAGCGCGTCCACTTGCGCGGCATCGCTCAGCTTGACCTTGAAGAACCAGCCCGCGCCCAGCGGGTCGCTGTTGGCCAGCGACGGGTCGGCGCGCAGGGCTTCGTTCACTTCGGTGATCTCGCCGCTGACGGGCATGTACACGTCGGCGGCGGCCTTGACGGACTCGACCACACCGGCCACGTCCTTCTGGGCAAAGCGCTTGCCCACTTCGGGCAGGTCCACGAACACCACGTCGCCCAGTGCATCCTGCGCGTGGTGGGTGATGCCGACGGTGGCGATGTCGCCGTCAACGGTGATCCATTCGTGGTCTTCGGTGTACTTGGTGGTCATGGTGGCTCCTGTGAAAAGTGGGTGGTTGAGAGCGGAGGCAGCTTGTCTGCTTCGAGGGCCACCGCAGAACCGGCTTTGCCGGACTGCTGGTGGCGTCCCCCTTTCAGGGGGGAAACGCAAAGCGGCGCAGGGGGTGTTCCATTTCAGCCGCGGTAATAGCGGTTCGGCACGAAAGGCATGGGGGCGACCTCCATCGGAACCGCCTTGCCGCGCACGATGGCGTTGACGCGGGTGCCGACGGTGGCGAACCCGGGTGCGACGTAGCCGATGGCCACGGGCTTGTCGGCCGTGGGGCCGAGCAGGCCGCTGGTGACTTCACCGATGGTTTCACCGGCGGTGTTATGCAGTTCTGTGTGTTCGCGCACCGGCACGCGCTCTAGCGCGATCAGGCCGACGCGCTTGCGCGTCAGGGCGACCGTGCCGTCGAGCTGGCCCAGCACGCGATCAGCGCCCGGGAAACCGCCAGCTCGTTCGCCTCCGGTGCGACGCACCTTCTGCATCGCCCAGTTCAGCGCGGCTTCCACCGGCGTGGTGGTGGTGTCGATGTCGTTGCCGTAGAGGCAGAGGCCGGCTTCGAGGCGCAGCGAGTTGCGCGCGCCCAGGCCGACGGGTTGCACTTCCGGCTGCGCGAGCAGGGCGCGGGCGAAGGCCTCGGCTCGCTCGCCAGGCACCGAGATTTCAAAGCCGTCCTCTCCGGTGTAGCCGCTGCGGGTGACGAACACATCCGCACCGTTCCAAGTGAACGCGGCACCGGTCATGAACACCAGCTGCTCGACGCCGGGCAGCAGCCGCTGCAGCGCGGTCACAGCCTGCGGGCCTTGCAGCGCGAGCAGGGCGCGGTCGAATTGCGGGGTGACGGTGCAGCGGCCGCCGATGCGGGCCTGGATGTGCGTCAGGTCGCCGTGTTTGCAGGCCCCGTTGACGATCACGAAGATGTCCGAGCCCCGGTTGACGAACATCAGGTCGTCGATGATGCCGCCGGCGTCGTTGAGCAGCAGACCGTAGCGCTGCTTGTTCACGCCCAGGCCGATCACGTCGACTGGCATCAGGCTCTCGAACGCGGCCGCCGCATCGGAACCTGACAGGGTGAGCTGACCCATGTGCGAAACATCAAACAGGCCGGCGGCGTTGCGCGTGTGGTAGTGTTCGGCCATCAGACCGGCGGGGTATTGCACCGGCATGCTGTATCCGGCGAAGGGCACCATGCGGGCGCCGAGTTCCACGTGCAGGGCATGCAGCGGGGTCTGGAGCAGTTCAGTGGGGTCGGACACGGCGGACTTTCTGCGGCGCACGCGCGCTCGCTGATGGGGCAGGCCTCCCAAGGGAGGGTGGACACGGTTCATCCGTGCGCTGCCCCACTGTCCGCTTTACCTGAGAGATTCGCGCGGGTGATGCCGCACTTGCTCCTTCGGTGGGCCGCCTCCAGGGCGGCCTCTCTCCAGGGGGGTACACCCGCTTTGCAGCCGGTGCTTGCCAGTCCTTTTGCCTGAGCGTTCAGGGCTTGCCATGCTGGCCAAACCGCCTGCGCCTTCGGCGAACCCGGCGGCTTGCGCGACCCGGTTTCTCTCCTGACAGCCGCAAATTCTAAAGCAGCGCGCCGCCCGCGGTGCGATCAGGCCGGCAGGAATGCGTATTGCCTGGCAGTTTCGTTCCAGCCCACCTGACGATGGGCGCGGCTGCGGGAGGCTTCGATCCGGCGCGCGTTGGGCTCGTCGGTGCTGGCCATCCAGGCCAGTGCCTGTTCGCGGCTGCGACCGAACTGCTGGTGGCGGCGCGCCAGCTGCTCCTGCCGCCATGCAGGATCCACGTGCAGGTACCAGACTTCATCGAGCAGACCGGCCACCGGCGCCCAGGCACGGTCTTCAAGCAGCAGGTAGTTGCCTTCGGTGATCACCAGCGGCGTCTGGGCGAACACCGCCAGCGCGCCGGCCACGGGTTCCTCCATCTCGCGGCGGAAGTCGGGCGCATAGACCACTTCATCGGCCGCCTGGGTACGCAGTCGTCGCAGCAGGGCGGCGTAGCCGGCCGCATCAAAGGTGTCGGGTGCGCCTTTGCGTCCGGCTCGGCCCAGGCGCTCCAGTTCGGCTTGCGCCAGGTGGTAGCCGTCCATGGGAACGGCCTGGGCGCGTTCGCCCAGGCTCTGGGCCATCAGGCCTGCCAGCGTGGACTTGCCCGAACCGGGCGCGCCCACCAGCCCGAGCAGGCGGCGCGGGCCACTGGCGAGTTGCTGCAGCCGCTCCATCAGCTCGGGGTGCAGCCCAGGCGCCATCACATGCCCGCGTAGTTGGGCCCGCCACCGCCTTCGGGGGTGACCCAGACGATGTTCTGCGTCGGGTCCTTGATGTCGCAGGTCTTGCAGTGAACGCAGTTCTGCGCGTTGATCACCAGCTGGTCCGCGCCGTCCTTGTTCACGAACTCGTAGACTCCCGCTGGGCAGTAGCGGCTTTCGGGCCCGGCGTACTTTGCCAGGTTGATCGCGACCGGCACGCTCGGATCTTTCAGCGTCAGGTGCGCCGGCTGCTGCTCTTCGTGGTTGGTGTTGCTGACGAACACGCTGGAGAGGCGGTCGAACGTGATCACGCCGTCGGGCTTCGGGTACGTGATCTGCGGCATCTCGGTGGCCGGGCGCAGCTTGGTGTGGTCCCTGGTGGTGTTGTGCAGCGTCCAGGGTGGCACGCTCACGCCCACCTTGGGCAAGAACCAGTGTTCGATGCCGGTCATGAGCTTGCCCATGAGCGGGCTCTTCTTGAACCAGTTCTTGAAGTTGCGGTAGGTCCAGAGCTCCTCGTACAGCCAGCTCTGCTTGAAACCTTCGGGGAAGGCCGTCAACTCGTCGCTGCTGCGGCCGGCGGCCACCGCCTCGAACGCGGCCTCGGCGCACAGCATGCCGCTCTTGATGGCCGCGTGGCTGCCCTTGATGCGCGCGGCGTTCAGGAAGCCTGCGTCACAGCCGACCAGCGCACCACCGGGGAACACCGTCTTGGGCAGCGCCTGCGGCGTGCCGTTGTTCAGCGCGCGGGCCCCGTAGCCCAGGCGCTTGCCGCCTTCGATGTGCGCCTTGATGCTGGGGTGCGTCTTCCAGCGCTGCATTTCTTCGAACGGGCTCATCCACGGGTTCTGGTAGTCCAGTCCGATGACGTAACCCAGCGTGACCTTGTTGCCTTCGAGGTGGTAGAGGAAACCGCCGCCAAAGGCGTCGTCGTTCAGCGGCCAGCCGGCCGTGTGCACCACCAGACCCGGCTTGGCTTTGTCGGCCGGCACTTCCCAGAGTTCCTTGATGCCGATGGCAAAGGTCTGGGCGTCGGTACCTTCGTCGAGTTTGAATTTCGCGATCAGCTGCTTGCCCAGGTGGCCGCGTGCGCCTTCGGCGAACACGGTGTACCTGGCATGCAGTTCCATGCCGATCTGGAAACTCTCCATGGGCTCGCCGTCCTTGCCCACGCCCTGGTTGCCGGTGGCCACACCTTTCACCGAGCCATCATCGTGGTAGAGCACCTCGGCGGCGCTGAAGCCGGGGAAAATTTCCACACCCAGGGCCTCGGCCTGTTCACCGAGCCACTTGGTGACGGCGCCTAGGCTGATGACGTAGCAGCCGTGGTTGTCGAAGTTGCGCGGCATCAGCCAGTCGGGCGTGCGTTGCGCGCCGGTTTCGGAGAGCAGCAGCAGGTCGTCGCCGGTCACGGGCTGGTTCAGCGGGGCGCCGAGTTCCTTCCAGTTCGGGAACAGCTCGGTGATGGCCCTGGGGTCCATGACCGCGCCCGAGAGGATGTGGGCGCCGGGTTCGGAGCCTTTCTCCAGCACGCAGACGTTGACCTCGCTGCCCTTCTCGGCGGCGAGCTGTTTCAGGCGGATGGCGGTGGCCAGGCCGGCAGGTCCGCCGCCGACGACCACCACGTCGTATTCCATGGCTTCGCGCGGGCCGTAGGTGCTGAGGATGTCTTCGGGCGTCATGCTGTGCAGTCTCGCTGTAGGAGGTTGTCGGAGGATTGCCGCACCGGGCGGGTTGCAGGCGGGCCAGAGGGCCGGCAGGGCCGTGGGACCGCAGCTGTCTGGATGGTGACGGATTCTAGTGGGCGATGCCGCACAATCGGTGTCGCATCCGACGCGATATCCTGCGCGCGGTCCACATTCGATGAGGCTCTCTAAATGGCATACCACCTGGATCTCTCGGGCCGCGTCGCCCTGGTCACCGGCGCCTCGGGCGGCCTGGGCGAACAGTTCGCCAAGACGCTGGCGAAGGCCGGCGCCGCCGTCGTGCTCGCCAGCCGCCGCACCGATCGCCTGATGGCGCTGCGGGCCCACATCGAGGCCGAGGGCGGCGATGCCCACGTGGTGGCGCTGGACGTGACGGACCGCGCGTCCATCAAGGCCGCCGTGGCCCACGCCGAGACCGAAGTCGGCCCGATCGACATCCTGATCAACAACTCGGGCGTGAGCACCACCCAGCGCCTGCAGGACGTGAGCGAAGAGGACTACGACTTCATCTTCAACACCAACACCAAGGGCGCCTTTTTCGTGGCACAGGAGGTGGGCAAGCGCATGCTGGCCCGCGCCAGGGGTGCTGCACCGGGTACCTACGTGGGTGGGCGCATCGTCAACATCGCGTCCATGGCAGGGCTCAAGGTGCTGCCGCAGATCGGTGTCTACTGCATGAGCAAGGCCGCCGTGGTGCACATGACCAAGGCCATGGCGGTGGAGTGGGGCAAGTACGGTATCAACGTCAATGCAATCTGTCCGGGCTACATCGACACCGAGATCAACCACCACCACTGGCAGACCGAGCAGGGACAGAAGCTGGTCAGCATGCTGCCGCGCAAGCGGGTGGGTCACCCGGCCGATCTGGATGCGGTGCTGGTGATGCTGTGTGCCAACGAGAGCCATTTCATCAACGGCGCCGTGATCGCCGCGGACGACGGCTTCGGCGTCTGAGTCCGTGGTGGCGGTGGACGCGGTGCGGCGCAGCGTCTGGCCCGCCGGCATGGTGACCGGCATCCTGGCGGGGCTGGGCGCGGGTGCCTTCTGGGGCATGACCTTTGTGGCGCCGCTGATCGCGCCGGCGTTCAGTTCGGTCGAGCTCACGGTGGGGCGCTATCTGGCCTGCGGCCTGTTCTCCCTGCTGCTCATGCTCTGGGCGCTGCGGCGTGGCAACGCCCAGTGGCCCACATGGCGCCAGGCCGGTGCGGCGCTGTGGCTGAGCCTGCTGGGCTATACCGGCTACTACCTGTTGCTGGTGCTGGCCATCGACGCGGCTGGCGCGGCCCTGCCGGTCCTGATCATCGGCACCATCCCGCTCTGGATCATGCTGCTGGGCAAGCCGCACGGGCTGCGCTGGCCTGCGCTGGTGCCGGGCCTGCTGCTCACCGCGTCCGGGCTGCTGCTGATGATGCGGGTCACCGCCCATGAGGCCGAGGGTGGAGCGGGCCCCGACCTCTGGCTGGGCGTCATCTACGCGGTGCTTGCCATGGCCGCCTGGACCGCGTTCGGCTTGCTCAACGCACGCTGGCTGGGCCGGCACCCCGAGGTGAACTCCACCGTCTGGGCCAACTGGCTGGGCGTGGCCGCCGGGGTGGGGGCGCTGTTCATCTGGGCGGTGGCGGGCTCCGATGTGGCCAGCCTGGTGCAGCGCCCGGGCTTTGGCGCCTTCGTGCTGGTCTGCGCGGTCACCGGCATCGGTGCGGCCTGGGTGGCCTCGGTGCTGTGGAACATGGCCAGCCGTCGCCTGAGCCCGAGCCTGGCCGGTCAGCTCATCGTGAGCGAGACCGTGTTCGGTCTGCTCTACACCTTCGTCTGGAGCGGGCATTGGCCCGCCGCCCTGCAGTGGGTGGCCTGCGGGCTGTTCCTGCTGGGCATCCTGGCTTCGATCAACGCACACCGTTAGACGCATGAAACTCGAACTGCCCGAACAGAAGAAACGTGTGTTCAGCATGACCCTGCCGATCCGCTGGGGCGACATGGACGCCATGGGTCATGTGAACAACACGGTCTATTTCCGCTACCTGGAGATCGTGCGCATCGAGTGGATGCGCTCCATTGGCTGCGAGCCCGACCCGCAGGGCGAAGGGCCGGTGATCGTCAACGCCTTCTGCAATTTCTACAAGCAGCTTGAGTACCCGGGCGATGTGCTGGCCACGATGTACGTGAGCGACCCCGGGCGCAGCAGTTTCGAGAGCTGGTGCACGCTGAGCCGTGTCGACGATCCGGACACGGTGTACGCCGCCGGCGGCGCCACCACCGTGTGGGTGAACTTCCCGCTGCAGAAGTCCGCGCCCATGCCTGAGCGCATGCGGGCGCACCTGCTCTGATGCTCTGAGCGCCCTGGAGCGGGCACAACATTTCTTGCACACCGGCGGGGGCGGCCGCCCTAACATGGCGGCATGACGAAACGCCCGGGTTCCCTGTCCTTCGCTTCCTTCGCAGGGCTCGCTCTGGCCAACTGCCTGACGGCTTGTGGCGGTGGCGGCACCGGGAGCACACCCACCCCATCCGACCCGGCCTTCATCCCCACGACCACCGCCGTGGCCACGAGCGAAGTGGTCACCGGACTGGCCTACCCCTGGAGCCTGGCCTTTCTGCCTGACGGCCGCATGCTGGTGACCGGGCGCATGGGCAGCCTCATCCTGATCGCGGCCGACGGCCGGACAGCCGGCAGCATCAGCGGGTTGCCCGCAGTGACGGCGACGGCGGGACAGGGCGGTCTGCTGGACGTGGTGCTCGACCCGGCGTTTGCCAGCAATCGGCGCATCTACTTCAGTTTTTCGGAGGCCGACAGCGCCAATCCGGCGCTCAATGGCACGGCCGTGGCCCGCGCGGAACTGGATGCCACCGGTCTCAAGCTGGACAGGCTGAGCGTCATCTACCGCCAAACGCCGAAAGTGCAGAGCAGCGGGCACTTCGGTTCCCGGCTGGTGTTCGACCGCGACGGGTACCTGTTTGTCACGCTGGGCGAGCGCCAGAGCAACGAGCAGCGCGTGTTCGCGCAGGACCTGGAGCGCGGCAACGGCAAGGTGGTGCGCATCACCACCTACGGTGCCGCGGCGCCGGGCAACCCGTTTGCGTCCATCGCCGGCACGCAGCCCGAAATCTGGAGCTACGGCCACCGCAACCCGCAAGGTGCTGCCTTGCACCCGACCACGGGCGAACTGTGGACGAACGAACACGGCCCGCAAGGCGGCGACGAAGTCAACCGCACGCTGGCAGGACGCAACTATGGCTGGCCGGTCATCAGCCATGGGCAGGAATACGGCAGCACCACCCCGGTGGGCGAGGGCACGGCCAAGGCAGGCATGGAGCAGCCCGTGGCCTACTGGGAGATGCCGGACGGATCGACCTGGGTGTCGGGCAACAAGGGTTCCATCGCACCCAGCGGCATGGTCTTTTTCACGGGCAGCCAGCCCGCGCACTGGAACGGCAGCCTGTTCCTGGGCGCGCTTGCGGGCAAGGCGCTGTGGCGTCTGCAGCTGGACGGCGACCGCGTGGTGGGGCGGGAGCGCCTTCTGACCGCGCTGAACGAGCGCATCCGCGACGTGCGCCAGGGGCCGGACGGTCGCCTTTACCTGCTGACCGACGGTGCCAGTGGCCGGTTGCTGCGCGTCGGCGGATGACCGGCCCGCAGCCGGGGATTCACTTAGCCCTCGGCATCCGGCCCATCAGGTAGAACTCGTGATTCGGCGTCATGCCGCTGAAGCTGGCCATGCGGTTGGACAGGCCGAAGAAAGCGGTGATGGCGGCGATGTCCCAGGCGTCTTCATCGCTGAAGCCGTGGACGTGCAGGGCGTCGAAGTCGGCATCTTCGATTTCGTGCGAGCGCAGACAGACCTTCATGGCGAAGTCCAGCATGGCGCGCTGGCGCGGTGTGATGTCGGCCTTGCGGTGGTTCACCGCCACCTGGTCGGCCACCATCGGTTTCTTCTCGTAGATGCGCAGGATCGCTCCGTGCGCCACCACGCAGTACAGGCAGTGGTTGGCCGCGCTGGTGGTGGTGACGATCATCTCCCGGTCACCCTTGCTCAGGCCACTCTCGCGGCCCGCGGTTTCGGGCGTCATCAACGCGTCGTGGTAGGCGAAGAACGCGCGCCACTCGGCCGGGCGGCGGGCGAGCGCGAGGAACACGTTGGGCACGAAGCCGGCTTTTTCCTGCACCTCAAGCACCTTGGACCTGATGTCGTCGGGCAGGGTATTGAGGTCGGGCAGGGGGTAGCGGGGGCTGCTCATGTGGGTCTCCGTTCAGGTTCTGTTGTGCACAAAGTTTATCCTCGGGGTTTGTGAGCAACTGACACCCGGAGCACAGCATGCAGGACGCGCAATACGAAAGAGGTCTGGCCACCCGCCGCGAGGTCATGGGCGATCCGTTTGTGGATCGCGCGCTGGCCGGCACCACGCCGTTCACCCAGCCGATCCAGGACCACATTTCGCGCGCCGCCTGGGGCGACGTGTGGCAGCGCGATGGCCTCGACCGCAAGACCCGCAGCCTGGTCACCGTGGCCATGCTCACCGCGCTGGGCAGGCAGCACGAACTCAAGGGACATGTGCGCGGTGCGCTCAACAACGGCGCGACCGTGGAAGAAATCCAGGAGGTGCTGCTGCACGCCGCGGTGTATTGCGGCATTCCGGCCTCGGTCGAAGCCTTCCGGTCCGCTGCCGAGGTGGTGGAACCCGCCAGGTCCTGACACCTTCCACATTTTTTCCAACTGAGCCAGGAGTTTTTCATGCAAGCCTTTCGCCGTCACTTCCTTTCCCGCACCCTGCGCGCCGCACTGGCCCTCGGTGCCACCTTCGGTCTGGGTCTGGCCGCAGCCCAGACTCAGACGACCCGGATCCTGGTGGGCTTTCCCGCCGGCGGTGGCACCGACGCCATCGCCCGCATCCTGTCCGAGCGCCTGCAGGCCGAGCTGGGTGCACCGGTGGTGGTGGACAACAAACCGGGTGCCGGTGGCCAGCTGGCCGCGCAGGCGCTCAAGGCCGCTCCGGCCGACGGCCACACCCTGTTCCTGAGCCACGACCACAGCGTGTCCATCCTGCCGCTGACCATGAAGAACCCCGGCTTCGATCCTGCAAAGGACTTCGTGCCGGTGGGTGGGTTTGCCACCTTCGTGAATGCGGTGGCGCTGTCGGGCGGCACGCCCGCGCGCGACTTCAAGGCCTGGGTGGATGGCGTCAAGGCCGCCGGCGGCAAGGCGACGATGGGCATCCCGGCGCCGGCGTCCACACCGCAGTTCGCGGTGCAGGTGATCGGCAAGCAGTTCGGCCTGGACCTGGTGGCGGCGCCCTACCGCGGCAGCGCGCCCATGATGGCCGACATGCTCGGCAACACCATCCCGGCGGGCGTGGGCTCGGTGCCCGACTTCATCGAGAACCACAAGGCGGGCAAGCTGCGCGTGGTGGCCGTGATGGGCACGCAGCGCCAGGGCGCGCTGCCCGAGGTGCCGACCTTCACCGAACTCGGCATCAAGGGCTTCGAGGAAGTACCGTACTACGGCCTCTTCGCTCCGGCGGGCACACCCAAGGCCGCGCTGGACAAGCTGGCTGCCGCCCTGCAGAAGGTGATCGTCATGCCGGATGTGAAAGACAGGCTGACCGCCATGGGCCTGACCGTGGGCTTCATGAGCGGCGCCGAACTGGGCAAGCGCGAAGTGGCCTACCGCGAGGTCTGGGCGAAGATCATCCAGGCCAGCGGCTACCAGCCGCAGTGAAGAGTTGAGTCAAGTGTCTGGGGACCGAACTCTCCCGAGTGAGGTGACCCCATTCCAGAACGCGGCGGAACCGGCTTTGCCGGGCCGCACTGCGTTGCCCCCTGGAGGGGGTCGCGCGCAGCGCGGCGGGGGCGTTCCTCATCCTCCCGCAATCAGTCGATGGACAAGGTCGGGCGTGCTGTGCGCCTGGTATTTGCGCATCAGCCGCGCACGGTGGATCTCCACCGTGCGGTGGCTGATGCCGAGCTGCTTGCCGATCTCCTTGCTGGTCAGGCCATCCATCAAACAGGCGGCCACCTCGCGTTCGCGTCCGGTCAGCTCGGCCTTGACGGCGCGGCGTGAACTCAGGTCTTCGAAGCTCCAGATGCCCGCCGCGTGCGGGTCGGCCGGGTCCAGTGCCCGGCCGGTCACGTGGCACCAGAAGGTCTCGCCCTTGAAGCGGCCGTCCATGCGTTTCATGATGCGGTCGTCGGCGTAGGTGCCGCTGCGCCCGAGGATGGGTGCGATGCGCGCGCCGGTGCGCTCGTACTCGTCGGCGCTCGGGTACAGCACCTGGAAACTCTGGCCCACCAGCTGCTCGCGTGGGGCGCCAAACATCTCGCACAGCGCCTGGTTGCAGTCCACCATCGTGCGCTGGCGCGAGAGCGCCAGCCCGAGGGGTGCCAGGTCGAACGCGAGGCGGTAGTCGATGCCGGGAAGGTCGGTGTCCGGGTTAGCCATTAGGTCAAACTACGTATGTTGTTACGTAGTATCGTAGTGCCCATCCCTGTTCAACCACTGGAGCAACCGACGTGAACAAGATTTATCCGAGCGCAGCCGAAGCCCTCAAGGGCGTGGTGGCCGACGGCCAGCTCATCGCCGTGGGCGGTTTTGGCCTCTGCGGCATTCCCGAAGCGCTGATCGATGCCTTGCGCGATTCCGGCGTGAAGAACCTGACCGCCATCTCCAACAACGCCGGCGTTGACGACTTCGGGCTGGGCAAGCTGCTGCAGACGCGGCAGATCAGGAAAATGATTGCGTCCTACGTGGGCGAGAACAAGGAGTTCGAGCGCCAGTACCTGGCCGGTGAACTCGAACTTGAATTCACGCCGCAGGGCACGCTGGCCGAAAAACTGCGCGCCGGTGGGGCCGGCATTCCGGCCTTTTTCACGAAGACCGGCGTCGGCACGCTGGTGGCCGAAGGCAAGGAACTGCGCGAGTTCGACGGCGAAACCTACGTGATGGAACGCTCGCTGCTGCCCGAGGTGTCGCTGGTGAAGGCCGACGTGGCCGACATGTCGGGCAACCTGCGCTTCAACAAGACGGCACGCAATTTCAACCCCGCCGCGGCCACCGCCGGAAAGGTCTGCATCGTGGAGGTCGAGCGCATCGTGGCCACCGGCGAGATCGCCCCCGATGACGTGCACCTGCCGGGTATCTACGTGCACCGCATCGTGCTCAACCCGACCCCGGAAAAGCGCATCGAGAAGCGCACCACCCGCGACCGCAAATAAGGAGAACACCATGCCTTGGACCCAAGACCAGATGGCCGCGCGTGCGGCCCAGGAACTGCAGGATGGCTTTTACGTGAACCTCGGCATCGGCATTCCGACGCTGGTGGCCAACCACGTGCCGGATCACGTGGAGGTGTGGCTGCAGAGCGAAAACGGCATGCTGGGCATCGGCCCCTTTCCCTACGAGGACGAAGTGGACCCGGACCTGATCAACGCCGGCAAGCAGACCGTGACCACCATGAAAGGTTCTGCCATCTTCGGCAGCGACCAGTCGTTCGCCATGATCCGTGGCGGCAAGATCAACCTGTCCATCCTGGGCGCCATGCAGGTCAGCGAAAAAGGCGACCTGGCAAACTGGATGATTCCCGGCAAGATGGTCAAGGGCATGGGCGGCGCCATGGACCTGGTGGCGGGGGTCAAGCGCGTGATCATCCTGATGGAACACGTGGCCAAGAAGAAGGATGGTACCGAGGACCTGAAGATTCTTCCCCAGTGCACCCTGCCGCTGACCGGCGTGGGCGTGGTCGACCGCATCATCACCGACCTGGCCGTGATGGACGTGACACCCGAAGGTCTGAAGGTGGTGGAGCTGGCGCCTGGCGTGACGCTGGAACTGCTGCAGGCGAAGACGGGCGTTCCACTGATCTGAGGCGACCGGATGGCCGCATGGCTGTTCCAGTCGCCCGCACCGTCCTGGCGGGCGCCTTGTGTCTGCCGGCAGACGGCCCCGAAGACCACCTTGCTGTGGTTCTCCACGAAATGAAAAATGGCCCGTTCGGGCCATTTTTCGTATCTGGAGCGGGTGAAGGGAATCGAACCCTCGTATGAAGCTTGGGAAGCTGCCGTTCTACCATTGAACTACACCCGCTAATCAAGCCTCGAATTTTAGCGTACCCGCCCCGGATGCGCCTGTTCAGCCGTTGCACTTCATCAAGACATGGACGGCGCGGTTGCATAGACTGTTGGTTCAGATGTTGTTCGACCTCAGGAGGTTCAGATGAAACGATTCAAATCCGTCGGGCTGGCTGCTGCCCTGGTGTTGGGCCTGGGGGGCTGTGCCGTACAGGGGCCGCAGGAGCAGGGCGGCATGATCATTGGCAGCATTGTGGGCGGCGTGGTGGGGGCACAGGTGGGCAGCGGGAGCGGGCGCACGGCTGCGACGATTCTGGGAACGCTGATCGGTGCCACGGTCGGCGGCAACGTTGGGCGGTACATGGATGACAGCGATCGGCTGAAAACCGCCTACGCCCTGGAGAACGTGCGCACCAGCGTGCCTTCGCGCTGGGTCAATCCGGATACGAGGGCGCAGTACACGGTCACGCCCACGCGTACCTACGACACGGCCAGCGGCCCATGCCGTGAATACACCGTGCAGGCGGTCATTGGCGGCCGACCCGAGACGGTGTACGGCACGGCTTGCCGTCAACCCGACGGCAGCTGGAAAGCGGTCAACTGAGCCGCTGGTCGGGTGGCACTCTTGAGCGGTGCGCTTGGCTGGCTCAGCGGTTGCCGCTGATCAGGCCGGCGGGTAGCTGGAACTCGCCCTCCGAACTGAATCGGTGGCTGTTCCATTGGGGGCCGGAGAGCTTGCCGCTGACGACGTAGGTGATGGGAGAACGGTCGTCCAGAGCGAATCCCAGCGCCTGGCGCAGCACCGCCAGGGCGGGAACGGTGACCGGCACCGTGAGCAAGGCTTCGCCGTAGCGCGGGACAGTGCCACGCTCATTGCTCACGCCGCTGGCAAAGCGCTTGCCGCGAACCTCCATGTCCACCAACACGCCGTCGTACTCGATCGGCGTGTCGTTGGGGTTGATGACCCGCAGCTTGACCAGCATGCGCACTTCCATGCCCTGGCCCGCCAGGGGCTCCACACCCACCACATCCACCCTCGGCGGCTCGCCAGGCAGCAGGCTGGCACAGGCACTCAGGCCCAGCGCCAGCAGCATCAGCAGCGCCGCGCGCCGTGGCCGGTCAGCTTGGAACAGGGCGTTCATTTGAGGATGTCTCCCACGCAGAGGTATTTGATTTCCACGTAATCGTCCATGCCGTGGTGCGAACCTTCACGCCCCAGACCCGACTGCTTGACGCCGCCAAAGGGCACGTGTTCGGTGGCGAGTATCCCGACGTTGATGCCGACCATGCCGTATTCCAGCGCTTCGGCCACGCGGTAGATGCGGCCGATGTCGCGGCTGTAGAAGTAGCTGGCCAGTCCGAACTCGGTGTTGTTCGCGGCGTCGATGGCTTCCTGCTCGGTCTTGAACTTGAACACCGGGGCGAAGGGGCCGAAGGTTTCTTCCTTGGCGCAGAGCATGTCGGCGGTGGCATCGGCCACCACGGTGGGCTCGAAGAACTGGCCGTCCAGGCGGTTGCCGCCGACCAGCACGCGGCCGCCCTTGGCCCTCGCATCGTCCACATGGCGCTGCACCTTTTCGAGCGCGGCTTCCTCGATCAGCGGGCCCTGGTTGACGCCATCTTCAAAGCCGTTGCCGACCTTGGCGGTTTTCACCTTGGCGGCGAACTTGGTGACGAACTCGTCGTACACACCTTCCTGCACGTACAGGCGGTTGGAGCAGACGCAGGTCTGGCCGGCGTTGCGGTACTTGCTGGCGAAAGCGCCTTCGACCGCGCTGTCGATGTCGGCGTCGTTGAACACGATGAAGGGCGCGTTGCCGCCCAGTTCCAGCGACATCTTCTTCACCGTGGGCGCGCTCTGCGCCATCAGGATACGACCCACTTCGGTTGAGCCGGTGAAGCTGATGTGGCGCACCACGTCGCTGGCGCAGATCACCTTGCCCACGGCGATGGAGTTGGACGCGTCGGCGGTGATCATGTTGAGCACACCGGCCGGGATGCCGGCGCGGATCGCCAGCTCGGCCGCGGCCAGCGCGGTCAGCGGCGTGAGTTCGGCGGGCTTGATGATGACGGGACAGCCGGCGGCCAGCGCGGGCGCGACCTTGCGCGTGATCATGGCCAGCGGGAAGTTCCAGGGCGTGATGGCCGCGCAGACGCCGATCGGCTGCTTGAGCACCATCAGGCGGCGGTTGTTGTCGAACTGCGGCAGGGTCTCGCCGTTGACGCGCTTGGCCTCTTCAGCGAACCACTCGACGAAGCTGGCGCCGTAGGCCACTTCGCCCTTGGCTTCGGGCAGGGGCTTGCCCTGCTCGGCGGTCATGATGCGGCCCAGGTCGTCCTGGTTGGCCATGAGCAGGTCGTACCACTTGCGCAGGATGATGCTGCGCTCCTTGGCGGTCTTGCCCTTCCAGCCGGCCCAGGCCGCGTTGGCGGCGGCAATGGCTTTCTCGGCATCGGCCGGGCCGAGGTTGGCCACGTCGGCGAGCTTCAGGCCGGTGGCGGGGTCGAGCACGTCAAAACGGCTGGCGCCCTTGACCCACTCGCCGTTGATCAGCGCGTCGGTCTTCAGCAGGGTCGGGTCCTTCAGCAGGGCGAGGGGGGAGGTTTTCATGTCCATGGGTGTCTCTTTGTCAGGTTGTGATGCGAAAGGGTGCGTTTAAGGGGCTGTCAGCGCATTTCGATTTCCACGAACACGACTTCGTGTCCGGTGGGGTTGATGACGTTGTGCTCCACGCCCACGTTCCGGGTGTACGACTGGCCCGGCGTCAGCGGTGCCGTGCGGTTGCCCTCGGGCGTTTCCAGCAGCAGCTCGCCACCGGTCATGGGCACGACCACATAGTCGTGTGCGTGGCGGTGCCAGCCCGTTTCCGCGCCCGGCGCGAAACGCCACTCGGTGACGATAACGCGTTCATTGGAAATCTGCACGGTGGGGACGGCTTGGGGGCGGCTCATGGGGACTTTCCTGGGAGTGACGAGGGTTCAGCGGTAGGCCACGCCGGGCAACACGC
Organism: Hydrogenophaga sp.; assembly: GCA_011391495.1. GTDB lineage: Bacteria > Pseudomonadota > Gammaproteobacteria > Burkholderiales > Burkholderiaceae_C > Hydrogenophaga. The sequence continues at coordinate 22,407 of JAABQK010000037.1, forward strand.
AGAGCATTTCAAACAGCAGGTTGGCGCCCAGCAGGGCGGTGTTGCCGCTGGTGTCGTAGGCGGGTGATAGATCGACCAAGTCGCAGCCCACGAGGTTCAATCCGCGGCAGCCGCGCACCATTCCAGCGCCTGCAGCACGGTGAAACCACCGATCTCGGGCGTGCCGGTTCCG
>JAABQK010000038.1 GCA_011391495.1 Hydrogenophaga sp.
GACCACCAGCGCGGTGCGGCCCAGCGTCTCGGTCGCATCGGCGCGCGCGATCAGCAGGCTCAGGCTCTCGGGCGTGGTCACCAGCACGGTGGGCAGGCGCGCGGTCTGCTTCGCGCGCTCGCTGCTCGATGTGTCGCCGCTGCGCGCGCCCGCTGTCCAGGCCGGGGCCAGGTCGGGCAGCGGCGCCTGCAGCGCGCGCAACGTGTCGGCGGCGAGCGCGCGCATGGGCGTGAGCCAGACCACGGTCAGCGGCGGCGTGCGCTTCGCGTCCAGCTCGGCAAACGCCTGCAGCGCGCCCAGCCACACGGCGTAGGTCTTGCCGGCGCCGGTGGTCGCGTGCAGCAGGCCACTCTCGCCACGCGCCATCGCGCGCCAGACCTCGCGCTGAAAAGGGAAAGGCTTCCAGCCGCGCGCGGCCATCCAGGCGACGGCGTCGGGTCTGGATGTGTTGATGTGTTTCACGCGCCGCCCCCGGGCAGCAGCGCCGTCAGCGTCTGCAGCGAGTCGGCTTCTTCGACCGGCTTGTCCTCGCGCCAGCGCAGCATGCGCGGGAAGCGCACCGCGATGCCGCTCTTGTGGCGCGGGCTGCGGCCAATGCCTTCGAAGCCCAGCTCGAACACCAGCGTCGGCCGCACGCTTCGCACCGGGCCGAAGCTCTCGACGGTGGTCGCGCGAATGATGGCGTCCACCCGTGCCATCTCGGCGTCTGACAGGCCCGAGTAGGCCTTGGCAAACGGCACCAGTTGCCGGCCTTCGGTGCCCAGCGGCGCGTTCCACACCGCGAAGGTGTAGTCGCTGTACACGCTGGCGCGGCGGCCGTGGCCGCGCTGGGCGTAGATCAGCACCGCGTCCACGCTCATCGGGTCGGTCTTCCACTTCCACCAGGTGCCCGCGGCCTTGGTGCGGCCCACGCCGTAGGCGCTTTCGCGCTGCTTGAGCATGAAGCCTTCGGTGCCGCGTTCGCGCGCTTGTTCGCGTAGCGCTGCCAGCTCGGCCCAGGTGGAGCCGGTCAGCAGAGGGCTGGCGATCAGCAGCGGGTGGTTGAGGTCTTGCACCAGCGCGTCCAGCGCCGCGCGGCGCGTTTGCAGCGGCTGTTCGCGCAGGTCCTGGCCGTCGCGTTCGATCAGGTCGTAGGCCAGCAGCGCCACCGGCAGCTCGCGCAGGATCTTGGGGCCCAGCGTCTTGCGGCCGATGCGTTTCTGCAGCTCGGCGAAGGGCTGCGGTTGCCCGTCGCGCCAGACCACGATCTCGCCGTCGAGCACCGTGCCCTCGGGCAGGGCCTCGCCCAGCGCCGCGAGTTCGGGGAATCGCTCGGTCACCAGCTCTTCGCCGCGCGACCACAGCCACACCTGGCCCGCGCGTTTGACGAGCTGCGCGCGGATGCCGTCCCACTTCCACTCCACCTGCCAGTCGGCGGGCGGGCCGAGCAGTTGATCAAATCGTTCCAGCGCTTCGTTGAACGGGTGTGCGAGGAAGAAGGGGTAGGGCTGGCCGCTGGTCTGCTGGTTCTGCTCGGTAGGGCTTTCCGGCGCCACCAGCGCCGCGTAGTCGTCGGCCGAAGGCAGGGCGCCGATGTGGGTGTAGCCCATGAGCCGCTGCGCCACGCGTTTGGCGTCCACGCCGGCCACGGCCGCGAGCGCCTGCGTAACCTGCAGCTTCGACACGCCGACACGGAAGCCGCCGGTGATGAGCTTGAAATACACGAAACGCTGGTCGTCAGGCAGCGCGTTCCACTGCGCGCGCAGCTCTGCGGCCAGTGGCTCGGGCGGCAGGCCGCGCAGCGGCAGCAGGTGCTGCAGCAGCCAATCGGCCAGACCACGGTCCACCGGTGCGCCCGCTGGTGGAAGTAGCAGCGACACGGTTTCGGCCAGATCGCCCACGGTCTGGTAGCTCTCTTCGAACAGCCACTCGGGCAGGCCGGTGGCCGCCAGGGCTTGCTCGCGCAGCGCGCGCGTGGGCACGGTCTGGCGTGGCTTGCCGCCGGCCAGGAAGTACACCGCCCAGGCCGCGTCGGCTGCGGGCGCCTCGCTGAAATAGCGCTGCAACGCGGCCTGCTTCTCGCGCGTGGCGGTGCTGGCGTCCAGTTCGCGGTAGAGCGCGGCGAAACGCTTCATGCTTCGGGCACCTCTGGCGCAGCTTCAACGGCCTCGTCCGCCGCGTCCTCGTCGCCGTACTCGGTCTCGAAGGCCTGCGCGTCCAGCCCCTGCTCGCTCAGCCAGCGCACCAGCACCGGCACGCTGCCGTGCGTCACACGGATGTGCTCCGCGCCGGTCGCGGCAATCGCGCTCATCAGGCCCGGCCAGTCCGCGTGGTCGGACATGACGAAACCCCGGTCCACGCCGCGCCGCCGCCGCGTGCCGCGCACCACCATCCAGCCGCTGGCAAACGCGTCCACCGCGTCGGCGCCAAAACGCTTCATCCACGGCGTGCCCTGGGCCGAGGGCGGGGCGAGCACCAGTGCGCGTTGCAGCGCGGTCTTGTCCAGCTCGGTCACACGGTGCGTGGGCGGCAGCTGCACACCGGCGGCGCGGTACACCGCGTTCAGCGGCTCCACCGCGCCGTGCACGACGATGGGGCCGATGCTGGCGTCCACCCCGTGCAGGATGCGCTGCGCCTTGCCAAACGCGTAACACAGCAGCACCGAGGCCCGGCCTTCGTCGGCGTTGCGCCGCCACCACCCGTTGATGTCGTCGAACAGCACCGCCTGGGTCGGCCAGCGGTAGACCGGCAGGCCAAAGGTGCTTTCGGTGATGAAGGTGTCGCAGCGCACCGGCTCGAAGGGCGTGCAGGTGCCATCGGCCTCGGTCTTGTAGTCGCCCGACGCCACCCAGACGCGACCTGCGTGCTCCAGCCGCACCTGGGCCGACCCCAGCACATGCCCGGCCGGGTGCAGCGACAGGCGCACGCCGTGGTGTTCGATGACCTCGCCGTAGTCCAGCGTCTGCAGGGCAATGTCTGCCCCCAGCCGCTGGCGCAGCGTGCCTGCGCTGTGCGTGTGCGCCAGGTAGTGCGCGTGGCCCCGGCGCGCGTGGTCCGAATGCCCGTGCGTGATCACGGCCCGCTCCACCGGCCGCCAGGGGTCGATGAAGAAGTCCCCCGCCGGGCAGTACAGGCCTTCGGGGCGGGCGACGATGAGATCGGATTCGGTGGACGACGCCATGTTTTCGGCAAGAATAACGAACTTTACGAAGTTGACCAATCAAACGGATTGGCTGAAAATGCCCGTCAGGCCATTTCAGCAGGTGCCGATCATGAACACATTCGCCATTCCTTCAGGCTCGCTGGTAGAAACACCCCGACGGCGCAGCGCCCATGCCCCGGCCGATACCTACGCCAGCGAAGCGCAAACCGTCGCGCTGCTGCGCTCCGGCGCGGCCTACCGGCGCGAGCGCATCCAGGCCGCCGACATGGTCACCACCGACGAAGCGGCCGAGCTGGCGGGTACCACGCGCGTGACCATCAACGCGTGGATCAAGGCCGGCCGCTGCATCGGCGTGGCGCACCTGCGGCGCGGCTACAAGCTGCCGCGCTGGCAGTTCGAGCCCTTCGTGTTCCCGCACCTCCAACCCCTGTCGCAGGCGCTCGGCTCCCAGGATGGTTGGCAGCTGCTGGCCTTTCTGGAGAGCCCGCACCCCGCGCTGGACGGACAGACGCCCCGCGTGGCGCTGGAGCAGGGCATGGATGCGAACCGCGTGCTGGGTCTGGCAACAGCAGAGGGGCACTGATGCCCTCTGCCCATGAACCTCAAAGAACTCGACCCGCCGCTGACTGAGCTGCCCGCCGGGCAGGCCTTCTTTCGCGTGCAGCTGCTGCGCGCGCGGCCCGGCAGCGTCCGTACCCATGGTCTGGTGTTGCCGCCGGCCGGTGTGCTGTCGGGCCGCTTTTGCCTGCCAGACCAGCTCACCGCCTATCTGGCCGACAGCGCTGACACCGCGCTGTTCGAGTCGCAGTTCCGCCGCGACGCGGTCAGCCGCAGCCTGGCCGACCTGCGCAAGCGGGCCCTGCTGCAGTTCACCACCACGAAGCCACTGCGGCTGGTCGACCTGCGACCACTGGCCGAGCCCTACCCCGTGCTGCAGAGCCTGCGCATCGCGCAGACTCAGGGGCTGGCGCACGACTGTGCCAAGGCCGGGCACCACGGGCTGGTTTATGCCTCGGCCCAGCACCCGCAGCACGCTTGCGTCTGCCTGTTTCCCGAAGGTTTCGCGGCCCTCAAACGGCAGCAGCAATGGCCGCTGGTCAAGCCTGGCACCCGGCAGCTGCTGCACTCTGTGGTGGACGCCGCGCGCCGTTCGGGTGTGCCGCTGCTGGGCGAGGAAGCGACCGGAACATGAACACCACGGAACCCGGCGAACCTTCAAGAAAGGCCGCGCTGGCTTGGGGCGCGCTGTACCTGGCGCTGTTCAGCGTGCTCGCCTACGGGGTGTTCGCCGGGCTGCGCCTGCGCTGCGAAGGCTTTGGCTGCATGGGCGTGGGCGTTTACTGGTTCGCTTGGTCCTGCGCCTACGGCGTGACCGGCTTGCTGGGTTGGTGGGCCCGGTCTTGTACCCGGCGCGCTGGCCTTGCGGTGGGCCTCGTGTGGGCGGCGCTGTGGGTGCAACTGCTCGGCGGGCTGGTGCTGTTGGCCTGGTGGCAGTGGCCGAACTGAAGGCAACGGGCCCTGCTGCTCACGCACTCAGACTCGCAGCGTCGTCCGTGCGGGCGACGGCATCTCGGCCGTCAGCCCCCAGACGCTGATGTGCTCCGGCAGCGGCAATCCGCGCGCCAGCGCCGGGCAGGGCTGGCCCGTGCTGGCGCTGGTCACGCCATCACACCGTGCGGAAACTTCTGACCAAACCCGTGAGGTTCTCAGTCTGCGATGTCAGGCTTTGCGCTGCAGCGGCCACTTCTTCGACCAGTGCCGAGTTCTGCTGCGTGGTCTGGTCGATCGAGCGCACGGCTTCGTCCACGTGCGCAATGTTGCGGCTCTGTTCGGTCGATGCAGACGAAATTTCACTGACCAGCGTGCGCACTCGCTCGACGCTGCCCTGCAGTTCAGTCAGTGTGCTACCCAGACCCTGCACCTGCTTGGCACCGCTTTCCACGCGATCCACCGACTCAGCGATCAGGGATCGAACCTCTGCGGCGGCGGATGTGACACGCTGCGCAAGATTTCGGACCTCACTGGCGACCACGGCGAAACCACGTCCTTGTTCACCTGCACGGGCTGCTTCGACGGCAGCATTGAGGGCCAGGATGTTGGTCTGGAAAGCGATCCCATCAATCACGCCAATGATCTCCGCGATCTGGCGCGAGGAGTCGCTGATGCGCGCCATGGTGGTCGATACCTGTTCCATGGCCAGCCCGCCCTCTTGCGCAACTTGCGCTGTGCGTTCGCTCAGGTCGTGCATCATCCGCGCGTTGTGGGCCGTTTGATTGACCACGCCTGTCAGATCGCCCAGGGTGGCGGATGTCTCTTGCAGGGAAGATGCCTGGGTTTCGGTGCGAGACGACAGGTCCAGGTTGCCTTGCATGATCTCGCGCGAGGCCATGTTGATGGACTCGGCCGTCTCCCGCACGGCAGACACCATGGTGGCGAGCTGTCCCGCCATGCTGCGCAAGGAGCGCAGGAGATCCGCAGCCTCATCATGACCGCTGTCGTCGATGTGGACGGCAAGGTCACCCTGAGCGACACGGGCGGCCACCGCGGCCGCCTCGCGAAGTGGCCGGGTCACCGACCTTGTCATCGAGACGGCAAACAGAACGGTGGCAACCGTAATGGCCAGCAGCAGGCCGGATAGCCAGCCGATCCGTTGGCGGTTCTCATTTGAAATGGCTTCCTTTGCGAGGGTCGATCGCTCGGTCTGCAAGGCCGACAAGCGTGAAAACTGGCTTGCCCACTCACGCTCAATGGGGAGAAATCTCTCGGACAGGGCCTTTGCTGCTTCGTCGCCAGCAAAGGCCATGGTGAAGCGGATGGCCTCATCCACCACCGGCTCAGCCTGCTTGCGCAGGACGGCAGCCTTGTCCAGCAGGGCACGCTCGTCCGTGTCGATATCAAGGCGCATGAACGCCTGTTCAGCTTCAACCAGTGATTTCAAGGCTGTGCGATAGGTTTCAACATCCTGATTGACCTGGGCACCATCGGTCTGCAGACCCGCACTGCGGATCGCGGATGCGAGTACCAGCTGCGACTCTCTCATGCGAGAGACGAGGGCTATCCGTTCGCTGGCTTGCGTATCGGTTCGCTCAATCGCTGCCTGGCCCTGCAGGCCAATCAGCGCAGTGGCCACAAACGCTGCGATGGCGGTGGCGATCACGATGGCAAAGCCGATGGCCAGGCGCGTGCCAATCTTGAATCGTTGAAGCATGAGGGAATCCTTGTTGGAGATGATGGATCTGCCTGGGCATCAGGCAGATCCAAGCGTGACCTCACTTCGTGATGGCAATCGCGATGAAACCTTCAAATCCATCGACCTTGCGGACGTACATGGAGCGGTCCTCGAGCTTCTTCGACTCGGGATTGATGAACTGGTAGTCCACCCAGCCGCCACCTTTCTGTGCCGTGGCAATGAACTCCTTGACGAATTCCTTGCCATTCGGATCCTTGGATTCGTAGGTGTTCTTGCCCACCAGACGCTCGTTCAAGGAACTGGCCAACACGACGCCTTTCATGTCGACGAAGTTGACATTCATGCCTTTGGTCTTCCATTCAGGGGCGGTGTTGAAGTCCTTGATGGCTGTCTCAGGACCTACCTTTTTGGCGTGGGCCAGCGCGGCAGTCGACTGCGTCTGAGCGTCGGCACGCGTTGCACCTGCTGCCCAGACGGCGACGCTCAGGGTAGTGGCGAGCAGGGCAACAGTGATGCGGGAAAGAAACTTCATTTGGCGAACTCCGTGGGTTGATGGTGGATTGACGCGGGAAACAAAAAAGGGACTGCGCGAAGGACAGGCCGCACAGCGAACGTGAGAGCTGTCTTGAACGACAGATCTTGCTCACACGGCGCATGAGTGATTTCGGCGCGTCGTTCTGGAACTTGAGATCTCCGCGTCAGAGTCGGTGCGCCACACGATGACGTTGTGCTTTCACTGACTCGGGCGCAAGGTGACCTGGCATCCTTCGGGGCACCCGAAGGCGCCCTGACGGAGTCCATTATTCGATCCTGTCGGTCAGCGTGTTTCGCCGATAAGACAGTGGATGACCCCTTAGATCCCTTTCTCTTGCCGGGGTCTGATCAGCGTCCGGTTTGGTCGCGTGGCAGTTCAGTTCCGCAACGTCGTCCGCGCGGGCGAGAGCATGGCAGCCGTCAGCCCGCAGGTGCTGATGTGCGCCGGCAGCGGCAGCCCGCGCGCCAGCGCCGCGCAGGCCTCGCCCATGGCCGCGCTGGTCTGGATACCGTAGCCGCCCTGCGCCGCGCACCAGAAGAAGCCCGGCGCCTGCGCATCGAATCCACCCACCAGCTCGCCATCGGCCACGAAGGAGCGCAAGCCCGCCCAGGTGTGGGTGGGCCGCGGCGTGAGCGTGGTCCAGGTCTCAAGGGCGTGCAGGCCGAGCGCAATGTCCAGCTCCTCGGGCTGCACATCCTGCGGGTGCGTGGCGTCCTCGTTCACCGGCGAGGCGAGCAGGGCGCCCGCGTCGGGCTTCATGTAGAAGCTCTCGTCGGCCGCCAGCAGCAGAGGCCAGCGGGCGGTGTCCATGCCCGTCGGTGGCGCAAAGGTGAAGGCCGTGCGGCGCTTCGGCACCAGGCCAATGGGCGCCACGCCTGCCATGCCAGCGACCACATCGCACCACGCGCCCGCTGCGTTGATCAGAACCGGCGCTGTGTGGGTGGTGCCCGCTGCGGTGCGCACCTGCCAGGCACCACCCACGCGCTCAATGGCCACCACCTCGGCATCGGTCACCAGCGTGCCGCCAGCGCTCTTGAAGCCGCGCAGGTAGCCCTGGTGGATGGCGTGCACGTCCATGTCGAAACTGTCGGGTTCGTGGATCGCGGCACTCACCTTCTCTGTCCGCAGTGCCGGCACCATCGCCAGCGCCTCGGCGGCACTCAGCCGGCGGCCGCGCGTGCTGATGTCTTTGAGCACGTCCCATGCCTCGTTCAGGTGCTGCATCTCGTCCGGCCCGGCCACCGTCAGCAGACCGCGCGGCGTGAGCAGTGGCGCTTCGGCAAAGCCCCGCGGCGGGTTCAGGAAAAACGGCTCACTGGCCCGCGTGAGCGCGCGCACCTGCGGCGGCCCGTAGCTGGCAATGAACTGCGCCGCCGAGCGGCCGGTGCTGTGGTAACCCGGCTGGTTCTCGCGCTCCAGCATCACGCAGCGGCCGTGCGGTGCGAGGAAGTGGCCGATGGAAGCGCCCGCGATGCCGGCGCCGAGGATGACGAAGTCGGTTTGTTGCATGGGAACATTGTGGCGGGCCAAACCCTCGGTCAGCGCAGCTTGTCAAATTTTGCCAAGCTGCCTACAGTGCTGGCATGAGCACCATGAACATTTCCCTGCCCGAGAGTCTGAAAGCCTTTGTGGACGAACAGGTTGGCCAGCGCGGCTACGGCACCAGCAGCGAATACCTGCGCGAACTGATCCGCCGGGACCAAGACCGCGTGCAGTTGCGCGGCCTGCTGCTGGCGGGCGCTGCGTCCGAACCCACGGCGCCCGTCGATGCCTCCTACTTCGGCGCCCTGCGTGCTCAGGCACGCCAGCCCCGCCGGACACCGAAGCGCAAGGCGTGAAAAGCCGGCCAGTGATCCCCCGGGCCCAGGCCCGCGCGGATGTGGACGAAGCCATCGCCTGGTGCCTCGAAGAGGGTGGTGAAGCCGTGGCGCTTGGCTTTGTGGACGCGCTGGAACAGGCCTTCACCCACATCGGCCGCCACCCGGCCACCGGCTCGCCGCGCTACGCCCACTCGCTCAACCTGCCTGGCTTGCGCCACTGGGGGCTGAACAAGTACCCTTACTTGGTTTTCTACGTCGAGCGCCCGGACCACATCGACGTCTGGCGCGTGCTGCACGGCGAGCGGGATGTGCCGGCTTGGATGCAGGAGCCCAATGCTACGAAATATGGCAATTGCTGAAAGGCAAAGGCCATGATTCAATCGATCTGGATATACACACAATCTCTAAGCATGTCTCTGGCAGGGGCGCTGTGGGATAAGTGCCGTGGCTTGGAGATTGCGACGGATGTTACGGAGTCGGTACAGCAGGCCTAGTTGTCTTTTCCATTCAGGATGAATGAGAGGCTTTGGGTGGTCGCAACTGGCGGCGCCATTGTTCTATTTGGCTGAATACACAAGCCATTCCTTTCAATGAGAAATATGAGACTTGATCAAGAGCAGGTTTTATCTGGTGTATCAGTTGCACGGTCACGCGGAACAGTGCGGCGCCACTATGCGAAATGGAGACTGGAGCAAGGGATTCCCGAGCGATGTGATAACCCAAAATGTCAGTTCCATCGCGGTAGCCTTTTCTGGAATGAACTTCCTTTGTCGCTCGTTCTTGATCACATCTCTGGAAATTCCTATGACAACAGCCCTGGAAATCTGCGGTTCCTTTGTCCTAACTGCGATTCACAGAATCTGATGACAAAAGGAGGGGCCAATGCCGGGCGGGTTGAGCGTCTAAGTGGCGGTTCTTATCACGTTAAACACAGAGATGGGCGTCAAGATGCACATGTATTTGCAAGCCCCGCTTCGATTCGTCTCGTTGCTGCTACAGGAACAGCGTCGACTTCAGAAAGCACTGACTATTAGGTAGGTTGTACAAACAAAAAAGGGGCGACGGTCACCCGTCGCCCCTTTGTATTTCTGAACCCTTCAGCGCGAAGAATCAGCTGAAAAAGCTCTTCGCCTTCTCGAACCACCCCTTGTCGTTCGGGCTGTGCTTGTGGCCGCCTTTCTTGAACGACTCGTCGAGTTCCTTGAGCAGCTTGCGCTGGTGTTCGGTCAGCTTCACCGGCGTCTCCACCGCCACGTGGCAGTACAGGTCGCCGGGGTAGCTGCTGCGCACGCCCTTGATGCCCTTGCCGCGCAGGCGGAAGGTCTTGCCGCTCTGGGTGCCTTCGGGCAGGTCAATGGTGGCCTTGCCCTGCAAGGTGGGCACGTCGATCTCGCCGCCGAGTGCCGCGGTGGTCATGCTCACGGGCACCTGGCAGTGCAGGTCGTCGCCCTCGCGCTCGAAGATGTCGTGCTTGCGCAGGCGCACTTCGATGTACAGGTCGCCTGAGGGGCCGCCGTTCTGGCCCGGTTCGCCGTTGCCGGTGCTGCGGATGCGCTGGCCGTCGTCGATGCCGGCGGGGATCTTGATCTCCAGCGTCTTCTGCTTCTTGATCTTGCCCTGGCCGTTGCAGGCGGTGCAGGGCTCGGGAATGATCTTGCCGCTGCCGTGGCAGTGCGGGCAAGTCTGCTGCACGCTGAAGAAACCCTGGCGCATCTGCACCTGGCCCTGGCCGTGGCAGGTGGTGCAGGTCTTGACGCTGGTGCCCGGCTTGGCACCGGTGCCCTTGCAGGTTTCGCAGTCGTCCCAGCTGGGAATGCGGATCTGGCTTTCCTTGCCGGCGGCGGCTTCTTCCAGGCTGATCTCCATCGCGTACGACAGGTCGGCGCCACGGTAGACCTGGCGGCCATTGCGCTGGCCGCGCGCGCCACCAAAGATGTCGCCAAAGATGTCACCGAACGCGCCCGAGAAGCCGTCAAAACCTTCGGCACCGGGGCCGCCGCGCATGTTGGGGTCCACACCGGCATGGCCGTGCTGGTCGTACGCCGCGCGTTTCTGCGGGTCCGACAGCATTTCGTAGGCTTCCTTGGCTTCCTTGAACTTCTCTTCGGCGGCCTTGGCCCCGTCCCCGCTGTTGCGGTCGGGGTGGTGCTTCATCGCCAGCTTGCGATACGACTTCTTGATTTCCTCGTCCGAAGCGTTCTTGGGAACGCCCAGCACTTCGTAAAAATCGCGTTTTGCCATGGTGTGATCGGGATCGTTTAGGAACACGGACGCCGCGAACGGTCACTGGTCAGTGCCCGGACGCGGCGGCGGGTAGGGAGCCTGCCGGAACAGGCCCTGGCGGCCAGGATCAGTCGCGCTTGACTTCCTTCACCTCGGCGTCGACCACGTCGTCATCGGCGGCCGAGCTGCCGCCACCTTGCGCAGCAGATTCGGCGCCGGCGGCACCGGCCGCGGCTTCCGCCTGCGACGCGGCGTACACCTTCTCGCCCAGCTTCTGGCTGGCGGTCATGAGGGCTTCGGTCTTGGCTTCAATGGCGGCCTTGTCCTCGCCCTTGATGGCTTCCTCGACGTCCTTGATCGCGGCTTCGATGGCGTCTTTCTCGCTGGCATCGAGCTTGTCGCCATGCTCGCCCAGCGATTTCTTCACGCTGTGCACCATGGCCTCGCCCTGGTTGCGGGCCTGCACCAGCTCGACCTTCTTCTTGTCGTCGGCGGCGTTGAGCTCGGCGTCCTTCACCATCTGCTGGATCTCGGCTTCGGAGAGACCCGAGTTCGCCTTGATGGTGATCTTGTTTTCCTTGCCGGTGCCCTTGTCCTTGGCGCCCACGTGCAGGATACCGTTGGCGTCGATGTCGAAGGACACTTCGATCTGCGGCATGCCGCGCGGCGAAGCGGGGATGCCTTCGAGGTTGAACTCACCCAGCAGCTTGTTGCCCGAGGCAATTTCGCGTTCGCCCTGGAACACCTTGATGGTCACGGCCGGCTGGTTGTCTTCGGCGGTCGAGAACGTCTGTGCGAACTTGGTCGGGATGGTCGTGTTCTTGGCGATCATCTTGGTCATGACGCCGCCCATGGTCTCGATACCGAGGCTCAGCGGGGTCACGTCGAGCAGCAGAACGTCCTTGCGGTCACCGCTGAGCACCTGGCCCTGGATGGCGGCACCCACGGCCACGGCTTCGTCGGGGTTCACGTCCTTGCGCGGCTCCTTGCCGAAGAACTCCTTCACCTTTTCCTGCACCTTGGGCATGCGGGTCATGCCGCCGACCAGGATCACGTCGTGGATGTCACCCACGCTGATGCCGGCGTCCTTGATGGCGGTGCGGCAAGGGGCAATCGTGCGCTCGATCAGCTCGTCGACCAGGGATTCGAGTTTGGCGCGCGTGAGCTTGATGTTCAGGTGCTTCGGACCCGAGGCATCGGCCGTGATGTAGGGCAGGTTCAGGTCGGTCGCGGCCGAGCTGGAGAGCTCGATCTTGGCCTTTTCGGCGGCTTCCTTCAGGCGCTGCAGGGCCAGCACGTCCTTGGTCAGGTCAACGCCCTGTTCTTTCTTGAACTCGGTGACGATGTAGTCGATGATGCGCTGGTCGAAGTCTTCGCCGCCCAGGAAGGTGTCCCCGTTGGTGGACAGCACTTCGAACTGCTTCTCGCCATCGACGTCGGCGATCTCGATGATGGACACGTCAAACGTGCCGCCACCCAGGTCGTACACGGCGATCTTGCGGTCGCCCTTTTCCTGCTTGTCCAGGCCGAAGGCCAGGGCCGCGGCGGTGGGCTCGTTGATGATGCGCTTGACGTCGAGGCCGGCAATGCGCCCGGCGTCCTTGGTGGCCTGGCGCTGGGCGTCGTTGAAGTAGGCCGGCACGGTGATCACGGCTTCGGTCACCGGCTCACCCAGGTAGTCCTCGGCGGTCTTCTTCATCTTGCGCAGGATGTCGGCCGACACCTGCTGCGCCGAGATCTGCTTGCCGCGCACTTCCACCCAGGCGTCGCCGTTGTCGGCGGCCACGATGGAGTAGGGCATGAGGTCGATGTCCTTCTGGACTTCTTTCTCGGTGAACTTGCGGCCGATCAGGCGCTTGATCGCGTAGAGCGTGTTCTTGGGGTTGGTCACGGCCTGGCGCTTGGCCGATGCGCCGACCAGCACTTCACCGTCTTCCTGGTAGGCCACGATCGACGGCGTGGTGCGGGCACCTTCCGAGTTCTCGATCACCTTGGTGGTGTTGCCTTCCATGATGGACACGCACGAGTTGGTGGTGCCCAGGTCGATGCCGATGATTTTTCCCATGTTGTTTGCTCCGGTACGAAAGTTGAAAAAACGGTTGAAAGGGTGTGGACCCGATGTGGAAGATGTGTGGATAAGTCAGCCGGATTTCAAGGGCGGCGTGCGTCCACGAAGTCGCTTATTTGGGTGCGGCCACCGTGACCAGGGCCGGGCGCAGCACGCGGTCGGCGATCAGGTAGCCTTTTTGCAGCACGGCCACCACGGTGTTGGGCTCCTGTTCGGCCGGCACCATGCTGATGGCCTGGTGCTGGTGCGGATCGAACTTCGTGCCGGCGGCGGGGGCGATTTCCAGCACCTTGTGGCGCTCCAGCGCACTTTTCAGCTGCTTGAGCGTGGCTTCCGAGCCTTCGCGCAACTGTTCACGCGTGGCTTCCTGGATGCCCAGACCCGCTTCCAGGCTGTCGGCCACGGCCAGCAGGCTCTCGGCAAAACTTTCCACCGCGAACTTGCGGGCCTTGCCCATCTCGTCCTCGGCGCGGCGGCGGGTGTTCTCGGCCTCGGCCTTGGCGCGCAGGAACTGCTCGGCGAGGTCGGCGTTCTGTGCCTTGAGGGTGCTGACCTCGTTGGTCAGGGCGGCCAGCGCGTCGGCTTCGGCCACGGCGGCAGCGGCAAGCGCTTCTTCCGGGCTCACGGGTGCGTGGATCTCGGGACTGTCAGCGGGATTCTGGTTTTGGCTCATGGCAGATGAAAAGTCGGGAAATCGGCGGCAAAACTTGCCGTGCGCAGTATCTGGAGGCAAAGTCGCCCGGTTCAAGAGTGGGCGACAGCGGATGGACGGCCAAGGGGCGACAATCGGGCTTTTTTCACGGAATCCAGCCCATGAAACTGTTTCGCCATGGCCCCCAGGGCGCTGAAAAACCGGGTCTGATCGACGCCAGTGGTGTGCTGCGCGACCTCTCCGGCGTGCTGCCCGACATCGGGCCGGCCACCCTGGGGCGTGATTCTATGTCCCGGCTGGCCGCGCTGGCGCCGGACAGCCTGCCGCTGGTTCCGGCTGGCGCGCGGCTGGGTCCTTGCGTCGGCGGTGTGGGCAATGTGATCGCGATCGGCCTGAACTACGCCGACCACGCGGCGGAGGCCGGCCTGAAAGCACCAGGGCAGCCGATCGTGTTCAACAAGCACGTTGCGGCCATCAGCGGCCCGAACGACGACGTGTGGCTGCCGCCAGGCGCTCAGAAGCTGGACTGGGAGGTGGAGCTGGGCATCGTGATCGGGCAGCGGGCCTTCCATGTGAGCGAGCACGATGCCCTTCAGCACGTGGCCGGTTTCTGCCTCGTGAACGACGTGTCCGAGCGCGCGTACCAGATGGAATACGAAGGCCAGTGGGTGAAGGGCAAGAGCTACCCGACGCACTGCCCCATCGGGCCCTGGCTGGTGACGCCCGACGAGCTGGGCGATCCGCAGGACGTGGACCTGTGGCTGGACGTGAACGGCCAGCGCCGCCAGACCGGCAACACCCGGACCATGATCTTTGGCGTGGCGACGATCGTCAGCTACCTGAGCCGCTTCATGGCGCTGATGCCGGGTGACGTGATTCCCACCGGCACGCCGCCTGGCGTGGGCATGGGCAGCAAGCCACCGGTCTACCTGAAAGCAGGCGATGTGATCCGGCTCGGCGGCAGGGGCCTGGGCGAGCAGCGCCAGACGGTGGTGGACAGCCCGGCGGCCTGAAGGGCTGAGAGGGCTGAGGGGTTCTGCCTGCGCCGATTCAGTGCGCGGGCGGGTGCGCAGGAGCCGCGGTGGATCCCGCAGCGGCGGTCGAGCGGGCCAGTTGCTGTGCCCACCGGTTGGCGAACAGCTGCACATCGGTCATGCGGCGCGCCAGGTCGGCGCCCTGGTGCGTGAGCCGGTAGCCATCGCCGCCGTGGTCCACCAGCCGGGCGGCTCGCAGTTCCTTGAGGCGGGTGTTGAGCGTATTGGGCGTGACACCGCCCACACTGTCCTGCAGCAGGCGAAAGGTCTGCGGATGGCCGTCGCTGAGTGCCCAGATGACCCGCATGGCGTAACGCGACTCCAGCAGGTCGAAGAGCTGGATCACGGCAGCGTTGTCTTTGGCACCCATGCGTTCTCTCCTGGTTTGTTCTGTTGTGCAGCGACCAGGAAGGCCCACCGCCGTGACCGGGAAGCCGCTAGCAGTTTGCTAGCTTCACGTCATCATGCAATGGGCGCACGAGGCCAACGCTCGGGATTTACCCGGAGGGAGGCAGCCTCCGGGAAGGCGCCGGCAGCGCTGTCCCGGGCGCCGTTTCAACGCTGGTAGACCTTGCGCAGCAGGGCGTTGAGGGTGGCGAGTTCGTTCGGCGTCAGGGCGCTGGAGACGTCATGTTCCAGCTCAGTGGCGGTGGACTGGGCTTCGCGCTGCAGGCGTTTGCCACCAGCCGACAGGTGCAGACCCTGGGCACGGCGATCCGTGGGGTGCGGCTTGCGCACGATGAGGCCGCGCTTTTGCAGGTTCTTCACCATGCCCACCAGGTTGGGCGGCAGGATGTCCAGCGCCGCACAGAGCTGGCGCGAGGTGACCCCCGGGTTGTGCGCAATGAGCGTGAGCACGGAAAAATCCACCGGCCGCAGGTCAAACGGCTCCATGCGGCGCAGGAAAACCGCGATCACCGACAGCGCGGCACGGCGTGCGTTGTAGCCGAGCAGCGTTTCCAGGTAGGCGGTGTCGAGCCCGGCGCCGCCGGAAGGGGCGGCGGGCGACGGGGTGGCATCCGGCGCCGGGGCCGGAGAGGCGGGCTTGCGCGGTGCCCGCGGGCGCCGCATGCTGTTGGCGACAGAGAGATCAGACATGGACGACAAGCATAGCGGTGGTGCGGTCGGTGACGGCCTCAGGCCTGCTCCAGGCTGGCGTCCAGCATCGCCATGCGCAAGTCGAACTCGGGCCAGACCCAGCGCCAGAAGCCTGTCTGCGCCACCGTCCAGCGCGCGGCCTCCGCCCCTGGCGCGGCGCCGATGCGCGACCAGGCCCAGGCCATGAGCAGCATGGCGAGCGCTCGCAGGAAGTCGTCGGCCAGCCAGAAGGGCAGCTCGGGCGACGCCCCCGGGCTGCGCGTGCGGCCCAGCAGCCGTTCGCCGGTGAACTGTGCGAACCGGGTCAGCGCCTGCCGGGTGCGCTGCCCCTGAGGGCTCCCGTCCAGTTCGCCCGCCAGCTCGGCCAGCAGGGCCTGCAGTGCCGCACCACCGTCGGGCAACACCTTGCGCAGCAGCAGGTCGATCGCCTGGATCTCGTTGGTGCCTTCGTAGATCATCGCCACGCGCGCGTCGCGCACGTGCTGCTCGATGCCCCATTCGCGGACATAGCCGTGGCCCCCGAACACCTGCAGGCAGGCACTGCCGCCGGTGAAGGCCTGATCGGTCCACGCCGACTTGAGCACCGGTGTGACCAGGCTGCACCAGCGTGCAGCGGCTTCCCGGCGTGTCGCATCCGGGTGGTGTTTGATGACGTCGAGTTCCAGCGCGGTGCGGTAGGCGATCACGCGCCCGGCGTCGATCCAGGACCGCTGTGCATCCAGAATGCGGCGCATGGCCGGGTGCTGCTCGATCAGGTCGGCTTCGCCGGCTTTGGCTGTGCTGCCGGGCGCGCGCATCTGGCGCCGTTCCCGGGCATAGGCGTCGGCCTTCTGCCAGGCGGCGTCGAGCAGGCCGATGCCCTGCAGGCCCACGTGCAGGCGCGCGGCGTTCATCATCACGAACATGGCGTTCAGACCCTTGCCGGGTTCGCCGACGATCCACGCGGCGGCTTCGTCGAAGCGCATCACGCAGGTGGGGCTGCCGTGCAGGCCCATCTTTTCTTCGATGCGCTCGCACACCACGGCGCTGCGGCTGCCGTCTTCGTAGAACTTGGGAATCAGGAACAGAGACAGGCCTTTCGGGCCGGGTGGGCTGTCGGGCAGTCGCGCGAGGACCAGGTGCACGATGTTGTCGGTCAGGTCGTGCTCGCCTCCCGAGATGAAGATCTTGGTGCCAGAGAGCGCGTAGCGGCCCTCCGGGTCGTCCGGCAGGGGCACGGCCCTGGTGCGGGCCAGGCCCAGGTCGGAACCGGCGTGCGGCTCGGTCAGGCACATCGTGGCCAGCCATTCGCCGGTGGCCACCTTCGCGAGATAGCGTGCTTTCAGCTCGTCGCTGGCGTGGTGCTTGATGCACTCGTAGGCGCCATGCAGCAGGCCGGGCGCCATGGTCCAGCCGTGGTTGGCGGCGCTCAGCATTTCGTAGAGCATGGCTTCCAGAACGGCGGGCAGGCCCTGGCCGCCGTCTTCGCTGGCACTGGCCAGCGCCGGCCAACCCGCCTGCCAGAACGCCTGGTAGGCGTCGCGAAAGCCGGGCGGCATGGTCACGCTGCCGGCCTTCCACTGTGCGCCGGTCTCGTCGCCTTCGCGGTTGAGCGGCGCCACCACCTCGGCCACGAACTTGCCCGCCTCCTCCAGCACCTGGTGCATCAGGTCGGGGTCCGCGTTGTCGGCCAGTGCGGGCAGTCCGGCCAGGGTGCCCGGGGCCTGAAGCACGTCGAACAGGATGAAGCCGCTGTCCGCGGCGTTGGGCTGGTAGTGGTTCATGGAGCGGCCGTGGCGGTGGGTTTGGGGGCCTGTGTGCCCAGATAGGTCTCGATCACGCGTGGATCGTTGGCCAGTTCGCCGGCCGGGCCTTGTGCGCTCACCTCGCCCATTTCGAGCACGTAGCCGTGGTCGGCCACCTGCAGTGCGGCGCGTGCGTTCTGCTCCACCAGCACGATGGTCACGCCGGTCTGGCGCAGGCGCTCGATGATGGAAAAGATCTCGCGCACGATCAGCGGCGCCAGGCCCAGGCTGGGTTCGTCGAGCATCAGCAGGTCGGGCCCCGACATGAGCGCGCGGCCCACGGCCAGCATCTGGCGCTCGCCGCCCGAGAGGGTGCCGGCGAGCTGGGTGCGGCGCTCCTGCAGGCGCGGGAAGATGGCGTAGACGTCGTCCAGCCGGCTGCGCCACTGCGCGTTGCCCAGGCGCATCTGGCGAAAGCCGCCGAGCAGCAGGTTGTCCTCCACCGGCATGGTGCTGAACAGCTCGCGTTTTTCCGGCACCAGGGCCATGCCGTTCATCACGCGCTCTTCGAGCGTCAGGGTGCTGATGTCCTGGCCGCGGAATTCGATCGTTCCCTTGCCGGGCAGGATGCCCATGACGGTGTTGAGCAGGGTCGATTTGCCGGCGCCATTGGGCCCGATGACGGTGATGACGCCGCCTCGGTCGGCGTGCAGATCGATGCCGTGCAGCACCTCGGCGCGGCCATAGCCGGCACGCAGGCCTTTGAGCTGGAGAAGGGGGGTGCTCATGTTCGTGCCTTCAATGGTCGGTGCCGAGGTAGGCGGCACGCACTTTGGGGTCTTGCTGGATCTGGGCTGGTGGCCCCTGCGTGAGCAGGGTGCCGAACTCCATCACCACCAGGTGGTCGCAGATCTGCATGACCAGGTCCATGTCGTGTTCCACCAGCAGGATGCTCATGCCCTCCAGCTTCAGCTGGCGCAGCACGCCGGCCAGGGCCTGCTTTTCCTGGTGGCGCAGGCCGGCGGCAGGCTCGTCGAGCAGCAGCAGGGCCGGGTCGGCGCAGAGCGCACGGGCAATTTCCATCAGCCGTTGTGGGCCCATGGCCAGGTTGCCTGCCTGCTCGTGCAGGTACTCGCCCATGCCGATGCGCTCCAACTGGCGCTGCGCCTCGCGGAACAGCTGCCGTTCTTCGGTGCGGTTGGCGCGCAGCATGGCCGAGAGCACGCCCTTGCGGCCGCGCGTGTGGGTGCCCAGGGCCACGTTTTCCAGCACGGTCATGTCCGGGATCATCTTCACGTGCTGGAAGGTGCGCGCCATGCCCTTGCGGGCGATGTCGCGCGAGTTCAGGCCGCTGATGGTTGCCCCGCGGTAGACCACCTCGCCACTGGTGGCCGGCAGCACGCCCGTGATCAGGTTGAATGTGGTGGACTTGCCGGCGCCGTTCGGGCCGATCAGGCCGACGATCTGCCCGGCGTGGATCTGGAAGCTGATGTCGTTCACCGCCACCAGGCCGCCGAACTGCATGCGGGCCTTGCGCACGTCGAGCACCAGCGCGCCGGCTTCGGGCTTGTCGCGTTCGGGCAGGGGGGCAGCGTGCTGCCAGTCCACCGCACGCGAGCGCCTTGGCAGGTGGCGCCCCACCAGCGACCACAGGCCGTCGGGCAGGTACTTGAGCACCATCACCAGTGCAATGCCAAACACGATCACCTCGTAGCTGCCGCTGGTGCCCATCAGGCGGGGCAGCAGCACCTGCAGCTGGTCTTCCAGCACGCGGATGAGACCGGCGCCCACGATGGCACCCCACACATGCCCCACGCCGCCGACCACCGCCATGAACAGGTATTCAATGCCCATCTTCAGGCCAAAGGCCGAGGGGTTGACCGTGCGCTGGAAGTGCGCCAGCAGCCAGCCCGCCACCGAGGCGAACAGCGCGGCCAGCACAAAGATCGTTACCTTGTAACGGAAGGTGCTGATACCCATGGCCTCGGCCATTTGCGAGCCACCCTTGAGCGAGCGGATGGCGCGACCGGCCCGCGAGTCCAGCAGGTGCAGCAGCGCCGCGGCGAAAGCCAGCAGCAGCACCCAGGTGAGCACAAAGAAGGGGCGCCCCTGGCCGATGTCGAAGTCGCCCATGCTCAGGCTCCGGATGCCCAGCAGGCCGTCGTACTTGCCCAGTGCGTCCAGGTTGCCCATGAGGTAGTACAGCGACAGGCCCCATGCGATCGTGGCCAGCGGCAGGTAGTGGCCCGACATGCGCAGGGTGATCAGGCCCACCAGCAAAGCGCTGCCGGCGGTGAGACCCATGCCCACGAACAGCGTGAGCCAGGGGGACATGCCCGTGTTGAGCGTGAGCCAGGCGGTGGTGTAGGCGCCGATGCCCACGAACGCCGCCTGGCCAAACGAGGTGAGTCCGCCCACGCCGGTGAGCAGCACCAGGCCCAGCACCGTCATGCTGTACATGCCGATGTAGTTGAGCTGGGTGATCCAGAAGTCGGGCAGGGGCAAGACCGCGATCAGCGGAATGGCCAGAGCCAGCACCAGCAGCCCCATGTTTTGAAGGTTCTTCATCTCAGTGTTCTTCGTCAGAGTGGCCGCTGCGCAGAGAGCGGACCAGCAGCACCGGCAGGATGAGCGTGAACACGATCACCTCCTTGAAGGCGCTGGCCCAGAAGGAACCGAAGGCTTCGATCACGCCCACGAACAGCGCAGCGACGAGCGCCCCGGGGTAGCTGGCCAGGCCGGCGGCCACGGCGGCAACGAAGCCCTTCAGACCGATGAGGAAGCCCGAGTCGTAGAAAACGGTGGTGGTCGGGCCGATGAGCAGGCCCGACAGAGCGCCGATGAAGGCCGCCATGGTGAAGGTGAGCTGGCCCGAGGCCTGGGACGAAATGCCCATCAGGCGTGCGCCGGTGCGGTTGACGGCGGTGGCGCGCAGTGCCTTGCCACGCAGCGAGCGCTCGAAGTACAGCCACAGCAACACGATCAGCGCGATGGTGGCCAGCGCGGTGATGATGGCCTGACCTGACAGCATGACCGGGCCGATGTTGAGGCGCAAGTCCCAGAACGCCGGGTTGCGGAAGCCCTCCGCACCGAAGAACACCAGACCCAGGCCGGTCATGGCGAAATGAACGCCCACCGATACGATCAGCAGCACCAGCGGTGTGGCGCTCTCCAGCGACTGGTAGG
>JAABQK010000039.1 GCA_011391495.1 Hydrogenophaga sp.
CTGGCGCGAGCAAGCCCGCGCACTGGAGCACGGCGAAGGCGTGGTGCGAGACATCGACACCGCCCTGACCCTCTATTGCAAGGCCGCGCTCGCTGGCGACGCGCCGGCACGTTACAACCTAGGCTGGATCTACACCAACGGCCGCGGTGTGGAACGCAACGACGCTTTTGCCGCCTACTACTTCCAGCAGGCCTCCCGGCAAGGCCACGAAGCTTCGCGGAACATGCTGCCGTTGGTGGGCAGCGCATCTGCCAAACCGCCCTGTATCGTGCAGGCCGAAGCCGCCGAGGCCCAGCGCTTGACCAAAGAGCAAACTGCCGCCGCGCTCGCCGCAGCCAAAGCAGCGCTGGAAGAAGACAACAACCGCTACAAGACGCTGATCGACAGTGCGCAGAAGAAGCAGATCATGGCCATCGTGCACCGGCTGGCTCCCGAGTACGGCATCCATCCCGGCCTCGCCTACGCCATCATCCGTGCCGAATCCAACTTCGATCCCCTTGCCGTGTCGCACAAGAATGCGCAGGGACTGATGCAACTGATCCCCGAGACGGCGGCACGCTTTCGCGTGAAGAAGCCCTTCGATCCGGAACAGAACATTCGCGGCGGGCTGTCTTACCTGCGCTGGCTGCTGGCCTACTTCAAGGGCGAAGTGCCGCTGGTCGCCGCCGCGTACAACGCCGGGGAGGGAGCCGTGGAGCGCTACCGTGGCGTGCCACCCTACAAGGAAACGCAGGGCTATGTCCGCCGCATCCAGGAAACGTTCGGCCTGCAGCAGCATCCGTTCGATCCCGGGGTTACCTCGCCCTCGCCCGAGCTGAACCGCATGGCGCAGAAGCCGCGCTCCTGAAGGCGTTTCACCGGAGCGGGTCAGCCGTTCGGCGGGTTCTGCCGGCTCAGTTGTTCCTCGTTGATCATATCGGCCCGCACGGCAGCGGGGCGGGCCGAAAAGCGCTTCACATATGCCTCGAAGACCGGCCGTTTCTCGATCGTGCCAAACATCAGGCCCCAGCCCAGGCTGGAGCCCACGTACACATCCGCTGCGGTGAAGCGGTCGCCGCAGATCCAGGGACCGGGTTTCAGGGCGCTCTCCAGAGCGTCCATGGTTTCGGCATGGCTGCCAAAACCCACCATGGCGCTGCGCCCCTCGGGCACCTGCCAGCCCAGGCTGCGGGCCGTGACCGCCATCTCCAGCGGTCCAGCAGCAAAAAACAGCCAGCGGTAGTACGGTGCCCGGTCAGGATGCCCAGGCGGTGGGGCAAGCCCTTTGTCCGGAAACCCGTCTGCCAGGTAGGCACAAATGGCCGCTGCTTCGGTCACCACAGCCGTGCCGTGTTGCAGTGCCGGCACCTTCCCCATGGGATTCACCTTGCGGTAGGCATCCGACTTCATTTCCGGACCGTAGGCCAGCCAGACCGTGGTGTAGGGCTCGCCCAGCTCCTCCAGCATCCAGTGCACGATGCGGCCTCGGGATTGGGGATTGGTGTAGAAGATGAGTGCTTTCATGAGTGCCTCCGGCTTGCGCTCCCTAGACAGCCATCCTAGCCCCGCGCCGCGCCGCGGTCCAGCACCCGGCCTGACCGGACCGTGCACAATCTGTCTTTGCATTTCCCGGACACACAGCAGCCCCGACCATGACCGACAGCCGTCCAGATCGCCCCATCCGTTCCCAATACGAAGATTTCATGCGCCATGTGTTCACCACCGGCGTGGAAAAAGGCGACCGCACCGGCACCGGGACGAAGAGTGTGTTCGGCCACCAGATGCGCTTCGACCTGAACGAAGGCTTCCCGCTGGTCACCACCAAGAAGGTGTTCCTCAAAGCCATCATCGTCGAGTTGCTGTGGTTCCTGCGCGGTGACAGCAACGTGAAGTGGCTGCAGGAGCGCGGCTGCACCATCTGGGACGAGTGGGCGCGCGCCGATGGTGACCTCGGTCCTGTCTACGGCGTTCAGTGGCGCAGCTGGCCCACGCCCGACGGCGGCCACATCGACCAGATGGCCGAGGTGATCCAGACCTTGAAAACCAATCCGGACTCGCGACGCATCATCGTGAGTGCCTGGAACGTGGCCGAGCTTTCCAGGATGGCCCTGATGCCCTGCCACGCGTTTTTCCAGTTTTACGTCGCGCCGCCGAAAGCCCCGGGTGAGCGCGGCAAGCTCAGCTGCCAGCTGTACCAGCGCAGCGCCGACATCTTCCTCGGTGTGCCCTTCAACATCGCCAGCTACGCCCTGCTCACCCACATGGTGGCGGAGCAATGCGATCTGGACGTGGGCGACTTCATCTGGACCGGCGGCGACTGCCACATCTACAGCAACCACCACGAGCAGGTGGAGCTGCAGCTCGGCCGCACACCGTTTGCCTACCCCACGCTGCACATCAAGCGCAAGCCGGCTTCGATCTTCGACTACGCCTACGAGGACTTCGAGGTGCTCGGCTACGAGTGTCACCCGGCGATCAAAGCTCCAGTCGCCGTCTAAGGTCACGAGACCGGTGATCACCCGCCGCCAACTCTGGGCGCTGCTGGCCCTCACACTCATGTGGGGCGTCAACTGGCCCATGATGAAGCTCTCCCTGCAGCAGCTGAGCCCGCTGTATTTCCGCGCCAGCACCATGCTGCTGGGAGCGGCCTGGCTGTTCGTGTACGTGGCAGCCAAAGGCGAGCGCATGCGCCCCGTCGGGCGTGAATGGCTGGCAATTGCGACGCTCGGCCTGCCCAACGTGCTGGGCTGGCACACGCTGTCCATCTTCGGCGTGCAGGAGCTCGCCTCGGGCCGTGCCGCCATCCTCGGCTTCACCATGCCCATCTTCACGGTGCTGATCGGTGCGGCCTTCTTCGGCGAACGCCTCACGCCCCGGGTGCGGCTGGCGGTGGTCTGCGTGTCGATCGCGATCGCCTTGCTGCTGTGGCACGAGCTGCAGCGCCTGACCGGGCGCCCTGCAGGCGTGGCCTGGATGCTGGGCGCAGCCATCTCCTGGGCGCTGGGCACGTTGATGTTCCGCCGTGCGCACCTCACACTCTCGCCGCTCGTGGTCACCGTCTGGATGCTCCTGCTCGGCAGTGTCGTGCTGTGGGCCCTGGCCCTCTCCCTGGAGCCCCTGCCCGATCCCACGGACTTCTCGCCCACGATGTGGATCAGTCTGGCCTACGGTGTGCTCATCAACTACGGATTCGCGCAGCTGATCTGGTTCGGCATGGCGCGCGACCTGCCGCCCGCCACCAGCGCCATGAGCGTCATGGCGATTCCGCTGGTGGGCACGATCAGCGCCACGGCCATCGTGGGCGAGGTGCCGAACTGGCAGGACTGGCTGGCCATGGGCTTTGTGATGGTGGCCATTGCGAGCGTGCTCTGGCCACCACGAAAGCCCACCGCCTGAACCACAATACCCGCATGACCGCCTCAGCGAAACTGCACCTCATCTACGCCCGCGCCACCAATGGCGTGATCGGCAAGGGCAACACCCTGCCCTGGCACCTGCCGGAGGACTTGGCGCACTTCAAGCGCACCACGCTCGGTTGCCCGGTCATCATGGGCCGAAAGACCTGGGATTCGCTGCCGGCGAAATTCCGCCCTCTGCCGGGTCGCCTCAACATCGTGGTCACGCGAGATGCGGACTGGGCCGCCGAAGGCGCCGCGCGGGCGAACTCACTCGAAGCCGCGCGCGATCTCTGCCCCGCGGGCAGCAACGCCTGGGTGATCGGTGGCGCCCAGATCTACGCCCTGGCCCTGCCGCTGGCCAGTACGGTCGTGGTCACCGAAATTGCGCGCGATTTCGAGGGCGATGCCTTCGCCCCCACACTCGGCCCCGAATGGCGCGAAACCGCACGCGAGAGCCATCTGGCCACCAGTGGCCTGCCGTTTGCCTTTGTCACCTACACCCGCACCGCCTGAAGCCATGCAACTCGCCACCTGGAACATCAACTCGCTCAACGTGCGACTGCCCCAGGTGCTGGACTGGCTGGCCGCGAATCCTGTGGACGTGCTGGCCCTGCAGGAACTCAAGCTCACCGACGACAAGTTCCCTGTGCAGGCCTTCACCGACATCGGCTACCAGGCCCAATGGTTCGGGCAGAAGACTTACAACGGCGTGGCTCTGCTGAGCAAGGCGCCCGCCACCGACGTCGTCAAGAACATCCCCGGCTTTGAAGACGAGCAGTCGCGCGTGCTGTGCGCCACCATCGACGGCGTGCGCGTGATCGGCGCCTACTTCCCCAACGGGCAGGAACCGGGCAGCGACAAGTTCGCCTACAAGATGCGCTGGCTCGAAGCCCTGCGCGAATGGGTGCGCGCCGAGATGGCGTCGCACCCGCAGCTGGTGCTGATGGGCGACTACAACATCACCTTCGACGACCTCGACGTGTGGGACCCGGAGGGCCTGCGCGAAACGATCCACTGCACCACCGAAGAGCGCACGCACCTGCAGGCGATCGTGGGTCTGGGTCTGCACGATGCCGTGCGGCTCTTCGATCAGCCCGAGAAAAACTACAGCTGGTGGGACTACCGCGACTTCGCCTTCCGACGCAACCGAGGCATGCGGATCGACCACATCCTGATCACCGACGCGCTCAAGGCCAGGGCCTTGGCCTGCGTCGTGGACAAGACACCCCGCAAGAACGAACGACCCAGCGATCACGCGCCGGTGGTGCTCACGCTGGACTGATCCAGGCTAGCAGCGAGAAACTCCGCACCGGCAACGCGGCAGAGCCTTTGCCGGGCTGCATCGCGTTGCCTCCCTGAAGGGGGTCGCGCGAAGCGCTGCAGGGGTGCTTGCCGACTACTCGAGGTTCAGTTCCTGGATCTTGCGTGTGATGGTGTTGCGGCCGATGCCGAGTTTTTGAGCCGCCTCGATACGCCGGCCGCGTGTGTTGGCCAGCGCCGTCTGGATCAGGCAGGTCTCGAACCGGTGGGTCAGCGCATCCCACACGTCGGTGCGTCCCTCCTCCAGCAGGGCGAGCGCCTCCGCCCGCAAACCGGCTTCCCAGGCAAGCCCAGAAACGCCAGGCGATGCTTCAGACGGCTGGGCCGCCGGCGCCAGTGCTCCCACCGGCGCCAGGGGCTCGGGTGCACGCAACGCGGCAGCCTCGGCCTCGTGATGCGGCGGCACCGGGCTGGTCGCAGGCAGCACCGACGGCATCGCCGCTGGGGCACCAGGCGCCGCTTCGCCCGCCATGGCCAGCACCTCGGGCGGCAGATCCTTGACTTCGATGACCTGGGCCGGCGCCATGACCGTGAGCCAGTGACAGACGTTTTCCAGCTGCCGCACATTGCCCGGGAAGTCAAAGGTGCCGAGCAGGCGCAGTGCAGCTTCGGAAATGCGCTTGGGCTCCACGCCCAGCTGCTTGGCGCTTTGCTGCAGGAAGAAGCGCGTGAGCATGGGCACGTCTTCACGGCGCTCGCGCAAGGCCGGCAAGCGCAGGCGGATCACGTTGAGCCGGTGGAACAAATCCTCGCGGAACACGCCTTCCTTGACGCGCTGCTCCAGGTTCTGGTGCGTAGCCGCGATCACCCGCACATTGGCGCGCACCGCGCTGTGCCCGCCGACGCGGTAGAAATGTCCGTCGGACAGCACGCGCAGCAGCCGCGTCTGCAGGTCAAACGGCATGTCGCCGATTTCGTCCAGGAACAGCGTGCCACCATCGGCCTGCTCAAAGCGGCCGCGGCGCATGGTCTGCGCGCCGGTGAAGGCTCCACGCTCGTGGCCGAACAGCTCGGACTCCAGCAGGTCTTTCGGAATGGCTGCGGTGTTGATGGCCACGAAGGGACCACCCGAACGCGGTGAGTGCTTGTGCAACGCGCGCGCCACCAGCTCCTTGCCCGAACCGGATTCGCCGGTGATCAGCACCGTGACCTGGCTCTGACTGAGGCGACCGATGGCGCGGAACACGTCCTGCATGGCCGGCGCCTGGCCCAGCATCTCGGGCGCCGCTGTCATGCGCTCTTCAGCCACCTCTTCGCGCTGGCTTTCCTCCACCGCCCGGTGGATCAGCTCCACCGCTTTCGGCAGGTCGAACGGCTTGGGCAGGTACTCGAAGGCACCACCCTGGAAGGCCGAGACCGCGCTGTCCAGGTCGGAAAACGCCGTCATGATGATGACCGGCAGACCGGGCAGCTTTTCCTTCACCTTCTCGAGCAGGTCCAGCCCCGAACCGCCCGGCATGCGGATGTCGCTCACCAGAATCTGCGGACCTTCGCTCTCAGGGGTGTCCGCGAGTGCCTTGAGCACTTCCTGCGGGTTGGTGAAACTGCGCGTGGGCAGGTTCTCGCGCAGCAGCGCTTTCTCCAACACGAAGCGGATCGATTGATCGTCATCCACTATCCAGATCGGCTTCATGTGTCTGTCTTCCCTTCGTCAGCGAGGTGCGTTGGTTGTCGGCGTCATGGCAACGGAATCAGGATCTTGAAATCCGTGTAACCCGGTGCGCTTTCACACTCGATCAGACCGTGGTGCTGCTGGACAAAAGTCTGCGCCAGCGTAAGCCCCAGGCCAGATCCGCCATCGCGTCCCGACACCAGCGGAAAGAAGATGCGATCCTTGATCGAGTCTGGAACCCCAGGCCCGTTGTCGATCACATGCAATTCCAGTGCCAGCCGGTAACGCTGCTTGCCAAACGTCACCTGCCGGCCAACGCGGGTCTTGAAGATGATCTCGGCATCGCCCGACGCGATGCGATCGGCCAGCGCCTGGGCCGCGTTGTGCGCGATGTTGAGCACCGCCTGGATGAGTTGCTCACGGTCGCCGCGAAACTCGGGAAGGGAGCTGTCGTAGTCGCGCACCACACGCAGGCCTTTCGGAAACTCCGCCAGGATGAGCGAGCGTACCCTCTCGCACACCTCGTGGATGTTCACGTCACCGACCACATGGGGGCGGCGGTGCGGCGCCAGCAGGCGATCCACCAGCGACTGCAGGCGGTCCGCCTCGTGGATGATGACCTGCGTGTACTCGATCAGTTCTTTGGATTCCAGCTCCATTTGCAGGAGCTGCGCAGCCCCGCGAATGCCACCGAGCGGATTCTTGATCTCGTGCGCCAGGTTGCGGATGAGCTCTTTGTTGGCCTGTGCCTGATCGATCAGGCGCTCTTCGCGCTCCTGGCGCGTCTGCTGCTCCAGCGGCAGCAACTCCACGATCACTTCCCCGGGTGTTTCGGTCTGCGCCACCACCACGTGCACCGGCAGGGGCTCATGGGAGCTTCGCCGGAGCCAGGCGTCGTACCGCAAGGCTGCGAATTCGTTGCCGCTGGCGCCGTTGAGCGCGTTTTGCAGCAACAAGGGCTCGGTGAAGCAGTCCTGCAGCAGCGCCCCGGTGATGCTGCGCCGTGACATGCCCAGCGCATCCTCCAGCGCAGCATTGGCAAACAACACCTCGCCACTGGAGCCCACCACCGCGACCAGGGTGGCCAGCAGGTCCAGGGACTGAAATCGCTGTGTCGGCGGTGCCGCGCCGGGATCCGCACTGGGGATGGCAGCGCCTGCCTTTTCGGGGAGGCTCGAGAGGGGGGATGTGGGCTTTTTCAAGCCTGCTATTT
Organism: Hydrogenophaga sp.; assembly: GCA_011391495.1. GTDB lineage: Bacteria > Pseudomonadota > Gammaproteobacteria > Burkholderiales > Burkholderiaceae_C > Hydrogenophaga. The sequence goes on from JAABQK010000039.1 coordinate 7,523, forward strand.
TGCGGCAGTTCCTGCCGGATTCGCCCCGCCATTGAAACGCCCCAGTTCGCGGCGAATGCCCGCCACATCGCTTTCCGCACGGGCGAGTGCCGCCTTGAGCTCGGCCACGCGGTCCAGGTAGCGCTGGTGGTTGCGCGACTCGATGCCCTGCTTCTCGGGCTCGCCGTTGGCGTAGTCTTTCTGTGCCTGCGCCAGACGCTCCTCGGCCTTGCGCAGTTCGGCCTCCAGAATGGCCCGGGCATCGCTGTCGCGGGCGCGCTGGTCCGCCGAGTCGATGCGTTCTCCGCTGCTGCGCGTGGAAGGCGTTGAACTCGCAGGGCGTGGACCGCCTGCCGGCCGGGTTGCCGTGTTGCCCTGGGGGGCGGTGCCCTGCACGATGGTGATGTTGCCACCTTCCATCAGGGTGCATCCCCTGCTCTTGGCGAGTTCGGCGTTGTTGATGTACTCCACCGGCTTCCCCGGGCAGCGGTAGATGCGCTCCTGCGCCAGCGCCTGCCCGTGCACCACACACAACCCTGCCGCAGCGGCAGCCAGCCATCGAAACGATTGAAAAGACTTCAGGGTCAGGTACACGAAAACTCCAGATGCTCGTTGCAGTGAACCAGCGGACAGGCGTCTGCTGACGGATTTCAGTATGACCCAAAACCCCCGTGAAAGTGCCGCGCCCCCCGCTGCAGGGTTGTGAATCCGCTGCACAACATGCAAAAAAGGGACGGCGAATGCCGTCCCTTTTTGTATTTGACCCACTGCCCAGCCGCAGGTCTGGTGGGAGCGGCCCGGCTTGCTCCGGGCCCACCCTCACAGGCTGTAGTACATGTCGTACTCGACCGGCGCCACTTCGATGCGGCCGCGGTTGACTTCGCCCATCTTCAGTTCGATGTAGGCGTCGAGCATGGAATCGGTGAACACGCCGCCCTTGGTCAGGAAAGCGCGGTCCTTGTCCAGGTGCTCCAGTGCCTGGTCGAGGCTGTGGCAAACCGTCGGCACCAACTTGTCTTCTTCCGGCGGCAGGTGGTACAGGTCTTTGGTGGCGGCTTCGCCGGGGTGGATCTTGTTTTCCACGCCATCCAGGCCGGCCATGAGCAATGCCGAGAAGCCCAGGTAGGGGTTCATCAGAGGATCGGGGAAGCGGGCTTCCACGCGACGACCTTTGGGGTTGGCCACGTACGGAATGCGGATCGAGGCCGAACGGTTCTTGGCCGAGTAGGCCAGCTTGACCGGGGCTTCGAAGTGCGGCACCAGACGGCGGTAGCTGTTGGTTCCGGGGTTGGTGATGGCGTTCAGGGCACGGGCGTGCTTGATGATGCCGCCGATGTAGTACAGGGCGAACTCGCTCAGGCCGGCATAGCCGTCACCGGCGAACAGGTTCTTGCCGTCTTTCCACACCGACTGGTGCACGTGCATGCCGGAGCCGTTGTCACCAGCGTAAGGCTTGGGCATGAAAGTTGCCGTCTTGCCATAGGCGTTGGCCACGTTGTGCACCACGTACTTTTGCAGGATGGTCCAGTCGGCGCGCTGCACCAGGGTGCTGAAACGGGTACCGATTTCGTTCTGGCCAGCGCCCGCCACTTCGTGGTGGAACACTTCGACCGGAATGCCCAGCGATTCGAGGATCAGGGCCATCTCGGCGCGCATGTCCTGCGTGCTGTCGACCGGGGGCACGGGAAAGTAGCCGCCCTTGACGGTGGGGCGGTGACCGCGGTTGCCACCTTCGAGCTTGGCGCCCTTGTTCCAGGGGGCTTCGTACTCTTCGATCTCGTAGAAGGTGTGGCCCGGAGCGGTGCTCCAGCGCACGCCGTCGAACAGGAAAAACTCGGGTTCCGGTCCGAAGAAGGCCGTATCGCCCAAGCCGGTGGACTTGAGGTAGGCCTCGGCACGCTTGGCGATGGAGCGGGGGTCGCGGTCGTAGGACTTGCCGTCGGCCGGCTCGATCACGTCGCAGGTCAGGATGAGCGTGGTTTCTTCGTAGAACGGATCGATGTTGGCGGTGTTCGGATCGGGCATGAGCTGCATGTCCGAGGCCTCGATACCCTTCCAGCCAGCGATGGACGAACCATCGAACGCATGACCCGAAACGAACTTGTCTTCGTCGAAATGGGACACGGGCACGGTGGTGTGCTGCTGTGCACCGCGGGTGTCGGTGAACCGAAAGTCGACGAATTTCACTTCGTTGTCTTTCACCATTTGCATCACGTCTGCGACGGTCTTGGCCATCAAATACTCCTGTACTGGGTGAGTGGAAAATAAACGACTGTCTGACAAAGCAGATTCTGTGCCATTGGCAGTCCCGGGTGCGCCTGCCGCACGGGCCGCCGTGCGTGCCTGCTTTGAATTATCGCCGAGCCCATGCGCCATCCCGGATCGGTACCCAAAGGGATGTGCGGGCTTTTTGACCGTCAGCCGAACGGTCCAACAGGCACCACACCAAGAGAGCACTTTTTTGGTGCAAATACTGGCATGCACCATGACGGCGCATCGCTTTATCGCACCAATTCGGGGCCCAACTGTGCACCATGATCATGCAGACCTTCCAACAACTGAGCGAACGCTGCGCTGACGGCGATGGGCTCGCCTTTGACGCCGAGTTCGATGTGGCGCCCAAATTCCGGGTGGTCCACGCTCGGCAGACTGAATACCTTGACCGGGTGGGCCTGTTCAATGCGCTCCATCAGCGGGGTCAGGGCCGCCTCCATGGCCCCCAGGACCACCACCGATCGCTCCATCCAGGCGCCTTGGCGCTGGCAATCGAGGTACTGCTCGTCGAGCACCGCTTCGATCATGGGCCATGCCATCACCGGAAAGCCCGGCACAAAATGCACCGTTCCCCCTCCAGGGCCATCACAGGAAAAACCCGGAATCCTGTTGTAAGGGTTCTCGATGATGCGCGCCCCGGACGGAAACACGCCCATGTTGTAACGGTGCACATTGTCGGGGCGGTTCGGATCAAATGCCTGCCCCTGCTCGACCGCGAGGTCGCGCATGCGCTGCTCGATCAGATCCCTCGCCCGGGGGTGCAGCGCCAGTTCCACCCCCAACGCTGCTGCGGCGCATTGGCGCGTGTGGTCGTCCGGTGTGGCACCAATGCCGCCGCAGGAGAACACCACATCCGGGCTGTGAAAGGCATCGCGCAGGGCTGCCGTGATGCGCGCGCGCTCATCGCCGATGCAGCGCGCCCAGGCCAGCGACAAGCCCCGGGCAGCGAGCAACTCGATGACCTTTGGCAAATGCTTGTCGGTCCGCTTGCCCGAGAGGATTTCGTCGCCAATGATGATCAGACCAAAAGCCGGGGAAGTGGAGACGTGGGTGGGTGTGTTCAAGGAGCACCTGATCGATCGGGCGGTGGCAAGTGGGGCGTGAAGGAGGCCGTTGGTTGGACACCTTCGTCCGGCTGCGCCGGTGGCTGCGTGGCTTCGCGGGGCTCGGCATCGAGCACCTCCACACCCGAAGCGGCACGTAGGCGCTGCAAGGCGGTGAGCGCAAAGTGCGCAAACCAGAGCGAGGCGAAGGCGAACACCAGGGTATAGATCCAGATGGCCACAGGTACCAGCAGCGGCGCAAGCGCAATGAACATGGCACCCGAGGCCCACAACAGGCTGGGAGCCGCGCCCAGGTAGCCACTCAACACGCCCATCAGCAGCAGGCTGCTGCGGTTTTCGCGCAGGATGTGCTTGCGCTCTTCGCTGCTGGCGTGCACGGCCAGCGCGTCAAAGGCAAACACTCGGTAAGTGAGCCAGCCCCAGATCAGCGGTGGCAGGATCAGCACCAACGGCGGCACCAGCCACAGCGGCATGGACACCACCAGCACCACCACCGCCAGCAGGGTGGATCCGAGCGACCACAACACGCTGACCACCAGCGAGCCGCCGTGCTTGCGCTCCAGCGTCGGAAAGCGGCGCTGGCCGACCAGCTCCACCATGGCCGGCGTCATGAACATGGCCACCAGCAGCAGGCACAGCAACACGATCAGCGGGGTGGCCAGCACCAGCACCAGCAAGGGCGCAAAGACCGTGCGCAGGGAGCCCATCCCCAGCCGCTCAAGCCAGCCCAGGAACGCCTGCACCAGTTCGTAGTCTTCCAGCCAGGCGGTCACCGAGGCCACCGCACCGTCCCAGAAAAAATACCCCAGTCCGAAGGACAGAACCACCATGAGGATCAGTGGCAGGAACGACAGCGCGATCACACGCGGGTGCAGGCAGTAGCCCACTGCGCGCCAGAAGGAATCAAACAGCAGATTCATGCCGGCAAGAATACAGGCTTTCGCCGGACCGATAACCCTCAAGCCGGCTTCTATTCCGCTCCCCACACCCCTCGCACCCTTCTTGCCTTTCAGCATCCAGAATGCAGCCATGAACCGAATAGACATTGACGGCATCGGTCTGGAAGTCGCCCACATTCCAGGGCCCGACCATCTGGCCCCGCTGGTCTTCCTGCACGAGGGGCTGGGCAGCGTCGCCATGTGGCACCAGCGGGGTCACCACTGGCCCAGCGAGTTGTGCGCCGCCACGGGCCGCGAGGGCTGGGTCTATTCACGGCGCGGCTACGGGCAGTCCGATCCGGTGGCCGACGTGCGCGGCGAGCCGCGCTGGCACGGCCCATGGCATGTTGGCCGCCACGAGCCGGACTACATGCACCTCGAAGCCCAACAGGTTCTACCCGCACTGCTGGCCCGGATCGGCGTGACGAAACCGGTACTCATCGGACATTCCGATGGCGCCACCATTGCCCTGCTGCACGCCAGCCGCCACCCGGTTTCTGCCTGCGTGGCCATTGCGCCGCACGTCATGGTCGAAGACGTGTCGATCCGCGCCATCGCGCAAGCCCGCGAACTGTATGCGGCCGACATGGGCGGGCGCGGCCTGCGCCAGCGACTGACCCGGTACCACGCCGATGTGGACAACGCGTTCTGGCAGTGGAACGATGTCTGGTTGAGTGAGGCGTTCCGCAGCTTCGACATCCGGGCTGAGTGCAGGGCCATTCAGGTGCCGCTGCTCGCCGTGCAGGGCGTCCATGACGAATACGGCAGCCTTCAGCAACTGCATGCCATCCGGCAGGCCGTGCCGCATGCGCACATGGTCGAGATCCCGGACTGCGGCCACAGCCCGCACCGGGACCAGCCAGCCGCCCTCACGGCAGCGGTCGCGCAGTTCCTGGACGCCATCGCCTGAATCCCCCATTTACGGGATGTACGCCAGCAGCTGGAGCCGGCACAATTTGTAACTCATCCTCAAAGGTCCTGCATGGCCGCCGTCTGCTGCGTTCCAGCCCCGCCCACACCCCAGCCGCCTGTGCGCCCGCTGACTCGAAATCGCTCTCTGAAACAGCAGGCTGCAACAGCCGCTCAGGACGCGAGGACCCACCGCGGGCCGATCCGCCTGGGAAAACCTCATGCCCGCCGCGAACCGACGAACAGCCGGGCGGCAGCCCCCTTGGAAGGCGTTGGGTACCACCCTGCTCCCGCCAGAGAAGGGTTCCCAGCCTGAAAGATGGCCGGGGAAAACCCTTCAAACCCCTGGCCAACACCAACAAATTCACGACAGGTGCGTGAAACAAAACCACAAACCGCGTTTGAATGCCCCAGACTTAATACACTTTGATACAAGTAGATTCAATTCATCACAATATGACCCACTGGACCAACCCATGGCTGCTCGCTGTGCTGGTGCCCGCGCTGCTGGCACTGGGTGCACTGCTGCACCGCCAGTGGGCAGCCAGGCGGGCTCGCGCTCAACGACGCATCCCCAAGCACTGGCCGCTGAGCACACGACCACTGGCCAACAGCGAAGAGGCGCGTATCTGGCACTGGCTTTCCCGGGCTTTTTATGACCATCACATCATGATCAAGCTCCCGGTGACCCGTTTCACCCTGCCGCGCGACCGGGAACAGGGCATGCACTGGTACCGCCTGCTGGGCAGCGTCTACTGCACGTTCACGATCTGCAAGTCGGACGGACGCGTCGTCGGTTGTGTCGATGTACCAGGCCAAGCGGGGCTGCCACGCAGCACACGCGCACTCAAGCATTCGCTGTTGACCCAATGCGATCTGCCCTACTGGGTCATCCAGTCGAGTTCACTTCCCGCTGTCGCGGAAATCAGGGCCGAATTTCTGGGCGAGTCCCTCACCGCGCAGGGCATGCGCGAGCGCGAACAGGAGGAGCGCGCCATCATCGCAGCGCAGACCAACCTGCGCACGGCGCTGAACCGACAGCGCAGCAGCCGTCAAAGTGACTTCAGCCCGCTGTCCACATGGCCCAACAGCGCCAGCGGTGGCCTGCGCAGCGAGATGAACAGCGACTGGCAGGAGAATTCATTCCTCGTCCCGCTGGACAGCCGCAAGGGCGATCTGCTCTGACAGAAGCGGCAGCAGGCGCACGTTCGCATCAGCTGCTTGGAGCCAGCGGCAGCTTCTCGGTCAGTGCCCGTACCTGCGCACTGCTCAGCCAGCGCCACTGCCCCGGCAACAGATCGCCGGGCAATTCGACGCTGCCAATGGATGACCGGTGCAAGCCCTCCACACGGTTGCCCACGGCGGCCACCATGCGCTTCACCTGATGGTATTTGCCTTCGGTGAGGGTGAGCTGCAGATGGTGGCCGTCCACTGCGCGGCATGCTGCGGCCCGCACGGGCTTCGGATCATCATCCAGCACCACCCCCTGCCGCAAACGCTCGAGCTGACGCTCGTCCAGTGCATGCTTGACCCGAACCTCGTACACCTTGGGCACGTGATGACGTGGCGAGGTCATGCGATGGATGAACTTCCCGTCATCCGACAGCAGCAGCAAGCCCGTGGTGTCCTGATCGAGCCGCCCGACCGCCTGCACGCCCGCCGCGGCCCCACCACCCCGGTTGCGCAAGGGGCCCGGCAACAGGGTGTAGATGCTGGGGTAGGTCCCCGGCTTTTGCGAGCACTCGTACCCCGCCGGCTTGTGCAACATCAGGTAGGCCAGGGCGTGGTATTGCCAGTCCACACCCTGCACACGAAAGCGCAAGCCCACTTCTTCGAGCTCGGTGGCCGGATCGGTGCAAACCTCCGGTTCAGCGCCGACTGCCACCAGCCCCTGCTGGATCAGCCCACAGCAAATGCGGCGTGTGCCAAAGCCCTGCGAAAAGAGAATGTCCTGTAACTGCATCATGGTGGACAGATTGTCGCCGCAGCACCCGAGCATCCGGCGGCATCCGGACAGGAAATCGCAGCCCGATCGCTGGTGCCGCACAGCACGCCAGGTCCGCCTAGGACCACGGCCCGATCCGGATATCCACCTCCATGCTTTCCTCGCCGCCACCCCGGCGCAGGCCCTTGATGGGCAGGCAGGCGGTGTAGTCGGTGGCGGCGGCCAGGCGGATGTGGCGTTCATCGGTGGGGCAGCGGTGGGTCACGTCGAGGCTGAGCCAGCGGCGGCTCGCCGGATCCAGGCACACATCGGCCCAGGCGTGGCTGGCGAGGTCGGGTTCGTTGGCGGCGTAGAAATAGCCGCTCACGTAGCGCGCTGGCAGGCCGATGCTGCGGCACACCGCGACCATCACATGGGCCTGGTCTTGGCACACGCCCAGCTCCCAGTCAAACGCTTCGAGCGCAGTGGTTTCCACGCCGGTGCTGCCCTTGCGGTACTGCACCTTGTCGGCCACCGCACTGGCCAGCGCCACCAGGTCCGCCGTGTTGGGCAGCTCGCCGCGCGCGCGCGCCGCCATCAGCCCGGGCACGGTCTGCAAGGCCCACAGGGCCATGCGCGGGTTCGGCTCGGCCAGCGGTGTGGAGCGCAGATAGAACGAGGGATGCGGCAGCGTCGCCGGGTCGGTGAACTCGGACACGCCGTGGGTCACCACCGTTCCCATGGCCGAGATGCTGTTTTCGCGCAGGTTCTGCTCGGGCCGGGCCACCAGGCTGAAGCTGTGCACGCGGTTGCCTTCGGTGTCGGGCTGCGGGTGCAGCGTGGCGGGGATGCGGATCTCCCAGTACTCCACCGTCTGGCAGGCGCTGCTGACGGGCCACAGGTGCAGCGTCTGCACCGTGTAGAGCAGCGGCTGGCTGTAGCGGAAAAGGGTGTTGTGGTGGATGACGAGTTTCATGCGGAAGCCCCGGGATTGGGCCGGGGGGAAAGCCCCCGGTCAGCCCAGCGAACCGCATGGTACCTGCCCGCCGCTGGGGCGGCGGGCAGGCAAGCAACCTCAATGCACCGTCGGCACGAGGAAGTCCTGGCTGATGCGGCCACCGAGTTCGTTCACGCGGTCGAGGAACTGCGTGAGGAAGGCGTGCAGGCCGGTGGAGAGGATTTCGTCGATGCGGGCGTACTGCAGATCGGCCTTGAGCTTGCCGGCGCGGCGCATGGTTTCACCCGAATGGTCGTTGGCCACCACGGCGAGGTTGTTCACCACCTCGTTCAGGCTGGCGGCCAGGCTGCGCGGCATGTCGGCACGCAGGATCAGCAGCTCGGCCACACGCTCGGGCGTTATCACGTCGCGGTAGACCTTGCGGTAGACCTCGAAGCCGGAGACCGAGCGCAGGATCGCGCTCCAGTGGTAGAAGTCGTATTCCTGATCGAGCTCGCTGGCCGCGCCGAAGAAATCGCTCTGCACCGCGTGGAACTTCACGTCCAGCAGGCGCGCGGTGTTGTCAGCACGCTCCAGGAAGGTGCCCATGCGGTAGAAGTGGAAGGCCTCGTCCTGCAGCATCGTGCCGATGGCCACGCCGCGCGAGAGGTGCGAGCGGTGCTTGACCCATTCGAAGAAGGCGCCTGGGTCACGCTCGAAGTCCTTGGACTTCAGGTACCCCGCCAGTTTGAGCCAGGTGGCGTTCTGCGTCTCCCACAGCTCGGTGGTGAGCGCGCCGCGCACGGCCCGGGCATTTTCCCGTGCAGCGCGCAGGCAGGAGCAGATGCTCGACGGGTTGGACTCGTCGCGCACCATGAAGTCGAGCACGTTGCGCGGCGTGATCTCCTTGCCGTGTTTGGCGGTGTAGCTGGGCATGAGCTCGCTGATGACGAGCAGGCCTTCCCAGCCCACCTGCGCCACGGCAGCGGATTGCGGCAGCAGCGAGGTCTGGTAATTGATGTCGAGCATGCGGGCGGTGTTTTCGGCACGCTCGGTGTAGCGGGACATCCAGAACAAATGGTCGGCGGTGCGTGAAAGCATGATGATCCTTAGTCTTCCAGAATCCAGGTGTCTTTGGTACCGCCACCCTGTGACGAGTTGACGACCAGCGAGCCTTCTTTCAGGGCCACGCGCGTCAGGCCGCCGGGCACCATCTGCACCTCCTTGCCGCTCAGCACGAAGGGCCGCAGGTCGATGTGGCGCGGCGCCACGCCGCTCTCCACATAGGTGGGGCAGGTGGACAGGCTGAGGGTGGGCTGGGCGATATAGCCCTCGGGCTTGGCCCGCACCACCGCGCGGAACTCCTCCACCTCGGCCTTGGTGGAGGCAGGCCCGACCAGCATGCCGTAGCCACCGGCGCCATGCACCTCCTTCACCACCAGCTCGTGCATGTTGTCGAGCATGTACTTCAGGTCGTCCGGGTTGCGGCCCATGAAGGTGGGCACGTTGTTCAGGATCGGCTTCTGGCCGAGGTAGAACTCGATCATCTTGGGCACGTAGGGGTAGATCGACTTGTCGTCCGCCACGCCCGTGCCGACCGCGTTGCAGATGGTCACGTTGCCACTGCGGTACACGCCCAGCAGACCGGCACACCCGAGCGTGGACGTGGGGCGGAACACCAGCGGATCGAGGAAGTCGTCGTCCACGCGGCGGTAGATCACGTCCACCCGGCGCGGCCCCTTGGTGGTGCGCATGTAGACGAAATTGTCCTTCACGAACAGGTCCTGCCCCTCGACCAGCTCCACACCCATCTGCTGTGCCAGGAAGGCGTGTTCGAAGTAGGCGCTGTTGTACATGCCGGGTGTCAGCACCACCACCGTGGGCTCGGCCGTGGTGGCCGGGCTCACGGCGCGCAGCGTCTCCAGCAGCAGGTCCGGGTAGTGGGCCACTGGCGCCACACGGTTCTGGCCGAACAGGTCGGGGAACAGCCGCATCATCATCTTGCGGTCCTCCAGCATGTAGCTCACGCCGCTGGGCACACGCAGGTTGTCTTCGAGCACGTAGTACTCGCCTTCGCCCTGGGCGTTCGGTGCGCGCACGATGTCCACGCCCGAGATGTGCGAGTACACGCCGCCGGGCACGTCCACGCCCATCATCTCGGGGCGGAACTGGGCGTTCTGGAAAATCTGGTCGGCCGGGATGAGACCCGCCTTGATGATTTCCTGGTCGTGGTAGACGTCGTGGATGAAGCGGTTGAGCGCGGTCACGCGCTGCACCAGGCCCTGCTCCATGCTTCTCCACTCGTGCGCCGGGATGATGCGCGGGATCAGATCGAAGGGAATGAGCCGCTCGGTGCCGGCCCCGTCTTCGTCCTTCGCGCCATAGACCGCAAAGGTGATGCCGACGCGGCGGAAGATCATTTCCGCTTCCTCGCGGCGCGCAGCCATCACCTCCTCGGGTTGCTGCGCCAGCCAGTTGGCGTAGTTCTGGTAGTGGGCCCGCACCTCGGTGGGCGAGGCGTTCATTTCGTCAAACATCGGTCGGCTCATGGGCTTTTCTCTCCTGATGACAGCATAGCAAGGAGTGGGCCAGGGTGGCCCATCCCAGCCCCAAAGCGGTGCAATGGCCACCTGGCGTTCACCCTGCGGACAGGCCCCATCAGTCCGTGGGGCTGCCCGAACCACCCCCGTCCTGGTCCCCCGGCATGGATCGATCCGTTGCACCGTTTGTCGCACCGTTGTGGTGCCAATAGCGCCGTACGGCATCGCGCTGGCAGCGCACCACGCTGGGCTCTGCGCTGGCCCAGCTGGCGGCACCGCAGTCGGGCGAGTTCACCCAGCGCATGCCGCGCTGACGGTAGCGCTCCAGCACCGCTGGCGCCGGGTGCTGGAAACGGTTGCGGTAGCCCGACTGGACCAGCACCCAGCTCGGACGCAGGGTGTTGAGCAGCACCGGGCTGCTGGAGGTGAGGCTGCCGTGGTGCGGTGCCAGCAGCACGCTGGCCCGCTGGTCCGGGCGTGCCAGGGCCAGGCGGGTTTCGCGCTCGGCGTCCAGGTCGCCGCCGAGCCAGGCGCTCTGGAGCGGGTTGCTCACCCGCAGCACGCACGACATCGCGTTGCTCGACAAACGCCCGCTGCCATCGGGCGCATAGAGCTCGGGCGACGGATGCAGCACCTCGAAGTCCACACCGTCCCACCGCCAGCGTTGCCCCGCCACGCAGCGCTGCGCCGGATCGGCGTCGAAGGAGGACAGCCACCGCGCATCGGGCAGCGCGGCGCGCACCGCGTCCGAGCCGCCCGCGTGGTCGCTGTCGCGGTGGCTCACCACCACCGCGTCCGGCCGTTCGCCCAGGGCGTGCAGCAGCGGCAGGATGACCCGCTGTCCGGCGTCGCTCTCCGGGCTGTAGCGCGGCCCGGTGTCGTACAGCAGGCTGTGGCCCGCGGTGCGCACCAGCACGGCACTGCCCTGCCCCACGTCCAGTGCCAGCAGCTCGAACTCGCCCGGTGCCGGGCGTGGGGGCGTCCACAGCAGCGCCGGCCACACCAGCAGCAGGCCCGCGCCACGCACGGCCCAGGGCAGGCGCAGCACCAGCAGGGTGCCACCCAGCACCGCGGCGAGGGCC